>CANQTV010000051.1 GCA_947626875.1 uncultured Clostridia bacterium | reverse complement strand
AAATAATACTAAGCCTACTGAAACACATACTTCTAACTCTATTACAGTAACTTGTAAACAAACTGATGCAAATGTTAATAATTTAGATGCAAATACTAGGTATTATCAAATAAAACCTTCTACTCAATCTTGGGGAGATAATTGGGAAAAAGATACTGGAACTTCTCATAAGTTTTCAGGATTAGCCTTAAATACAAGTTATGACGTAAGAACAAAAGTATCTGATTCTTTAGGTAATGGTCCAACTATTTCTCAGGATTTAACTGGTGTAAGAACAGCAAATATTGAAGAACCAGTAATTACTTGTACACCTAATGGAAACTCTTGGACTAATGGAAAAGTATCAGTTTCAATTGACTTCAAAAGTGGATCTCAAACCTATTTAACTAGACAGTATCGAGAATCAACAGATGGCACTTGGAAAAATGCAACTGGAAACCCAGTATCCTTCCAAGTTTCAGCAAACACTACAGTTGCAGCAAAACAATTTGAAGGAACTGAAATCCCAGCTGCAGTAAAGATAAAGACAATGCAAATTTCTAATATTGATACAGAAAAACCAAAAGTAACAAAAGCGACAGGAAATCAAGATGGAACAATAACAGTAGAAGCATCAGACGGTGGAGGAAGTAAAATAGCAGCATATGCAATTACAACAGATTCAAGTGTCCCAGCAGAGAATTCAGTTGATTGGAAAACAGTAACAAATGGAGCAACATCATGGAAAAGTGAAAAGAAAGCAGATGGACAATACTATGCATGGGTAAAAGACGGAGCTAAAAATATATCAGCTACAGGATCTCCAGTAACAGTAACAACAAAAATAGCCCCTTCAAAATATGGAAAGAAAGTAACAGGATTAACACTAAGTCCTTTAACAGAAAATTATGAATGGTTATTATTCTATCAAGATGGTAGTGATATATATCTAATAGCAAATGACTATATACGTGCAGATGACTGCGCTGATGGTCCAAATGGGGATGGGATTCATGGGTACGCGTACGACTATGTTGGTTCGTTCTATAACCTCGTAGATGGATATGCGGGTTCAAGTGATATAACGGATCCAGCAATGAAAAACTTAAATTATGATTACTTTGTAACAAAGAATTATTCGAGTCAAAATACAAATATGAAAGCAGTAGCATATATGTTAGATAGAAATCGATGGACTACGAAATTCACAGGAAATGCTAACGGAAATAGCCAAATAGATTATGTAATAGGAGGCCCTTCAATAGAATTACTATTCAAATCATATAATAAAAAATACGGAACAAATTACAAAGCAAAAGCCACGAGTGCGACAGGATATAAGATGAGTAGTGGAGGAGATGCAGACAGTGATTATAGTGATGTTATTTCTAAAACGTTCGCAGATACTGATAGAACATATGTAATATCAGATGAAACGTGTGCTAAATACATGTGGATAGCGAGTCCAGCTGCTTACCAAGCTTACGATTTGTTGAATTTGAGTTCTAGTGGAATGGTGACCAGTGGAGATTATCACTCTTCTGAAGGGATTTACACCAATTCGGATGGCTTCCGTCCAATCATCAAATTGAAACCTGGAACGAAGTTAAGAGAAAAAGCAGATGGTAACTTTGAATTAGAAGTAGCAGATGGTATATATCCTTCAGACTTTGGAAAGAAAGTAACAGGACTAACAACAAGTAAATTAACAGAAACTTATGACTGGTTATTATTCTATCAAGATAGTAGTGATATATATCTAATAGCAAATGACTATATACATTATAAAGACTGTCCAGATGGTCCAGGCGGGACTCCGATCGTGAAGGGTGAAACAGACTATTCCTGTGGGCTTTATGAAGAGAATTCTGTAATTCAAGACTATAATGATTCGTATCGTGTAACGGATCCAGCAATGAAAAACTTAAATTATGATTACTTTGTAAGACATAGTTATTCGGCATTCTATAATAATAGTATGAAAAAAGTAGCATATATGTTAGATAGAAAGCAATGGACTACGAAATTCACAGGAAATGCTGACGGAAATAATCAAATAGATTATGTAATAGGAGGACCATCAATAGAATTACTATTCAAATCGTATAATGCAAAATATGGAACAAATTACCAAGCAGAAGCCAATTTGACAGGATATAAGTTAGGTACTGGAGAGCGAACAGGTAATTCTTCTAATAGGGGTTATAAAGACGCTTTAAATAACATGTTCAACGAAACGGATACACCATATTTCATGCCAGATATTAAAAAAGCTTATTACATGTGGGTGGCGAGTCCGTCTGCTTTGGACAAGGATACTATGATTGGGTCGGGAACATATGCGTCTACGGTCAGTACGAGAAGCGTGGGGGGCAGTTACGGGCATGACAAGAAGACCGGCTTCCGTCCTCTAGTTCATCTAAAATCTGGAGTCGCACTAAAAAATAACGGAGACAGCTTGTCAGTTGTGAATTAAAGGATTGTAAAAGTCAATATAAAATTGATAAAAAAATGGGAAATGGGGATGCCCGTAATTTCCCCAAATTTCCCTCTTATCATATAGACATAAATTCAAAACGCAAAACTTTATGTTATTGAGGGGAGACATAAGACCGATAAAATCTAAAATCAAATATGAACAAACAAGGAAACTCGTAAGCACAAAAAGAGCCTTGAGCAATACCAATAATTTGGATTGCCGAAGGCTCTAAATTTTTGTCAAGACGTCATTTTATGAACTGAACCCCAAATGTTAGACACTTTTTATTAATTTTAAATCAAGCAACTTTTAAGGAATGGATTCTGTATTG
>CANQTV010000050.1 GCA_947626875.1 uncultured Clostridia bacterium | reverse complement strand
TCTAGGTATTATGAGATAAAACCTTCTACTCAAACTTCTTGGAATAATAATTGGGTAAAAGATGGAACTTCTCATAAGTTTTCAGGATTAGCCTTAAATACAAGTTATGACGTAAGAACAAAAGTATCTGATTCTTTAGGTAATGGTCCAACTATTTCTCAGGAGTTAACTGGTGTAAGAACAGCAAATATTGAAGACCCAGTAATTACTTGTACACCTAATGGAAACTCTTGGACTAATGGAGCAGTATCAGTTTCAATTGACTTCAAAAGTGGATCTCAAAGCTATTTAACTAGACAGTATCGAGAATCAACAAATGGTGTTTGGAAAACTGCAAATGGAAACACAGTATCCTTCCAAGTTTCAGAAAATACCACAGTTGCAGCAAAACAATTTGAAGGAACTGAAAGCCCAACTACAGTAAAGATAAAGACAATGCAAATTTCTAATATTGATAAAGAAAAACCAAAAGTAACAAAAGCGACAGGAAATCAAGATGGAACAATAACAGTAGAAGCATCAGACGGTGGAGGAAGTAAAATAGCAGCATATGCAATTACAACAGATTCAAGTGTCCCAGCAGAGAATTCAGTTGATTGGAAAACAGTAACAAATGGAGCAACATCATGGAAAAGTGAAAAGAAAGCAGATGGACAATACTATGCATGGGTAAAAGACGGAGCTAAAAATATATCAGCTACAGGATCTCCAGTAACAGTAACAACAAAAATAGCCCCTTCAAAATATGGAAAGAAAGTAACAGGATTAACACTAAGTCCTTTAACAGAAAATTATGAATGGTTATTATTCTATCAAGATGGTAGTGATATATATCTAATAGCAAATGACTATATACGTGCAGATGACTGCGCTGATGGTCCAAATGGGGATGGGATTCATGGGTACGCGTACGACTATGTTGGTTCGTTCTATAACCTCGTAGATGGATATGCGGGTTCAAGTGATATAACGGATCCAGCAATGAAAAACTTAAATTATGATTACTTTGTAACAAAGAATTATTCGAGTCAAAATACAAATATGAAAGCAGTAGCATATATGTTAGATAGAAATCGATGGACTACGAAATTCACAGGAAATGCTAACGGAAATAGCCAAATAGATTATGTAATAGGAGGCCCTTCAATAGAATTACTATTCAAATCATATAATAAAAAATACGGAACAAATTACAAAGCAAAAGCCACGAGTGCGACAGGATATAAGATGAGTAGTGGAGGAGATGCAGACAGTGATTATAGTGATGTTATTTCTAAAACGTTCGCAGATACTGATAGAACATATGTAATATCAGATGAAACGTGTGCTAAATACATGTGGATAGCGAGTCCAGCTGCTTACCAAGCTTACGATTTGTTGAATTTGAGTTCTAGTGGAATGGTGACCAGTGGAGATTATCACTCTTCTGAAGGGATTTACACCAATTCGGATGGCTTCCGTCCAATCATCAAATTGAAACCTGGAACGAAGTTAAGAGAAAAAGCAGATGGTAACTTTGAATTAGAAGTAGCAGATGGTATATATCCTTCAGACTTTGGAAAGAAAGTAACAGGACTAACAACAAGTAAATTAACAGAAAATTATGACTGGTTATTATTCTATCAAGATAGTAGTGATATATATCTAATAGCCAATGACTATATACATTATAAAGATTGCCCTGATGGACCAAAACGGAAATACGATTAAAAAAGGTTCTAACGACTATGGTTGCGGAATATCTAACGTGTTGAATGACTATTTAGGTGCAGGTGATATATTAGATACAACAATGAGAAACTTAAATTATGATTACTTTATAACAAATAAATATACAACATATGAAAGTAATGCTTTAAAAGGAGTAGCATATATGCTAGATAGAAAACAATGGACTACGAAATTCACAGGAAGTGCTGACGGAAATAGTCAAATAGATTATGTAATAGGAGCACCATCAATAGAATTACTATTAAAATCGTATAATGCGAAATATGGAGCATCTTATAACGCACAGGTCTATAGTGGAGCGGGATATCAGGTGAGTAATGGCGACGATAATTATACGCATTATTTGTATTTAGACTCTAAAAATAGGACAGATAGAACATATGTAATAAGTAATGAGGTAAGGAACACTGCGGCTTGGTTAGCGAGTCCAGTTTATCGCAGCGGTTCTTCTTCTTCCGGCCTTTTCGCTTTGGGGTATGCAGGTAATATAGGTTATAGCGAGTACTACGTAGGTAACGTCGGATTCCGTCCGATAGTTCATCTAAAGTCTGGAGTCTCACTAAAAGACAACGGAGATAGCTTCTCAATTGCAAATTAAAGGATTAGAACATGACAAAATTTACACAACGCATTAAAAGGGAAATGGGGACGCCCGTAATTTCCCTATCCCAAATTTCCCTCTTATCATATAGACATAAATTCAAAAAACGCAAAACTTTATGTTATAGAGGGCATTCTAAATAGAAACCCTAAGACCGATTAAATCTAAAATCAAATATGAACGACCAAGCAAACTTATAGTGTAAGCATAAAAAGAGCCTCAGCAAACCAAATTATTGGATTGCCAGAGGCTCTTAATTTCTGTCAAGGAGTTATTTCATCTTTGAATACTTGCTTTTTCTAGATTGATATTATGAAGTTTAGTTGTGTATTAAATCTTGTGTTTTGCTAATTAAGTTTAGTCATGTGGTATTCCTTCATAATTGTGATCGCAATATTTATGTGCTGATGGTTTCCCATGCTCACAATCCTCTTGGCTACGAATTTTATATTCACTATAATCATATAAGGTCCTGCCACATAT
>CANQTV010000049.1 GCA_947626875.1 uncultured Clostridia bacterium | reverse complement strand
TTTTAAAAAGCAGTTTAATAATCGCAGCTGCAGCGACTACAACTTTGGCTTTTGTTCCAAAAGTTAATGCAGCAACAGCACCAAGCGCTGTAATGGATGCTCACGTACAACAAAAGGCTTGGGTGCCATCATACACTACAAGTGATTCATTGAAAGGAGCAGTATTCGCAGGTACAACAGGTGAATCTTTAAGATTAGAAGCTGTTAAGATTAGAATACTTAACAAACCAACTTCAGCTAAAATAAGCTATCGTGCACATGTACAAACATATGGATGGCAAGATTGGGTTGATGAAGGAGCTCAAGCTGGAACAACTGGAGAAAGCAAAAGAATGGAAGGTTTAGAGCTTGCAGTAGAAGGCGCAGAAGGATATGTTGTTAAATATCGTGCGCACGTTCAAACATATGGATGGCAAGATTGGGTTACAGCAGCAAAATCTAAAAATGATGCAGAACCAACAGTATTTGCTGGAACAGAAGGAGAAAGCAAGAGATTGGAAGCTATAGAAGTTGTATTCCTTACAGAAGCTGAAAATGATTTAATTGTACAAAAACAAAATGCAATTGATCAATTAAAAGCTAAATTCAGTCCAACAAATCATACTATAATGAAAAAAGAATATGATGAAGCTATGGCAAAAGCTGTAAAAGCAATAAATGGTGCTACAACTGCAGAAACAGTTCAATCAGTATTAGCAACACAATTATCTACAGCATTTACAGCTGTAAAAGATGATGATACAATTAAGCAAGAAGTTGCTGATGAAAAAGAAAAACAAAAAGTAGCAATAGATACATATGTTGCTAAAATAGGAAAAATAACTGTAGAGGGAGTTAAACCAGTAACAAATTATTCAGAATATGGAGCTATTAAAACAGCTATTGACAATGCAAAAGAAGCTATTGATAATGTAGACACATATAAGAAAGAAGAAATAGCTGTAGTTCTTGACGAACAAAAATCTGCAATTTTTGATGCAGCTAAGCAAACAGTAAAAGAATTATTGGATGCAAAATATACAGAAGGTTTAAAAGCTAAAGATGAAAATAGTAATATAGTTGAAAAATCAACTTATGATACTAATGTAAAATATATAGAAGAAGAAGCTGAATATAAGAATACAGATACAGAAGGAACAGATTTGGAAACTTTAATTAAAAAACATAGTGCAGTAAGTACTGCAAAACGTTCAGTAGCTAAAACAAATTTAAAAACTAGCCTTGAAGGAACAGATTTCATAAAAAATACAGATACATTTGAAAAACAAACATTAGGAACAGATGTTGGAGATAAGTTTGGATTATTAGATGCATCAGAAGGTAAATATTCTACAATTCATACAATTGCAAATGTATTTAATGAAGTTAAATCAAAATTGGATAATGCTTCTGAATTTAATAAATTAACTTATGAAGAGGCTCTTGATTTAGTTGAACAAGCTAAAACTGATGCTCTTACTGCATTAAAAGGTTATATGACAGAGATAATTGGAAGAATATTAGATATTCCAGGAACTGATGCTAACAAAATGTTAAGTTCTTCAGATTACAACAATGCTAAGAATTTTAAAAGAGCTTTAGAATCAAATTCAACAAAAATAGAAGATATTAAAAATTTAATAGATCAATATGAACAACAAATAGTAGCTAAATTTAAATAAAAGGTTATTAATAACAATATTTTATAAAGAATAGTAAAAATAAAAAAGAAAAGTATTTACAGAAATGTAAGTACTTTTCTTTTTGGGAAAAAAGGAAAAAGTTACTCTGCCATATTTATTTTCCAAATTCCATTTTTTGTAGATCCAACTCTTTCAATAATTCCTTTTTCTTTTAAAACTTTTATATTATATGATATGCCATCTCTTGTTAAGTCAAGAGCTTTAGCCATTTCTACTTGTGTAATACTTGGATTTTTCTTTATTAAATCAATTATTTTTTCTTGTGTAGTTTTTTGTGTAGTTTTTTGTGTAGTTTCTTGATTAGACGTTAAAATCATTCCATCTACAGCTTCATCTATAACTTTAAGCATAAATTCAATAAATTCATTTGAATCTCCTGCATTATTACAATTTTGAATAGCAGTATAGTATTCTTCTTGATGTTTTCTTATTATACTTTCTATTGGAATGTACTTAAATAAATCTTTCCAATGTGCAAGTATTGCTGTTTGCCATAATCTTGCTGTTCTTCCATTTCCATCTGAAAAAGGGTGTATAAACACAAATTCATAATGAAATATAGAAGATAAAATTAAAGGATTAACGTTTTCTTTAGCTTTATTCATCCAATTAAACAAATTATCCATTAATGTCGGAACCATTGTATGAGGGGGAGCCATGAAAATTTGAACATTTCCATCATAAACAGCCTCTCCATGATTTCTATATTTTCCACTATCATCTTCAATAGCAAAAGTTAGTATTCCTTGTATCTTTTTTAGATCTTCTACAGAATATGGATTTACATTATCAATTTCTTCGTAGGCTTTATATGCGTTTTTAACTTCTTGAATATCTTTTTGTTCTCCAATAACAGTTTTTCCATTTATTACTGCTTCAACTTGAAATAGTGATAATTGGTTATTTTCAATAGCTAATGAAGAATGTATTGACTTTATTCTTGTTTTTCTTCTTAATTCTGGAAACCTATTTAAACTTTCAAAATAATTGGCTTCTCCGATTTTTTCCATTATTTTTGTTGCTAGGTTTAGCATTTTATCAGTTATTGTATAAGGTGGGTAATTTATCTCCATTTGAAACCTCCAATTCATATATGTATTATATCACAAACTTATTAATATAACAAAATATTTACGAATAATTTTTGAAATATTATAAAAATGCACTTAAAATTTTAGAAAAAAAGGAGGAAAGAGATAAAGAAGTATAACACAATGTAGAACTTCGAATTTTTTTTAAAGAGTAAAGTTGCCATTAGCACTATCAG
>CANQTV010000048.1 GCA_947626875.1 uncultured Clostridia bacterium | reverse complement strand
AGTTAATGCAGCAACAACAAGTGTAGCATTTGATGCACACGTACAACAACAAGGATGGATTGCATCTTTTGGTGCAGTAGATTCACTACCAGGTGCAGTATTTGGTGGTACAACAGGTCAATCTTTAAGACTAGAAGCTGTTAAGATTAGAATGCTTAACAAACCAGCTAGTGTTAAGTTAAGCTATCGTGCACATGTACAACAAGATGGATGGCAAGATTGGGTTGACGAAGGAGCTCAAGCAGGAACAACAGGAGAAAGCAAAAGAATGGAAGCTATTGAACTTTCTGTAGAAGGTGCAGAAAATTATATCGTAAGATATCGTGCACACGTACAACAAGATGGATGGCAACCATGGATTGAAGCAAAAAATACAAGAGCATTAGGATCTGATGCACCAAGCAAAGGTGGATTTGCAGGAACAGTTGGAGAAAGCAAAAGAATGGAAGCTCTAGAGATAGTATTCCTTTCAAAGGATGAAAATGATTTATTAGCAAAGAAAGAGGATGCAATTGCTGAATTAATGAATAAATATCCACCAACAAAATACACAATAAACAAAAAAGAATATGATGAAGCTATGGAAGCAGCTAAAAAAGAAATTTATGGAGCTGAAAATGTAGGTGCAATTACTACAGCAGTAACTAAATATGATTCATCAGGTAACCTTCAAAACGGAAAAGCTCCTGCGATAAAAGATGATGAAGCTCAAAAAGCCGCAGCAAAAACTGCAAAAGAAGCTGCAGCTAAAGAGACAACAGGATCTTGGGATAAAACAGGTACAGGCTTACTTAAAGATTTAGATACAGTAATTAAAGATTCTGCTCCATCAGTAAAATATAAAGAAAATGCTAAAATAAAAGCCGCTATAGAAGCAGCTAGAAAAGCAGTTATCGATTCTAAAGTATACAGAGATGATGAGGTTGCTGATTTAATTAAAGAACAAGAACAAGCTATTTATGATGCAGTTAAAGGAGTAGTAAAAGAATTAGTAGAAGCAAAATGGAAAGATAATGCAAAAGTAACAGATGGCAGTGGTAATGTTTTACTAAGAGATGATTATGAAGAAGCTTTAGAAAGCATAGAAAATGCAAAAATGGCAGATACTCATGTAGCTACTGATTATCAAACTCTAATTAATATATATGAAGAATTAGATATCTCTTCTAATACACTATCTAGTGTTAGGACTTCTCTTTCAGCAGATATAACAGCTTTAACAGGTAGTTCAGATAAATTAAAGACAACACTTCCTACACAAGACACTACTAGCAGTGTTAGTACAACTTTAGGATTGTTATCTAGTGGAACTACATATGCAGATGTTACAGCTATTAAAAATGCACTTGACCTTGCAAAGAATGCTATTAGTAAAGCTACTTACCCTGAGGTGGAAACTACAGTAGAGACAGCTAAAACAAATATTCTAAATGCATTAAAAGACTATATGAAAGCTGTAATTAGTGGTATTACTGACAATAAAAGTACAAATAGCTTTAGTAAAGAAATAAAATCTAGTGAAATTAAAGGTACATTATATGAAACACTAATAAATACTAATAATTTCGATGATATTGATGCACTAATTCAGGCATATGCAGCTGTTTTAGCTAATTTTAAATAATAGAAAATAACAATATTTTATAAAGAATAGTAAAATAAAAAAGAAAAGTATTTACAGAAATGTAAATGCTTTTCTTTTAGTATATTTTATAAAAACATTGCCATATATAAAGGATAATTATCTATTTTATCTGTTCCTCCTACATTTTTTGTAGATAATTTTATTCCATGTTCGACACCCCAATTTTGGATAATAGAATTCATGGATTTTGATTTTGTATTATCTGCTGATTTTACTTCAATAGCAGTTGCAGTATTATTTTTTCTAATAAAAAAGTCTATTTCAATTTTATTTCTATATTCAAAATAATAAAGTTTTTTATTTAGCTTTGTAAAAGTTTCTGCAATAATGTTTTCGTAAATTGCACCTTTATAAATTCCTAAATTTCCATCAATAATATCTTTGCTAGAGCCTTCTTCTAACATAGACATCAGTAATCCAGTATCATTCATATAAATTTTGAATTGATTATTAATACTATTTCCTTCTAAAGGTAATTCTGGCTTGCCTAAATTATAACAATAATTTATAATTCCGGCATCAAATAACCACATTAAACTACCAGAATACTTTCTAGCAGTTCCACCAGATTGTACTAAACTATATTGGAATTTTTTGTAATCTTTTGCAAGTTGCTTAGGAATTGATAAAAAACATTCTCGTGCCTTTGCTTTTTCTGTACCTTCTGCATATTTTGCAATATCATCTAAATAGTTTCGAATGATTTCTTTTTGTATGTTTAAAACATTTATAAAATTATGACTTTCTACAAATTCTGATACCACTCTAGGCATTCCTCCTACAACAATAAATTCTCTAAAAAGTTGCATCATTTTTTCATGCATTGCAAGAGGTACACGTTCTTTTTTGTCAAAATAATTTTTTATATATCCGATTGCTTCATCTGATATGCCATTTGCCCATAAAAATTCTTCAAAATCTAGAGAGAACATTTCTATAGTTTCTGTATAGCCTACAGGGAAGGAAGGAACTTCCTTATAATTAATTCCGCAATAATGATCCAGATGCAATTACATCAAAACGTTTATCTATAGAAAAAAACTTTAGTGCAGTTCTTGCTTTTGGACAATCTTGAATTTCATCTAAAAATATGATAGTTTCATTTGGTACTAAATTCACATTGGGTATATTAACAGTAATTTGCTTTATAATAGTTTCTGCATCTAAATCACCCTCGAATATATCTTTATAGCTAGGCTTTTCAATAAAATTAATATAAATGTAATTTTTATAATTTTCTTTTGCAAATTTATCTATAATGTATGTTTTTCCTACTTGTCTTGCTCCTTTTATAATTAAACACATTTTTTCTTTTTTGTTTTTCCACTCTAGTAATTGCTTCATTATTTTTCTTTTTAACATAAATATACAACCTCCATTTAAATTTATTTAGATTTTATCATATGTTTTATTAAAATTCAATATGTTTTCATATTTTCACCACGAATATTTACAGAATCATGCATATTTATACCATGAATATTCAAAAATCAATGCATTTTTTTATTCAATCCGAAAAATTCAAAAGGAGAATAAAAACCCCAAAGCGATCTTGCTAAAGATTTACCCATAGCATATATACCAGAATACCGAAAGACAGAATAAGTTCAAGAATATAAAGAGATAAAGAAGTATA
>CANQTV010000047.1 GCA_947626875.1 uncultured Clostridia bacterium | reverse complement strand
GGGAAAAATTGAATAGGGAAAAAACGGGCGTCCCCAATTCCCGGCTAGAGAAAAAAAGGGCGTCCCCAATTCCCGGTTTGCACAACTTAAAATCTCTTACATATAATACAGCAATAGGAGGTAATCATCATGCTAGAATTTATATTAGGTGTAGCATTTTGGACTTTAGCTTTATATGGACTTTTTGAAATAATAAAAAATATTGTGTACATATCAACATATACAAAAATGAAAGCAGATGGGATATATGTTATTATAGCTGTAAAAAATCAAGAAGAAAAAATAGAATACTTTTTACGTTCCATGTTATTTAAGATATTATATGGGAGAGAAGCATATTTAAAAAATATAATTGTAGCAGATTTAGAATCAACAGATGGTACAAAAGAAATTGCCAAAACACTGTCAAAAGACTATGAAATTTTAAAAGTAGCAAGCTGGAAAGAATGTAAGGAAGTAATGGATAGAGTTGATGAGAATTAAATCAATTTTAAGAAACGAATGGTAATATTTACAAATACATGATATAATAGTAATATAAATAAAAAAGGAGACAAGCAATGCAACAAAAAAAGGTAGGATTTACTATTGGAAAATTTGCACCGTTACATAAAGGACATCAATTTTTAATAGAAACAGGAATCCAAGAAATGGACGAGTTTATAATTGTCATTTATGAAACAGATAAAATACAGATACCAATTGAACAAAGAGCTAAATGGATAGAGACATTGTATCCACAAGCACATGTTATTTATGCATATAATCCACCAGATCAATATGGATTGGATCCGGAAAGTGTAAAGATACAGATGCAATATTTGCAAAAGTATATTAAACCATATCCAATAACGCATTTTTACAGTAGTGAACCATATGGAGAAAAAGTAGCTGAATATTTAGAAATAATAGATAGGAGAGTAGACACACAAAGAATCAATTTTCCTATTTCTGCAACAAATATTAGAGCAGGATTGGAAAAAGAAAAAGCAAGTGTGCCAAATATTGTATTTGAAGATTGTCAAAAAATGTTAAGAGACCAGAAAAAGGAGAAATAAAATTTGGAATTAACAGGAGAGGTAGAAGATATTATATATCAAAATGAAGTAAATAGTTACACAATTGCTAGGTTTGAAACAAGTGATGAAGAAACTACGATTGTAGGATATTTACCATTTATATCAAAAGGAGATAGTCTAAAAGTAATAGGAAATTATGTTCAACATAAAGACTATGGAGAGCAATTTAAAGTTACTACTTTTGAAAAACTGATGCCTAGAACAGCTATTGCAGTACAGAAATATCTTGCAAGTGGAAATATTAAAGGAGTAGGAGAAGTAACAGCTAAAAGAATTATTAAAAAATTTGGAGAAAATACAATTAATATTATAAATCATGACCCTATACGTTTAGCTGAAGTAAAAGGAATCTCAGAAGAAAAAGCAATAAAGATAGCAGAAAGCTTCATAGAAAATCAAGAAATGTGGCAAATTGTAGGATTTCTAGAAAGATTTAATATAGGAGCTGAACATGCAAAAAAAGTATATGAAAAATTTGGGATAGATAGTATAGAAAAAATAGAGCAAGATCCATATTTGTTAACGGAAATAACAAGAGGAGTAGATTTTAAACAGATTGACAAAATGGCAATGCAAATAGGAATAAATCCTGAAAGTGAAAAAAGAGTACAAACAGGAATTAAATATGGATTAATAAGAGCAACATATAATGGAAATAGTTGTACAATAAAAGAAAATTTGATTGAATTCGTAAGAACTTTATTAGATGTTAGCAGTGAAATTATTGAAGACAATTTGATTAATTTAAGAGCAATGGGCGAAATAGTGATAGAGCAAAGAGAAAAACAGGAATGGGTATATTTAACAAGTTTTTATAAAACAGAAGAAGAGATTGCTTTTAGAATAGATAGATTGCAAAGAAGTAAAAACATGAAAGAAATAAAAAACATTGATGCACAATTAAAAAAGGTAGAAAAAACAACAGATATTGTATTATCAGAAAAGCAAATAGAAGCAATCAAAGCAATTAACGAACATAATGTATTAATAATTACAGGTGGACCAGGAACAGGTAAAACTACAATAATTAAAACTATTATAGAGTTATATGAAGGAAAAGGAAAAAAAGTAGTATTAGCTGCACCAACAGGAAGAGCAGCTAAAAAGATGACAGAAGCAACAGGAAAAGAAGCATCAACATTGCATAGATTATTATGTATTGGAAAATTAGATGATGAAAGAATGTATAATAAAGACAGTGACTATGAAGGAACACCAATTGATGCAGATGTTGTTGTGATAGATGAGCTATCAATGGTAGATATGTTTTTAATGCATTATCTTCTAAAATGTATTTATCAGGGGACAAAACTAGTTTTAGTAGGAGATGTAGACCAATTACCATCAGTAGGACCAGGAGCAGTATTGAAAGATTTTATTGACTCTGGATCAATTGAAACAGTTTATTTAGATAAAATTTTTAGACAAGCAGCAAAGAGTAAAATTATTTTGAATGCACATAGAGTAAATAAAGGTGAAAGTTTTTTAGGAAAAAATGATATAGAAAATGAAGTTGAGCCAGATTTCTTTTATACAACACATAAAACACAAGAGTCTATTTTGCAGGAAGTAATTAGTCTATGTACAGGTAGATTACAAAATTTTGGAAATTTTGATTTTTTTAAAAATATTCAAGTTATTACACCAACAAAAAAAGGAATGTTAGGTACAAAAGAATTGAATAAAGAACTACAAGCATATTTAAATCCTAATCTTGATAATTTGCCAGAAAAAGCAAATTTAGGAGCAATTTATAGAATAGGAGACCGTGTAATGCAAATAAAAAACAATTATGATATTACATGGGAAAGGGAAATAAATGGAAAAAAAGAATTAGGAAATGGTGTATTCAATGGGGAAATTGGAACAATTACAAATATAAATGAACAAGAAAAAATTGTAGAAGTAAAATTTGATGACAAAAAAGAAGCATGGTATGAATTTTCAGAATTAGACCAAATAGAACATAGTTATGCCATAACAATACATAAAGCACAACGGAAGTGAGTTTGATGTTGTTATCTTAGTAGCACCACAATCATCACCAATGCTATTAACTAGAAACTTATTATATACAGGAATAACAAGAGCAAAGAAAATGTTGATAGTAATTGGTATTGAAAATGTAGTTGATTTTATGATACAAAATGTTGATAGTAAAAAAAGAAATACAGGATTAGCATATAAAATGAGGGAATAGGGGACCGGGAATTGGGGACGCCCTTTTTTTCTCTAGCCGGGAATTGGGGACGCCCGTTTTTTCCCTATTCAATTTTTCCC
>CANQTV010000046.1 GCA_947626875.1 uncultured Clostridia bacterium | reverse complement strand
TATGTTCTATCATCTGTTTTTAACATATTAGATATATAAGTTTGATAATCACTGTCTGTATCTCCTCCACTACTTATGTTATATCCTGTTTCACCCATGCATTTTGCTTTGTAATCTGTTCCATATTTTGCATTATACGATTTGAATAGTAATTCTATTGAAGGTCCACCTATTACATAATCGATTTGGCTATTTCCGTTAGCATTTCCTGTGAATTTATTTGTCCATTGCTTTCTATCTAACATATACGCTACTGCTTTCATATTATCAGTTGTACTTGAATAATTATTTGTGAAAAAGTCATTATTTAATGCTTTCATCTCACTATCTGTTATATCACTTGAGCCTGCATAATCTTTTATTACATTATTCATTGAATTTGTATAATTTGTGCCATTTTTTACAATTGTATTTCCATTTTGTCCAACAGGGCAGTCATCAGTATGAATATAATCAGATGCTATTAGATATATATCACCATCTTCCTCATAGAATAGTTGCCATTCATAATTTTCTGTTAATTCAGATGTTGCTACTCCTGTTACTTTAGATCCATATTTTAATGGATTTATCTCTCTTGTTAATACTGTTACTGTATATCCAGTAGCTGATATATTTTTAGCTCCATCTTTTACCCATGCATAGTATGTTCCATCTGTTTTCTTTTCACTTGTCCATGAGGCTGTTCCAGCTTCTACTGGTTTCCAATCAGGTGACGTCTCTTCTGGAACATTGTCATTTGTAGTAATTGCATATGCTGATATTTTACTTCCTCCATTGTCTGATGCTTCTACTGTAATACTTCCATCTTTATTTGCTGTCGCATTTGTTACTTCTGGTTTTTCTTTGTCAATGTTCGTTATTTCTTCACTTTTTACTTTTTCATTTAAATTTTGTTCTTCATATTGTTTTGCATATACTGTTACATTATTCTCTGATATATCAAATGTCTCTGTTGTTTCTGTTGTAGTAGTCCAATCTTTTCCATTTGATCCTGTATATTTATATTGTTTTGTTAATTCTGCACCAGGTGTCTCTGGATAATTTATTGTTACTTCTACTTTATCATTTGTCCAAGTACTTCCTGTTGGATTTACTGTGATTTGTGGTTCTGATATATCTGATGTTATCAGTGTTGTATGTTTTGAAGTATTTGCATTTCCTGCTGTATCTTCTATTTTTGTTCTTACATCATATGATGTATTAGCTTTTAATCCAGTGAATTTATGAGAAGGATTATTATCTTTTACCCATTCATCTGTCCAATCAGATACACTTGTTTCTTTATACTGATAATATCTTGTATCAGCATTCAATCCTGAGTCGATATCATTTTGTTTTGAAATAACAGTTATTGTACTTGTTGTATGAGATTCAGCTGGAGCCACATCATCTGGAGGTGTATTATCTAACCAGAATGGTCCTGTTTTATCAATTTTAGAATTTCCTAGAGAATCTTTTACAAATATCCATAGATACCAATCATCTCCGGTTCCAGTATTTTTAGTTATTGTCTCACCTGCTGCGAAAGTTCCATAGTCAGGTGGAGTTCCAGTAAAGTGGGATTCTTCTGTTACACCACTATCTGCTTGTTTCCAAGCATACTTCAAAGTTACATCAGCCATGCCGATTCCATCATCATCAACATTAACTGTTTTACTATGTGATTGTGCCCATGCATTATCAGGACCCTGCACAAAATGAACATTTGGCGCAAGGTTATCTAATTTGAATACATTGCTACTTATTATTGTTGCATTTTCTAAAGTGTCTTTTGCTAGTATCCACAAATACCATTCTCCATTTCGAGATTCAATAGGTATTTTAGTTGTTGATATATTTGTTGTTCCACTTACAAATGAATCAGATAAATCTCCTGCGAATTCTTCTTCTGTTGGTTTTGCAGCGCTATTTTTCCACAAATATTTTAAACTAGCATTATCTACTGTACCATTACCTTGTTCATCTTTTTCTGATACTGTAACTGTTGTTGAATAGTCTTTCTTGTATTCTTCTCCCCCATTTGTTGTAAATGTAACTTTTGGTCCAATATTATCAAATTTAAATATTGCACTTGCTACTGGATTAGATGTATTTTGTGCCACATCTTTTAATTTTTGTGCTTGTACATATAGATAATATATTCCTGTTACTTCGCTTTTTTCAATTGTTCCTGTTGCAGATTTTACTCCTGCTTCTGTTACTTCTATTGTTGTTTCTTCTGAAATACCACTCCATTCAGGTTCTTGATTTTCTGTTTGCCATGCATATTTTATATGATATATTCCTTGGTCTAATCCTGAACCGCTTTCTTCATCTTTAATTGTTATTGTTGCACTGTGTGATTTAGCTGATTCTTCTTTATCAGCTTTTACTTCTATTGTTGGTGCTTCTGTTTCTATGTTTCCAACTTCTACTGTGAATGCTGTTTCAGAAACATTTCCTGCTATGTCTTTTACCCATGCACTGTAATTTCCTGCTGGTTTTGCTTCACTTGTCCATTCTGTTGCTCCACTTGTTACTTGCTTCCAATCATTATCTAATGGCTCGGCTTCTCCTGATGTTATCGCATATGCAGCTATTCCACTTGCCTCTGGTGTCCCAGTATCTTCTGCTGTTACTTTTATTGTTTTACTTTCTTTTGTCCATGTGTCTGCATCTGTAACAGTTGCTGTCTTTATACTTGGTTTTCCTTTATCAATTTTGGTTATCTCTAAAGATGCCACTTCTGAAGTATTGTTTGCATCATCTATTTGTCTTGCATAAATTGTTTTGTTTTCACCAATTGAGAAAATGTATGGATTCTCATCTGTATCATTCCACTGTATTTCTTCTCCTACTTTATTATCTGCATATTGTTTTGTTAATGTGCTTCCTTCTGTATCTGTGTATGTTATTGTTATTTCAATATCTTCTTTTGTCCATGTTTTTTCTTCTTGATTTGCTTTTATTTCTGGTTTTGCGATTGTTTTTGTTCTAGCAATTTCACTTTGTTGTGATATTGTGTAACCATTTTCTGCATTATCTTTTACACGTGACCTTACTACATAATCAGTTTCTTTTTCTAAACCAGTAAATATGTTGCTTGTTTTCCATTCTCCATCACCTGGCCAACTTTCAGATTCTGATTTTTTTATTTGATATTCTGCTGTTTCTTCATTTATTTGTGAATGTTTATCTGTTTGTGCTATTGCTACAACAACTTGAGATGTTGTTGTTGATGTTATTGTTGGCGCTGTATCGTCTGGTGGTGTATTATCTAACCAGAATGGTCCTGCTACTTTTGTACTTGCATTTCCAAGCTCGTCTTTTGCTAGTACCCATACATACCAGTCATTTCCTGTTTCTTCTGAATTGCTTATTGTTCCTACATTTTCTTGTATTGTAAATGTGTTTTTAAAGCTACCTTCTTCA
>CANQTV010000045.1 GCA_947626875.1 uncultured Clostridia bacterium | reverse complement strand
TGAATAGGGAAAAAACGGGCGTCCCCAATTCCCGGCTAGAGAAAAAAAGGGCGTCCCCAATTCCCGGTCCCCTATTCTCGTTTTTGAAAGGAGAGATATGTTAGAAGAGATAAAGAATTTAATTTATCCGCCAAAGTGTGGAATATGTGGAAAACTAAATCAAAATTATTTATGCGCAAGATGTGCAAATCAATTAGAGAAAGAGGCAATATGGGAAATAAGGTCAAACAAAAATCCATCTACTTTTTTTGATGAAGAAATGGCAGTATTCCCATATAGTCCAATGATTAGGAAATACATCTTGGAATACAAATTTCAAGAAAAAGCGTATTTATGTGACGTATTTGTAAATTTTATAATAAAAAATCAAAAACTATTTAAAAAAATTCAAAGTTATGATATTATAATTCCAGTCCCAATTAGTAAAAAAAGGGATAAAGAAAGAGGATATAACCAAAGTTTACTAATTGCAAATAAATTAGCTAAAAAGACAAAATTAAATTTGGTAACAAATTGTATTTATAAAATAAAACATACTACTGCACAAAGTAAATTGAATCATGATGAGCGAGAGAAAAATGTACAGAATGTATATGCAATTAAAAATCAGCAAATACTAAAAAATAAAAAAATATTGTTATTAGATGATATTTATACAACAGGAAATACGGTGAATGCTTGTAGTAAAGTTTTGCTTGAAGGAGAACCTAAAACAGTAGGTGTGTTTGTATTGGCTAAGGTTATTTGATTGTGATTGAAAGGAAGAAAGTTTGAAAAATAATTACAATTTTGACTGCGGGAGGGAATGAAATAAAATATGGAAGATTTAGTAGAAAGTATATTAGATTATATTCGTTCAGATTATACAGATTATGCAATTATGATAAATGGAGAATGGGGTTCAGGAAAGACACACTTTTGGAATAATAAAATTAGAAAAAAGATTGAGTCAATGCAATTAAATGGAAAAAGATATACAGCTATTTACATGTCATTATATGGAATTTCAAACCTTGAAGAAATAAGTAAAAAGATTTTTATTGAAACAACACAATTGATGGACAAAAATTTAAGAAAATTTATGGATTCAAATGAACAAAAGACTATACCTGAATATGCAAAAACAGGTTTAGACATGGCTAACTTTTTTGGTGTAACCCAAAATGGAGATAAAGTTGATTATTCTGATTTCTTTTCTACAGAAGACAAAGTGTTATGTTTTGATGATTTAGAGAGAGCAAATGTTGATGTTATTGATATTTTAGGATATATCAATAACTTTGTTGAGCATGACCATATAAAGACAATTATCATATGTAATGAAAAAGAACTTTCAACAAAACTAAAAAGTTCGAATTTGGAAATGAAAACTTTTATAGCAACATATTTATTAGATAAACAAGGTGAATTAAATCGAGCAGATAAGCCAATGGTGGAAAAAATACAAGAAAAGATTGAACATGTTTTTGATAAAGCAAATGATTATGATAGAATTAAAGAGAAATTAATTGGTGAAACTTTTGAATATGAACCTAAATTTGATTATATTATCAATGGTATTTTGATGCGTTATGAAAATGATCCAGATTTGATACGATTTTCTAGAGAAAATGCAAAGTTGATTATTTCAACATTTGAAAGAAGTGGAACAAGAAACTTAAGAATTTTGAAACATGCATTAAATGATTTCAAGAAAATATTTGACATGGTAAACAAAAATTATCCAAACACTAGTCATAGAATCATGCAAACAATGTTGATATTTACAATTGCTATTTCATTTGAAATAAAAGCAGGAAAAGTAACAAAAAATAAATTTATGAACATTAAAGATAATGAAGAATACAAATCAATATTAGTATCTTCAAGAGTATTGATGGATAATAGACAATTTTATATTAAAGAATTCGATAGTAATTATTACTATAACTTTAAATCAGACTTTAGATTTTTCAAATTTATTGAATATTATGTTAGAACAAGAATTTTTGATATGAAAATATTTAAACAAGATATGGAAACAATTAGAAATACTGTAGATACAGAAAATTTACCAGGATATAAACGACTTTTAACAGAAGAATATTGGAAAATAGCAGATGATGAATTTGATGGAATCATAAAATCAATTATTGAAGAAATTAAAGAAGGAAATTTACAGTTAATAGATATTGTAAAAATATATGGATATTTTAGTTATTTTTCACGTAAACATTTGATAGATTATGATATAAAAACATTAAAAAATATATTTTTCAATGGAATGAATTTGGCTTCATTAAAATCTAAATATTGTGAAGATGTAGAAGGAGAATTGGCAAAAATTGCTGTAGAAGAATTTTCAGAAGACATGGATGAAATTTTAAAACATTTCCATAGTTTGAATAATCAATTATTAGATAAACAATATCAAGAGCTTGCAGAAAAAATATTTAAATGTATTCCAATGAAAATGGAGCAATTTTATGAATTATTCGATAGATATTGTATGGAAATACCAATTTTTAAGTATTATGATTCATATCAATTATTCCAAAGAATATCTTGTGCAAGTAATGAAGATATTGTGTTAATTAAAGAAAAACTAATTATGAGAGCTGAAAAATATCCAAAACAAATAGAAGGAGAGATTGCAAATATTAAATTATTAAAGCAAGTTATGGATGACTACTTAAAAGATAAAGAGACAACAATTAAAGTAGTTATGCTAAGAGAATTTTCAAAAGATTTAGGTTATATATTAGGAAAATATAAGCCAACATTTTTGCCAAGAAAAGAAGAAAAACAAGTAGTTGAGGAAGAACAGGAATAAAAAGATGAAAGGACCACACTACTAAAAGTAAGTGTAGTTCTCTCATTTTATAATATTTTTTGTAATTTATTTTATAAAATATATAGACAAAAAATGAATAATATTTTCCACTTTTGACATAATAAAAGTAGACATAAATTTAAAAAGGAGGAAAATTATGAAAGCAACAGGAGTTGTAAGAAGAATAGATGATTTAGGTAGAGTAGTTATACCAAAAGAAATAAGAAAAACATTACGTATAAAAGAAGGTGACCCTTTAGAAATATTTACAGATAGAGAAGGACAAATAATTTTGAAAAAATATTCACCTATAGGAGAATTATCAGAATTTGCAGCAGGATATGCAGAAACTCTATCTAAAACAACAGGACATATTGCATGCATCACAGATAAAGATACAATTATTGCAGTATCAGGTGGATCTAAAAAAGAATTTTTAGAACAAGATGTTAGCCAAGAACTAGAACAACTAATGGAAGATAAAGAAGTATATACAAGTAAAGAAAATAGTGATGTAGCAATGCCAATAACAAAAAATGGTAATCAAGAAAGAAAATATAATGCTCAAATAGTATACCCAATTATATCAAATGGAGACACAATTGGAACAGTAATATTAATGTCAAAAGATGCAAATAGCAAGATGAATGATGTAGAAAGAAAAGTTGCACAATCAGCGGCAACATTTTTGGGTAGTCAAATGGAAATATAGTGGAAGTCCCGTATATGGGGCTTTTTTTGTAAATATCTAAATCGGGAATAGGGGACGCCCTTTTTTTCCCTATCCGGGAATTGGGGACGCCCTTTTTTTCCCTATCC
>CANQTV010000044.1 GCA_947626875.1 uncultured Clostridia bacterium | reverse complement strand
TGACCGGGAAATTGATTCATAAATATCTCCTTCTTATTCAGTTTTGAAGATGGTTGTTACGGACTCGCACGGGCTCTATTATTCATACCTATACACCCCCTTTCAATGTACGAGGCCACAAAGTGGCGGTTTTAATAGACTGCTCACCCCCCTCACTCTGAAGAACGGGATGAGTGGACAGTTTAATGGTTTAAGTAGGACTTATATATCTAATATAACATTTAATGGATCTAGAGGGACAGGAACATCTGCTACATTTACCGGGAATTTTAATAATCAACCAATTTTAATGAAACTTACAGCTACCAATATTGCTTCTAATAATTCTAGTCCAATAGTATACGGTATGTCTTCTGATGGATATTACGGCTTTGCTTGCATAAATTCTGGTTCTACGTTAACTATTCAAACTATATTATTACCGATGTTTTTTCAAAATCATAGTCTTATATATATAATGCCTTATTTCTCTACAACAAAACTAGTATTTGCTAGTATGTCTAGTATAACTCCTTTATATGAACAAGTGCCTGGAGCTAATGATTCAGTTAGAATTACTGGAACAACCACTATCGAATTTTATAGATTAAATATTTAAAGTATATATATTAACCGTAGTTTCTCCGGTAATAGTAGTTACAGATGTATAATAACCTGCTATTTCATATATGATACTGCCAGGTACGCTTATATTTACATACTCAGCAGCGTTAGCACCAATAACGTCAATCGGAACTCTTTGTGTCAGGCCTAAAGCTATTTCCGTCCAAGCAATAGTGGACCTTGTTTCTCTAGATCCATTATCAAATTCAACAATCGCAAAGGTGCTTGATGCCGATCTCCCAACACTATACGCTATTCGTTGTGATGATAGAGTAGAAGTAGCACCTTTAGCGATAAATTGAAACATTACTGGTTTTCCATTAGTATTTCCAGTAATGGTTCTACTAGTACAATTGGCTCTAGAGCCAGAAAATGTCGTAGTAAATATTAAGGTCCTACTTAAACCATTAAACTGTCCACTCATCCCGTTCTTCAGAGTGAGGGGAACTTATAAGGAGGTGAAAAATATGGAATTTGAAGAGCTTATGATGTACAATACAGAAGATCAAGGATATATTCATTACGAAGGAGTAGAATTAAATTACTGGAAAACCTTTTCAAAGCCTTGGATACCTGTTTATCAGGGTATAGGACTTGAGAAGAAGATTATGAAATGGTATCCTAATTATAAGGCAATCATTTCAAATCTTGAACCCTATGGAGAATGTGTCTCAGATATTGAAACTATCGGAGAAGAACCTAAAGAGCCTCTTCCTCAGCATGATCCACTTCAAGAGAAGCTTAATGCTATCGTTGAAAATCAGGATATGCTTGAAGAATGCGTTATAGAGCTTGCAAGTGTTGTTTATTCATGATACAAATATTATGTAATAATAGATTATATTAGATTTATTCCATACATTAAATATACTGTCTTTAGTGGATGAGAATACCAATGACGCGCCAGTTAATGACAATACTTGAGGACCAGCGGAAGAACCAGCCATAACATAAAACTTCATATTAGGATATAATAGTACTGGATATGAATCTACAATTTCACTTCCAGATGGTGATCCAATAGCATTTATATCATAATTATTTTGTTGTATCAGTATACAATTTGGTGTTACACCCAGATTAATTGTTCTTGGATGCTTATTATTTCCAGTATAACTGCCATAGACTATTCGTTTATAATTTGTAGTTAATGCCGTGTTTAAATTAGTTACGGTAGAATTTAAACTATTTATCCTGCCCCTTTCAGTAGTAATTGCACCATTCAACGTGTTGTAATTATTCGTCACGGTGCCCTGGAGATTGGTAATACTGGTCTTGTTGGTGTCGTGCTAGAAAGGGAGCGAACGCAAATGATAATCGATCCAATTGGCAAAGGTTTTGAATCGCAATCAAATAGAGAACCATTCGAAGTGTGGAATGACGGATGGTTATACGTAATGCCAGAAGCAGAAGAAAATATTAGAGAGTACTATCCGAATTATAACTTTGAAACTGGTTATGTAAATAAACAATTGGTTGTTACAAAATCTGAATGGAACGGAATAGAGCCAGAACCCATAACTCCTGAAGAACCTAAAATGAACCCTCAAATAGCGGCATTGTCCAGTCAATATGATATTTTAGAAGATTGCGTGATTGAATTAGCAAGCGTGGTCTATTCATAAACAACACTTGCAAGCTCTATAACGCATTCTTCAAGCATATCCTGATTTTCAACGATAGCATTAAGCTTCTCTTGAAGTGGATCATGCTGAGGAAGAGGCTCTTTAGGTTCTTCTCCGATAGTTTCAATATCTGAGACACATTCTCCATAGGGTTCAAGATTTGAAATGATTGCCTTATAATTAGGATACCATTTCATAATCTTCTTCTCAAGTCCTATACCCTGATAAACAGGTATCCAAGGCTTTGAATAATTCTTCCAGTAATCATCAGTTGGAGATCCGAAATCTTCCCATGTTCCATTTTCTTTATTAAACATCATTAATTCCATATCTTCTTTCACCTCCTTATAAGTCCCCCTCACTCTGAAGAACGGGATGAGTGGACAGTTTAATAACATCGCATATAAAAACTATATAATGGTTTCACAAGCTACGGATCCTTTTAGTTTTAACCGAAATTCACCGTGGACAAAAACTATAGCATTTTCAGAAAGTTCATCAAGATATATTATAAGGATATTTTGTAAAGTAAATAGTTTGTCTGTACGTAATACTGATATTAGATTATCTATAAATGGATACTCTAATTGGTGGGGAGCAAATACTACATTACAAAATCAGCCGTTTGGTTTAGTGTATATGGCATCATACGTTAGGAAAGGTACTTCTTCTGGAAGCGGAGGCGATCATATCTATACTGCTATAAATTCTTATCAAGGAAATAGCACTTTTAGTTTGGAAAAATCGATTGAGTTTAAGCTAACCGATACTGGTTCGTCAGGTACTATTACTGGATCGATTACTACATATGTAGATGCATTTAATATATGCATTGGTTAAAGATTGATGCCGAATATAGTAATTGTAAGATTGCCAGTTAATCTACTATATGCATAATTACCTCCGAAATAAACGTATAATCCTTTTGAAGTATTTATTACTGAATTATAATCAAATATTCCTGGACCTTGGTACATATACAAACTAAAATTACTTGAGCCATTTTTAAGGTTAGAAATACTTTGATAAATGCATGTACGTTTTATCGTTATATTTGTTGGATATCCGTGCCCATACATAATTATTACACTTAAACATCCATCGACTGAGATTTTCATCGTTTGACTATTATTTGCTTCCCCGCTATAATTACATTTAATATTAGATAAAGCGAATCTTATAGCTAATAAATCATATTGTAAATTAGTAGGATTGCTAAGCGTTGCGTTCCATGCATCAGATGAATTTATTACAAAATTCTTATTAAATAGTGTAGTTTTACCAGACATGGCCGTAATCCCGTTCTTCAGAGTGAGGGGGGTGATGTATTTATTATCTATAATGCCTGCCTGAGCCTCGGCAGTGTTAGCTTTTGATGCAATGGGTAAGTACGAGGCAAACCTACCATTCAACGTGTTGTAATTATTCGTCACGGTGCCCTGGAGATTGGTAATACTGGTCTTGTTGGTGTCGATTTGCTTCTGTAAGTTTGTAGCAATGTTTCCGGCCAACTGAGCCTGAACATTAGTAAACCATTCGTCAAATTTACCACGCCATTCATTGTACAGTACATCAATATTAGTCTGCTGCAAGACAGAGGTGACTA
>CANQTV010000043.1 GCA_947626875.1 uncultured Clostridia bacterium | reverse complement strand
AATAAAGGATAACTAGAAATTATCATATATTAGATATGTGCAGGAATAAAAACATGAGAGAGCAGAATTTGATTTCATTATTAGATATGGGAAAAGATGATATATCTGAACTATTCGAATATGCAAGTTATGGGCAGGAATTACTTATCAAATATAACAGCATATTAAAAGGCTATATTCTCGGTTCTTTATTTTTTCAGCCTAGTACAAGGACTCAATTTAGTTTTCAATCAGCTTTTTTGCGGTTAGGCGGAAACTATATTCAGTGTTCAAATGCTAGCCAAATAAGATGTGGTCCCCCATACTATGAATCGATGAGTGATTTTGGAAAGATAATTAGCAATTATTGTGATATTGCGGTAATTAGAACTTCTAATGAACAGGACATGTATGATTTTGCTGATAGTGTAAGTATTCCCGTAATTTCAGCCGGAAATGGAAACACTGAACATCCAACCCAAGCTATTATTGATTTATTTACTATTTATAAACTGTTTGGGAAAATAGACAGTCAAAACATACTAATCATAGGGAATCCTACTAGGAGGGCTATAAATTCTTTAATGCTTGGCTTAAATATGTGGTCAAATATTCATGTATCTATATTGTGTGAAGAAGGAGTTGAATTGAATCTAAATATAAAAAACCAAACGAAAAATCTAGTAATAGATATATACCACTCATGGGACGAATTAATAGAACAGCAGTGTTTAACTGATATTACTATTATTTATGTAGGTGAAATCGTACATAGAAGTTATATGCCTGGTAAATATACATTAACTATACAAAAACTCGAAAAATATTTTTCAAAATATGTGCAAATCCTGTCCCCATTACCAAGGACAGAGGAACTATCGAAATGCATTGATAGATATAGTGGAGCACAGTATTTTTTGCAAGCTAAACTTGGATTATATGTCCGAGCCTCGTTATATTTGAAATATTTTATATAACATAATATGCAAAAGGAATTAGTGAGTAGGGTCTTTGATATATATCAGTAGTATTTCCAGTAATAATAGTTATATCTGGAGAATTGCCTATATACAGATTTTCTTTATATAGACAATAGTTAATCATGTTTTGGCGTTTTTTTTGTTGCGCTTCCTGTTCGTATCTATACTGTTGAGAAGTAGACTTTTTTAACAGTTTGATTGCATCAAGGTATTCTTCCTCCTTAATATGCAAATATGCTCTGTTAAGCATTGCTGCGCTATAGGGAACAGTATCACTAGACCGCCTGTTGTTACTATCATATTCTGCAATTAGGTCATCAAGAAGTTTTATGGCATACTCCGTATCCCCCATGCTATCAAGTATTAAAGCATAATTGGTTTCCATACACAAATTGATAAAATAGCCATCAATTTGTGTTGATAGCGCTTTTGATATTGATTCATATGCGGATTGATAGTTTCCAAGCATAAAATAACAAATCGCAATGTTATTGTATATTCTGGTAGTATCACAACCAACGCATTCTAAGGATGCAACAGACTTGTTAAAACAAACAAGCGCTCTTTTGATTCGTCCAGCATAAAAATAAGCAAGCCCCAAGTTGTTTTGGGAAGTTCCTGTGATAATATGATTTTGAATCCCAGATGGAATCTGTGAAGCAAATTTTATTGCATTTTTATAGTCATTTACGAGAACTTTGTGAGAAAAAACGAGCCCTTTATTTCTGTAAAACTTGGCTAAAGATAACGGAGATAAACAATTACTCTTTTCTACAATATTATTTGCTTTTTGATATAGACTATTAATCATATTATAATCTAAAAGATGCTCATATATTGACATACCCAATAAATATATTTGCAACAAAATGTCGTCATCGTAGATTTTTACACGCATCAATTCCTCAAACAAAGAAGTGGCTGTATTATCTGCTGTGTCAGATTTTAGTATGCTCATTTCTACTAATGTCTGAATATAAAAGAACAAATATGTAACATAGATTTCTTTATCAAAAGTGGTTCGATAGCTATATATATATTCAGAAAGTCGTTTAGCAATTTGTGTTTTGGCCGCATTAAATAATGTTGGCAATAATTGTGGCACAATAATGTTACTGATATCTTGAATTTTTAAATTGGAGGTGTCTGAACAAAAGCATCTTGCTCCAATTTCATATATTTCAGCATCAAGCATATCAGGATTTGTCTTTAATAGATTGACAAAAGTAGTATAGCCTCGATTAGGATTGACTTCCTCAAGCAAGGTAAGAGCCAAGTATATATTAGAATTTAACTTACTATAGGTGTTCCTTGTTTCTGATATAAGTATATCGGCAATAGCATATACATACTGACTATACTCTCCGGTGCTCCTCAAATAGTCACAGATTAAGAACTTCATTGAATCATGAGAAATTGTATAGCCATCTAAAGATTCTTTCAGTATTCTACGGTTACATAATTCATCCACAGCTTGATTAATCGAAAAAGAAATGGTTACTACAGAATTTTTGTTTCTTTTATATATTTCATTAACCATACTATGAATGAACTTTAACGGAATTGAGCATGAAAGCACAGAAAGTATATTTAACACAACTGCAAAGTACTCACTCTCTTTATATAGACATACAATCATTTCCTGTGAAACGTAATTGTCATCCAAGCATTGTGAAACTGCAGTATTGTTTTTTAAAATACGATTAATTTCTTGATCTGGCATTCGCAATGTCTGTATCAGTTCTTGAGGGTTGCCTTTTGTAATTTGATATATTTGTTGAATGTTCTTTTCGAGAAAGTAGCGTTTTTTACTTTCTATCAATTGTTGTGTTACTAACAAATCAAAATTACTCATTATAATGGTATATATCTTTTCATAATACGGTTCAAATAATCGGTAAATAGATATATAGTTTCTCTTTTCATCATCAGATAATTGCTTTTTATCTCGAATGGTAATTAGAAATGAGATATTATAGTCATAATGGTTTCTAAATGTTTTACCAAGTAGACTATGTATGGTTTTTGTTGATGATAAATCAATCCACTGCGCATCATCTATGCAAAAGACAGTATGCATATTATTTAAAGTAATATTATTTAAATAATATATTATCACATCAGAAAAGAAATCAGATAATTGCATATTGGTTAGTTTATCAGTAATTTTCGCCTGAGAGTTAGAAATCATGTTATACTTGCTTTCTAACAATTTCTTGATAGGAGTAAATAATTTAAGTTGCGGCAGTATCAGACATCCTGCGTCTAAAATTGTAATCCGATTTTGATCGCTAAAATAATCCTGAAGAAATTCCTGAAATTCGGTTGGGTAATCTTTCATTATTTTGAATACTATACCGGAAATGTATGAAAATTCATTCTGCATATTAATTTTCTCGCATTTGCATATAGAATCAAAATCAGTAGGTTCAAACACCGATAACTGAGTTTTGTTAATAATATACCGCATAAACTCGGTTTTTCCGGAGCCTTCAATTCCTTCAATCCAAACAATAAATGGTTGTTTAGACTGTTCTGGATCAAAAATTTCTTGAATCTGCTCTCTTTCATTATCTCTATCAAATAACTTTGCCATAAGTATACCTCAAAATAACAAATAAGGAGAATTGATATGTATATTACACATTATTGTTCTAGTATTAGTCCTGCTTTCAAACGCATTACACAATATTCATCTAATGATAGAATATATATTGCAAATGAACTTGCCAAAATAAAAGGAAGTGCCTTACAGAGATTTAAGGATTTTGAATGGTATTACGACAGAAGAATTAAGACTGAAAAATGGTTGTACAAATCAGCCATAGAACTCAATTGCGTTCCTACCGTAAACTCCCCATGGTACTTTGTCCTTGGTGAAAGCGATATGTTAAAACAAGGATTTGGAATAAATTCACAGGCATATCAATTAAACCTTGATATAATTGATAGCCAACATATTACTTTCACAATTGGTGATAGTATAGCCGTATACTATTCAAAATCAATAAATAATACAATCTATAATAAAGACACAATAGAATACTTATTTAGTCATTGTAATGAAAAAATAAACTATCTATTTAGTAAGCTTTCTCCCAAACATAGATACATTGAAGCCCAACTATGGGATAAAAAATATCTATGTACAGCAACTAGTTTGTAATTAATCATTATTTATTATAAAGAATAATTTCTAGTTATCCTTTATT
>CANQTV010000042.1 GCA_947626875.1 uncultured Clostridia bacterium | reverse complement strand
AAAAATAAATATTTTTATAATAATAAACAAAGAGGGAAAAATAGCATAGGGAAAAAAAGGGCGTCCCCTCTTCCCGGTCGTCCCCTATTCCCGTTATCCTATCAATAGTTTGATAATTATTAATACTACTGCTCCTGGTAGTCCTAATAATCCTACTAAAATACTTGTAAAAACGTTTAGTCCAATGTGAAATCCAAAGTTAATCCCTATCATATTAATCAAAAAAATTACTAGTCCTCCTATTATTGAGTTGAGGACTAATTTTAGTATTTTTTTTATTGGTATAATAAAAATTCTACCAAATAAGAACAAAAAGCAAATACATGCTAAATATGTAATAATGTTGATATCCATAGAAACTCCCTCTTTGCATTTTTTTATACTATATTTTTATGCAAGAGAGGGACAAATATGTCTTAAATCACTTCCTCATCTTGTTCTAAAAATTGATATTCTATGTCTTTTATAAAATTCACATTCAAACCTTTTACCTTAGCCATTTTTATTAAATAATCTAATTTTGCTTGATTTGCTTTTATCTGATATATATAGTAATCTATTAAATCTGAATCTGCAAATTCATAATTTCTATTTGCATATTCTAATTCTTTTCTCGTTCGTATTATATGACAAATAAGTTCTTTATCTTTATCTAATTCTGTTCTTTCTATCATAAGTTCATCTTTTCTATAAAATTCCTGCATAAAATCACCTCAAACTAATTTATCAGTATTATATGTACAAACTATAAAAATTATTCTCAAAACACTTGATTTTTTGCTCATTTTGTAGGATAATATATGTGTATGATGTTAAATTGTAGAAAGGACTATTAGAATGAAATTTATTGATAATTTTTTGAAGAAATTAAATACAAATCGTAACAATTTTGCTACATACATTTTAACATTACTTACGATTTATATCGCCGTAGATAGATTTGTAGAAATATTATTGATTATATTTACAGGTGTATCATTTTCTTATTGGGGCCCTATTCAATACTGCTTTGCATTGGCTTGCCCTATATTTGCATATGCCTTTTCTGTTCCTTCGGAGTATTCAACTTCAAAGGCTCAAAAGATAAAAATCTTTTATGTATATGTCATTTTGTTGGGCATTATTGCAGGTTCTATGTTTGTACAGCTAGCTAATATGGGGATTTGGCTTTTCTTGGTTTCTGTTCCTGGATATGAAGATTTAGTTACGAATTTTTCTGAATTGTTTAGACCTGCTCTTACTTCTATATCTATATTTATACCAATTGCTATTGCTTATAGAATTTTCAACTTTTTGTATTTCTCTGTTAATGATAGCCTTGATCATATTAAATCCATTTGGGATTATTCTGGTATTAACTTAGCAGATACAAATATTGGACATGGTCCATTTACTTGTGAATTATTTATGTTTAAAGACTCTGAGACTGGAAAAACAGCTACTATGCCTGAATTATCTAGATTTCAAGCAACTTTAGTTTGTGGTGGTTCTGGTAGTGGTAAAACTTCTTTAGTTTTTGAACCTTTTATTGCTAGAGATTTAGAAAGAAAATTTTTCTTTAGTGAAATTTCAAAAGAGATGGGATATACAGCTTTAAAAACTCGTATTGCTGTATTAAACAAACCTTATGATAATGAATATCTAAATGCGCATTTTCATTTGAGTATGCTATCTCCTGCTTATGGAAAAGAAACTATTTATAAAACATATATGAAGAAGATGATTTTATCAGATATGCCTGAAATTGTTTATAGGGATTGTGGTGTAACTATTTTATCTCCTGATAAAGATATTTGTTTACACATGGCTGATGTTGCGAAAAATTTTGGTTTTGATTGCAATATTATAGATCCTTTAGATACAAATTCTATTGGTATCAATCCTTTTATATATGATGATCCATATAAAATTGCAACTTCAATTTCTTCTGCTTTGAAGGCAATGTATAATGATATTCACCATGAGACACAAGAAGCATATCGTGAAGATGTTGTTATTCAAGCTATTGAAAATGTGGCAATATTATTAAAAGAAATGTATCCTCGTATGAATGAAGGCAAATTGCCAAACTTAGAAGATATGTTAAAAATGTTTACAAACTTTGAATTAGTAGAAAAAATGTGTGAAATTCTTGCACACGATGAAACTTTAAAAGAAAAATATTCTGTGCAGCTTGCTTATTTTAAAAAGAATTTCTATAAAACTGGTTCAGGAAAAGAAATGACAGAAAAATTTATCTTTGCAGCTGTTTCACAATTAGATAATTTGTTAAGATTAGAAGGTGTGAAATCTATCCTTTGCAACAGAAATAATAATATTAACTTTGATGATATATTGTCAAATGGCGAAATAACTTTTGTTTGTACAAGAAGAGGTGATTTAGGTGTTAATACACATAAAGCTTTCGGTTTATTCTTCTTAAACTCTATGGAAAATGCCGTTTTAAGGAGACCTGGTTCAGAAAACTCTCGTATTCCTCACTTTTTGTATATTGATGAATTCTCTGAATTTATTGGAAAATCAACGGAACCTATATTCACTATGTTCCGCAAATATAAAGTTGGTAGCATTATTTCTGCTCAAAACTTATCACAATTAGATCCTGCTACTGCTAAAGAAAAATATCGTGATACAATTTTGGCAAATTGCGTCAATAAAATTTTTACTGGTAATGCAACCCAAGATGATTTAAATTGGTGGGAATTTGAATTTGGAGTTCACAGAGAGTGGAGATTTAAAAGTACTATTGACTTTAAAACAAATGAATATGATTCTAAGCATGGTGATGTTGAATGGAAATGGATTAAAAATTTCTTGGCTGGTAAATTACAATACTTTGGGCAAACAGACTGTGCTTACAAAATAAGAAATGATAATGGTAAACCTCTTGTTGGAATGGGTAAAATGACATATTTAGATAGTAAATATAAGGAACCTCAAAAAATCAAAAAATACGATTTTGGTAAATATTCAGATGGTGTAACAACTACTACAGAGGATTTAGAAAATGGATTTAAAAAAGAAAAGTTTAATCCTAAAAAATTAGATTTTTTGGATACTAATAATGAATTTAATCCTGTACAGACAGATCATACTGATTCAAAATATTTATTTGATAATGAAGATGCAATTGTTGTTAATTTGAAAAAAAATGAAAAGAAATCACAAGGTTAAAATTTAAAGAGAATAGTTTGCTTGAGCAATCTATTCTCTTTTTATATTTGTATTCCTATGAGCTCAATTAAAATTCCTGATATAACTCCTATTCCATATAATATACCTACAATAGCTAGATTTTGTTTTATTTCTTTATTTGTTTTAAATAATACTGCTAGCCCTACTCCTGCTCCTGTTAATAGTCCTGAAATCAAACTGGCTACAGATATTACTTTTTCTAAATACATATTAGTAATAATTACAGATGCTGCACAGTTTGGAATTAGTCCAAGTAATGCTGAAACCATCGGTCCTATAATTGGTCTATTTAATAATAGATGCGCAATTGTTTCTTCTCCAATAAAATGTACTCCTGTGTTGATAATAAATGTAATTAATAGAATAAATAGGAAGATGTGAATTGTATGTTTTAATGCTGATTTAAAAATTCCTTCTTCATCACAATGGCAGTGTTCTTCTTCACATAGATGTCCTATATCATTTTTCCCCTGTTTATTTGGTTTTAAATGATATACAAAATCAATCAATATTCCAGCAATCATTCCTATTACAAGTTTGATTGCTAAAATTTTTATAATTACTATTGGTTCTACGGCTTCTGATATTAAAATTGGTAGCATTTCATCTGATGTAGATAAATATACGCTTATTAATGTTCCTAAAGTGATTACTCGTCCTGCATATAAATTAGTGGCAGATACAGAAAATCCACATTGTGGAAAAATACCTAATATACTCCCTATTGCTGGTCCTAATTTTCCTGATTTTTGTATTGCTTTTTTTGATTTTTCTGCCATTTTATGTTCCATATATTCCATTAGCAAATATGTAATAAATAGGAATGGTAATAGTTTTATACCATCTATTAATGTATCTTGTATGATTTCTAACATTCTTTATCTCCTTTATATTTTATAATATCATAAAGGAGATAAATTTGCAAGAATTTCGCCTATTTATCTATATGTTCCATAAAATCTGCCTCTTCTTCCATTTGAATTTGCAGTTGGTTGAATATTTGTAGTGACTGTAATTGTATTATCATCATTTTGATTACATGCACATGTTGTTTCATTATTATTGTTGTTATTATTGTTGTTATTATTGCAATTACATCTTCTATTACAACCATCGTTTTCTTCTTCCCAATTTATTCTACAAAGTAGCATAACAATATATGCTGTTAGTAATGATAGTAATGTATATGCAATTGCTGCTACTAATGCTTCAAATGTGCCTATGATAAAAGCTATAATTAGAAAGATTGCAAAAATGATACTTGCTACAATAAGTGGACATCTTAATATTTTTTGTAAAATAATTGAAAAAATAATTACTGCTATTGGAAATGCAAAAAAGATTAATAATGTGTTCATAACTTTTCTCCTTTTGTTTTTTATATATATTATGTTCTATTTCTTTATATGTGATAATCGGAAAACGTGGACGAACCGGGAATAGGGGACGCCCTTTTTTTCCCTAGCCGGGAAGAGGGGACGCCCTTTTTT
>CANQTV010000041.1 GCA_947626875.1 uncultured Clostridia bacterium | reverse complement strand
CTCATGGACTAATGGAGCAGTATCAGTTTCAATTGACTTCAAAAGTGGATCTCAAAGCTATTTAACTAGACAGTATCGAGAATCAACAGATGGCGCTTGGAAAACTGCAAATGGAAACACAGTATCCTTCCAAGTTCCAGCAAACACTACAGTTGCAGCAAAACAATTTGAAGGAACTGAAAGCCAAGCTACAGTAAAGATAAAGACAATGCAAATTTCTAATATTGATACAGAAAAACCAAAAGTAACAAAAGCGACAGGAAATCAAGATGGAACAATAACAGTAGAAGCATCAGACGGTGGAGGAAGTAAAATAGCAGCATATGCAATTACAAACAGCCAAAATGCCCCAGGAGAGACTTCAGGCGATTGGAGACCAGTAAACGCTGGAACAAGTCCATGGACAAGTGACGCTAAAGCAGACGGAACATATTATGCATGGGTAAAAGATGGAGCTAAAAATATATCACAGACAGGATATCCAGTAACAGTAATAACAAAAATAGACCCTTCAAAATATGGAAAGAAAGTAACAGGATTAACACTAAGTCCTTTAGAACAAGCTTGTGAATGGTTATTATTCTATCAAGATGGTAGTGATATATATCTAATAGCAAATGATTATATAAGTTATGCAGGTTGCCCTTATGGACAAAAAGGAACGAAGATTACTACGGATGGTTACGGCCATCATCTTATGATGAATAAAATTAATAATGACTATACGGGTTCAAGTGAAATATCAGATCCAGCAATGAAAAACTTAAATTATAGTTTCTTTGCAAATAATTATTCAAGTATAAATGATAATATGAAAGCAGTAGCATATATGTTAGATAAAAAGCAATGGACTACGAAATTCACAGGAGATGCTAACGGAGATAGTCAAATAGATTATGTAATAGGTTGTCCTTCAATAGAATTACTATTCAAATCATATAATGCAAAATATGGAACAAATTACAAAGCAAAAGCCACGAGTAATTTAGGATATAAGATAAGTAGTGGAGGAGATGCAAACAATGATTATCAAAATGCTATATCTGCTATGTTAAAAAAAGATGATAGAACATATGTAATATCAGATACTGCAGATGCTCGATACGAGTGGGTGGCGAGTCCGTCTGATTATGACGCGGACAGTTTGATGCGTATAAGGTACACGGGCGACGTGGAGACTGATGGTTGTGGAAGCACCTATACTGGCTTACGTCCAATCATCAAATTAAAACCTGGAACGAAGTTAAGAGAAACAGCAGATGGTAACTTTGAAGTGGAAGTAGCAGATGGTATATATCCTTCAGACTTTGGAAAGAAAGTAACAGGATTAAACTTGTCTTCTTCTTTAACAGAAACTTATGAATGGTTATTATTCTATCAAGATGATAGTGATATATATCTAATAGCCAATGACGTGATACATTATAACGACTGTCCAGATGGACCGAAAGGAGATAAAGTTAGAACGAACGATTATGCCCAAGACAGGGGAGTGAATTTGATGGATGCGTGTCGTTGGTATTCAGGTTCAAGTGATATAACAGATCCAGCAATGAAAAACTTAAATTATGATTACCTTGTAAAACATAATTATTCAAGTGAGAGGGACGGTTTGCGAGAAGTAGCATATCTGCTAGATAGAAAACGATGGACTACGAAATTCACAGGAAATGCTGACGGAAATAGTCAAATAGATTATGTAATAGGAGGTCCTTCAATAGAATTACTATTCAAATCATATAATAAAAAATACGGAACAAGCTACATGGCAAGAGCCGAGAGTGAATACGGATATACGTTGAGTGATAACGGTGGATATACTTACTATTCGGAGCTTGATAGTGGGACTTTAAACCCGAAAGATGAATTGTATGTTTTATCTCATCGTGGGGGTTATGGTTCTTGGCTTGTGGCTAGCCCATCTGACCAGGGTCATGATGACTATTGGCGCGTTGGTTACGTCTCTAGCAGCAGTCGCGTTAGCGGTTCTCTTGCGTACACTAGTTTGGAAGGTATGCGTCCGGTAATTCATCTAAAATCTGGAGTCACACTAAAAAACAACGGAGACAGCTTGTCAGTTGTGAATTAAAGGATTGTAAAAGTCAATATAAAATTGATAAAAAAATAGGAAATGGGGACGCCCATAATTTCCCTATTCCAAATTTCCCTCTTATCATATAGACATAAATTCAAAACGCAAAACTTTATGTTATGGAAGTAAGCGGTTAATAAAATGACGTCTTGTCACCTCCGTAAAATGTTGATAAGATATAAGCAAATAAAGTTGTAATTACGGAGGGCGACAATTATGTCTAGGAAATTTTCTAAAGAAGAAAAAGAAAAATTACTAAAAAAGTTCAGAAATGGTGATTTAAGTTACCGAGCATTTTGTAAAAAGAACGGTGTTAGTAAAACCACTCTATCAACATGGCTAAGAGCAGAAAGAGAAAATTTAAATAAAATTTCAGCAGGAGGAGCTACAGATTTTGGAATAATACAACTAAATGCGCAAGGAGAAACATCTGCAACAGATGATAAAGAAAGTATAAAATTTTCATGTGATACTATTAGAATAGAATTAAAAAATGGTTACGATAAAAATCTATTAACTAAAGTTATCGAGGTAATGACATATGATAAATAATTTATTACAGAATATTTCAACAATATATATAGCATATGGTGTCACAGACTTTCGCAAGCAGATACCTTCTCTTTGCAGTTTAGTAAAAGATAAATTTAATATGGATCCATATGAATCTAGTGCAGTTATCTTTTGTAATCGAAAACGAGATAGTATTAAAGTACTATGTTATGACAGAAATGGTTTTGTATTAGCTCAAAAAAAGTTAGTAGGTAAAAATTCAAATAAATTTCAATGGCCTAGGAATAGTGAAGAATTAAAAAGTATAACAAAAAAACAACTCTCATGGCTTCTTTCAGGTCTTCAAATTTATCCAAAAAAATATTTCAAAGATGTAAAAATGAGCAATGAAAATATTGCAATTTAATTGAAAAAATTGTAATAAAAATGTAATACAAAAAGCACTTGAAAGCATTGAATTTTCAGGTGCTTTCTGATATAATAATCACATAAGATTAAGGAGGAAAACAAGTGGGAAAATCATTAACTGAGCTAATTGAAAATTATGAAACTTTTAATAAAGATGAGCTAACACAACTAGTTGGAAAATTGTTGTTAACAATTGAAAATATGCAATTACAAATAAATAGTATGCAAAAAATGATGTTTGGCTCAAAAAGAGAATCTACTCCTAAACAAGAAAATATTGCTGAAGGTACTCAATGTAGCTTATTTAATGATGCTAAAGGAAGATTAGACGAAGAATTAGAAAAACAGATTGATGATAATATTGAAGAATTAACAGTATATAGGAAGAAAAAATCCAAAACGAAACAAGCAGGAATCAAAAAGGGAAACTTAAAAGATGTTGAATTAGAAATACAAGATATAGATATAACAGATGATCAAGATTGTCCAATATGCCATGGAGAACTAAAAGAAGTAAGTAAAAAAGTAGTACGTCAAGAGATAAAATATATTCCAGCAAAATTACAAATAGTAAACTATATACAGCATGTATATAAGTGTACAAAATGTGGTGGAAAGGATAGTGAAAATACAGGTTTTGCATTTGTAAAATCAAAAGTTCCAAAACCACTATTAACACATTCATTTGCATCCCCATCACTTGCAACAGAAGTAATATATCAAAAATATTATTTAGGAGTTCCACTTTATAGGCAAGAAAAAATGTGGGATGACAAAGGCTTGGTATTACCAAGAAATATGATGGCAAATTGGAATATAAAAATATCTGAATACTATCTAGAACCGCTATATGAACTTATGCTAAAGAAGCTAAAGGCTGAAAGTGAATTATTACACTGTGATGAGAGTACAATACAATGTAATAAAGAACCTGGCAAAAAAGCTTCATCTAAGTCATATATGTGGGTATTAGCATCTGGTGCACTAGAGAAACAAAAAGGAATAATATATAAATATTCACCAAGTAGAAGTGCTAAGACTGCTAAAGAATTTCTAGAAGGCTACAAAGGTATCCTTGTAACAGATGGTTATACTTCGTATGATAGTATAGAAGGGATAACACACTCTGAATGTTGGGCACATGCTAGAAGATATTTCTATGAGAGCATTCCTTTAGATGAACATAAGAAAATGATAACTTCATGTTATGGCTATGAAGGATTGCAATATTGTAATAGGCTATTTAAAATTGAAGAAGAAATAGCTAATTTTAGTGTGGAAGAAAAGCAAAAAGAACGTCTTGAAAGGTCAAAACCTATTTTAGATGAATTCTTTGCATGGGTAAAAACTACCTTAGAAACAAAAACAGTAATAAATGATAAATTAAAGAAAGCATTGATATATGCAAATAATCAACAAAAAGAATTAAGTGAATTTATAAAAGATGGAAGAATACCATTAACTAACTCATTAGTAGAACGTGCCATAAGACCATTTGCAGTACACAGAAAAAACTGGTTATTTGCAGATAGTGTAGCAGGAGCAAAAGCGTCTGGTATACTATATTCATTAATTGAATCTGCAAAATTGAATAGTTTGAATATTAAAAAATACATTAACTATCTATTGGAACAACTACCACAGCTAGAGATACTACAAGAGCAAGATATAGAGAAGTATTTGCCATGGAGCAAAGAACTACCACCTGAAATATTAAATTACCAAGGTGACTATAAAGAAATGAAAATTGAAGAAGAAAAATAAAATAAAACTCGCCTGAATCTGATGTTATATCAGACTCGGACGAGTTTTTAAATTTGGCTTGTCAAGACGTCATTTTATGAAGTGCACCCCAAAAGTTGGACA
>CANQTV010000040.1 GCA_947626875.1 uncultured Clostridia bacterium | reverse complement strand
ATAGGAAAAATAATTTTTTAATAATATACAAATAGGGAAGAATTAGATAGGGAAAAAATGGGCGTCCCCAATTCCCGAAAGGAGAGATTAGAATAAAAAAGAAAACACAGATGATTATAATAGCCCTAGTTATAATTGCAATAATATTATTAGGACCATTACAAATGCAAAAGAAATTTATGAAAATGTTATATCCTAGAGAATATGAAAATTTTGTAAAAGTATATGCAGAGCAATATCAGGTGGATGAAAACCTAATTTATGCGATTATAAAAGCAGAAAGTAATTTTGATAAAAAAGCAGTATCATCAAAGGGGGCAAAAGGGCTAATGCAACTGATGGAAGAAACAGCAAAAGACATTGCTCCGAAATTAAATAATCCAATTGACACACAATCAATTGATACGAAATTATTAGAAGTTGATGCTAATATTCAGTTGGGGACGAAATATATAGCAATATTATTAGAAAAATATAAAAATACTTCAATAGCAGTCGTAGCATATAATGCAGGAACTGGAACAGTTGATGAATGGATACAAAAAGGAGTCATTCAAAAAGATGGTTCAGATATAGAAAAAGTGCCATATAAAGAGACAAACCAATATGTAAGAAAAATCTTACAAAATTACAAAATTTATCAAAATCTATATGAACCACTAGACAAATGAAGAAAAATGCAATAAAATAGAAAGGAAGAATTGTAAAGAAAGGAAACAATATATATGTTAGAACAAATTATTTTTGCAGTATTTATGTTTGCTACATTTATATATTTTTTCTATAAAATAATCAAAAGTAATGATACAAGTTATGTTGTTATTATTATTTTACAAGCAATCGCACTTGCCTTAAATTTTTTTGAGGCAATGTTCAAGATAAAATTGAATTGGATATTTATGGGAATCAAATACATAATAGGAGTGTTAATACCAGTTGCAGTTTTCATATTAGAAAGGTATCATATTCCATTTACAGAGGTAATAGATGTTACAAAGGCTAATATATATTTAAAATTTGGAGATAACAAAAAAGCAAAACAAGCTCTAATTCATCTTGTAACAAAGTATCCTGAAAATTACCAAGGACATAAAAGATTGGCTCAAATATATGAGAGTGAAGGTGGTATGAGAAAGGCAATTGATGAATATGTACAGGCAATTGATATTCATAAAAGAGATTATGATTCTTATTATAAAGTAGCAGAATTATTAAATGGATTTGATAAGCAAGATGAAGCAGCACAAATGTTGAATAGTTTATTAAAAAAGAAACCAGATTATTATGAAGCAAGTATTTTATTAGGAGATATCTTAATAAAAAAAGAAATGTATAAAGAAGCAACTAGTATTTATCAAGATGCATTGCGATATAATCCAGCAAGTTATGATTTATATTATAATTTAGGAATTGCATATACAATGTTAAATGACTTTGAAAATGCTAAAATTTGTTATGAAAAAGCAGCAGATATTAATCATTTGTTGTATAATGCAAAATATTCACTAGCAGAAATTGCACTTATTTATAAAGAAATAGAAGAAGCACAAAAATATTTTATGCAGGTTATTGAGGATGAAGAATTGGCTCCAGATGCTTATTTTGAATTAGCAAAAATAGAATTGATAAAAGGAAATAAAGACACAGCAATTCAATATGCAAATACAGCAATTGATGCAAATGCAAAAAAAATAGTGCCAAAAATAAAAAGTGAACCATTATTTATTCCGATTATTGCAAGAATTGCAATACCATTTAATTTAGAAAATGATATGGAGGAAGAAGAAAAAACAACTAGAAAAATAGAAGAAAAGGAAAACAAAGCTAAAGAACATCTAGAAAAAATGCTAGACATTACAAGACACTTAAGTTACACTGATATTGAGATGTTAAATAGAAACAAAGAAAAAAAACAAAAACAACAAGAGAAAAATAGAGAAGTAGAAGAAGAAAAATATCGAGAATATTAATACCAATGTACTAAAATAAGAGTACAAAGGTATTTTTAAATCTTATAGCAAGAAAGGAATTGATAAAGATGAGGAAACTTTTTACATCAGAAAGTGTTACAGAAGGCCATCCAGATAAATTATGTGATTACATATCAGATAGTATATTAGATAGTTATTTAAGTAAGGACAAGCATGCAAGAGTAGCCTGTGAAACTGTTGCAGGAAAAGGAGAAATTGTTGTCACAGGAGAAATAACATCAACAGCAGATGTAGATATAGAAAAGGTAGTAAGAGAAGTAATAAAAGAAATAGGTTATTTTGGAAAAGATGTTGATATAGATTATAAAACTTGCAAAATACATATCAATATGTCTAAACAATCACCAGATATAGCACAAGGTGTTGATAGTTCTTTAGAAGAAAAAGAAGGAGAAAATATTAAGTCAGAAGGGGCAGGTGACCAAGGAATTATGTTTGGATTCGCCTGTGATGAAACAGATGAATTAATGCCATTAACTATTTCATTAGCACATAAATTATCAAGGAAATTAGCTGAAGTTAGAAAACAAAAAATAATAGATTATTTAGGAGCAGATGGCAAAGTGCAAGTGACAGTAGAATATGATGACAATAAGCCAGTAAGAGTTGACACGATAGTTGTTTCAACTCAACATAAGCCAGAGATTGATTTGGACACAATAAAAAAAGATATAAAAGAAAAAGTTATCAATCAAATTGTTCCAAAAGAATTATTAGATGAAAAAACAAAATATTTTATAAATCCAACTGGAAGATTTGTAATAGGAGGTCCTCTAGGAGATAGTGGACTTACAGGAAGAAAAATCATAGTAGACACATATGGAGGATATAGCAGACATGGTGGAGGAGCTTTTTCTGGAAAAGATCCAACAAAGGTAGATAGATCAGCTGCATATATGGCAAGGCATATTGCAAAAAATGTAGTAGCAAATGGATATGCTAAAAAATGTGAAATACAGTTTGCTTATAGTATAGGTGTTGCAAAACCAGTTTCAGTATATGTTGATACTTTTGGAACAAATACAATTCCAGAAGAAGAAATAGTTCAAAAAATAAGTGAAAAGTTTGATTTGACACCAAGAGGTATTATAAATTATTTGGATTTACAAAGACCTATTTATAGAGAAACTACAAATTATGGACATTTTGGAAAAGAAAATCTTTCTTGGGAAAAAATAATTAAATTCTAATGATTGCATATATATTACTAAAGGAGGAATAAAAATGACAACGAAATTTGCAATCATTGGTGGAGATTTACGTATGATAAAATTGGCAGTTTTACTTGCAAAAGATAAAAACTTAGTATATACTTATGCCATAGAAAATGCACAAGAATTGCAACAAAATTCTAATATTATAAACTGCAAAACAATACAAGAAATCAACAAAAGTGCAGAAATTATAATTGGGCCAGTTCCATTTTCAAGTGATGGAATAACTATCAATACACCATTTAGTAATAAAAAACTTGAAATAGAAGAAGTATTCGGATTTTTATCAAACAAGACATTTATTGCAGGACCTATATCTCAAAACATCCAAGAAAAGGCACAAAAGCAAAATATAAAAATAATAGATATTATGAAAGAAGAAGAACTAACAATATTAAATACTATTGCAACAGCAGAAGGAACTATACAAGTGGCAATAGCTAATACGCAAATAAATATACAAGGAAGCCATATCTTGATATTAGGTTTTGGAAGAGTTGCAAAAATGGTAGCTAAAAAATTCAAACAACTTGATGCAAATGTCACATGTGCAGCTAGGAAAGTTGAAGATATTGCATGGATAAAAGCATTTGGTTATCAAGCAACCAATATTAACACGATTGGCGAAAATTTAATAGAATATGATATTATTATTAATACAGTACCACAAATAATAATAACAAAACAAAGAATACAGTATATAAAACCAGAAACATTGCTTATTGATTTAGCATCTAAACCAGGTGGATTTGATGTGAAGGAAATCCAAAATAGAAATCTAAAATATGTTTGGGCATTAGCTTTACCAGGAAAAGTTGCACCAACTACAACGGCAATGTTTATAAAAGATACAATATATAGAATAGAAAGAGGGAGAAACAAATGACAGAAATTATGCAATCACTTATTTTAGGAATAGTTCAAGGATTAACAGAGCTATTACCAATTTCAAGTTCAGCACATTTGAATTTAATACCATGGATATTTAATTGGGATATTCCAGCAAGTTTTGATGTAGCATTACATTTTGGAACTTTATTAGCAATTGCAATATTCTTTTTTAAAGATTGGATTGGACTAATAAAGGGAGGATATCGACAAGTAGTAAAAAAAGAAAAATCAACAGAAGGGAAAATGTTTTGGTATATTGTTATTGCAACAATTCCAGGAGGTGCAATAGGATTTTTATTAGATCATTTTGTTGGTGACAGTTTAGGGGAAATGCCATTACTAATTGCAATTGCACTAATTGTTATGGGAATTATATTATATGTGGCAGATAAAAAAGCACCATCAAAAACAAAATATGAAGATATGACATTTAAACAAACATTTTTAATAGGATTATCACAGGCTTTAGCATTTATACCAGGAGTTTCACGTTCAGGAGTAACAATGACAACAGGAAGAATTATGGGAGTTGAAAGAGAATCAACAGCTAAATACTCATTTATGTTATCAGCACCGATTGTATTAGGAGCAACATTATACAAATTTAAGGACTTTGTTTTTAATATACCTTTCGTAGTAGGGGTAATAGCAAGTTTTGTTGTAGGCTTAATGGTTATCAAATTTTTATTGCAATATCTACAAAAAGGAAGTTTTAAAGTATTTGCAATTTATAGAGTTATTATTGGCTTAGCGATTATTGGCTTATACATAACTCGAATTTAATTAATTTAGCGGGAATTGGGAAACCGGGAATTGGGGACGCCCATTTTTTCCCTATCCGAACCGGGAATTGGGGACGCC
>CANQTV010000039.1 GCA_947626875.1 uncultured Clostridia bacterium | reverse complement strand
AGATTGACATTGACAGCTATTATTCAAAAAGGAACTGGCGCTATTCTACAATACGAATTCGCCGTTACTGATAATGGTAAAAAGGTTAACTGGACTTCTTTCACTTATAATGGAAAAACATTTAACAGCGATCAAGGTACTATCGCTAAGAGAAATGTTAGTACTGGTGTAAAAACTGCTACTATTAAATTAAGCGATGGAAAAACAGTAACCGCAAACGTTGTATATGCACAGCGTGAACAATAAAAATATTAAATTATAGAAAGGAAAAAAATATGAAGAAATATGGTAAATTAATGGCTATAGCAGCTGCTGCTTTCTTCGTTTCTACTTTACCAACTTCTGCTAAAGAATATACTCTTGAAGAATTCGGTAAGAAATTAGGACGTGATTATTCTACAGCAGGATATGTATATGTTATTGGTGACTATGCATTTACATCTAATCACGAATTAACAGTTCAAGATGTTATGCTTGCTGCTAGAAGCATTAAACTTACTGCCGAGGAAGAACAAGGCAAAACAAATGAAGATCCAGCTTATAACAAGATGACCATTCATTATATTGAAAAAAATGGTACTTCATGGACAATTGAAACTCCTGAAGTTGGTGAAGGAGACTTACTTGATGGTAAACATGTCTTCAATATTGATTACATCAACTATGAAGGAGTTATCAAAGATTACATTTTAGATGAAGTTAATCCAGAAGTTCAAAGAGCAGTTGATGAGTTAAATGAAGTTGCTGCTGCAAGTGGATTTAAATCAATTACTTTTGATGAAGCAACGAAGACTGTTACTTTTGATATTCAAGATTTAAGTAGATTCTTAAAAGACTACGCTAAAGCTGGTGAAGGCGAACAAAATATTGTTACATTATTTAAAACTGTAACAAATGGTTTAGACCTTCAATCAATTACATATACTGCTCCAAAAAGTGAAGGTGAAGGAACGGAATCAAAAGAAGTAAATAAATCTGATTTAACAGATTCTAATATTGTTAAATTTGCTAAAGAAGTGCTAGAAGTTATGACTGGCAAATCAAACACAGATATTCTTACAGCTAGATATGTAGATGTAGTTGGTAAGGAAGCAAAAGCTACATTTAAATTTAAATACGATAATAAAGAAATAACTGCTGATTATACAATTAAATTTACATATGATGATGCTACCCAAGAAGAAAACTTACAAGCAGCTGCAGAAACTTTAAATAAAACGGCTAAAAGCTATGGTTTCTCATCAATTGTATATGAAGATCAGACTTTAACGTTCACAATTCAAGATGAATCAGCATTATTAGCTAGTTATGCACAAAGCGGAATCCTTGATATGTTTGAGGAATATATCGCTGGAGCAACAAAGGCTGAATATACTATTGGAGAAAGTAAAGTGACTAAAACATTCAATACTTATCCAACTCAAGCTGAGGGCGTACAATTTGCTAAAGAATTATTAGCTAAAATGGCTGGTAAAGATGCATCTCAAGCAGCTAGTCTTAAATTAATTGAGGTTGCTAATAAAGAGGTAACGGTTGATGTCACTTACAATATTGGTGGCGAAGAGACTGTTGCTCACTATACTTTGAAGTTCGTATATGATTTAGAACCTGCAAAGGATGAGTTACTTTCAGATGATGCTATTGCATTAAATGAAAAAGTTGTAGAAGATCCAAAATATGGTTTTGATTCTGTAACTTATGACAAAGAATCAAAGACAGTTACTTTTGATATCGCTGATGATACTGCAGTTTTAGCAACATTTGCTAATAGTGGAATCATTGATATGTTTAAGACATTCGTTGTAGGAGCAACAAAAGCTGAATATACTATTGGAACTGGTGAAGGTGCAACAGTAACAGAAACTTTCACAGATAGTTTAACTGATGACCAAATCGTTGGCTTTGCTAAAAAATTATTGTCAAAATTAGCAGGTGTTTCTGAAGCAGAAGCAGCTAATATCTCTTTAGCCTCAGTTGCCGGTAAAAAAGTAACTGCTACATTCACTTATGGTAGTGGAGATGCTATAGAAACTATTGATTACACTCTTTATTTCCAATATGATTTAGAGGATGTAAAAAATGATGAACTAACAGATGCAGCTTCAGAATTAGATAAAAAAGTAAAAGAAGAACAAAGTCAATATGGATTTAGTTCAGTTACTTGGGATGAAGCAACGGGAACTGCTACTTTTACAATTAGCGATAATGATAAGACTTTAAAAACATTTGCTAATAGTGGAATTGTTGATATGTTCGTAAAAATTGCTGCTAACGCAACAGAAGCATCTTACACTGTAAACGGTGTTGCTACCTCTTATAAAGAAGATTTGAAATCAATGTCTTCATCTGAAGTAATTAAATTTGCTGCTAGGTTACTATGCAGAATGGCTGGTAAGACCTTTACTGAAGAAGGAGATTCAAATGACCTTGTAAGTGTAGCATCTGCGTTAAAAACGAGTGATGTTGCTGGTAAATCAGCAGAAGCTACTTTCACTTATGTAATTAATGGTGAAACACAAACTATGACTTATAAGTTGTCATTTGTAGATGGAACTTCTGGTGAATAATTGAAGATAAAATCCTAGTTTATGAAAACTAGGATTCTTTTAATGCAAAGAAGATTGCAAGTAAAAAGAATGGATTTTCAATTTTCCATTCTTTTCTTTTTTTATTCTGTTGCTGTTGCAGAAACAAATTCTAGTGTAAAAGTCATATCTTTTGTCTCTTCACCAACTTTATAAGTAAATACTGCTTCCGCACTCTTTCCAGTAACATCACTAATCTTTAACGCTTTAGCTTTAGACCAATCTTGACTAGATGATGTTGATGTAACAGACGTTGCAGAATCGTTTTGACCAGCCATATCTAATAATAGAGTAGCTGCTAATTCCATAATGTTTAAACTTTTGTCATCATTTAAAGTAATAGGCTCTTTATATTCATCGTCGCCATTTACTTTATATTTTACAGAAGTAGCATTGGTAATAAAAGTTTCAAACATATTGATGATTCCACTGCCAGCAAAGGTTACTAATGTAGTGCTGTCTTGACCTTGTTTAGCAGTAAAAGTTACTTTACCATCTTCTGGATTGTAAGTAATGGATTCAAAGCCATATTCTGTGCCATCAGATTGCTTTAACTTATCATTTAATTGTTCAGCAAAAGTAGTTAGTTCAGACTTTTTCACTTCTTCCACATCATAATTAAATTTTAAATTATACTCAATAGCAGTTTCTTCTCCATCAACCACAAAAGTAAATGTAGCCTTAGCTTCTTTTCCAGCAACATCTGCAACTGTTAATTTAACAGCTTCTTGAGCTAATTTTGAGTCATCGTTATCAACATTTTTTCCTGCCATGCGCATTAATAGTCTCGCAGCAAATTTCTTTACATCTACACCTGATAATGTTGAATCAATAATATTTTCTGTATATTCTTGATTATTAACGGTATATTTTACTTCTGTTGCATTGTCTGCAAATCTTACGAACATGTCCATAATTCCAGATGTTGCGAAGTTTACTAATTTAGATCCTTCATTTGATACTTCGAATTCAATCATTCTTGTTTCAGGATTATAAGTTACTGAACTAAATCCATAATCTTTTTCTTTTGATTTTAATTCTTCGTTTAGTTTGCTAGCAGAATCAGTTAATTCATAATTTTTTACTTCATCTAAGTCATAAGTAAATTTTAATGTATACTCGATAGTTTTTTCTTCACCGCCATTTAATTGATAAGTGATTTCTGCAGTTGCTTCTTTTCCAGCAACATCTGCAAGAATTAAACTGGCAGCATTGCAAGAAGTATTACTATCTTGTGCGCTATCACTATCTTGAGACATTAAGCATAGTAAGTCTTTTGCCCATTTAACAGCATTCTCTTTATTAGGATTGTTACCATCAGTATTAAATGTAATATCCTTAGAAACACTACCGTAAGTGTATTTTACTTTTGTAGCACCTGTAATATACTTTGTGAACATATCTACAATGCCACTTTCAGCATATTCAGATAATTTAATACTATCATCTTGAATTGCAAATTCAGCAGTATTGGTTTCTGGATTATAAGTAATTTCTCTAAATCCATATTGGGCAGCGGTTTTATTTAATGTTTCTGCTGCCTCAGATAAATCCAAGTCTTTATCTTCTTCAAAATTATAAGTAAACGTTACGTAGTAGTCTTCTTGATATGTTTGACCATCTACTTCAAATACGAATGTAGCATGAGCTTCCTTTCCAATTAATGCAGCATAAGTTAAGTTAGCTAATTGTCCATCTTCAACGTTTGTCATGTTTTTAATTAGCTCTTTTGCTAATTTAACAATTTCGCCATTTCCTCTTTTAATTTCATCGGCAGAAACTGTTTTTTCGTTATTATCTTTTAGAGTATATTTAATTTCTTTTAACTCTAAACCACTATCTATCAAAACTTTTTTAAACATAGACGCTGCAGTTTCGGCGTATGTAGACACTTTTTCATTTAAATCATGAACAGCAAAGGTAATGGTCTTATGAGTTGCACTCTCTACCTCTTGTTCAGTAAAGGTAATTTCATTAAATCCAAATGTTTTAGCATCATTATTTAGCTCTTTAACAGCAGCATCTACAGTAGGATCTACATCATTTACAATATAGTTTTTCGCTGCAAAGTCATAGTCAATATATACAATGTTGAATTTTTTTGTACTATCATCAGGTAACTTTCCTTCGCCGAATTCGGGATTACCTATCTCCCAAGCATCACCATTTTGTTCGATATAATGCATTGCCATTTTCTTATAGGCATCATCTTTATTTGTTTTGCCTTTTGCCTCTTCTTCAGTAAGTTTAATACTTCTTGCGGCCAACATGACATCTTGCATCGTCAACGTATGGTTAGAAGTGAATGCATAATCACCAATAACATATACATAGCCCGCTGTAGAATAGTCTTTTGCCATCTTTTTACCAAACTCTTCAAGAGTATATTCTTTAGCAGAAGTTGGTAAAGCAGAAACGAAGAAAGCAGCAGCTGCTATAGCCATTAATTTACCATATTTCTTCATATTTTTTTCCTTTCTATTTTACCTCTTTTTTGGAATATTTCACAGTCGCTTTTACAGTTTTTCCATCTTTTAGTTGGATAGAAGCAGTTGTTATATTTTCTTTAACATTTCTTGATGCAACTGAGCCAGAACCATTTTTAACGATCTTGTTATTATAAGTAAATGAAATCCAATCGTTAACAATTTTTCCGTTGTTGGTAACTGTAAATTCATACTGTGTAATAGAACCGGTTCCTGCCATTACACGAGCCGTTAAAGTAAGGAC
>CANQTV010000038.1 GCA_947626875.1 uncultured Clostridia bacterium | reverse complement strand
CAAGAAGTTCCAGACTATGGTATGAAAGTTACTTTAACTGATAAATATGTAAATAATCAAAATGCCGATAAGGTTGAAGCTACAATTAATATAGATCCAGAATTAGAAGCAGAAGAACCTATTAAAGCTAACGTATATCCTGTTGACAGTGCTGGAAATACAGTAAATAAAAAACTATGTGCAACTGATATAGAAATTAATCCATATACAAGTAAAGAAAAAATATTAATTGATACAACAAAATATGCTAAAATGCCAGAAGGAGTTAATACATTAAGATTAATTTCAGACGAAGGAGAAGTTTTAGCAGAATTTACAATTGAAAAACATACTACAGAAGTAAATAATGCTAAAATAGTTGGAGCAAAAGGAAATCGTCTAGGAAGTACTGGAGCAGGAGCAGGAACAGTATCTTTTGAAATACAATCAGATATTAAAATAGTTAAAGCTTATTATGTAGCAGTAGAAAATGGAGGTACAGCTCCAAATTCAGTAGCTGATTTTAAAGCAGGAGATAATTATAAAGGAGTTATAGAAGTTAATAATAATAGCGTAAAAGATGCTCCAATTACATTAGCAACATCTTTGAAAGACTATACAGTTTATTTCATATTAGAAGATGAATATGGAAGTGTTTCTGAGCATATTTGTAACTCAACAGATGATTCTAATAATTTAGCTAAAGCAACTATTCCAAATGCAAATTATGAAAAAAATGCTGCAACAGTAACAAAAGTAGAAATGCCAAATCTAGAAGAAGAAACAGATACAGCAGTTGCTAAAGTAAAAATAACAGTAGCTGAAGCACTAGAAGGTGGAGAAAAATTTGTAGCTGTTTTATATAAAGATGGAAAAGTTATTGATACAGCTGAGATAACAGATGGAGTAAGTGCTGGTGCTAAAACAGTAGAATTTACTCTTGATGAATTTGCAAATGAAACTGTAGGAGAAGCTGGACAATATTATGTTACAGTATATGGTGAAGGAGCTGCTGATACTGCGCCTTCTGGAACTACAAAATCAAATACAGTAACGGTTAGTCCTATAGCTTCAGTTAGCAATGTAGAATATAGCATTGATATGGATGGTCATTCAAAAATATCTTGGAAAACTTCTCATCATAAGAATGATATAGATGGATATGAAGTTAAAATAGCAAAATATGATCAAAATACTAAGGATTATGTAGATTTTGATGAAGCAGGTGAAGAAGTAACTTCTGTAGAACCAGCACAATCTGAGAAAGATGCTTCAGTATTAGAAATTATAAATCCTACTGAATTAAAAACAAATGTGTTATATAAAGCTCAAGTAATAGTTGAAGCTAAAACTGGACATAAATTATCAGAATCTAATTCAGAACCAGCAGTTTCAAAAGAATTCTTTAAACCAGAAGTTCCTAAAGTAGTTCAAAATTCAGCAACAGATTCTAAAGCTACTTTAGAATTATCTAGCAAAACAGGTATAATTTCTGGTAAAAAAGCTTCATATAGAGTAGAAGTATATACTGTAAGTGAAAAAGATGTTGCAGGAAATACAGAAGTTAAATATACTCATGAATCTAGCCTAGATCAAAAAGTAGAAGTTAATACTTCAAATGGTAGATTTGATGTAACAGGATTAAGTGGAAATACTAAATATGCGATAAGATTAATTGCAACTGTAGACGGAGTAAATGGAACTGTAGAAGGAATTGCTAAATTTGTTGAACTAGATAAAACAAAGAAAGCTATGATAGATATTGATGCTGAGGTAGTTGAAGACGGAACTGATACAAGAACTGGTAAAGTTTCAACTGATGGTAGTACATTAAGTTTGAACGGAACAGATTATACAATTGCTCAATATGTTGGTTTAGATAAAGTAAGTAATATAATTCAAGCATTAAAAGTTGGAGATCATATAACATATTCAACTGCTAAACCAGATGAAGTAGCTATAACAATAGCTACAACAGATAGAACAGCTTCTACAAGAACATTACCAAATGATGTTGAAGGTATGAAAGTAAGTATTACTGGAAATTCATTTGACCAAGCAATTGCTACTAGTGCAAAGATACCAGCAGAGGTTACTATAACAGGAGCTAAGAATGGTTCATTAGATATAACTAATCTTAAAGCAGAAAATGATAGAATAATTATTAAAGATGCTACAGTAAAAACAGGTGCTGCTAAATCTGTTATAATTGCCGCTGGAGCTACAGTTAATTTTATGGATTCAAACTATACTGCAAATGCTTCTAAAGAAACACCTGTAACAGTTAACCAAAATGCAGTAGAAGTAACAACAACAACTGATAATGCTTCAAATGCATTAAAGTTCACAAGAGTTGGTAGTGGATTAACAGTTGACTTCAATAAAGGTAAAACAACAGAAGGTACACAAGCTGGAACATTAGAAATTTCAGGTAAAGGTGATGTAACAGTTAATTCAAATGGAATGACAGTTTCTAGTGATATTACAATAGATACATTAGATGGAAAAGTTGATATAGATGATGCAAAATTAACAGGACATCAAGAAGTTACAGTATCTTATAACACTGTTTCAAATGGTACAGTTGACGCTTTCGCAGCTGAAAATGCTCCATTTGATATGACTAATTTAGATATTAAAGAATATGATTACAATAATCAAGAAGATCATGATGCACTTATAGAGGCTATAGAAGATATAAAAGTTGAAGTAGATAAAGGTGGAACATCTAAAGTTCCTGGTGTAACACAAGTTGAAGATGTAGAAGCTACTAAAGCTAATTTTGAAAAAATCAATAAATATTTAGCTAAATTCAACTTAACAGATACAGCTATAGATGGAACAACATCAGGAAAATCTGGAGCTAAAATAACAGCTTCTAAAGCTAATAACAAGATAACAATAACATTTAGCAGTGATTCAAAAGATGCTAAAAATAATGTTCAAAAATATACAATTGGTAACTTAAAATAATTTGGCTTTTCACAAAAAATAAACAGTGCTTAGGCACTGTTTATTTTTTTGTCTGTATTTTGGAACATAGTATTTCTATATATAATTATTGCTAATTATCTTAAACCTTTGATTGTTATAGGCTGAGCAACACCTTTAGCATCTTTAGTATCTGTACTAAATGTAATTGTTACTAATTTGCTATTTTGGGCAACTGTTATTTTAGCTCCATACTTAGCTACAGATTTACCATTATTGTCTGTTCCTGTTAATCCAAATTTAGCTAAATATTTATTTACTAAATCAAAGTTTGCTTTAGTTGCATCTACATCTTCAACTTTACCAGAATCTGTATTTCCATACTCTTTATCAACTTTAACTTCTACAGCTGGTATTGCACCTATAAGCGCTGCCTTGTCTGTTGCATCATTATAATCATATTGTTTAATTTCTAGATTTGTCATATTAAATGGAGCAACTTCAGTAGCAAATGATTTTACTGTGTCATTATCACCAGCAGAAGGGGTTTGTGTATAAGTAACTGTTACAGATTGATGTCCTGTCAAGCTTGCATTTGATAAATCAACAGCACCATCAACTGTTGTTACATTTACTGTACTTGCAACTGTAAGTCCACTTGGAGCTACTGTTACATTTCCTTTTCCGTTAAGTGTTATATTTCCATTTAAGGTTCCTGTTCCTCTAACTGTAGCTGTTAAATCATCAGCAAAGTCTTTAACAACTAAGTCGCTAGTAGCATTAGCATCTGTTTTTGTTACAGTAAGTGCTTTATCTTGAACATTTACAGGTGTTTCTTTACTTGCTGTTACTGTATAGAAAGTAGCTGTATTAGAAAATGTTACTGTTGAACCTTCTGCAATTACAACATCTTTTGATGTTCCAACTTTAACTGTAGCATTTGTTATAACTATTCTATTATTTTTAGCAGTAACACCTGATATATCTAGTGACCCACCTGACATTCCTATTATATTAACTTGTGCTGGGTCGTAGCTTGGAGTTGTTGCTATTTTTTGATCATAAGAATTTCCTGTAATATTAACTATCATATCTTTTGCTTTATCTGGTAATGTTCTAACATTTGTAACATTATCAGTAGTTGATATTGCAATTTTTACTTCATTTGGTGTAGCTGTAGAATATGTTATGTGATCACCATTTCTTAATCCTTGAACGATTGCAGCAACTTTACTTAATTCAACATAATCTGAAACTTTGTAATTAACACCATCTACGCTAACTACTGTACTAGTTGCATGAATTTTTCCATTTCTAGTATCAGTACTTGTTGTAACCTCTTTATTATCTATGTTAAACATAGCCTTTTTTGTTCCTAAATCTACAAATTCAGATTCACCTCTAACTGCTCCATTTTCTCCTTGAACTGTAGCAACTAATTTAATAGCATATTTTGTTCCACCAGTTAGACCTTTTACAGTAAATCTTCCACTTGATTTATTAACTTCAACTGCTTGGTCATATTGAGAAGCTCTAATATATTGTGCTTCTGTCATAGAGCTTGGTGCATAATTAGGATTAAATGTATAAACTTCAACACTATATGTTGGAACTTTTCCTGATATAGTATTATCTTTATTAGCTTTTGAACTTATAGATTGTAATTCTAATGTAGCTTCTGAAGAAGTTTCAGAATTTGTTACAACTTTTGGAGTTTCAAGCTTAAAGAATTCTTTTGAAACTGTTGGTAATGAGTTAGCCTCTGATAATTTATGTGGTGTTTTTACTAAAGCTACTACTCTAGCTTTATATAGAGTATTTTCTTTAATTCTACCTGGATCTATTTGTTCGATTATTGAAGAATCATCAGGATTTTCAGTTTGAGTTCTTGAAATTTGAGTTGAAAAGTTATTATAAGCTTTTGCTGTTTGGTCATAAGCTGATACATATACTTCATATCCTGGAGTAGCTATATCAAACTTATTATGAGGTGTTTTCCAAGATAATTTAGTATGTTCTGCACCATCTTGCATATATCTTGTATATTCTATATCGCTTACTGAAGCAATAGGTGTAACTCTTACTGTATCTGATTTTACTGTTGCTGATGGTGCTGTGTCAATAGCTCCTGCTCCAAATACAGTCATATAGTATTCTCCTGCTTCTAGACTAGATACTGTTGTACTACCATTTGTAACTAATTTAAATGTATTAAGAGTTACTTGTACTGTTTTACCACTACTTGCTCCTGCAAATGTACATGTTGCAAATGGTTTTCCATCTTTATATAGTACAGCTTCAAAGCTATCACTACTAGCCATATCTTTAGAAGTTGTTATTGTTGCTTTTGCGTCAGCTAAAGCTGTTACATCTTCTAAGTTTGGCATTTCTACTTTAGTTACTGTCTTTGCATTTTTGTTGAAAGTTCCAGCTGGAATTAAAGCATATGCGTTATTTGAACTTCCGTTACATACTGCTGTTGAAATGCTTCCATATTCATCTTTTAGTAAGAAATAAACATCATATGCTTGAGATGATGCATCTAATTTTATTGGAGCATTAGTTACTTTATTGTTAGTAACAGCTATAACTCCTTTATAATTATTTCCATCTTTGAAATCTGATACAGCTGGTGCAGAATTAGAATGATTTACAACTGCATAATAAGCTTCTACTATTGTAACATCTGATTGAATATCAAATGATACTGAACCAGCATTATTCCCTGTACTTGCTGGACGTTCACCTTTTACTCCTACTATTCTAGCTGCGTCTACTTCTTCAGTATGTTTTTCAATAGTAAATTCAGCTAAAACAGTTCCTGTTTCGGCATCAGCTCCGGCAATTACTTTTATAGTATTTACACCTTCTGGTAAGCTAGAAGCATTAAACTCTACAGGTATTTTACTTGTATATGCTTCTAATTTAAATGCACTTGTACTATTTAATGCAGTAGTCTCAAGTGTTCCATCTGCTTTAACAGCATAGAAGTAAATGTTTTCTAATTTTTCTTCTAATTGAGTTTTTACTGTTAACATTCCCTTTACAGCATTTTCATTTTGATTATTTACATATTTCTCATTAAGAGTTACAACATAATTAGACTCTGGAACTTCTTG
>CANQTV010000037.1 GCA_947626875.1 uncultured Clostridia bacterium | reverse complement strand
TATCTGATGTGTTTGGTTCTACTACTTCAAATGCTACTTTTACGTCTTTATATTCTGGATTTGTATCAGATATTTCTGCATTTGGATCAAATGCTTTTAACAATGCTGGGTTTTCCGTTGTTTCATCAGTTTCATTGTTATTCATACGCTCTGCACCTTGTTCCATTGACAAATAATCTGTTACAATTACATCTGCTTCTTCTGCATTTTCTGTTTTTACATATATTTGTCCATCTTGTACTATTGTTTGTCCTTCTATTTGTGCAACTGTCTCTCCTTCTCTTAGCTTACGATACATTTTCCATCTGTATTCTGTATTTGTTTCATTGTCTGGTAAGAACTTTAATCCTTCTGGTATATCGTCTAAAACTTGTGCTGCATATCCGTCTCTTGCTCCCTCATTAAATACTCTTATTGTGTATTCTACTACCATTCCTGTTCCTACTTCTAGTGGGTCTTTTCCATGCTCATATGTTATTTTTTGATTTTCTGCATCATATTTTACTTGTGGTATTCTTGAAGTTACTCCTTGGTCTTGTATCTTTGTGATAAATTTTCTTAGTGCTAAATCAAATGGTTTTTCTTTTACTTGCACTTTTTCAAAGTCATCATCATCTTGGTCTCCTGGTACATATGAGTCTTTAATTTCTTCCTTAAATGTTGGTTTTTTATCTTCACTTGGCTCATCAAAATTATCTGGCTTAGAATCTCTATCTTCTACTTCTTTATCGTCTTTATCTTTATCCTTTGTAATTTCTGCCATATTTGTTTGTATAATATCTGAATCTGCTTTTAGTTTACACATGATTTGCACATCTTCATAATCTAATTCATAACGGTTCGCATTTGTACTAGAAACTGTAAGTTCCTTTCTAGCTTCAATTAGTTTGTTATTTAAAATTGTTGTTTTTATTGTACGTGTTGTTTCATCATATTGCCATCCATTAGTTTTATTGAAATCACAATCTACATAGTCTAATCCATCTGGTAAGTAATCTATGATTTCTGATGCATATCCTGCTATATCTCCTTCATTATATACTCTTATCGTGTATATAATATAATCATTTTCATCTATATATACAGGATCTTTTGGATGATTATATTTTGCTGTTGTAATTATTTTTCCGTCTGTACCTTCGGTATCTAGTAAAGATGTATCAACTTCTGGTTCTCTTACATATTTTCCATCAGTTTTTTTCAAATAGTCACTTTCTTCAACTGTAACATCCTTACTAAGTCCTGCTATGAATTTTCTTAATGATAAGTCAAATGGTTTTTCTTTTACTTGTACTTTTTCAAAGTCATCATCATCTTGGTCTCCTGGTACATATGAGTCTTTAATTTCTTCTTTAAATGTTGGTTTTTTGTCTTCATCTGGCTCATCAAAATTATCTGGTTGAGAATCTCTATCATCTACTTCTTTATTATCTTTATCTTTATCCTTTGTAATTTCTGCCATATTTGTTTGTATAACATCTACTTTTCCATTTAATTTACACATGATTTGTACATCTTCAAAATCTAGTTTATAACGGTTTGCATTTGTATCAGAAACTGTAAGTTTTTCTCTAGCTTCAATTAGCTTATCAGCCAAATATGTTGTTTTTATTGTACGTGTTGTTTCATCATATTGCCATCCTTTAGCTTTGTTGAAATCACAATCTACATAATCTAATCCATCTGGTAAGTAGTCTATAATTTCTGATGCATAACCATGTATATCCCCTTCATTATATACTCTTATCGTATATATAATATAATCATCTTCATCTATAAGTAATGGATCTTTTGGATGGTTATATTTTGCTGTTGTAATTATTTTTCCGTCTGTACCTTCGGTATCTAGTAAAGATGTATCAACTTCTGGTTCTCTTACATATTTTCCATCAGTTTTTTTCAAATAGTCACTTTCTTCAACCGTAACGTCCTTACTAAGCCCTGCTATGAATTTTCTTAATGATAAATCGAACACTTCTAATATTATATTGTCATAATCCTCGTCATCTTCATACTTTGGTGGATTTCCCTCTCTATCCCATTGTGAATCCTTTGGATTTGAATCTCTATCATCAATCTCTTCTCCATTTTCATCAGAATCATCTGTTATCGCCGCTTCATTTCTTATAATATTTCCACTAACATTTTCTGCTATAACTTTCATATAGATATATATGTCTCTATAATCTGGGTTTTTCTCTTCAGCAGTATCAATATAATCTTTTGCTTTATTAAATGCTTTAATTAGATTTGCTCCTGGCTGTGTTTTTTCAAGCCCTTCACCTTTTGCTAAATAATTTGTTGTTACCATTTCAACTTTTTGTGTTGTTTGGTTTTTTACAGATGGTGTCCAAATAGATTTATTGTACAATATTGCATTCTTTTCAGCTTCTGATAATGTAGTATTTTGATTGATTTGTTCTTCTGTATCATCAGAATAAATCAATTCTAGTCCTTCTGGAATGTCTTCTGATATTTGTTTTGCATATCCATCTATATCTCCTTCATTATATACACGAATACGATATTTTACTATATCACCTTTTTTTACTTTAATTGGATCTTTATTCATCTGTATATCTGCATCTGTACTTGTTTTTGCTTTTAATGCATCTACATTTACACTTTTAATTCTTTCTTCTACTTGTGTTCCATTTATGTCATAAATTGTTTTCTTTAACCTTAAATCAAAATTATTTTCTGGCATTACAACTAATTTCTCGAAATCATCATCATCTTGTCTTCCTTCCCAATATCCATTTGGGTTATTTGAAACATCTTTATTAGTGTCTTTTCCTTTATAGTTTTCCATATTATCTTTTGCAACACCTGGATTTGTTGCTGGACTTGTTGATGGCTCTGAATCTCTATCGTCGCCTACTTTATTTGTAATTTCCTTTTCATCTACTGCATCATATTCTTCCTCTATCCATGCCACATTTGTTAGTACTTTTCGTTTCCTTACATCAGGTTCTTGAGTCACTTTACATGTTATTGTTAATGTTTCCGAATCTGGATCTCCACTTGTATATGCATTTAATTTATCTGATCTTGTACCCTTTCTTGTAAATGTAACTTTATTATTTACGTCATCATAATCATCATCAAATTTTTCAGTTGTTGCTGCATCCATTCTTTCATAATGTAATCCATCTGGTAATTGATCTATTATTTTTGTTGCATATCCTGCCTTTTCACCTTCATTATATATTGTAATATTATATGTAACAATATCTTCCGTTTTTACTTCTACTGGATCTTTTCTATGTTTGTAATCTGCAGTTCCATTTGTTGCTATTTTGATTTCATCTATGTCTGGTATTCTTGTACGATTATTTTCTGCTAATACAGTATTACCTACTTTTGTAATATATTTTCTTAATGCTAAGTCGAATTTCTTTGGTTTTACAACTAATTTTTCAAAATCATCATCATCTTCTCTTCCTTTGAAGAAATAATTATTGTCTTTCAATTGTTCTGCATTATTATTATCTCCTTTATTCTCATCATGTCCATTATATGCTGTAATATTATCTTTTGTGACTTTTGGAGTGTCTGTTGCTGGACTATCTAATGGTTCTGAATCTATATCATATCCTTCTTGATCTGTAATCTCCTGATCATCATCTGAATTATATTCTTTTGATATCCATGCTACATTTGTTAATACTATTTCCTGCTGTGCATCTGGGTTTTGTGTTACTTTACATTTTATAGTAAGTGTTTCTGAAGCTGGCTTTCCTTGTGTATATGCTACTAATTTATCTTCTTTTTCCCTTTCTGCTTTTCTTGTAAATGTTACTTTATTATTTGCACTATCATAATTATCATTAAATTTTAATTTTGTTCCTTCATCCATTCCTTCATAATGTAATCCTTCTGGCAATTGATCTATAATTTCCATTGGATACCCAGCTCTATCTCCTTCATTATATACGGTGATATTATATGTAATAATATCTCCTTTTTGTACTTCCACTGGATCTTTTCTATGTTTGTAATCTGCTGTTTTATTTGTTGCTATTTTTGTTTCATCAATATTTGGTTCTCTTGTTTGATTATTATTTTTTAATACGGTGTCATTTACTTGTGTGATGTATTTTCTCAATGCTAAATCAAAATTACTTGGTATTACGACTAATTTTTCAAAATCATCATCATCTTGTCTTCCTTGCCAATATCCATTTGGGTTATTTGAAACATTTTCATTATTATCTTTTCCTTTATAGTTATCCATATTACTCTTTGTAACAACTGGATCTGTCGCTGGACTGTTTGATGGTTCTGAATCTCTATCATCTCCTTCTTGACTTGTAATCTTTTTGCTATCTACTGCATCATATTCTTCTTCTATCCATGCTACATTTGTTAATACTTTTTGAGTTTTTGGAATTGGTTTTTGTGTTACTTTACATGTAATTGTCAATGTTTCTGAATGTGGATCACCTTCTGTATATGCTTCTAATTTATCTTGATTTTCCCTTCCACTTTTTCTTGTAAATGTAACTTTATTGTTAGTATCATCATATACAGCATCAAATTTTCCAGCCGTTGCTGTATCCATTCCCTCATAGTGTAATCCATCTGGTAATTGATCTATTATTTTTGTTGCACATCCTGCTTTTTCGCCTTCATTATACACTGTAATATTGTATGTAATAATATCTCCTGTTTTTACTTGTACTGGGTCTTTTCTATGCTTATAATCTGCTGTTCCATTTGTTGCTATTTTTGTTTCATCAATATCTGGCATTCTAGTACGATTATCTTTTGCTAATTCTGTATCACCTACTTTTGTAATGTATTTTCTTAATGCTAAATCAAAAGATTTCACTTTTTGTATAACAATAACTGGTTGTGTATTTTCTACATTTTTATTTGTATATAAAGTAATTTTATTTTTACTTTTCAATGCTCCAGTTTTATATGATGGAATATTTGCTATTGTTGTTTTGATAAGATAATCATATAATTTTCGTACTTGAATTCCTAAGTCTTCACCTAATCCAGAATTACTCTTATAATCTGTTATTGGAGAATACTTATATACTGATTCATGTTTAGTTTCATCTGTATAGGTAAACCATGTTGCTTCTTCCCCTGATTGTGCACCATTTTTGTATCTGTCATATACTCTATCAAAATCTTTATTGTCCCAATCTGTAAAATACCAAATTACTGCCTGTTGTATTGCATCTATCATATTATCTGTTAATTTATTGTCTGTAATTCCAGCATTTCTTAATAACAATGCTTTATCTTGTTCTGTAGAAGCTCCATTTGTTGTATATACACCACTTTCTGTCATTGTTCCCTTTATATACATTAAGTCAGATAATGCAATAATTGCATAATATGGATCTTTATCAATAGTATTTGAATTTAAATTATCATTTACAATACTTTGTAACCCAGAAACTCCTTTCATGTCAGTTCTTTGGTTAATAAAGTCATAAGAATTCACATACTCATATTTCTGTGCTGGATCTAAAAAACCGGTACTTGCTTTTACACAATAAAAATTAATTTTATCCTCACCTGTTTCAGCATTTTGATTTGCATATTTTACAAATTTCCATAATGCTGAAGCAACTTTTAAATTACTAGTGTTTTCATTAAGTACTCCAATTGAAAATCCTATTTTCTCTGGATATTCTGCTTCTTGCTCTTCTTCACTAGAATTCCTTAATTGTTCGTTTTTTAAATAAAAACTTGCTTTTGACACACTTGGTATACTAAAAATTAAAAATAAAATTGCAATTAGTATTAAAATTTTGACTTTTACTCTTTCTCTCTCCATTGTATTTCTCCTAATTATTAACTTTAATTATATTTTACTACTTTTTCTTTTTTAGTCAATGCATGTTTTTGCCTTTTTTTGACATCAATTTTATGCTCGTCTAACATCTTAGGGAAATAGTTTTTATTAGGATACATCTTTTTGTTCAATTTTATTACATTTATATTACTTTTTTGTAATATTTCCTTGAAAATCAAAAAAACTCTTACGGAACTAGAAGAGATCCGGGAAGAGGGGACGCCCTTTTTTTCCCTAATCGGGAAGAGGGGACGCCCTTTTTTTCCCTATGCTATTTTTCCCTCTTTGTTTATTAAGTATAAAAGTATTTATTTTT
>CANQTV010000036.1 GCA_947626875.1 uncultured Clostridia bacterium | reverse complement strand
CTTTGTAAAAAAATAAATATTTTTATAATAATAAACAAAGAGGGAAAAATCGCATAGGGAAAAAAAGGGCGTCCCCAGTTCCCGGTTAGCATAGGGAAAAAAAGGGCGTCCCCGATTCCCGGCTAGGGAAAATTAAAAAGAAAAGAAGGATTTATGTAAAATACGTCGAATAATAATATTGTAACGAGAATTTTGGAAAGTGATGGAGGGAAGAAGAGTTTAAATGGCTAGATATAGTGATGAAATCATTGAAGATGTAAGGCAAAGTAATGACATTGTAGATGTTATATCACAATATGTACAACTAAAGAGAAGTGGTAGAAACTATTTTGGATTATGCCCATTTCACAATGAAAAATCACCATCATTTTCAGTTTCACCAGATAAACAAATCTTTCATTGTTTTGGTTGTGGTGCAGGAGGAAATGTTATCTCATTTATTATGAAGATAGAAGGACTCAATTTTATAGAAACAGTTCAAATGTTAGCAGATAGAGCAAATATTCAATTACCTACTTTACAAAATAATGGAGATACACAAAAAGAAGAATTAAAAGCAAAAGTTTATCAAGTGAATACATTTACGGCAGATTTTTATCATAAGAATTTATATACACCAAATGCAAAAATTGCACAAGAATATGTCAAAAAGAGGATGTTAACAAATAATACATTGCAAGCTTTTCAAATTGGATTTTCAGGAAAATTTGATGAATTATATCGTGCTCTTAAACAACATGGATTCGAAGAAAAAGAAATTTTGGAATCAGGCTTAGTAAATAAAAATGATAGAGGACAATATATTGACCGATATCGCAATAGACTTATGTTTCCAATTTGTGATGTGCGTGGTAGAGTAATTGCATTTGGAGGGAGAGTATTAGATGATTCAAAACCAAAATACATCAACTCTCCAGAAAATATTGTATATAGCAAAGGAAGAAATTTATTTGGGCTCAATGTTGCCAAGAAAGTACACCTAAAAAAGATTTTAATTGTAGAAGGCTATATGGACGTTATTTCCTTACATCAAAGAGGAATAAAAAATGTCGTAGCACCATTAGGAACAGCTTTAACACGGCCAACAGGGCTTTTTATTACGCAAAAATGCAGAACAAATTATTTTAAGTTTTGATGCAGATGAAGCAGGATTAAATGCAAAAATTAGAGCAATTGATATTTTACAAACCATGGGATGTGATTTGCGTATTTTACAAATGGAAGGAGCTAAGGACCCAGATGAATATATTATCAAATATGGAAATGTTAGGTTCCAAAATTTAATTGAAAATGCAATATCTGTTTTAGAGTTTAAAGTCAAATTGTTGCGAAATAGTTTCAATATAGACAATGTAAATGATAAAATTAAATTCTTAAACGAAATTGCAAAATTGATTTCAAAAGTAAACAATACAATGGAAAGAGAAATATACATTGAAAAAATTGCAAAAGAATATCAAATTTCTAAAGAAGCGATTTATGCAGAAGTAAATAAATTATTATATGCTGGGACACAAGGGCAAAAAGTTTTAGACAAAAACAAAAGTGTTATTCATAGGAAGGAAACATCTCCAGAAGTATCAGTAAACATTAAAAAAAGAGAAAATATGATTTTAGCAATCTTATTAACAGGAGATTTGAATTTATATGAAATAATTAAACAAAATGTTAAGGCAGAAGAATTTAAGGATGTATTAAATCAACAAATTGCAAAAAAACTGTATGAAGAATTTGAAAAAGGAAATAGTAATATAAATGGAATATTGGATAATTTAAGTGAGGAAGAACAGAGTCATATTACGGCAATTATGGCGGATGATTATGAGATTAAAGACATGGAAAAGGCAATTGATGATGTAATACACGGCTATCAAAGAGAAAAATTAAATAGCAGAAAAATGCAAATTTTGACTTTATTAGATCAGGAAGTATCAGCTACTGAAAAAAAAGAACTAGAAAAAGAGCTAAATGAAATTATTATTCAATTAGCAAAAATGAAATAGGAGTGAATAAGGATGCCAAGAAAGAAAAAAGAAGAATTAGATGAAATTGTAGAAGTTAAGGAGAAAACAAAAAAGGCAAAAAAAACAGTAGAAAAGCCTAAAAAAGAAGTTAGGGAAACAGTAGAAGAACAAAAAAAATCAGAAGAGGAACTTAGAGAAGAAAATAAAGAGGATGCTATAAAAAATGCAGCTGTACAAAATCTTTTAAAAGAAGTAAAAGAAAAGGGAAAAATCACATATGAAGATTTGGCAAAACAATTAGATGATGTAAATCCAGAACAAATGGATTCTGTTTTTGATGCGTTTGAAGAGATTGGTGTAGATTTGATACAAGATGATTTTGAAGAAGAGCCTGATATTGAAGATTTAAAAGAAGTAGAAGACTTAAAAGTAGAGGAATTTACAGATAGTAGTTTTGAAGGTATTAATGTTGATGATCCTGTACGTATGTATTTGAGAGAAATTGGTAGAATACCTTTATTATCTTATGACCAAGAATTAGATTTAGCTAAAAAGATTTTAGATGGTGATGAAGAAGCAAAACAAAAATTAGCAGAATCTAATTTGCGTTTGGTTGTTAGTATTGCAAAACGTTATGTTGGTAGAGGTATGTTATTTTTGGATTTAATTCAAGAAGGTAATATGGGGTTAATGAAAGCTGTTGAGAAATTCGACTATACAAAAGGTTTTAAGTTTAGTACTTATGCTACATGGTGGATAAAACAGGCAATTACAAGAGCGATAGCAGATCAAGCAAGAACAATTAGAATACCAGTTCATATGGTAGAGACAATTAATAAACTAATTCGTACATCTAGGCATTTATTACAACAATTAGGAAGAGAGCCAACCACTGAGGAAATTGCACAAGAAATGGAGATTACAGTGGAAAAAGTTGCAGAAATTCAAAAAATTGCACAAGATCCAGTATCTTTGGAAACTCCTATTGGAGAGGAAGATGATAGTCATTTAGGTGATTTTATTCAAGATGAAGATAGTCCGGCTCCACATGATGCAGCATCTTATACATTATTAAGAGAACAGTTAGAAGATGTTATGAATACTTTAACTCCAAGAGAAGCAAAGGTTTTGAAATTAAGGTTTGGATTAGAGGATGGAAAGTCAAGAACTTTGGAAGAAGTAGGTCGTGAGTTTAATGTAACACGTGAGAGGATTAGACAAATTGAAGCAAAAGCGTTGAGAAAGTTGAGACATCCTAGTAGGAGTAAGAAGTTGAGAGATTACATGGGCTAAGGTTGAAAAAGAATTACAATTGCTGAGGCTGTTAAAGCTTTGCTTGTTACAGCGTCAGTATGCAAAAAAAGTATTTTACTGTGTCAACTTTCATAAAAAACGCAGTTACGTACAAAGAGTACGCGCCTTTGCCTTTTAAGCAACTCTTAGCATTTTAATGCTATAGAGTTGGCTATATGCAGAGGCTTTATAAAAGTTTCCTTGCCTACTGACGATGTAACAGCTAAAGCTTAACAGCCTCAGCAATTTAATTCTTTTTCAACCTGGAGTGAAGTATAGAAGGATTGAAAAATAATGAAAGGAGTGTATCATGCAGCAATTAGTAGATTTTATAGATAATATAGTAGCAATACCAGCAGTTGATATTATTTTAGCAATATGCATTATTGTACTTTTTAAGGTGCTTAGTGGTGGTATTTCTTATTGGATTATTCGCTTATTTAGAATAGGTTTAAAGCATAAAAGAGAAGCACATAAGAGTGCATTTTATGCACCTTTGAAATTGTTTATTTCCATTTTAGGAGTTTATTTAGCAATTTTACTTTTACGAGATAAATTACTAATTTCTCAAGAAACAATGGTAATAATAAATAAAGCATTCATTATTATTAGTATTATTATATTTGCAAGAGGATTTGCACAAAGCTTTAAACCAGGTTCTACAATTGTAAATAATATTTTAGCTAAAATGGATAAAAAACAGACAGATTCTTCCATTAATTTTATTTTAAAAATTATTCGATTTTTCATTTATGCAATAGCAGTGTTTTTAATTATTACACAATTAGGTATTAACTTAAATGGGTTAGTTGCAGGATTAGGAGTTACAGGTATTATTATTACTTTAGCTGCACAAGATACAGCTAAAAATCTTTTTGGTGGACTAATGATATTTATTGATAAACCATTTGTTGTAGGGGATTGGATTCAATTTAGTACATATGAAGGAACGGTAGAAGATATAACATTTAGAAGTACAAGAATTCGTACTTTTGAGAATTCTGTTGTAAATGTTCCAAATTCAGTTTTATCTGATGAATCTATTAACAATTGGAGTCGCATGGTAAAAAGGAGATTTAAAACTACTTTATGTTTGGAATTAGATACACCGTTAGAAAAAGTTGAAAAATTAACAGCAAAAATTCAAGAAATGTTGTTAAATCGTGATGAAATTATTGATGATTCAGTTATTGTAAAATTTAATGCAATTGTAGATAATGGTATACAATTACTGATATATAGTTTTACAAATTCTGTAGATTATGCTAGTTTCCTTGAAGAAACGGAGAAGATAAATTATGGCATTATGAGAATATTGGAAGAAGAACATGTAAGTTTAGCATATGATAGTAAAACAGTATATGTAAAAAATTAGGGCATGAAACACATGTCCTTTTTATAAAGTCTAACTATGTTCACTAAATGGACACAATTAGGTTGTATAATCTTATAAGTAACAATGGAAAGGAATGGAAGTTAGAATGATACAGAGTTCTATTTTAGTTGTAGATGATGAAACAAGAATGAGAAAATTAATAAAAGACTTTTTGATGGCAAAAGGTTATCAAATTTTAGAAGCAGAAGATGGAGAAAAGGCTCTGGAAATTTATGAGCAAAATCAATCTAAAATTGAATTGATTTTGTTAGATGTTATGATGCCTAAATTAGATGGTTGGTCTGTATTGAGACAAATTAGGCAAACAAATAAAACAATACCTATAATTATGCTAACAGCAAGGGGAGAAGAACAAGATGAATTATTTGGTTTTGAATTAGGTGTAGATGAATATATTACAAAACCTTTTAGTCCTAAAATATTAGTTGCAAGGGTAGAAGCAATTTTAAGAAGAACAGGAAAAGAAGAATCATCTATTAAAAATTATGATGGGATTGAAATTAATAAAGAAGGAAGGACAGTTTCAGTTGATGGAAAACCAATTGAACTTAGCTTGCGTGAATATGAACTATTGGCATATCTAGTAGAAAATGAAAATATTGCATTATCTAGAGATAAAATTTTAAATAATGTTTGGAATTATGATTATTATGGAGATTCTAGAACAATTGATAGTCATGTAAAAAAATTAAGGCATAAATTAGGAAAAAAAGGAAAATACATTAAAACTATGCGTGGAATAGGGTATAAGTTTGAAGTAAAATAGTTATGCTTAGAAAGGGATGAGAAAAATAGTAAAAGAATACATATCTAAAATAAAGAGTGCAAGTAAATCTGTAAAAGTTAAATTATTTTTAACACTATGTATAACAGTTTTATGTATTATAATTTTTCTAATTATTTTGAATAGTTTTGCTTTAGAGAATTTTTATTTATATTCAAAGAAAAATACATTAAAAGATTTGTATTATCAGTTAAATAGTTATTATAATGGTAATGATCCATTGTTAGATTTAGAATCAGAATTAGAAAAAATTGCAGTAAAAAATAATTTTGATATTACTATATTAGATGAGGATAATATGTATATATATAGTTCTGATAGAAATTTTTATACTGTTAAGGACAGTAACAAGGGAGAACTATTAGAAGAAACTGAACGTTTTAGAATTTTAAAACAGAAGGATTTTAAAAATGGTTTAAACTATATTATACTTTCAGGTACTTTTGATAATGGATATCATTTATATATTAGAATACCAGTAACATCTATTCAAGACAGTGTGCGAATTTCTAACAATTTCTTGTTATTGATGGCAGGTTTTACTATTTTTATTTCAGCGATTTTGGTATCTGTAATATCAAAAAAATTTACAGAACCTATATTAGAACTAAATAAAATTGCAAAAGAAATGGCAAATTTAGATTTTAGTCATAAATATCGTATAAAAGATGCAGATGATGAAATTGATAATTTAGGAAAAAGCATTAACACAATGTCTGATAAATTGGAAAAAACAATAAATCAATTACGTAGTACTAATGTAGAATTGGAAAAAGATATTGAACAAAAATCGAAAATTGATGAGATGAGAAAGACATTTATTTCTGATGTATCACATGAGTTGAAAACACCAATAGCTTTAATTCAAGGGTATAGTGAGGGTTTATTAGAAAATGTAAATTCAGATGAAGAAAGTAGGAAATTTTATGCAGAGGTTATTTTAGATGAAACCAATAAAATGGACAGGTTGGTAAAACAATTATTGGAATTGATGAAATTAGAATATGGAAAAAGGGAATTTAATAATAAAAGTTTCGATATAGTAGAATTGGAAAGAGAAGTTATTAGAAAATCAAAATTATTGTTAGATGAAGTAAAAGTAGAAGTTTCACTAGATGAAAACCAACAAATTTCAGTAATTGCAGATGATTTTTATATTGAACAAGTAATAACAAATTATTTAACAAATGCTATTAAAAATGTAAAAGAAATAGATGGAAAAAGAGAAATTAGAGTAGAAAATGAAATATTAGAAAATGAAGGAAAAGTAAGAATAAAAGTATTTAATACAGGAGAAAAGATTGCAGAAGAAGATATTGAAAATATATGGAAACGTTTTTATAAAGTAGATAAATCTAGAAATAGAGAAAAAGGTGGAAGCGGAATAGGATTAGCATTTGTAAGAGCAATCATGCGTTATTATCATAGTGACTATGGAGTTAAAAACCTTGAAAATGGAGTAGAATTCTATTTTGATTTAGAGAGGGAATAGGGGACGCCCTTTTTTTCCCTATGCGATTTTTCCCTATCCCAGAGGATACCAACCTATGAGTAATTGAATTTAAAAT
>CANQTV010000035.1 GCA_947626875.1 uncultured Clostridia bacterium | reverse complement strand
AACAAAAGAGAAAAAACAGAATATGTATTTAGTACACTTATTTATTGCAAACATTGTGGCTATTCATTTAGAAGAATTAGAAGAAAATATACAGAAGATGGAAAGGAATATATAAGATGGGTATGTAGCGGAAGAAACTCAATGGGAGTAAATCATTGCCCAAACACTACTGTAATTGATGAAGAAGAACTTTTAAATGCAATAAAGGTATATCTAAAAAGTATTATAAAAAATAAAAAGGGCTTTATGAAAGCAGTTGAAAAGGAATTTGAAAAGATTACAAAATTAAGAGAAAACAATGAACGAACTGAACAAAGCCTTTTGCAAGAAATAGAAAAAGTTACAAATAAAAAGCAAAAATATATGGAAATGTTCCAAAATGAAGTAATCAATATACAAGAACTAAAGAAATACACGAATCCATTAAATGAAGATATTGCAAGATTAGAAAGAGAACTAAAACTAATTACATCAGAGATAAAAGAAAAAGATGTATTAGAAAAAGAACTCACTAAAACAATTAGTACAGTTGATGATATACTTAATAACCAAACAATAACAAATGCAATGCTAAAAACGATAATAGATGTTATTGAAGTAGATAGTGATTCAAATGTAGAAGTAAGACTTAAACTATTAAATGAAATAGGCTCTACACCAGCTACTATAACTAACTTTAATGATATAAAAGAAACCGCTCTTAAAAGTAACATCAGTACACAAAGATGTTTCTGAAAGATTAAAAAAAATTAACCCAGGATTAGCAAAAGAGGTGAGAGAAATACTAGATGAAAATAAAGCGGAAAGACATATAAGGGGAGGAATGGCAACGAAATTAAAATATAGCAAATTACATAAGGGAAAAAAATAAGGTTTGGAATTTTTTATCCAAACCTTATTTTTATGCCTCAACAACGTTCTTTTTTCTTTTGGTTTCAACAGGAGGGGGAATCAATGGGCTGTAAGAATTGCCATCAAAAACTTCAACCTCAACAGTTCTTGTTAAAACATCTGTGTAACTATAAGTTACATTACTATTATTTTCTTCATATCTTACTATAAAAATATTAGGATACGCTTTTTCCAATGTAGCTTCTTTTTCAAAGGCTTTACTTCTACCTAGAGAACCTTTTACTATTATCTTTTGTCCTACTTTGTCCAAGATGTCAGTTTTAAGATTTGCAATATCAGATTTACAAATCATATTATCACCTACTCTCTTAAGATAAGTGAATTATAGCATTTTTTGTGTAAAATGTCAAAAGATGTAGAAGGCTGTAGAAAGCTTAAAACCCTTTAATCAATAAGGTTTTAAAGAATAAAACAGGTGATGTTACATTTATATTACAAGTTTGTTACAAAAATGTTACATCACGAATCATTTTTCCTTTTGCACCAATTCCATCAACACCTTTTTTTCCATCACGAAGTTCATCTACAATATCATCAATTGTGATATATTTATTATTTTCTGTAAGTGCAACTTTTTCTGCTATTACAATTGGATCTAAAAAGTCAATTAAAATTCTGGCAGGGGAAGATGCAAAATTTGCACCAGCTGAAATTAGTGCTTCAAAATAACTTTGGCAAGCACCGGCAAAAATAACTGTATTTTTTTGATGTTCTGTATCATAGCGTCTAGCTTCTTTTACTGTTTGAATAAAATGTCTAGAATTTCTATAATTATAAATATCATGATATCCGATATTTCGTTTTATCATACCATCATGGCCGGTAATAATAAGAATATCAGGATTATATATTTCTAATAAAGAATACACAACTTTTGGTTGTTGGTATTCAGGAATATTTTTAACGATAGCATTTAATCCTAATTTTTTATAATAATAGTAAGATTTAGTGGAATATTTTTTATCACCATCTAAATGTAGAATTTTTCCTGTTATAACTTTTTCGTGTATGTGACGATTTTGATTTAACGTTCTTAATGTCAATGTTTCATTTATTTTATTATCTATTTTTTGATTAAATTTATTTAATTCTTCTTTTACAATACTTGGTTTAACAATTTCTAAATCATCAACAGGACTATCAGCTTCAAACCTTTCGATGAGCCCGTGTAATAAAGCAATTTCATTTTGATTTGCCTTTATAATTTTTGTTATTGTAAAAATAACATCTTTTTGATGTGATTTCCTAACCACAATGCTTCCCTTTTTTAACTGTTTCATGTTATCACCTCAAAATATAGGCTAATATATTCTATGTAGAAAAAAGTCGAAATGTGCTAACTTTGTAATTTAACGAATAAAATATGAAAGTGGACATATACATGTATAAAGAGAAAAATAAGGAGGTTAATTATGATGAATATAGCAAAAGAAAATTTATGTATTCATAAATTAGTCACAGAAAAAACAGAGATAATTTTTGTAGAAGGGGATATGATCGTACCAGATTCTAAACCAGATATTTTAAATACAATTTGTACAAGTGGTGTAGCATGTATTTATAAACGTGAACTTCTAGAAGGAAAAATAAAGATAGATGGTGGAGTAAATAGTTATATAATGTATATGCCAGAAGGAATGGATGAAGGAATAAGAGGAGTTAATACAGTTTTAGATTTTTCTAATACAATTGACTTAGAAGGTGTTATGCCAGATATGCAGATTTGCCTAAAAACAAATGTAAAAAGTGTTGAGGCAAAAGTTATCAATGGTAGAAAAATAGGGATAAAAGTAGCTTTAGAGCTGTGTATAAAAATATTTGCAAAAGATGAGATAGAAGTTGTGAATGATATTATAGAACAAGAAGATGTACAAATTTTAAAAGATAATTTTGCGATGAATTCTTTATTAGGAACAGGAAGTACAAAAATTTATGCTAAAGATACTGTACAAATTGATAGTATTGATCAATTAGTAGAAGTGCTAAAAGTTTCTACAGACTTGGTAGAGAAGGATGTAAAAATTAGCTACAATAAAGTATTAACAAAAGCAGAAGCAGAAATTAAGATTGCATATTTAACAGAAGATAATAGAATTGGAATGGTTAATCCCAAAATACCTGTTGTAGGATTTATTGATATTCCAGAAGTATCAGAAAATAATACATATGATGTTTGCTATGAATTGAGAAACATGATTGTGAAACCAAATGCACAAGAAGAACATTCTATTTACGTAGAACTGGAATATGAAGTGACTTGCAATGTGTATGAGGAGAAAAATATCAATTTGATACAAGATTTATATAGACCAGATATGATGTTTAAAATTGATAGAATACCTGTGTCAACTATGAGTGATAAAACTTGTGTGAAACAGTCTAAAATATTACAAGAAATAGTTAACTTGAAAGATATTGAAGGTAAAAAGTTAATAGATGTAGATTCTTATGTAGTAATGCAAAAGGAAACAAAAATTAATTCTAAAATTTTATTTGAAATGGAACTTCAAATGCGATTCTTATTTTTAGGGAATAATATGCAAGTATCTGTGCAAGAAGCCACTATACCATTTGAATATGTTATTGATAATTTGGAAAGAGGGGAATCATTAAATACACAAAATGACTTTGAAATTTTGTCTCAGGATTTTGTAATTCAAGATGGTGGAAATATATCATGCAATATAAATATGAATGTTCAAACAGATATGTATAGAAATGCAAATGCAAATTTAATTCAAACAGTTGAAGAAGATAGGGAAAGGGCTGAGCAGGATTATAGTCTTGTAATATATATTGTTAAAAAAGGGGATACATTGTGGAATATAGCAAAAGAATTTGGTAGTACAGTAGATGATATTGTGAGAACAAACGGAATCGAAAATCCAGATCAAATACAAGTTTCACAAAAATTGTATATTCCTAAATATGTAAGGACTCAAAACAATCGTTATGCATAAGATTTATTCAAGATTTCGCTTTAGAATTCCAAAAGTTGGACTTCCAAAACATAAAGGGAGTCCCTTCATAAAAATGGTGATAATTTTAATGATTGCTTTTTTGACAGTAATATTTATATTAAATGCAGTTGAACCAATTTTTAGTGAGCTATGTAGAGAAAAAGCAAAATCTATTGCAACAATTGTGTCAAATAAACAAGCAACAGAAGTGATGAGAAAATATTCTTATGATGAGCTTTTTTCAATAGAAAAAGATAATGATGGAAATATTCGAATGATTAAATCAAATGTAATTCCTATGAATGAAATTATTTCAGACGTGCCCAATAGAATTCAGGAAGAAATTAATAACATGGGGAGAGGGGATATAGAAATTGCACTTCGGCAGTTTTACAGGAATTAATTTTCTTTCGGGAAGGGGTCCAGGGATTGATATAAAAATTTCAACAGCAGGGAATGTAGAGACAGATTTAAAAAGTGAATTTATTGCTCAAGGGATTAACCAAACTTTGCATAGAGTTTATTTACAAATGAAATGTGAGATAATTATTTTAACACCATTTAAAAGCATTTCTCAAAATATAAGCAATCAGGTATTATTAATGGAAAATGTTGTGATGGGGAATGTACCAGATACGTATTACAATTTGGAAGGTTTGCAACAAGGAGATGCAATGGAAGTAATGGAATAAAAAATTAAAAAATCCAGAATAAAATCTGGATTTTTTATTTGGCTTTTGTAAAACTTATCTCTTGCTAAATTGAGGAGCTTTACGGGCTTTTTTAAGACCATACTTCTTTCTTTCTTTCATACGAGGGTCTCTTGTTAAGAAACCGTTTTGTTTTAAAGTAGGTCGATATTCAGAATTGGCTTCATTTAAAGCCCTTGCAATACCATGGCGGATAGCACCAGCTTGACCAGTAAATCCACCGCCTTTAACTGAACAAATAACATCATATTTGCTCGTTGTATTTGTAACAGTTAATGGTTGCCTTACGATTACTTTTAAGGTTTCTAGACCGAAAAATTCATCAATATCTTTTCCATTGATTGTAATTTTTCCAGAACCTTCTACTATTCTTACTCTTGCTACAGATGATTTTCTTCTACCTGTACCATAATATATTATTTTTTCTGATTTTGCCATTTTTATTTAACCTCCCATATTTCTGGTTTTTGTGCTTGATTTTCATGTTCGCTATTTGCATATACTCTCAATTTTTTTAATTGAGCTCTTCCTAGAGAGTTGTGTGGTAACATACCTTTAATTGCTAACATCATAGCTTTTTCAGGAGTTTTTTCAAGCATAACTCTTGCTGGAACTTCTTTCATTCCACCAATATAACCGGAATGATGTCTATATATTTTTTGGTCTAATTTATTACCTGTTAATTTTACATCTTTACAATTGATAACGATAACATGGTCACCTGTATCAATGTTTGGTGTAAATGTTGGCTTATGTTTTCCTCTTAATAATTTTGCAGCTTCTGTAGCAACTCTACCTAGTGGTTTATCAGTTGCATCAATAATGTACCATTTGCTTTCTACTTCACCTTTTTTTGCACTATATGTTGTATTATTCATGATGATATATCCTCCTATTTTACTATATTTTATATGAACTAAATTTTAAGTTACCGGGGAGAAACTTAAAATTTAAGTTACAATCTATTAATGCTTAACTATTTTACTACAAAAAGCTGAATTTGTCAACGTTTTTTGGAAAAAATTTCAATAAAACTATTGCAAAATTCAAAAAAACGTGTTAAAATAGCAAAGTATACAATCTCTACTCACTTTATTGAGAAGTGGGTTATAAACCAAAGGGAGGTGAAAATGATGAATAAATACGAAAGTGTTATCATTGTTAATCCAAATTTAGATGAAGAAGCAGTTAAAGCTTTAAAAGATAAATTTGAAGGATTAATTAACAAAAATGGAAAAGTAGAATCTGTTGAAGAAATGGGTAAAAAGAAATTAGCTTATCCAATCAAAAAGAATGCAGAAGGTGTTTATCTAGTTTTTCATTTTGAAGCAAAACCAGATTCAATTGCTGAATTGGAAAGAGTTTATAGAATTACAGATGACGTATTGAAATTTATTGTTGTCAAAATGGATCAGTAAATGATCAAAAATGAAAAATAAAATAAAGAAGAGGGACCTTTATTAAAAGTAAAGAAAGGTGATAAAAAATGAATAAAGTAATTTTAATGGGAAGATTAACAAGAGATCCAGAAGTTAGATATACACAAACAAACAATACCTTAGTAGCATCTTTCAGCCTTGCAGTAAATAGAAGATTTGTTAGACAAGGTGAAGAAAGACAAGCAGATTTTATCAATGTTGTTGCTTGGAGCAAAACAGGTGAATTTTGTAGTAAATACTTTAAAAAAGGTCAACAAGTGGGTGTTATTGGAAGAATTCAAACAAGAAATTGGGATGATGACCAAGGAGTAAAGCATTATGTAACAGAAGTTGTTGCAGAAGAAGCATATTTTGCAGATAGTAAAAGAGAAGCAGAAGCAGGTAATGCAGCGTTTGAAAATGCATTTGGATCCACAACACCAGGAAGTATGGAATCAGATTTTGAAGTAACATCTTCAACAGATGATTTACCATTTTAAAAGCCGAAGGGAGGAAAGAAAATGGCAGATAAAAAGCAAAATAAAAGGAATAACAACAAGAACTATGATGAGGATTATAATCCAAGATTCAGAAAACAAAGAAAAAAGGTTTGCGTTTTATGTAGTGATAAAAACTTTGTGTTAGATTATAAAAATCCAGAACAATTAAGAAAATTTATTAATGATAAAGGAAAAATTTTACCAAGAAGAACAACTGGAGCTTGTAGCAAACATCAAAGAGATATCACAACAGCAGTAAAAAGAGCAAGACATATAGCAATTTTACCTTATACACAAAATTAATGAAATATTTAAATATGAGAAGCTATTGATTTTGCAATAGCTTCTTTGAGTTCTTTAGTAATAAATTTTTGTTTTTTGAGTAAACTATTATTGTCAAATTTGACAAGTTAAATATATTATGTTAAAATGTATTTAACAAGCAGGGAGTAGAAGGTTCCTCGTCAGGAGCCTAAAAGATTTTCATAAAATCGCTCCTTGCACATTTTTATTTAAAATATTCATCAAAGTTATCCAAAGGTATATTTCTAAGAAATTTATCTGGATAAAGTTTTTGTATTTTATTGAACATTTTTATGCAATGTTTTTTTTTATATTATCCATAGAAGATTGATTATATTTAATGCAATAATATTTGTTAATGTAAAATGAACATACGTCAGCTATTTGTATAAAGTTATTTTTTTGGGAATTTAAGTAAAAAGTTTTTTCAATAATATTTTTATTGTCAATTTTTAAATGAGGATATAGTATTTCTAAACTTTTTTCCATATTTTTTAATTCATCACAGAAAATAATACCATAGTCATTAGAGCCGTTCTAAAGCTCTATTGAAATTTTCATAGATAATAGCAAATGAATATAGGTAAGGATCTACTGTAATATTATTACCAAAATGCTTTTTATATAGTGATTTACGAACTATAGTAGAGCTTAATTGTATATCTAAATTAGAAATTAAATCAACAAGTTTTTCTAAAATTTCAAGATTGTATTTCCAATGATTTTTATAAAATATAGATTTAGGATTCGAATTGTATAGCTCATTGGTATGTATTTCAGTGTTTTTAAAATCTGAACATATTTTTATTTTTTCTTTTTCAAAAAAATCATTTACAGAATGCCAATTTTTGTCTAAAACAGATATGCCAGCTAATACAAAAATTGGTTGTTGCTTATTATCTAAATCTAATCCAGTGCTACCACTTTCGTCTAAATACATTAAATACATTTTATTTTCTCCTTTTTGTTGTTTTTATTAATGGCTATTATAGTTTATTTCTAGAAAAAGAGCAAGTTTTTTTATGAAAACAATATAAAAAGAAAAGCTAGGGCCTGTATGTACAGGTGAACTTGTCAACAAAAAGTAGACACAAAAAAACAATTCTATGGAAATCCTAGTTGAATTCTATATTCAACTGGGG
>CANQTV010000034.1 GCA_947626875.1 uncultured Clostridia bacterium | reverse complement strand
TCTTTGTAAAGAAATAAATATTTTATAATTAATAAACAAAGAGGGAAAAATAGCATAGGGAAAAAAAGGGCGTCCCCAATTCCCGACTAGGGAAAAAAAGGGCGTCCCCGAGTCCCTACAAATATTTTTTTAGAGTTTCAACACTATCTTCTTGCATTACAACAAAATCATTTAAAATATTTCTTACATCAGAATCAGCATCAGGATGTTGATTCATCAAACGCCTACCTTCAATAATTCCCATATTAGTACCTTGCATCAACAATTCGGACAATTTAGAAGTTGTATCATCTGTCATAGTTTTCATTTGAATACCATACCAAGTCATCATTTTATTCATAGCATTTGTCTCATGAGGATCTTTATCTGAATAATGAGAATACAAATCATTTACTCTTTGTGAAATTTTTTCATACTTATTAAATTCTGTATCTAATACTTGTTTAAATGTATTATCTTTTACCTTTTCAGAAACATATGAAATTGCATCCATACCCATAGTAGCACCTTTATTTACCTCATCTAAAATATTTAAATTTTCATTTTCCATTTTTAACATCATCCTTTCCGTTATTTCTAAAGCTTAGTATTTCCAAGAAAAGCAAAAATATACATATAATGTCAATACAAAAACATATAATTAACTGAGGTGAAACACATGAACAAAATAAAAACATATGCCAAAGCTATACTTCTTCCAGTTATAATAGGAGGAATTGTTGGGCTTATCATAGCACCATTTATGGATTATCAAACATTAGAAAAACCTTTTTTAGCACCGCCAGCAATTGTATTTCCAATAGTATGGACTATTTTATATATTTTAATGGGAATATCTTATGGTAGGCTAAAAATCAAAAATTTAGCAGACGACGAAGTGAAAAAAATTTATTATTTACAACTAGGAATTAACATTTTATGGCCAATTTTCTTCTTTGCCTTAAAATGGAGATTATTTGCATTTATATGGATTATACTATTAGATATAGCAGTATATATTATGATAAAACGATTTTATGAGAAAGATAAAACAGCAGGAATATTGCAAGTTCCATATATGCTTTGGCTCCTTTTTGCAACATATCTAAATTTTTCAATTATTTTGTAGAAGGCAATTTTAAGCCTTCTTTTTTGTAATAAAATTGTAATAAAATTGTAATAAAAATGGAAGTACTTGAAATGAATAATGTTTCAAATTGGTTACGTATAAAATGTTGCAAATGCAACAGAAAACAAAAAAATTTAAGCATAAAATGAAGTCATCAAAACGAAAGGGGAAATTGGTATGAAAATAGTCAAAAGAGATGGAACAATAGTAGATTACGATCCAGAAAAAATAAGAGTTGCAATACAAAAAGCAAACAATGAAGTAAATAGGAAAGAAAAAATAACAAAAGAAAAAATAGAAGAAATTATTAAGTATATTGAAGAATTAGATAAAAAAAGAATATTAGTAGAAGATATTCAAGATATTATAGAAGAAAAATTAATGGAATTTGGAAAATACCAATTAGCCAAAAGATACATTACATATAGATACACAAGAGAATTAGTAAGAAAAGCAAATACAACAGACCAAACTATTAAGGAACTAATTGAAGGAGAAAATGACTATTGGAATAACGAAAACTCCAATAAAAATGCAAAAGTTGTAACAACACAAAGAGACTATCTAGCAGGAATTACAAGTACAGATATTACAAGAAGATTTTTACTACCAGAAGAGATTGTAAAAGCACATGATGAAGGAATTATTCACTTCCATGATGCAGACTATTTTGCACAAAATGCACTACACAACTGTGAATTAATCAATTTAGAGGACATGCTACAAAATGGAACAATCATAAATGGAGTCATGATAGAAAAACCACATCGTTTTATTACAGCAGCAACAATTGCAACACAAATCATATTAGCAGTTACATCATCTAGTTATGGTGGAGCAACAATTACATTAAGCCACCTTGCACCATTTGCAAGAGAAAGTTATGAAAGATATTTTAAAAAATATCAAGATAGAGGAATGGATGAAAAAACAAGTAAAAAATATGCAAAACAAGACATGAAAAAAGAAATTGCAGACGGAGTACAAACATTCAATTACCAAGTAAACTCAATGACAAACACAAACGGACAAGCACCATTTTTATCTGTATGCATGTATTTAGGAGAAACAGAAGAATACAAAGAAGAATTAGCACTAATAATAGAAGAATTTTTAAATCAAAGAATATTAGGATTTAAAAATGAAAAAGGTGTATATATAACACCAGCATTTCCAAAACTACTATATGTATTAGAAGAAGACAACATACATGAAAACAGCAAATATTGGTATTTAACAGAATTAGCAGCCAAATGTACAGCAAAAAGAATGGTACCAGATTATATTTCAGAAAAGAAAATGCTTGAGTTAAAAATAGATAAAAATGGAAATGGAAACTGCTATCCATGCATGGGATGCCGTTCATTCTTAACACCATATGTAGATCCAAAAACTAATAAACCAAAATATTATGGAAGATTCAATCAAGGTGTTGTAACAATCAACTTAGTTGATGTTGCATTATCATCAGGAAAAGACAAAGAATTATTCTGGGACATTTTTGAACAAAGATTAGAATTATGTCATAAAGCATTACAAGCAAGACATCAAAGATTAAGTAAAGCAACAAGTGATGTAGCACCAATTCTATGGCAACATGGAGCATTAGCAAGATTAGGAAAAGGGGAAAGCATACATGAATTGCTACATAATGGATACTCAACAATTTCATTAGGATATGCAGGATTGTATGAATGCGTAAAATACATGACAGGGCACAGCCATACAGACAATGGAGCAGGAAAAGAATTTGGATTAAAAGTAATGCAAAAGTTAAATGACAAATGTAATGAGTGGAAAGAAAAAGAAAATATAGACTACAGCGTATATGGAACACCAATTGAATCTACAACATATAAATTTGCAAAATGCTTAAAGAAACGTTTTGGAGAAATAAAAGGAATTACAGATAGAGGATATATCACAAATTCATATCATGTACCAGTATTTGAAGAAATAGATGCATTTACAAAATTAAAACTAGAAAGTGAATTCCAACAACTAAGCCCAGGAGGAGCTATTTCATATATTGAAACACCAAATCTACAAAACAATATACCAGCAGTTTTACAAGTAATAAAATTCATTTATGATAATATCATGTATGCAGAATTAAACACAAAGTCAGATTATTGCCAAAAATGTGGATTTGATGGAGAAATTCTAGTAGATGACAATTTAGAATGGTATTGCCCAAATTGTGGAAACAAAGATCATGATACACTAAATGTAGCTAGAAGAACTTGTGGATATATTGGAAGTAATTTCTGGAATAAAGGAAGAACACAGGAGATTAAGGAGAGGGTTTTGCATATTGATAATAAAGACGACTAATTAGTTGAAAAATAATTATAATTTTGACTGTGTCAACTTTTATCAAAAACGCGGTTACATACAAAAAGTATGCGCCCTTGCCTTTTTGATAAAAGTTTCCTTGCCAAAATTCAATTCTTTTCCAACTAAATGTGAAAATTAAGGAAGGAATGGATAAAAATGAGATACAACAAAATCAGAAAAATGGACATTTCAAATGGACCAGGTGTAAGAGTATCACTATTTGTACAAGGATGTACATTCAACTGTAAAGGATGTTTTAACAAAGAAGCACATGACTTTAATGGGGGAAAAGAATTTACAGAAGATACAATAGAACACATTATAGATTTATGTAAGGATGAAAACATCGAGGGTTTATCCATTCTAGGAGGAGAACCTTTGCACCCAAAGAATATAGAAGGTACAACACAATTAGCAAAAGCATTTAAAGAAAATATCCCAAACAAAAGTCTTTGGATATGGACAGGATATGAATTTGAAAAAGACTTACAAGGAAAAGAAATTTTAAATTATGCAGATGTCATAGTAGATGGACAATTTGTAGAAAATTTAAAAAACCCAACACTACAATGGAGAGGCTCTGAAAATCAAAGAGTTATAAATGTAAAAGGGGAGAAATAAATAAAAGTAAAAAAACAAGTAAAACTACTTGTTTTTTTACTTTTATTTAAATACTAATCACCAAATGCATCTCCACCAATGATAAGACCACTATAAACATCAACAAAAACAGAAACTCCATTACCCATGTCATTTTGCTTTGTAAAAACATAAGCCTTACGTTTATATGTATTATAAGTTTTATCATATTCATAATATTTTCTAGTAAAATAATTATTTGGATAAACCTCTTCGATTTTTTGGCTTTCTTTTTCAGTATCTGTAATACCTTCACTAGCAATCCTTTTTGCAGACTCTTCAAAACCAATCTCTGCAATGTTTTTTGCCTGATTCTGAGAAATTTTAATGTCATAACTTGTAATAGGATAATTTTCAAAATCCTTCAAGAAAATTTTATCATCTAAATCATCAACCATTTTGTTATAATTAGAAATAAATAAAGTTGCATCATCTTGCTCTTTTTCTAAATCCTCAAAATATTGCTCTGAAGGAACCCACGTATTTGATGAGATATCACCAATAAAACGTTCAACATCAAAATCATTTTTATCTTTTCCAACTTCTAAAACAATTTTGGATGATGAAGAACCACCTAAATAGTAGGGCATATGGTAATAATGAAGAGAGGAGACATCAATTTTATTAAATGTTTGCTCTGAATCGTTATTTATAAAATACAAATCACATTTTGAACTATCAACATTTGGAACTGTTAAAAAGCCATCAACAGTCATTCCAAATTGATTTAGAAATTGTAATTCGCAATTATCATTTAAATCAAAAGAAGTCTCAACTTTGCCCCAATAATCTCCACTTGTTGAAGATTTTAAAATAGAGCCTTTACCATTTTCATCAATGAAAAAAATATAGCCATAACTTCCAGAAATTCTAACATACTTAATTTTAGCATTTTCAGGAACACCAATTTCTTCACTTGTAAGTTCCTTTGTTGACCAATCTTTAAAATTTTCTGTCCTAACAAGATATATTTTATTATCTGATTTATAATAAAAATAAATACCACCAGTCGTTTTAGAATTTGACTTATAATTTTCATTCCAATAATCAGACATACTCATTTGAGAAAAATCTCCAGGAACTTTAACATAACTATTACTAGCATCATTTAAAACATATAAATCTCCATTTTGCAAATAAAAAGATTTATCAAAAGAATAAGATTTAAAATTTTTTTCTCTTTGTATCTTTTTTTCTAAAAAATAGGATGTACCTTTATATGTCGCAAAACAAGCTAATGATAAAAGAATAACAAGCGAAACAACTTTCAATATTCGATTCATATAAAATCAACCCTTCTTAGTCAAAATTGTAATTCTTTTTCAATCTCAACCCTTTCTTAGGCGAGAAGCATTAATAATAACCGTAACACTACTAAACACCATAGCAAGACTTGCAATCATAGGATTAATAGAAATACCAAAAGGCTTCAAAATACCAATTGCAACAGGAATCATCAAAACATTATAGAAAAATGCCCAAAACAAATTTTGTTTAATATTTCTAATTGTCTTTTTACTAATAGATATCAAATCAACAATACAACTCAAATTATTTCTAGTCAAAATAACATCAGAAGAATCCATAGCAATATCAGTTCCACTATTTACACTAACACCAATATCACTATTAGCAAGGGCAGGGCTATCATTGATACCATCTCCACACATCATAACAAATTTATTTTCTTCCTTTAACTTCTTTATCATATCTGATTTTTCAGAAGGTAACACATTAGAAATAACCTTAGTAATCCCAATTTCATTTGCAATTTTTTCAGCAGTTTCTTTATTATCACCAGTAAGCATAATCGTTTGAATTTTATTTTTATTCAAAACATCAATAACTTCTTTAGCATTTTCTCTTATCACATCATTTACACCAATAAGAGAAATAACTTTATCATCTTTTACAACATATATAATACTATTTCCTTTTTCAGACAAACTTTTTTCATCATTTAAATAAGGATTTTGAACTTGATATTTATCTACAATTTTTGAATTTCCTACAATAATTTTTTGATTTTTTATCTTACCAACAATTCCAAAACCAGCAATATTTTCAAAATCTTCTACATCTAATATTTGAATTTTATTTTCTTCTAAATAATCAGTAAAGGCTTTTCCAATAGGGTGGGTAGATTTACTCTCTAAGCTACCAACCAACTGTAATAAATCCATATTATCAATATTACTATAATTCAATATTTCTGAAATCTTTAATTTTCCATAAGTTAAAGTACCAGTTTTATCAAATACAATAGTATCAACTTTTTGAGCATTTTCTAATATTTCACTTTTCTTTACTAAAATACCATTACTTGCACATAGTCCCTCACTCACAACAATAGCAAGAGGCGTAGCCAATCCCAAACTACAAGGACAGGCAACAACTAAAACAGTAACGAATGTGCTAAGAGCTACATTAAATTCACTACCAAATAATAAATAAGCAAAAAAACTAATAATAGCAATGATAATAACAGCTGGAACAAAATATCCTGATACTGTATCAGCTACTTTTGCAATTGGGGCCTTTGTATTACTTGCTTCAACAACTAATTTTACAATTTCTGATATGGTAGATTCTTTTCCAATTCTTTCAGCCTTATATTCTAAATATCCATCATAATTCATACTTCCAGCAATAACCTTAGAACCAATTTCCTTAGATACAGGTTTACTTTCACCTGTTATAAAAGACTCATCTAAATGGGCTTTACCTAAAATAATTTCTCCATCTACAGCAATTTTTTCTCCAGGTCTTGAAATTACAATATCACCTTTTTGAATTTCATCAAGAGTTACTTGCTTTTCTACTCCATCCTTTTTAACAACAGCAGTTTCAGGTGTTATTTTTACTAATTTACTAATAGCCTCTTTGGTTTTATCTTTGCTAATACCATCAATATATCTACCTAATTTAATAAAATAGATAACTATAGCAGATGATTCAAAATATAAATTCATTGTATAACTATAATTACCCTTAATAATCATATAAAAACCATACAAGCTATATAGAAAACTACTAATAACTCCAATACCAACTAATGTATCCATATTAGGTGTTTTATGAATTAGATTTTTATAACCATTTTTCAAAATGTCAAAACCATAAACAATAAAAGCTATTGTTAAAACAAGTAAAGAAATGGCATAATTCAAACTATTTGTATGAGGATTTATAATTTCTGGAGTAGGGAGATGAACCATATGTCCCATTGAAATATACATTAAAAGAATAGCTAATATAGTAAAAACAATAAATTGTATTTTATCTTTCTTACTTTTAGTTTCAAGTTTGATTTCCTTAAATTCTCCCAAACTTTTAAAACCAGCTTGTTTAACGAACTCTTCTAATTGTGATTGATTCAATAATTTTTCATCATATTCAATAGAAGCATTAGCAAGTACCAGATTAACACTTGCAGAATGAACACCATTTTGCTTATTCAAATATTTTTCAAGTCCATTAGAGCAGGCAGAACAGGTCATACCATCGATTGATAATATTATTTTTTTCATAGTTTAAAGCAGTCCTCCCAATATATTATTTGATATGAAGTCTAACAACGCAAGATGATGATTCTTTTTCAAACTAATCTGTAACTTCAAAACCAATATCAATAATCTTATCTATCATAGATTCTTTAGTTACTTCCTCTTTTGAAGTAACAGTTACAATACCTTTTTCATGGTCTGCAACAACTTTTTCAATACCATCAATTGTAGATAAAGCATTTTGAACTCTATTTTCACAGCCTCCACAAACCATACCTTTTACTTTTATAATTGTTTCTTTCATATTAAATCATTCCTTTCCATAATATTCTCTAATATTATATACCCAAAAAATAACATTGTAAATACAAAAAAAGAGTAAAACAAGAAAGTTTTACCCATTTAAACCATATAAATCACCATCAACTAGAAGTTGAGCTCTTTTTTTAGTTTTCTCATCAGAGTGTAAAGCATTTTGCAAAAATTCAGGATGTTCAATCAAGAAATTTCTCATAGTTTCATCTGGATTAGAATAAAAACCATTTAACATATCAACTTGATTAGAATTGATAATTCCCATTTCCAAAGCTTTATCAAATAAAGTACTGTCAACATTTACAAGAGAAAAAGCTTTCACACCTTCAGCTTCAATTTTAGCACTACCACCTTGCATTCTATCAACAACTACACAAGACCAATCAATTTGACTGCCTAAATTGCGAATAGCTGGTATCCAAGCTCTAATATAACTAGAAGCAACAGTAATCAAATCAGCAACATGTAAAACTTTTTTGTCTTGCAATGTAGTTACAACTTCAGAATTTTTGAATTCGCTATCACTTACAACAGTTGATAAATCTTTAAAAATAGAAATATGAGGTTTTCCTAATAAATAAGCAATCATATTAGAAAAAAACCAATCTCTACGTTCTCCACCTGAAACATAATCAATTTCTGAAACATCAATATTTTGTTCGATATATTGTTTCATAGTATCAATAACATCTCTATAAATATTGTTATTTTGGTATTGAGCAAAACTTTTTTCAAAAACTTTTGTAGGTAAAGACTGTTTATCAGCCAAACATTCATCAATAAAACTCAAAAAGTTACTAGCTTCTTGCTCACTACCATATACAAAATGAGTATTGATAAAATAAGGACCTATTTTACCAGAAGTATACCAAAAAGGTTTATTTTCTTCACAAAATTTTATTGCATTTGTTTTAAATAAATAAGACATAATATCAGACATAAAAAATCCCCTCCTAAAATTCACTAAAACTATTCTAAACAAAAAAGTCGCATTTGTCAAGCAATTTGACATTATGTCTATTTTATGGTAAAATAAAAAAGTAACAATTAACTTATGAATTCTCTGGAAAATACAGGGGAGAGGCTACGAAGAAAATGGAGGTAATTAACATGCATGCAGCAAATTATGGACAGGCAATAGCCAGACGGAAGAGGCTGGTAGAAGAAGCAGAACAAAGAGTGAGGAATGATAAATGGTCATACACACAAGAAGCAATTAAATTTGCAATTGGAAAAATGGCAACCTCAGTAATCGAGTGTGAGGAAGCGCTTGACATTGAACTGAACCCCAAATGTTAGACACTTTTTATTAATTTTAAATCAAGCAACTTTTAAGGAATGGATTCTGTATTGA
>CANQTV010000033.1 GCA_947626875.1 uncultured Clostridia bacterium | reverse complement strand
TCAGCACTTAATCTTGGAGTATCATTGTCTGCAATTGGATAAATATGATAATCAGAAACTTCTTCTACTTTTATATTATCTCTATTCAATAAATTCATTATTTCTTTTGAATTTTTAATTATTTGTTCTGTTCTTTCTTCTGTTGATTCTTGATGTTCTGAGTCTCCATTCATAAAATCAATACAATGTTTAAAAGTTGGAGTAGCAATATCATGAAATAAGCCTGAAATGGTTTGCTTTTTATCATGTGTAAAGTTCCATATAATTAGTGCTACTGCGACACTATGAGTAAGTGAAGAATAGAAATATCTATCGTTATATACTTTGGTATATAATGTACCACAAGACATTCCTATCCCATCAAGCCTCATCATCTCTGGAGTATAAATATATTCTAATAACCATTCTGGAAATTCTGGTGATAGGATTTTTAAATAATACCTTATTTCTTCATTTAAATTTTTTAAATATTCGTTCATAATTTATCATCCCTTCAAATTCGTCAGACACTGTCTGATGAATTAAAGTATATCATATTTTTTCCTTTTTTTCATAAAATTTACAAAATATTTACAAATTATTTTTTAGGGTTTGGGACTTAGTCCCATAAAACGAATTTTTCGACTAGGGAGGAAAAATTCATTGCTTGATAGAGTGCCAGTGGGAGTATAAAAACTATTTCAAGCAGAATTTTTCCTATTACTTTTTTTATTTTTCTTTGCTTATTATTGCACTAATTTTATAATTTTCATTTTTGTTTTTTGAAAAATTTTTATCACTTTTTACTGCAACTAATCTAATCAATTTTTGTTTTTCTTTGTTCAACTTTAATTCTATTTCTTTTTTGATTATAGTAATCATATATTACAACATCCTTTCTGCTTAAGATAAAAGGCAATAAAAAAATTGACCTTTTACAGTCAATTAACCATTTTCGCCAAAGTGCGACGATCTTACTTATTGGAGCGGGTAGTGGGAATCGAACCCACGCTATCAGGTCGGAAGCATGACATTCTACCACTAAATTATACCCGCATCATCATAAACATTATACACTAAAATTAAAAGCAATGCAAGTTATCAATACAAAATAATTTACCATTTAAATACTGTAAAATACCACTATCTGAAACAAAATTAAATTGCAATTTATAAGCACATAAACACTGCATTTTTTGATGAAAAGCTTTATTAATTTCATTTTTACCATATTTACCGTCACCAATAATAGGAAGTCCAATATGAGCCAAGTGAGCACGAATTTGATGAGTTCTACCAGTTTCAATTTCAACATCCAATAAACAAGAATTATCTTGCCTTTCTTCAATCACTTTATAACTAGTAATAATTTTTTGATAACCTTTTAAGGGATTATCAGAAATATAAACTCTCGATTTTTTATTATCCTTAAATAAATAAGCAACCAATTTTTGTTCTTTTATTTTTGGAATAGAAGAAACCCAAGCATAATAATGCTTTTCTATTTCATGTTTTTTAAACTTTTCAAGTAAGATATTTAAAGCAATTTGAGTTTTAGCAAATAAAACAATACCACAAGTATTTCTATCTAAACGATGGCAAGGCATTGGCAAAAAGTCTGCAGAAGCATATTTTTTATGAATATAAGTAGTTACAGAATTTTCACCAGTCACTTCAATTCCACGAGGTTTATTCAAAACCAAGATATTTTCATCTTCATAAATAGTTTCAAAAGACATAGATTTTAAAGTAATCAAATCATCAAAAATATATACTAAAACCTCATTACCTTCAAAAACAATAATATCCTTATTTGTTCTTTTACCATTTACTTTGATATCTTTTTTACGTAGTACATTACAGAACAAAGAATAAGTAAGATTAGGCAACTTATCCATCAAAAATATATGCAATTTTTTTCCATCATATTTTTTATCAACAATTAACTTTTTCATAGAAACATTATACGAAAAAAATCATAAAAAAGCAAATAAAAATTGAAATTCCTTGCATTTTAAAGGCATATGGAGTATAATGATGAAGTAAAATAAAAAATGGAAAAGAAGGAAGGTTTCACAACATGAAAGCAATCGAAATTAGAAATAAATATTTAAACTTTTTTAAAGAACATGGACATGCAGTTATACCATCAGCACCATTAATCCCAGAAAATGATCCATCAGTACTATTTACAACAGCAGGAATGCAACCACTAGTACCATATCTATTAGGAGAAAAACATCCAGCAGGAGTAAGATTAACAGACTATCAAAAATGTGTAAGAACTGTAGATATTGATGAAGTAGGAGATAATAGACATTTAACATATTTTGAAATGTTAGGAAATTGGTCATTAGGAGATTATTTTAAAGAAGAATCAATTCAAATGAGCTTTGACTTTTTAACAAAAGAATTAAACATTCCAGTTGAAAAATTATATGTCACATGTTTTAAAGGAGATGAAGATTGCCCTAGAGATGAATTATCTAGTAAATGCTGGGAAAAAGCAGGGATATTAGATGGACATATCTATTTTTATGGAAAAGATGACAACTGGTGGATAGCAGGAGATGAAGGACCTTGTGGACCAGATACAGAAATGTTCTATGACACAGGAAAGCCAGCATGCTCAGATGATTGCCAACCATCATGTGATTGTGGTAAATATGTAGAAGTTTGGAATAATGTATTTATGGAATATTACAAAAATGCAGATGGAAGTTACACAAAATTAAAACAAAGAAATGTAGATACAGGTCTAGGATTAGAAAGAATGGCAATGCTACTACAAGGTAAAAAAACACCATATGACACAGAACTATTCATGCCAATTATGAAAAAATTAGAAGAATTACAAAAAATAGATGACATCCAAAGCAGAAGAATTATAGCAGAACATCTACGCTCAAGTATGATGATAATTTGTGATGGGGGTAGACCAAGTAATATAGATAGAGGATATATTTTAAGAAGACTAATTCGTAGAATGATTCGTCATATGAATAAATTACAAATAGATTTAAAAGAACTTTCAACATTAATTGAAATAAATGTTGAAAACTTAAAAGAAATGTATCCAGATTTAGCAAAAAATCAAGAAACTATTAAACAAGTTATAATAGAAGAAAAAGATAAATTTATAAAAACATTAGCACATGGAGAAAAAGAATTTGCAAAAGAAATGCAAAAAGCAAAAGAACAAGGAAATACACAAATTGATGGACAAGTTGCATTTCGTTTATATGATACTTATGGATTCCCACCAGAAGTAACAAAAGAATTAGCAGAAGAAAATGGAATGACAGTAGATTTAGAAAAATTTGATGAACTATTTAAAGCACATCAAGAAAAATCAAGACTAGGTTCAGAACAAAAATTCAAAGGTGGATTAGCAGATCAAAATGAAAAAACAATTGCATACCATACAGCAACACATTTATTACATCAAGCATTAAGAACAGTTCTAGGAGATCATGTAAAACAAAGCGGTTCTAACATTACAGAAGAAAGACTACGTTTTGATTTTACACATCCACAAAAAATGACAAAAGAAGAAATTGAGCAAGTAGAAAACTTAGTAAATGAACAAATTCAAAAAGACCTAACTGTTGTATGTGAAGAAATGCCATATGAAGAAGCAAAAGCTTCTGGTGCAATAGGACTATTTACAGACAAATATGGAGACAAAGTTAAAGTATATACAATAGGAGATTTTAGTAAAGAAATTTGTGGAGGACCTCATGTAGAGCACACAGGAAATATGGGAAGATTTAAAATAAAAAAAGAAGAATCTAGTTCATCAGGGATTCGCAGAATTAAAGCGATTTTAATAAAGGAAGAGGAGTAATTATGGAAGATTGTATTTTTTGTAAAATTGTAAAAGGAGAAATCCCATCAAACAAAGTATATGAAGATGATGAAATATTGGCATTTAAGGATATTAATCCATTAGCACCAATTCACATATTAGTTATTCCAAAAAAGCATATTACAAGTACTAATGATATACAACCAGAAGATGAAAAGTTAATGGGAAAGATATTTTTAACAATAAAACAAATCGCAAAAAAAGAAGGATTTGCAGAAGAAGGATATCGTGTAGTTAATAATTGTGGAGAAAATGGGGGACAAGAAGTAAATCACCTACATTTTCACATTTTAGGTGGAAAAAAATTAGGAACAAAGATTGTATAATTTATATTTTTATGTTATAATTGTAATAAATATAATTAGAAATTTTGGAGGTAAGAAAATATGTTTGAAAGTAAATATAGTAAAGTGTTAACTGTTATTTTAGTAATTGTCATAATTGCTATTTTGGGATTACTAGGATTTTTAGCATATGATTATTATCAAAAATATAATCTAGAACAAGACGCATCTGCTTTTGTAGATAAATTTAATGGTGAAGTAAGTGATGAAGAAAAAAAGGATGAAGGAAATGTTGCAAACGACATTTTAAATGAAATTAGTAGTACACCAACAAATGATAATTCATCAATTACTGCGCAAAAAGGTAATTATAAAGGATTTGCAACAGTTGGAACAATGGAAATACCAGCAATCAATTTTTCTTATCCAATCATAGACTCTGTTAGTAGATCATCAATCGAAACATCAGTAGCTGTACTATACCCTCCAGGAGGAGAATCAATCAATCAACCAGGAAACACAGTGGTAATTGGACATAATTATCGTAATGGTTTGTTCTTTTCAAATAATAAAAGGTTAAACAACGGAGATAAAATTTATGTAACAGATTATAGAGGAAAAAAATTATCTTATACAATTTATAACAAATTTGAAACAGATGATAATGATACATCATTCTATCAAAGAGAGACAGATGGAAAAGCAGAATTAACATTATCAACATGTACAGATGCAAGTAATAATAGAAGATTAATTATATTAGCAAGAGAAGACTAAAATAATATAATGTCCCAAGGAGGACCGTCCCCTTGGGATAATTTTATATATCAGAGGTGTATAAATGGATAAAAAACAGGCAAAAGAAAGAATAGAAGAATTACGTAAGAAAACAGAATATTATGCAAGCAAATATTATGACGAAGACGCGCCAGAAATATCAGATTTTGAATATGATATGCTAATGCTAGAATTACGTAATTTAGAAAAACAATACCCGGAATTTATAACAAAAGAATCATTAACACAAAAAGTAGGAGGGCATGTAAAAGAAGGATTTGAAAAGGTAACGCATGAAGTGCCTTTACAAAGCCTACAAGACGTTTTCTCACTTGAAGAAGTGGAAGAGTTTGACACACGTATGAAACAAAAAGCAGAAGAAAATGGAATAAAAGAAATTTCTTATGTTGTAGAAACAAAAATTGATGGATTATCAGCAGCACTTGAATATAAAGAAGGAAAATTTATAAAAGGTGCAACAAGAGGAAATGGATTAGTAGGGGAAGATGTTACACAAAACTTAAAAACAGTAAAAAGTATTCCAAAAGAAATAAGTGACAAAATTAATATTACAGTTCGTGGAGAAGTATTCATAGCTAAAAAAGATTTTGAAGAAATGAACCAAGAAAGGCAAGAAAATGAAGAGCAACTTTTTGCTAATGCCAGAAATGCAGCAGCAGGTTCATTAAGACAATTAGATAGTAGTATTACTGCAAAAAGACCATTAGACATATACATTTTCAATGTACAAAAAATAGAAGGAAAAGAATTTAACTCACACTATGAAGAACTAGAATATTTAGAAAATTTAGGTTTTCATGTTAATCCAGTTCGCATTCCATGCAAAAATATTCAAGAAGTAAAAAATGCAATACAAAAAATAGCAGATATGCGTGAAAATTTAACATTTGGAATTGATGGAGCAGTCATAAAAATAGACAACTTAAAGTTCCGTGAAATATTAGGTTCTACAGAAAAAGTACCAAGATGGGCAATTGCATATAAATATCCACCTGAGAAAAAAGAAACAATTTTAAAAGATATCATATGTCAAGTTGGTAGAACAGGAGTTATTACACCAATGGCAATTTTAGAACCAGTAAAAGTAGCAGGTTCAACCATTTCAAAAACAACATTACACAATGAAGACTTTATAAAAGAAAAGGATTTAAAAATAGGGGATGCAGTAGTTATTCAAAAAGCTGGTGATGTTATACCAGAAATTGTAGAAGTGGTAAAAAACAAAAGAACAGGAGAAGAAAAAGATTTTGAAATGCCACATGTATGCCCTGTATGTGGAGCAGAAGCAATAAGAGAAGAAGGAGAAGCAGCAATTCGTTGCACAGGAATAGAATGTCCAGCTAAACTGTATCGTAATCTTGTACATTTTGTATCAAGAGAAGCAATGAATATAGATGGTTTAGGAGAAAATATTATTGCACAATTATTAGATAAAAAATTAATTCAAAATATTGCAGATATATATACATTAACTTTAGAAGATATTGCTTCATTAAAAAAGAACGGTAAAAAATTTGCTCAAAACTTAGTAGATAGTATTGAAAAAAGCAAAGAAAATGATTTACACCGTTTAATTACTGCATTAGGAATTCGTCATGTTGGAGGAAAAGCTTCAAAATTATTAGCAAAAAAATATAAAACAATTGACAATCTAGCAAATGCAGATTATATAGAATTGCAAGAGATGAATGATGTAGGAGAAATAATGGCAAATAGTATTGTAGAATTCTTTGCACAAGAACAAACCAAAGATTTAATTCAAAAATTAAAAGATGCAGGCGTGAATACAGAAATAATAGAAGAAGAAACAGGAGATAATCGCTTTGAAGGAAAAACCTTTGTCTTAACAGGAACATTAGAAAAATTTACGAGAAAAGAAGCGGAAGATATAATTGAACGATTAGGGGGAAAAACTTCAGGCTCTGTTTCAAAAAAGACGGATTTTGTATTAGCAGGTGAAGAAGCAGGAAGTAAATTAACAAAAGCTCAAAATTTAGGTGTTACAATTATTTCAGAACAAGATTTTGAAGAAATGATAAAATAATAGGAGGAGATATGGAACAAAAATATACATTTGAGATGATGTGGGAAGATTTAAATAATGGTTATCAAATTTACTATACCTATGTAAATAATCGATATTTATTATTTAAAACAGCGCAAAACTGTTATACTCAAAAACTATTATCGCATACATCAAAAAATCCTCAACCAAAGATGCTGATGCTCACATTAAAAAGGGTAAAAGAGATTTTTCCACATATGGAAGATATTGAATACAAGATGATAGATGAATAATAAAATATTAAAAAAATACATTGACTTATTTTTTCAAAAGGGATATACTTATGAAAACATAACTAGAAAAGAGGAATTTAAATATGGCAGTGATTGTAGATGGAAAAGAAGTTGCAAAAAAAACAAGAGAAGGACTAAAAAAGGATGTAGAAGAATTAAAACAAAAAGGAATTACACCCAAATTAACAGTAATTATGGTAGGGGACAATCAAGCATCAAAAGTATATATAAAGCAAAAAAGTAAAGCATGTAATGATGTTGGAGTAGAATATGAAGAATATTTTTTAGGAACAGAAACTACACAAAAAGAATTATTAGATTTAATAGATAAATTAAATCATGATAAATCTGTTAATGGCATTTTATTGCAAAGTCCATTACCTGCACATTTAGATATAAATGAAGCTTTTAGAGCAATTGATTATAGAAAAGATGTAGACGGATTTCATCCTATGAATGTTGGAAAATTAGTATTAGGACAAGATACATTTGTATCTTGTACGCCATATGGAATCATGCGCCTATTTGAAGAATATAAAATTGATTTATGTGGTAAAAATGTAGTTATTATTGGAAGAAGTAATATTGTTGGAAAACCACTTGTGCAATGTTGTTTGAACAATAACGCTACAGTTACAGTATGTCATTCTAAAACAAAAGATGTAAAAGAAGTTGCAAAAAATGCAGATGTTGTTGTTGTAGCTATTGGAAAGCCAAATTTTGTAAAATCAGATATGATAAAAGAAAATGCAGTTGTAATTGATGTAGGAATTAACAGATTAGATACAGGAAAACTTGTTGGAGATGTTGATTTTGAAACAGTATCCAAAAAAGCAAGTTATATCACACCGGTTCCAGGGGGAGTAGGACCGATGACAGTTGCAATGCTTATGAATAATGTTGTGAAAGCAGCAAAACAACAAAATAAATAATAGAAAATAAAAAAGGGACACTTTTAAAAGTGTCCCTTTTACATTATATATAAATAAGGAGGAACAAAATGCAAAACATAGAAAAAAACAAATACTGGGTATGGCTTAGTTTAATACCAAATTTAGGAAGTGTAAAAAAACAAAAGTTATTAGAAAAATTTAAAATGCCAGAAATTATTTATCAACAATCAAAAAATAGTTTAATGACAGTAGAAGGAATTGGAGAAAAAATTGCAGAAAAAATTTTAGACAAAACAATAAAACAAAAACTTAATATGCATTTAGAATTTTTAAAAGAAAAAGAGATACAACTTATTACGATTCAAGATAAAGAATATCCTAAATTACTAAAGGAAATTTATGATTATCCTATTAGTTTATATGTAAAAGGGAATATAGATTTATTAAACTGTGAAAGTATAGCAATTGTAGGAAGTAGAGAATGTAGTGATTATGGTAAAAATTCTGCAAAATATTTTGGATATCATTTAGCAGATAAAGGGAAAATGGTAATTAGTGGATTGGCTAAAGGAATAGATAGTTTTGCTCATATTGGAGCATTAGGCGCAAATGGAAATACAATTGCAGTTTTAGGGAATGGGTTAGACACAATTTATCCTAAAGAAAATATAGAATTAGCAAATATGATTATAGAAAAAGGAGGAACTATCATTTCTGAATATCCCTTGGGAACAAAACCAGATAAATTAAATTTTCCTGCTAGAAATAGAATTATAAGTGGTATGAGTAAAGGAGTATTAGTAGTAGAGGCAAAAGAAAAAAGTGGAACAATAATTACAGTAGATTTTGCATTAGAGCAGGGAAGAGATGTTTTTATTGTTCCGGGAAATATAAATTCTATTTATTCTGTTGGTACAAATCGATTAATTAAAGAAGGTGCTCAAATAGTAAACTGCTATGAAGATTTATTTGAAAATATTTAACCCAGTTATTCCACACATCTCTATATAATCTAAAAAACGATACCAGAAAGTATCGTTTTCTTAATGGTGGCTTGAAGTGGAATCGAACCACTGACACGAGGATTTTCAGTCCTCTGCTCTACCAACTGAGCTATCAAGCCATATAATACAAAAATGGCGACCCGGAACGGGCTCGAACCGTCGACCTCTAGCGTGACAGGCTAGCGTTCTAACCAACTGAACTACCGGGCCGTAAAACATGGTGGTCGCTATAGGGCTCGAACCTATGACACCCTGCTTGTAAGGCAGATGCTCTCCCAGCTGAGCTAAGCGACCATGTCTCCGACAGGACTTAGTATACTAAATTTTTTTGATAATGTCAATACTTTTTAGAAAATTTTTCAAAAATTATTGTGACAAAATAAAATTATTTCCATATTATATATTATACAAAGGAACAACAAAAGAAAAACAATACATGTTCTTGAAAGGAGGTCTAGACTATGCCAGAAAATAGAGGTTGTGGTGGATTCGGATTTGGTGATGATTGCTGCTGGATCATTATCCTTATATTATTAATTTGCTGCTGTTGTGGTGGTGGTAGAGGAGGCTGTTGCTAATCTTACCAAAATACACAAAAAGAGGGCGTCCTAAAATAGGAACCCAACAGCAAAAATTCCAGCGAGAAATCGCTGGAACTTTTGTGTGTAA
>CANQTV010000032.1 GCA_947626875.1 uncultured Clostridia bacterium | reverse complement strand
ATTTAAAAAATATAGAAAGTAAATTTCTGCGAAAGGAATCTGATTGACAAAAAATATAAAATAAATAAGTAAAAAATAAAATACGAATAAGAAAAGATGTTTGTAAGATTACTTTAACTTAGAAGAATTTTGTTTTAGATGTGGTATATATAACTAAAATCAGGCATTTGATTGATGCAAAAATTGAAAATTAAAATAAAATACTTATCCCTAAAGGATTTGATAGATTTTTTTGGAAGAAAAATAGAGAAAAATTTGTATAAAAATTGTAATATTTTAAATTTATTGATAATAGAGCAAGAGGAATAAAAATAATGATTTTTGATGCAAATTTTTAAACTTATAAAAATTTTTTAAAAGAATTTAAAATATAAAAATGAAGTAAATTTTTTGCATATTATTTAGAAAAATTTTAAAAACATATTTTAAACTTGTTAAATTTTTTATAAATAATTTTAATTAAAATTAATAAAGAGAAAATAATTAAATATTTAATTATTAAAATAATAAGAAATAAATTTAATATATAATTAATTAAATAAAAAGAATTTAATAGAAAATGAATTAAAGAATTAATTAAATAAAAAATTTAATATAAAAAAGAAAATATAAAATGTAAATAATTAAAAATATAGATAAAAAAGTAAATAGTATTAAGAAAAAAAAAGAAATATAAAAAATTGTTATTAATAATTTCATGAAATTTTAAATATTTTTTAAAAATAAAATAAATATAAAAAATAATTAAAATAAAATATAAAAATATGAAAAGTGTGAAATAATTTGAAGTTAAAAAATGAATTTTGAAAATATGAAAAAGGAGTTAGTCTGAAAATAAAAAATAAGTAAAATAAAATGAGATTAAAGATGACAACTCTTAACAAGAAAATATGTTCGACAAATTGATACAACTCTGAAAAATTCGGTTTCAAGTATGGTATACATAAATAAAATTGAGTTGTTAATTGACAAAAAAATTGAAAATTGAAATAAAACACTGATCCCTAAAAGATTTGGAAAGTTTTTTGATGAAAAAAACAGGTAAAAATTTGTATAAAAATTGTAATATTTTAAATTTGTGATGATAGAGTAAAAGGGATAAAAATTATGATTTTTGATGCAAATTTTTAAACTTATAAAAATTTTTTAAAAGAATTCAAAATAGAAAAATGAAGTAAATTCTTTGCATATTATTTAGAAAAATTTTGAAAACATATTTTAGATAATCTTGATTAAAATTAATAAAGAGAAAATAATTAAATATTTTATTATTAAAATGATAAGAAATAAATTTATTAAATAAAAAGAAATAAATTAATTAAATAAAAAAATTTAATAGAAAATGAGTTAAGAAAATTAATTAAATAAAAAAATAATGTAAAAGATTAAATAAAATATAAATAATTAAAAATATAGAATAAATAATATAAAAAATAAAAAGAAGAAATATAAAAAATTGTTATTAATAATTTTATCAAATTTTAAATATTTTTAAAATAAAATAAATATAAAAAATAAATTAAAATAAAAAAGATTAAAAGTGTGAAATAATTTGAATTAAAAAAATGAATTTAAAAAATATGAAAAGGTAGTTAGGGTAAAAATAAGTAAATTAAAATGAGATTAAAGATGACAACTCTTAACAAGAAAATATGTTCGACAAATTGATACAACTTTGAAAAATTCGGTTTCAAGTATGGTATACATAAATAAAATTGAGTTGTTAATTGGCAAAAAAATTGAAAATTGAAATAAAACACTGATCCCTAAAGGATTTGATAGATTTTTTGAAAAAAAATAGAGAAAAATTTGTATAAAAATTGTAATATTTTAAACTTGTTAATAATAGAGAAAGAGGAACAAAAATTATGATTTTTGATGCAAATTTTTTAACTTATAAAAATTTTTCAAAAGAATCTAGAATAGAAAAATGGAGCAAATTTTTTCGTATCATTTAGAAAAATTTTGAAAACATATTTTAGACTTGTTAAATTTTGTTATAAATAATCTTGATTAAAATTAATAAAGAGAAAATAATTAAATATTTAATTATTAAAATAATAAAAATAAATTTGATAGAAAATGAATTAAGAAAATTAATTAAATAAAAAAATTAATGTAAAAAAAAATTAATTAAGTAAGAAATAAAGTGCAATAATTAAAGATATGAAAAAAAATAAATAGTATTAAAAATAAAAAAGTAGGAGTAGAAATTAAAATTATAGTAAATAAAGAATTTTTATTAATAATTTTATGAATTTTTAAATATATTTTTTTAAAATAAAATAATAAAAGTACAAAATAATTTAAAATTCAAAAATAAATTTCAAAAATATAGAAAGCAAATTTTTTGGAAAAAAATCTGATTTACAAAAAATAGAAAATAAATAAGTAAAAAATTTTAAATACGAATAAGAAAAGATGTTTGTTAGTTTACTTTAATTTAGAAGAATTTTGTTTTAGATGTGGTATACATAACTAAAATCAGACTATTAATTGGTAAAAAAATTGAAAATTAAAATAAAATGCTTATCCCTAAAGGATTTGATAGATTTTTCGGAAAAAAATAGAGAAAAATTTGTATAAAAATTGTAATATTTTAAACTTGTTAATAATAGAGAAAGAGGAACTAAAATTATAATTTTGGATGCAAATTTTTTAACTTATAAAAATTTTTCAAAAGAATCTAGAATAGAAAAATGGAGCAAATTTTTTCGTATCATTTAGAAAAATTTTGAAAACATATTTTAGACTTGTTAAATTTTGTTATAAATAATCTTGATTAAAATTAATAAAGAGAAAATAATTAAATATTTAATTATTAAAATAATAAAAAATAAATTTGATAGAAAATGAATTAAGAAAATTAATTAAATAAAAAAATTAATGTAAAAAAAATTAATTAAATAAGAAATAAAGTGTAAATAATTAAAGATATGAAAAAAAATAAATAGTATTAAAAATAAAAAAAATATAAATGAAAAATATAATAAATAAAAAATACTTATTAATAATTTTATGAAATTTTAAATATGTTTTTTAAAATAAATATAAAAAATAAATTAAAATAAAAAAATATTAAAAGTGTGAAATAATTTGAAGTTAAAAAATGAATTTAAAAAATATGAAAAAGGAGTTAGTCTAAAAATAAAAAATAAGTAAATTAAAATGAGATTAAAGATGACAACTCTTAACAAGAAAATATGTTCGACAAATTGATTCGACTCTGAGAAATTTAGTTTCAAGTATGGTATACATAACTAAAATTAGACTATTAATTGGCAAAAAAATTGAAAATTAAAATAAAATACTTATCCCTAAAATATTAGAAGGATTTTTTACTAAAAAAATATTAAAAATTTTGTATAAAAGTTGTAATATTTTATTTTTTAAGAACTTGGTGCGAGAGGACGAAAAATATAAATTTTAATGTTAAATTTTGTGTTATTGAAAACAATCTAAAAAATGGATTGGGTGATATATACTTTTTAATGCTGTATGAAATAAATTCTTTAAAACGATTGAAATATTAATTTAATTATTTTAAATTAATAAAAAATAATAAATTTAATTTGACTGGGAAAAATATTCAAATTTAAAAGGAATATACGAAAGAAATAAGTCAATATTTTATCAAATATAAAAAATTAAAAATAATTTTGAAATATTTTTCTCAATTTTTAATTATTAATAGTATTAAAAATCAGAAAAAAGTTTTTAGGAGTATAAAAAATTGAAGATGAACTGGGAAAGCCTAATTAAGAAAATATGTTTGTAAAAAAATCTTAGGATTGGAAAAATTGATTTTAATTATAGTATACATAACAAAAATCAGGCGTTCAATTGATGAAAAAGTTAAAAATGCAAGTAAAATATTTATCCCTAAAGGATTTTGAGTAATTTTTTGCTGAAAAAACACGAAAAATTTTGTATAAAAGTTGTAATATTTTATTTTTGAAGAATTTGGTGCGAGTGAACAAAAATTATAAATTTTGATGCTAAATTTGTGTTATCAAAGAGTTTAAGAAATTTCAAAATGAAAATGTAGAATAGTATTTTTATTGATCATAAAAAATTATATTTACAAGTATATGTTGTAATTTGTCGAAAAGTTTTTCTATCAATTATTTTTGAAAATGTCCTAAAATTTTTTAATGAAATTAGTGCTAAAAATTTCATTAAGATACCATTTCAAAACGATGTTCTTGTTTATCAATAAAATCATCAAATAATTTTCTTTTCCAAGGATGATCCATTTGAGGTATATATATTCTTTTTGGTTTAACTTCTGGTATTTCGTCAAAGTTTTCAGATAATGCTTGAACTTTAGGAATTTCTTTTAAAGCAAAAACATTTTCATCAACTGTTGCATATAACTTGTTGTCAAAAGATTTAATAACAATACACATAGTTCCATGATTAAAATATATAGGGGTTCCTAATTTGTTAATAAATTGATAATATTTATTCATAAACTTTATCGAATGTCCTTTATCTACTATTCTTTTGGTTAATACAGCCAAAATTAAATTAATTTTTTGCTCAGTAGGTTGATTTTCAAACACAGATTTGTTATGATTAATATATATAGCAAACTGTTCATTGAATTTTTTTATGTATTGTTTTAAGAACTCATTGGCTTCAGAAATAGTTGTAATGTTAGCAAGTCTGAATTCTTGAGGTAATCTTCCTTGAAGAGTTTCAAAAACTCTTTCTATTCGAGGTTTAAATTCAGGAACAGAACTAGTTTCAAGCTGTATGCCTAATTGGTGGCAGGCATACGCAAATTGGGTAAAGGTATCTTCTTCTAACAGAGAAGAGCCTTTCTTTTTGTATTCAAAAACAGTTCTTCTGTCAGTTTTAAATTTGTAAGGTATTCCATATTTTAATAAAATTTGTTTTGTAACATTGTAATAACCATTTAGAGTTTCTTGAGTGTCAAAATATAGACCAACTAAAGCCCCAGTAGCATCATCGATAGCTGCATGTAGAAAAGTTTTTGTATTACCAAACCAAAGGTGTTCACAGGCATCCATTTGAATTTCTTCTCCAAAATATTGACATCTAGGTTGCCTTGGGTGAGCATCTTGCAATGATACGATTTTTTCTTGTATTTTAGCTTTTTCTTTCTTAGTTTTAAGTTTAGCTTGTTGTAACTTGAGTTCTTTCTTTAAACGCTTTCTAGTAGATTTATGAGCTCTAGGAGATAGAATAAATTCTTTTGTTAATAGAACTCTAACTTCATCTACTGATATAGATATATTTTCTCTAGTAGCTAATAATTCTGAAAATAGTGTATATGAGCAGTCCCAATACTTTGACAAATATAAATCAATAATTTGATTTTTAAATTCTTCTGTTAAAGCATGTTTAGGTTTTCTACCTCTATTGCCATGAATAAAGTATGCTTTTCCATATGTTCTGTATCCTTCTAACATTCTGTTGACATGCCTAACTGTACAAGATAGTTTTGTTGCAACTCTTTTTTTGTTTCCATTTGTTTCATCTAATTTTTTAATTTCTTTGTATTTTAATTCTTCTTTCATTTTTAACTCAACCTTTCTCATAATGTCCTCCTTAAATTTAATTGATAGAATTATATCACTAAATTTAAAAGAACAAATATTTTTTAGTTGGGACATTTTTTAAAATGATTTATTAAGACTTTATCATAAATGAATTAGAATGTCGTAATTTGTCGAAAAGTTTTTCTTGACAAATTTTGTAATATGAGTTATAATCGAAAACAGTTAAGGGAATACCTTAATGATTGATTCATTATTTTATAAAAAGATATGACGTTAAAAATTTTATTATTTATTTCTTTATTTTTCATAATAAAAAAAATAATTATAAAAAAATTAGCAAAAAAAATTTTAAAGCAAATGGAAAAGTATTAGCTTTAAAATGATTATTTGTTATATTAAAAAATATGTCTTTACTTTTGTAGAGAATATTAAAAGATTTCTTTTATATCCCCATATTCAAATTTAATAATGTGCATCGGTCCCTTATATATTATATGATGCTAGATATTATTTGATTTTTATATTCTCTACAATAAATATATTTATTTATGATAAGTTTCATTATTCAGAATTTTAAATCCCCTAAAAATCTGTTCTAAAAGAAAAATGCGAATTAATTGATGTGGAAATGTCATTTTTGAAAAACATAATGATTGTTTACACATATTTAAAAGCTTTGTTGTTATTCCCAATGAACCTCCAATTATAAAAGTGATGGAACTTGTCGTAAGGGAGAGTGTATCAATATATTTCGCGAATTCTTCAGAAGATAATTGCTTTCCTTTTAAATCTAATCCAATAAGAAAGCTGTCTTTTGGGATATGTTTTATGATGTTGTTACACTCTTTTTCTTTTATTTCATCCGCAATAGCAGGATTTAACTTGTCTGGGATTTTTTCGTCAGGCAATTCTATAATATGTAATTTACAATATTTTGATAAACGCTTGCTATATTCATTTGTAGCATCTTTCAAAAATTGCTCACGCAATTTTCCAATACAAATTATATTAATTGTTATCATAAACTTCTCCTATATGCAAATTTTTTTACTAATAGAATCTCTGTTGGCTATTGAAAGTGATAAAGAATTTTCATTATAATTATTTGCAATTAACTCTTCTACAACAGTTTTATAAGCAAGCTCAGGGAAATTACTTTCTTTACTTAGATGTCCTAACATAACTTGTTTTAAGCCACAAGTTAACAAATGAGAAATAGTCTTCCCAGCAGCTTCGTTTGATAAATGTCCAGTTGGGCCTGCAATTCGATTTTTTAATGAATATGGATAGTGAGAATACATTAAGACTTCAGGATCATAATTGGATTCTAATAAAACAAAACTACTGTTTTCTAAGTTTTTTAAAATTCCATTTGTCATGTGCCCAATATCTGTTGCAATACTTATTTTTTCGTTCTCTTTATAAATATTAAAACCACAAGGATTAGCAGCATCATGGGGAATACGAAATGGCTTAATTTGTAAATCATTAATTTCAAATTTTTCTTCAATTGTAAATAGATGAACATTTTTTTCTTCAATTTTTTCTTTTTGTTTTGGCATGGCATCTAGTGTTTTTTGATTAACAAAGACAGGAATATCAAATTTTTTAGCAAAGGTACCAAGCCCTTGTACATGATCTGAATGTTCATGTGTAATCAAAATACCGTCTACAGTGGAAGGATTAATTTCTAAACTTAATAAAGCATTTTCAATTTTTTTTGAACTTACACCAGCATCTATTAATATGCATGTAGAATCTGTTTTTACCAATAAACTATTTCCACTACTTCCACTAAATAAACTATAAAAATTTAACATAAGTTTCTTACTTCCTTTTCTTCGTTTGCTTAAGTTTCTTTTATTCTTTCAATATTTGCACCGATATTTCTAAATCGTTCTTCTATGTTTTCATAACCTCTATCTATATGTTCTAAGTTATATATTTCAGTAGTACCATTTGCAGCTGTACCAGCAATAATCAATGCAGCACCAGCGCGTAAATCTGTTGAATATACAGGAGCACCACTCAAATTTTCAACTCCTTCAAAAATTGCTGTTTTGCCTTGAGCTGTAATTTGAGCTCCCATTTTATTTAATTCTTGCGTATATTGAAATCTTGATTCCCAGATACTTTCGCTAATAATACTTGTCCCATCTGCTAAAGCTAGTATAACTCCCATTTGTGGTTGTAAGTCAGTAGGAAAACCAGGATAAGGTAAAGTTTTTATATTAGCTTTTGTTGGACGTTGATTACAATATACACGCAAGCTATCACCATAATCTTCTACGATTCCTCCAACTTCGACAATTTTTGCAGTAATGGAATCTAAATGTTTGGTAATACAATTCTTAATTAATAAATCTCCCTTTGTGGCAACTGCTGCAAGCATAAAAGTACCTGCTTCAATTTGATCAGGAACTACGGAATATGTAGCATTTCCTTCCAATTTTTTAACACCATTTATTTTTATTACATCTGTTCCAGCTCCACGAATATCTGCTCCCATAGTATTTAAAAAATTTGCAACATCAACGATATGAGGCTCTTTTGCAGCATTATCAATAGTAGTTGTTCCTTCAGCCAATACTGCAGCGAGCATAATATTAATAGTAGCTCCAACGGAGACTATATCCATGTAAATTGAGTTTCCAATAAGTCTATTACATTTTGCAAAGATAGTGCCATTACCAATGTTGACTTCTGCACCTAGCATTTCAAATCCTTTTAAGTGTTGATCAACAGGTCTAGCACCTAATTGACATCCACCAGGCATTCCAACTTCAATTTCACCTTTTCTTCCTAGCATAGAACCAAGAATATAATAAGAAGCCCTAAATTTACTAGTTAAATCTAAAGGTGCTTTTGTTGTATGAATATTTCTTGTATCTATAGTAATGGAATTTTTTGTATTCCATTTAATTTTAGCACCTAATCTTTCTAATATATCACAAGATATCATAACATCACTAATATGTGGTAAGTTATCAATTGTGCAAACACCATCAATTAATAAGGTTGCTGGTAATATTGCAACTGCTGCATTTTTTGCTCCATTGATTTTTACTTCTCCTTTTAATGGAGTAGGTCCTTTTATTACTAATTTTTCCAATGAAATTACCCCCTGATTGTTTGTGCTTAAAATATACCATAAACAAAAGAGAAATGCAATAGTTTTTTAAACTAAGCATTTCTCAAATTTAATTTTTAGCAGTCATGAAGCCATTGGCTCCGAAAAATTCTAGTAACTTGAATTTAAAGGAAATCTTGTTGTTTGAACCGTTTTCAGAAATAAGTGCGAAATCTTCTTCAGTCATGTTTTCTTTTAAAATTTCTTTTGACTCAGCTGGAACAACGCCAGAGCTAACATCAATAAAACATAGTGGAGGAAACATTACGCACCACCAATTTTGACCTTTTGCTTCTCCGATTGTAACACGCAAAGCATCATAATATCCTGCTGGTAAAGCAATATCGCCATAGGTTTTTGTTGGAAATTCAAAATTACCAATTTCTACTCCAACATCGTATGAATAACCATTTTCCGTAATAGTTTGGAGAGCTAATCTTTTAAAATCTGATATGTGAGCGTTTGCAATATTGATAGCTTCTTTTTTTGATGTTGCAGTACTACACAAAGTATTCATATATTCTAATAATTTATCTCTTACCAAATATTTTAAATTCTGATCTTCTTTACTATTACTATTAGCTAAGACATGTAATCTCAAAACACTATTACTAATTTCAGTAGAAGTAGTTTTAGCATAAGAAAATGCACAAACTGATACATATAAGAACAATAAGAAAGTTAGAATAAATATCATTTTTAATTTTGATTTTCCATTAGAAAATCTTTTAAAATTCAAAAAATTTTTCATATGTTACCTCCAATATACTTTTTTTGAAAAATATTCTTTATTTTAATTATTGCCAAATTAGAAAATTTTATACAACGAAAATTTGTGGTTGAGAAAAAAGCCGAATTTTGGTGTCGAAAAAAGAAGATAAATTTTATTTGAAATATTATTGACATATTCAAAATAAAATGGTAAAATTTGGAAGTGACCAAAATACAACTTCAAAAGATGAGACTTTCAAACATTGAAAGGGTGGGTAATTTATGATAAAACAAATTGATAATACAATAGGAAGTAATAAAACAGAAAAGATATGTTCTTTTTATGCAAGTGACTATCATTTTGAAATGATTAGTTTACCATATATTGAAAATGAAATAAAAAGTAATAAGCAAATAATAATTTTGACAGAAAATAATTTGGAAAAAACTATAAAAGAATTATTAAGTAGGACAAATTTAAAAGAAGAAGAAAAACAACAAATTCTGAAAATTGATTGGACTGAAAACATAGAAGAAAAAATAGAGAAAGTAAAAAATGGAAAGAATGAGGAACAAACAGTTTTAATAAAAGGTAGTGTAGAGTATATAAAAAGAATGGAAAAGCAAATTAAGGAATTTAACCAAGATACAAAAATGATTCATTCTTATCCTATTCAAGAAATAGCAAATAAAGCAAAAGATATAGTAAAAGAATATGATGCTATTTTAAATACAGTTGGAAAAATTGATATGTAAATATAATTGTGAAAAAGAGGGCGTCCTAAAATAGGAACCCAACAGCAAAAATTCCAGCGAGAAATCGCTGGAACTTTTGTGTGTAAAA
>CANQTV010000031.1 GCA_947626875.1 uncultured Clostridia bacterium | reverse complement strand
CTTTGTTTATTATTATAAAAATATTTATTTTTTTACAAAGAGGGAAAAATCGCATAGGGAAAAAAAGGGCGTCCCCAATTCCCGGCTAGGGAAAAAAAGGGCGTCCCCAATTTCCGGGTCCCCTCTTCCCTCTTTATTCAGCTACTGCTTCTTCCTGTTTTTCTACTTCTGTACTAATATGAATATCTTGGTATTTTTTCATTCCAGTTCCTGCTGGAATAAGTTTTCCTATTATAACATTTTCTTTTAATCCTATTAAGTCATCAACTTTTCCTTTAACTGCTGCTTCTGTCAAAACTCTTGTTGTTTCTTGGAAAGATGCTGCTGATAAGAAACTTTCTGTTGCTAAAGACGCTTTCGTAATTCCTAATAAAACTCTTTTTCCTATTGCTGGACGTTTGCCCTCTTCAACTGCTTTTTTATTTCTGTCTTCAAATTCATACATATCAATTAAAGAACCTGCAAACATATCTGTCTCACCATTATCTTCTACTCTTACCTTTTTAAGCATTTGTCTACCAATTACTTCTATATGTTTGTCATTGATATCAACACCTTGATTTCTATATACTTTTTGTACCTCTGATATCAAGTATTCATATACTCCCTCTGGTCCTTTGATTGCTAAAATTTCAGCTGGATTGATAGAACCTTCAATCAATGGTTGTGCAACTTCTACCATGTCTCCATCACTTACTTTCATTTTTGAACCAAATGGAATTGTATATGTTTTAGATTCATCTTTTGATGTCACTATAACTTCTTTCTTTTTCTTTGTTTCTTTAATCTTTACTTTACCTGCTATTTCAGTTATAATTGCTAATCCTTTTGGTTTTCTTGCTTCAAATAGTTCTTCTACTCTTGGCAAACCTTGTGTAATATCTGCTACACCTGCTACACCACCTGAGTGGATAGTTCTCATTGTTAATTGTGTTCCTGGTTCACCAATTGATTGTGCTGCTATAATACCAATTGATTCCCCTATTGATACTAAATCTCTTCTTGCTAATCCCATTCCATAACATTTTTGGCATACACCATGTTTTGAATGGCATCCCAATACAGAACGTACTTCTACTTTTTCTATTCCAGCTTCCACAATTTTTTCTGCAATTGGTTCTGTAATCATAGTATTTGTATCTACAATTAATTCTTTTGTTTCTGGATTTATAATATCATGTAATGCAAATCTTCCTATTAATCTTTCTTGTAATTTTTCAATAATCTGACTTCCATCTTTTATATCATAAACTGTAATACCTTCTTCTGTTCCACAGTCTGCTTCTCTAACTATAATATCTTGTGATACATCTACTAATCTTCTTGTTAGATATCCAGAGTCTGCCGTTCTTAATGCTGTATCTGAAAGTCCTTTTCTCGCACCATGGGCTGATATGAAATATTCTAGAGCATCTAATCCATCTGCAAATGATGATTTAATTGGAATTTCAACTGCTTTACCTGTTGTACTAGCCATCAATCCTCTCATACCTGCAATTTGACGCAATTGGTTCATATTACCACGTGCTCCTGATTTAACCATCATATAAATTGGATTTAAATCATCAAAATTATCTTCCATTGCTTTACTTACATCATCTGTTGTTTTTTCCCAAACTTTAATAACTGCATTATAACGTTCATTTTCTGTAATAAGTCCTCTTGCATATTGTTTACGAATATTTTCTACTTGCTTATCTGCTTCTGCTAATAAATCTTTCTTTACAGCTGGTACTTCTACATCACTCATTGAGAAAGTAATACCTGCTAATGTTGAATATTTAAATCCTAATGCTTTTATATAATCTATTACTTCTGCTGATTCTGTTAATCCATGTAATCTAATTACACTTTCAATAATCGTTCCCATTGTTTTCTTTACTACTGGGAAATTGATTTCATATTGGAATGGATCTTCTTCTCTATTTACAAATCCTAAATCTTGAGGAATACCTTGATTAAAGATGATTCTTCCAACACTTGTTTCGATTTTTTTAGATTTAATTTCTCCATTAATTTCTTTTTCAATTCTTACAAAGATTTTTGCATGGATACCAACATCATCATTTTCAAATGCCATAATTGCTTCATCTGGATCACGGTAATAACCACCTTCTCCTTTTTCACCTTCAATTATCATTGTTAAATAATAACTTCCTAAAATCATGTCAAGTCTTGGTACTGCTACTGGTTTACCATCTTGTGGTTTTAATAAGTTATTTGTTGATAACATCAAATATCTTGCTTCTGCTTGTGCTTCTGGTGATAATGGTAAATGGATTGCCATTTGGTCACCATCAAAATCTGCATTAAATGCTTCACAAACAAGTGGGTGAAGTTTTATGGCTCTACCTTCTACTAATACTGGTTCAAATGCTTGAATTCCTAGTCTATGTAGTGTTGGTGCACGGTTTAGCATAACTGGGTGATCTTTAATAACTTCTTCCAAAATACCCCATACTTCTGGATTTAATCTTTCTACCATTCTTTTTGCATTTTTAATATTTTGAGCTAGATTTCTTCCTACTAGTTCTTTCATAACAAATGGTTTGAATAATTCTATTGCCATTTCTTTAGGAAGTCCGCATTGATAAATTTTTAATTCTGGCCCTACAACAATAACAGAACGACCTGAATAGTCAACACGTTTTCCTAATAAGTTTTGACGGAAACGTCCTTGTTTTCCCTTTAACATATCTGACAATGATTTTAAAGCTCTGTTTCCTGCTCCTGTTACTGGTCTTCCACGTCTTCCATTATCAATCAATGCATCTACTGATTCTTGTAACATACGTTTTTCATTACGTACAATGATTTCTGGTGCACCTAATTCTAATAGTCTTTTTAATCTGTTATTTCTATTGATAACTCTACGATATAAGTCATTTAAATCAGATGTTGCAAAACGTCCACCATCTAATTGCACCATTGGTCTTAATTCTGGTGGTATAACTGGGATAACTCCCATTACCATCCATTCTGGACGGTTACCAGAAATTCTAAAAGATTCAACTGTATCTAATCTTTTTATTATTTTTGATTTTTTCTGTTCACTTGCTTTTGCTATTTCTTTTTTGATAGAAGCAGATAATTTGTCTAAATCTATTTCTGCTAATAATTCACGGATTGCTTCTGCTCCCATTTTTGCTTTAAAACTATCTCTTCCATATTTTTCTTGTGCTTCATGATATTCTTTTTCATTTAATACTTGACATTTTGATAAGCCACTTGTTCCTTTATCTGTTACAATATATGATGCAAAATAAATTACTTTTTCTAAGTTTCTTGGTGAAACATCTAGCATTGTTGCTATTCTACTTGGAATTCCTTTAAAATACCAAATATGTGCAACTGGAGCTGCTAATTCAATATGCCCCATTCTCTCACGTCTTACTTTTGATTTTGTAACCTCTACACCACATCTGTCACAGACAATTCCCTTATATCTTACTCTTTTATATTTTCCACAGTGACATTCCCAATCTTTTGTTGGTCCAAAAATTCTCTCACAAAATAGACCATCTTTTTCTGGTTTCAATGTTCTGTAGTTAATGGTTTCTGGTTTTTTAACTTCTCCTTTTGACCATTCTCTTACTTGTTCATCTGATGCAATTCCTATTTTTAATTTGTTAAAAATTTCTAATTCGTCCACTCTTTTACCCCCTATTCAATGATATCATCATCATTATCAAGATTATCATTTGCTAAATCAGAATCAAAAATTTCTTCATCGCCTTCATCATCTAGTTCATCAAAAAGTTCATCATCATCCTCTAATAATACGTCATCATCTTCTAATGTTTCATCAATAAAACCTTCTTCAAATTCTTCTTCATCTCCGGCAAAATCTTCTGCTGATAACATCTTTTTCTCTTGTTCTGGGTCATATTCAATTCCATCTTCAATATTTTCTTTTAATTCTAATTCTTGATTGTCTTCTGAATATAAACGAACATCTAATCCTAGAGATTGTAGTTCTTTTACCAAAACTTTAAAGCTTTCTGGAACTCCTGGTTCTGGTATATTTTCTCCTTTAACAATTGCTTCATATGTTTTTACTCTTCCAACAATATCATCAGATTTTACAGTTAACATTTCTTGTAGTGTATATGCTGCACCATATGCCTCTAAAGCCCAAACTTCCATCTCTCCAAAACGTTGTCCACCAAATTGTGCTTTTCCTCCTAATGGTTGTTGTGTTACTAATGAGTATGGTCCTGTTGAACGAGCATGTATTTTATCATCAACTAAGTGATGCAATTTCAACATGTACATTACTCCTACTGTTACTGGTTTAGCAAATGGATCACCTGTACGTCCATCATATAAGATTGATTTTCCATCTGCACTCATTCCTGCTTCTTTCAAAATTTCCTCAACATCTTCTTGTGTTGCACCATCAAATACTGGTGTAGAAACATGCCATCCTAGTGCCTTTGCAGCTCCTCCTAAATGTACTTCTAAGATTTGACCTAAGTTCATACGAGAAGGAACACCTAATGGGTTTAATAAAATATCAATTGGTGTACCATCTGGTAAAAATGGCATATCTTCTTCCGGCAATACTCTTGAAATAACACCTTTGTTACCATGACGTCCTGCCATTTTATCTCCTACAGAAATTTTTCTCTTTGTTGCAATATAACATCTAATAATTTGATTTACTCCAGGTCCTAATTCATCTGAATTATCTCTTGTGAAAATTCTAACATCAACAATTGTTCCAGCTTCTCCATGTGGTACACGTAATGATGTATCTCTTACTTCTCTAGCTTTTTCCCCAAAAATTGCTCTTAATAACCTTTCCTCTGCTGTTAATTCTGTTTCTCCTTTTGGTGTTACTTTACCTACCAAGATATCTCCTGGACGAACTTCTGCACCAATTCTGATAATACCATTTTCATCAAGGTCTTTTAAAACATCATCACCTACATTTGGGATATCTCTTGTAATTTCTTCTGGTCCTAATTTTGTATCACGACATTCACAATCATATTCTTCTATGTGAATAGATGTGAATACATCTTCTTTTACTAATCTTTCATTTAATAAAATAGCATCTTCGTAGTTGTATCCTTCCCATGTAGAGAATGCTACTAGTACATTTTTTCCTAATGACATTTCAGCATCTTTAGTTGCTGGTCCATCTGCAATGGCATCTCCTTTTTTAACCTTTTCACCTTTTTTTACAATTGGTTTTTGGTTAATACATGTTCCACCATTTGTTCTCTTGAATTTACGTAATTTATGTACTACTGTTTTTCCATTATTATATTTTACAGTAATAGCATCTCCTGCTACTTTTTCAATAACTCCATCATCTTCTGCTAATACTAAAATTCCTGAATCTTTTGCAGCTCTATACTCAATACCTGTTGCAACAATTGGTCTTTCTGTAATCATCAATGGTACTGCTTGACGTTGCATGTTTGCACCCATTAAAGATCTCTTAGCATCATCATGCTCTAGGAATGGTATCATTGCTGCTGCAATAGATACTAATTGTTTTGGTGAAACATCTATATATTGTACTTGGTCTTTATCTACTTCGATAATATCATTTCTATAACGTACTCTAATTCTGTCGTTAATAAATTCTCCTTTTTTGTTCATTGGTTCTGATGCTTGTGCAATAATATAATTATCTTCTATATCTGCACTCATGTATTCAACTATGTCTGTTGCTCTATGTGTTTTAGGATCAATTTTTCTATATGGTGTTTCAATAAATCCATATTCATTGATATTTGCAAATGAAGAAAGTGCTGATATTAATCCAATGTTTGGTCCTTCTGGTGATTCGATTGGGCATAATCTACCATAGTGTGTATAGTGAACATCACGTACCTCAAATCCTGCTCTTTCTCTTGTTAATCCTCCTGGTCCTAATGCTGAAATTCTTCTTTTATGTGTTAATTCTGAAAGTGGATTTGTTTGATCCATGAATTGTGATAATTGTGAACTTCCAAAGAATTCACGTATTGCTGATGTGATTGGTTTTGTATTTATTAATGTTTGTGGTGTTACTACATCTAAGTCTTGAATTGTCATTCTCTCACGTACAACTCTTTCTAATCTTGCTAAACCAATTCTGAATTGATTTTGTAGTAACTCCCCTACTGAACGAATTCTACGATTTGCTAGGTGGTCTATATCATCTGGTTTTCCAATTCCATGTGATAAATTTAATAAGTAATTTACTGATGCTATCATATCATCTATTGTGATATGTTTTGGCACTAGCTCATCATATCTTTCTTTCATCATTTTTACTAAATCTTCTTTATTTGTATGGTCAATAATGTCTTTCAATATTTCATAATGTACATCTTCTTTGAAATGTAAGCTACTTAAATCTACATCTGGTAATACTTTGTGTGGATTTACTGTTCCATTTCCTATAATCCTAACTGTTTTTTCTCCTATTAACACATCAACAATGTTAATTCCAGAGTTTTGAATGTTTTCCGCTACTTCTTCTGATATTGTTTCTCCACCTTGCACAAATACTTCTCCTGTTTCACTATCAACAACATCATGTGCTGCTATCTTTCCTTTAATTCTTCCAGCTAGTCCTAATTTTTGATTAAATTTATATCTTCCGACTTTTGCTAAGTCATATCTCCTACCATCATAAAATAATCCATTAAATAAACTTTTAGCTGCTTCAACTGTTGGCAATTCTCCTGGCCTTAATTTTTTATATATTTCGATTAATGCATCATCTTGATTTTTGATTGGATCTTTTGAAATTGTTGCTGTTAACATTTCTTCTTCACCAAATAAGTCCCTGATTTGATCATCAGTTACTACACCAATTGCACGTAATAATGTTGTTACTGGAACTTTTCTTGTTCTGTCAACACGTACCCAAAATATATCGTTACCATCTGTTTCATATTCTAGCCATGCCCCTCTTAATGGCATTACAGTAGATGTATATGTTTTCTTTCCTGTTTTTGTATCGAATATTTCATCATAATAACATCCTGGAGAACGTACTAATTGGCTGACTACAACTCTTTCTGCTCCATTGATAATAAATGTTCCACTTTCTGTCATAAGTGGGAAATCTCCTAAGTAGATTTCTTGTTCTTTTATTTCTCCTGTTTCTCTGTTGATTAGTCTAACTTTTGCATGTAGCCTACTTGCATATGTTGTGTCTCTTTCTTTTGCCTCTTCTAATGTGTATTTTGTTTTTTCTTCCATATAATAATCAAAAAACTCAAGAACAAGATTTCCTGAATAGTCTTCTATTGGTGATATATCTCTTAATACTTCTCCTAATCCTTCTTCTACAAACCAGTCATATGAATCTTTTTGTACTTTAATTAGGTTTGGCATTTCGATAAAATCTCCAACTTTTGCGAAATCTTTTCTTGAGGCTTTTTCATATTCGATGTCTTTTAGTTTCAAAAAAATCACTCCTTAAATTTTATTGAAGCAGAATGAATTTATTTGATTTTAAGAAAAGTCCTTCTCAGAATATAGTTCTTATAAAGTTTTTGAAAATGTCTGCTCTTCATTTCAAAATTCTTTATGGTGACCTATATCTAATTCCTCTTTCCCTAAAATAGAAATCTTTTTGATTAAAAATAAATAGATATATTAAAATAATATGCGAGTAATATTATATCAGATTACCTACCAAAAAGTCAAGACTTTTAGCTGATTTTTTTGAACTTTATTATTCCCAATAATTCATCAAAATTATTAATTATATATGTTGGTGTTACTTCTTTTAAATTTTCTAATTTATCATATCCATAAGTAACTGCAATTGTATCAATTCCTGCATTTTTTCCTGTTAAAATGTCTGATTTACTATCCCCTATAATTACACTATCTGCTTTTGATACTTTTAATTCTTTCATAATATAATTTACTATTTCTGGATCTGGCTTATGTTTGAAGCTACTTTCTTCTGTTCCTAATACATATTGAAATCCTTGTAAATCAAAATGTGCCATCATTTTGTCTAAAATTCTTTTTGGTTTACTTGATGCTACTGCCATATAAAAACCTTGATTTTTAAAGTCTTCTATCGTGCTTTTTACATTTTCAAACAAAATAGTTGCATCTACAAAGTGTCCTTCATCTATATAATATTGCTTATAGTATTTTTCATATTGTTCTGATAAATGCTTCTTTTCTTCTGGTAATACTGTTTCAAACATAGTCCCTAACGGCATTCCTGCCAGTTTTTGAAATTCTTGTTTCGTAATTTCAAATCCCGCATGTTCTTTTAATGTGCGGTTGAAAGATAAAAATACATCTTTTTCACTGTCCCATATTGTTCCATCAACATCAAATATTAATAATTTCTTTTCCATAAATATCCCTCTTTTTTATAAACATTTTACTATTTTTTTGATTTTATGTCAAAATTTGATTTTTTACACCATTCATGGTAAAGTTTAATTGACAAAAATATATCGATGTGATATTTTCTTGTATAAGAAATATAATTTATGAGGAGAATTTATAATGTCAGCTTTACCTGTTTTTATAAAATATTTATTAACTGCATTTATTGGTATGGTACCAATCATTGAATTAAGAGGTGCTATTCCAGTTGGTGTATTTACTTTTCATTTAAATTATTTAGAATCTTTTATTTGTAGTTTCATTGGAAATATTATCCCTGTATATTTTATTGTGAAATATATTAGACCTTTATTTGATTTTTTCGGTAGATGGAAACCTTTTAAAGTAATTATTGATTGGGCTTCTAACAAAGCTACTAAAAATATTGAAAATAATCCTAGATTACAAAATTTTGCAGCAGTTGGTTTATTCTTATTTGTTGCTATTCCTTTGCCTGGTACCGGTGCTTGGGTAGGTTCATTGATTGCTAATTTTTTAGATTTACCTCCAAAAAAAGCAATTCCACCAATCATAGTTGGTGTCATTGCTGCTGGTATTATTATTTTAACTTTAACTGCTATTGCTAATGGTGGTATTCAGTATTTGTTACAAAGTCTTCCATAATTAATTTTATAACTGCTGCTATTGGTACTGCTATAAACATACCCATAATTCCAAAATATGCTCCTCCTAATGTAACTGCAAATATAACTAATAGTGGACTTATTTTTAATGAGTTTCCTATAATTTTAGGATTTATTATATTAGCATCAATTTGTTGTAATATAATAACAACAATTGCCATAACTAATGCTTGTCCAAATCCTCCTGTAATAAATGTAATAATAATTGAAATTGCAACTGCAATAATTGCTCCAATATATGGTATTATATTAAATAAACCTATCACAAATCCTAGTAATGGTGCATATTTTACACCAATAATACTCATTGCTATTGTTGCTAATATTCCTATAACAAATGCATCAATTACTTGACTTCCTACAAATTTAAAGAATAGTTCATTTGCTTGACCAAAATAGTTGTCTAAATGGTTATATGTTTTTTCTTTTAAAATTCTTTTTGCTAGTTTTCTAAAAAATTCTATAATAGCTTCCCTTTGTAATAGTATATATACAGATACTACTATTGATACAAATACATCAAATATTGCTAAAAATACATTAAACAAGTTTTGCACATATTCTAATATTTTCTCATTATTTAAGCTTAATAATTCAGCTATATCACTGTTTTGAATTTGTGATACAATACTCATTGCAACATCACTTTTTAAAATAGAATCTTCCGGTAATTCATCTATTGCATGTATTGCTGTTTCATAATATCCTTGTATATTAGAAAATAATTCAACCACACTGTCTCTTAATACTGGAAAAATAACATTTATAATAACAATCAATAATAAAATCGCCACAATATAAGTTGTTAAAACACCAAATGTTCTCGCTCTTTTTGAAATAAATTTTACTTTACTTTTTTTGTACATTTTTTCAATTGCTCGTGATGGCAAAATTAAAATATATGCAATAAAAATTCCTGCAATAAATGGTTTTAAGACACGAAAAAATATGTCAATCCATTCCTGTATATTTGCAAAATTATCAATTAGTTTATATGCCAAAATACCGCTAACAATCAATAAAAACCATGATATCCATTTTCTCCAATTGTTTCTAATTTCTTCCATATCTACTCCTTTTCTACTTCTATTTATATTTGAATTTCCAATCCAACAGGACAGTGATCACTGCCAAATACTTCTGGATATATTGATGCTTCAATTATTTTATCTTTTATTTTTTCTGATATAATAAAGTAATCAATTCTCCATCCTACATTTTTTTCTCTTGCTTTTCCCATATAAGACCACCATGTATATGCATTTTCTTTATTTGGGTATAAATAACGATATGTATCAATAAATCCTGCTTTTAAAAGTTCCGTCATTTTTTCTCTTTCTTCATCTGTAAATCCTGCATTTCCTTTGTTTGATTTTGGATTTTTTAAATCAATTTCTTCATGGGCAACATTTAGATCTCCACACATAATTACTGGTTTTTTAGAATCTAATTTTAACAAATATCTTCTTATTTCATCTTCCCATACTTGTCTATATGCTAATCTTTCTAGCTCTCTTTTTGCATTTGGAGTATAAATTGTAACAACATAGAATTTTTCAAATTCTAATGTAATAACCCTTCCCTCTTTGTCATGTTCTTCAATTCCAATTCCATATGTAACTGATAATGGTTCACTTTTAGTGTAAATTGCTGTTCCAGAGTAGCCTTTACGTTCTGCACTGTAATAATAAGACTGATAGCCATCAAATTCTAACTGAATTTGTTCTGGTTGGCATTTTGTTTCTTGTATACAAAATATATCTGCATCTATTTCTCTAAAAAAATTTGAAAATCCCTTATTAACACATGCACGAATACCATTTACATTCCATGATATTAATTTCATTTTTTCCAATCCTTTCTTTTTAGTAAATTATCTCCTTATATTATACACGATTTTCTTTTATTTGGGAAGAGGAAACGCGCTTTTTTTCTAACCGGGAAGAGGGGACGCCCTTTTTTTCCCTATGCTATTTTTCCCTCTTTGTTTATTAATTATAAAATATTTATTTCTTTACAAAGAGGGAAAAATAGCATAGGGAAAAAAAGGGCGTCCCCTATTCCCTGGCGTCCCTTCTTTCCGTTTTGTTATATAACAAACTTCTTAATCAAGGTTACTCCTCCTGCTATTATACTTAATATACTAAATCCTAATGCTGTATACATTGGTATCTGTCCTGTTTTTACTGATAACATTACTGGTGCATCATCTATATCATCTTCTCC
>CANQTV010000030.1 GCA_947626875.1 uncultured Clostridia bacterium | reverse complement strand
GAAGGAAAAAATCCTTTAGAAGTTTTTGAAGCAGCTTTAGAAAATGTTATGCCAGTTCTTGAAGTAAAAGCAAGAAGAGTTGGTGGAGCAACTTATCAAGTTCCACTAGAAATTAGACCAGAAAGAAGACAAACTTTAGGTCTAAGATGGCTTGTATCTTATGCTAGAAATAGACATGAAAAGACTATGGCTGAAAAACTAGCTAATGAAATTATGGATGCTTGCCAAGGTAATGGTGGTGCGTTTAAGAAAAAAGAAGATACGCATAGAATGGCAGAGGCGAATAAGGCGTTTGCTCATTACAAATGGTAAAATTTTTGTGAAAAGTCATAATCTGCACATTTTCGCTATTCATTTCAAACCTCGATGTACCAGCGTACAATCTCGTCTTGAAATAAATATCAAAAATGCACATCTCATAACTTTTCACAAAAATTTAGAAAAGTGAAGTTAAGATGAAAAGTAGTAATCTGCACATTTTCGCTATTCATTTTAAACCTCGATGTACCAGCGTACAATCTCGTCTTGAAATAAATATCAAAAATGCACATCTTATAACTTTTTATAAAAATTTGGTTTAATTTAAAATGTAAAAGTAAAAAATAGAAACGATAGAGAGAAAATTGAAGGGAGGAAAAATAAAAATGGCAGGAAGAGCATACCCATTAGAAAGAACAAGAAATATTGGAATTATGGCTCACATTGATGCAGGAAAAACAACAACAACAGAAAGAATTCTATTTTATACAGGAAAAACACATAAAATAGGAGAAGTTCATGAAGGTGCTGCAACAATGGACTGGATGGAACAAGAACAAGAAAGAGGTATCACAATAACATCTGCTGCAACAACATGTTTTTGGAATAATAACAGAATTAATATTATTGATACGCCAGGTCACGTTGACTTTACAGTAGAAGTACAAAGATCACTAAGAGTTCTTGATGGTGCAGTTACTGTACTAGCTGCAAAAGGTGGCGTACAACCACAAACAGAAACAGTTTGGAGACAAGCTGACAAATATCAAGTTCCAAGAATGGTATATGTAAACAAAATGGATATCACAGGAGCAAACTTTATGCTTTGCGTTGATCAATTAAGAAATAGATTAAAAGCAAATGCAGTTCCTATCCAACTACCAATTGGAGCAGAAGATCAATTTAAGGGTATTGTTGATTTAATTAAAATGAGAGCATTTATTCATAAAGATGACTTAGGAAGAGAAATTGAAGAAACAGATATACCAGAAGATATGAAAGCAGATGCAGAAAAATTCAGAAATGAAATGATTGAAGCAGTTGCAGATCAAGATGAAGAATTAATGATGAAATATCTAGAAGGTGAAGAACTAACAGAAGAAGAAATCAAAAAAGGTTTGAGAGTAGGAACAATTGCAAATAAGATCGTTCCAGTAACATGTGGTTCTTCATATAAAAATAAAGGGGTACAAGAATTATTAAATGCAGTTGTTGACTTTATGCCATCACCATTAGATATTCCACATATCAAAGGTGAAACATTAGATGGTGAACCAACAGAAGCAAAAACTTCTGATTCAGAACCATTTGCAGCATTAGCATTTAAAATTGCAACAGACCCATTTGTTGGAAAATTATGTTTCTTTAGAGTATATTCAGGAACACTAGAATCAGGTTCTACAGTATTAAACTCTAGTAAAGATAAAAAAGAAAGAATCGGAAGAATCTTACAAATGCACTCAAATCATAGAGAAGATATTGATAAAGTATATGCAGGTGACATTGCAGCAGCAGTAGGATTAAAAGATGTTACAACAGGTAACACACTTTGCGATCCAGATCATCCAATTATACTAGAATCAATGGAATTCCCTGAACCAGTTATTGATGTAGCAATTGAACCAAAAGACAAAGTCGCTCAAGAAAAAATGGCAATTGCTTTATCAAAATTAGCTGAAGAAGACCCAACATTCAAAACATATACAAACCAAGAAACAGGTCAAACAATTATAGCAGGTATGGGCGAATTACACCTAGACATTATTGTAGATAGATTAAAAAGAGAATTTAAAGTAGAATGCAATGTAGGTAAACCACAAGTTGCATATAAAGAAACAATTAGAAACAAAGTAAAAGTACAAGGAAAATTCATTCGTCAATCTGGTGGTAAAGGACAATATGGTGATGTTTGGTTTGAAATGGAACCATTAGAGCCAGGAAAAGGAATTGAATTTGAAAGTAAAATTGTCGGAGGAGCTGTACCAAAAGAATATATTAAGCCAATTGAACAAGGTATGAGAGAAGCAGCAGAAAGTGGTGTTCTTGCAGGATATCCAGTAATTGACTTCAAAGTATCTTTAGTAGATGGTTCATATCACGAAGTTGACTCTTCAGAAATGGCATTCAAAATAGCAGCATCTATGGCATTCAAAGAAGGATGTAAACAAGCAAAATCAGTTATTCTAGAACCAATTATGAAAGTAGAAATAACAGTTCCAGAAGAATACATGGGAGATGTTATAGGGGATATTAACTCTAGACGTGGAAGAATGGAAGGAATGGAAGGTGTAGACGGAATGCAAGAAATTCATTCATTTATACCACTTTCTGAAATGTTTGGATATGCAACAGACTTACGTTCAAGAACACAAGGTAGAGGAACATATTCTATGGAACCTTCTCATTACGAAGAAGTTCCAAAATCAGTTTTAGAACAAATTGTTGCTTCAAGAACTAAAAAAGAAGCATAAAATTTGTTAAAATACTTGCAATTTTAGCAAAAATGTTATAAAATGCAGGTGTAAAAAAACCGTTATTTAATTTTATTTATAATTTATAGAGGAGGAATTTAAAATGGCAAAAGCAAAGTTTGAAAGAACAAAGCCACACGTTAACATTGGTACAATCGGACATGTTGACCATGGTAAAACAACAACAACAGCAGCTATTACAAAATATTTAGCATTATTAGGAAAAGCAAAATATGAAGCTTATGATCAAATCGATGGAGCTCCAGAAGAAAAAGCAAGAGGAATTACAATCAACACAGCACACGTAGAATATGAAACAGATAACAGACACTATGCACACGTTGACTGCCCAGGACATGCTGACTACGTTAAAAATATGATTACAGGTGCTGCACAAATGGACGGAGCTATTCTAGTTGTATCAGCAGCAGATGGCCCTATGCCACAAACAAGAGAGCACATCTTATTAGCTAGACAAGTAGGTGTTAAATATATCGTTGTTTACTTAAATAAATGTGATATGGTTGATGATCCAGAATTATTAGAATTAGTAGAAATGGAAGTTAGAGACTTATTATCAGAATATGGTTTCCCAGGAGATGATATTCCAATTGTAAAAGGATCTTCTTTACAAATTCTAGAAACATCATCAACAAATCCAGATGATGAAGTTTATAAACCTATGAAAGAATTAATGGATGCAGTTGATAGCTATATCCCAACACCAGATAGACCAGTAGATCAACCATTCTTAATGCCAGTTGAAGATGTATTCACAATTACAGGACGTGGAACAGTTGCAACAGGTAGAGTAGAAAGAGGTCAAGTAAAATTACAAGACGAAGTTGAAATCATTGGTTTAACAACAGAAAGAAGAAAAACTGTTGTTACAGGTGTTGAAATGTTCAGAAAATTATTAGACCAAGCAGAAGCTGGAGATAATATTGGTGTTCTATTAAGAGGTATTGATAGAAAAGATATCGAAAGAGGTCAAGTTCTATGTAAACCAGGAACAATCAATCCACATACAAAATTCACTTCAGAAGTATATGTATTGACAAAAGAAGAAGGTGGACGTCATACACCATTCTTCAATGGATATAGACCACAATTTTATTTCAGAACAACAGACGTTACAGGTGTTATTGAATTAGCAGCTGGAACAGAAATGGTTATGCCAGGAGATAATGTATCAATGACAATTGAATTGATTACACCAATTGCTATTGAAAAAGGATTAAGATTTGCTATCCGTGAAGGTGGTAGAACAGTAGGTTCTGGTGTTGTATCAGAAATATTAGAATAAAAATAAAAACTCAAACATTTTTTGATAATGTTTGAGTTTTTTTTTGATATAAATATTGCAAAAAAAAAAATAGTATGTTAAAATAAGTTCAACGATGAAAAATCAATAAAAATTGCAAAGGAGGAAGTAAAATGAGTGATAGAAGACAAGAAGATCGTAGAAAAGAAGAAAGAAGACAAGGAGATAGGAGAGAAGGTAACGATATTCATATTAGTTTACAAGCAGTTATAGTTGCAGTTATAATTATATTTGTTATTATTGGTATAGCAATATATGGTGTTGTAACAAATCAACGAAATCAAGAATATGAAGATGAACTTGATGCTGTGTACCTTGACGAAGAAGATGGAGAAGAAGTAGTAGAAGAAACAAATGATACAGAAGATATGGAAGATGTTGAAACAGAGACAACAGATACAAATACTGTTGAAACACCAGAAACAGAAACAACAGACACAAATACTGACGAAGAATCTGTATCAAATGATGTGGATGAAAGCACAAATGATGTAGAAGGAACAGAATCATCAGACTCAGAAGAATCAGTAACAGAATAATTATGAAAAAAATAACTCAGAAAATATATCTGAGTTATTTTTTAAAATGACTTGCTTTTTTTTATAAAGCATAATAAAATATAAAAGTAAAACTCACAAATCTAGGAGGGAAATAAATGAAGATATTATTAGATGCTATGGGTGGTGATAATGCACCAGATGCTAATATAAAAGGAGCAGTCAATAGCATAAATAAAATAAAAGCAGAAGTTGTATTGGTAGGAAAAGAAGAGATTATTAGAAGTAAAATAAAAGAATTTTATGGAAAAGAAATAGAAGAAATATCAGATAGATTAAAAATAAAAAATGCAAATGACGTAATTGAAATGGAAGAAGTACCAACGGTAGCTATCAAGCACAAAAAAGATTCTTCAATGGTTGTTGGATTTAACATGTTAAAACAAGATGAAGGTGATGTGTTTATTTCAGCTGGAAATTCAGGAGCATTATTAGCAGGAGCTACTTTAATTGTTGGAAGAATAAAAGGGATAGACAGGCCAGCATTAGCAGGTATTTTGCCAGCTTATCACAGTAGATTGGTTTTGATAGATTCAGGTTCAAATACAAACTGTAAACCAATTAATCTATTACAATTTGCGCAAATGTCATCTATTTATATACGTAACACATTTGGAGTGGAACATCCAGCAATAGGTTTATTAAATATCGGAACAGAAGAAACAAAAGGAAATGAATTGGTAAGAGAAAGCTACCAATTATTAAAAGAAAAAGCAGAAGAGCTAGGGATTAATTTTATTGGAAATGTAGAGGGAAGAGATGCTTTTTCTGGAAAAGTAGATGCTATTGTAACAGATGGTTTTACAGGTAATGTATTTTTAAAAACAACAGAAGGATTGGGAAAATTTGTAAAAAACACATTAGTAGAAGGCTTTACGAAAAATATATTAACAAAGATTTCATACATGATAGCTAGAAAACCAATCAAATCTATTTCAAAAGCAATGGATTATAAATCATATGGTGGAGCTTTATTTTTAGGAGTAAAAAAACCAGTTGTAAAAGCACATGGAAGTAGTGATGAGAAACTTTTTGAATACACAATTATTCAGGCAGAAAAATTTGTGGAAAATAAAGCAGTTGATAAGATGATAGAAGCTTTTACAAAATAAAATAAAAATATTTTAAAAATATACTTGACAAAACTATAAACATATAATATAAAAGTAGTATGAAAAAGAATAAATCAAATGAATGAATCATTTGCAAACTTGAGAGGAGGTGAACTCGGAGTATGAGTTCAGAAGAAATATTAGAAAAAGTAAAAGGAATTATTGTAGAACAATTAGGAGTAGCAGATACAGCAGTTACAATGGAGGCATCTTTCATAGATGATTTGGGAGCAGATTCATTAGATATTGTTGAATTAGTAATGGCAATTGAAGAAGAATTTGATATAGAAATTCCAGATAGTGATGCAGAAAAAGTAGTAACAGTCGGAGATGTTGTAGATTACATTAAAGAAAATGTATAATAAAAAAGGGGTATTCACAAAAGAGAATATCCTTTTTCTTATACTGCAAAATATATTGAGAACAAAATTAATATAAATTTTCAAAATAGCTAGGATAATTAGATAAAAATTCTAATATATACTGCGATATAGATTTCCTTGAAATGGAGTTTATTGTAGAAATATCAAAGCTACTAATTAACTTATTATTATATTTTACAACGATTTCTCCAATTTTATAATTAGAAGTAATAGGAGCTATTAAATTTGTATCACAATTGATATCTATAGAAATACAATTTTTATAATCTTTATCTAATGGAATAACTTTGTTTTCAAAGTTTAGTATATCAACAAATATAGAATTAGAAGTACCTTTATCAACAGAAAAATTAGTGTTATTTTTTTCTTTCCATTTTAAAAATTCATTTTTTGCCATTTCCCCAATATTGATAGGTTCAAAATTTTTGAATACATATTCTAGTAGCTTAATACTATCTTTTGTTCTAAAATTCTTTGTATCAGCTCCTAATACAACACAAATAACATCCATATTACCCCTTTTACAGCAAGAGACTAAACAGCGATTAGCACCATTTGTAAAACCAGTTTTAATTCCATATACACCATCTAGATTACCTAATAATTCATTTGTATTATGAATTGTTTTAGGATATCCATTTATAGTAACAGAATAAATTTTTGTATTAACAATATTAGCAAATGTTTTATTTTTCATTGCATAATTTGAAAGCAAAGCAAGTTCATAAGCAGTTGTATAGTGATTATCACTATCTAATCCATGAGGTGTTTCAAAGTGAGTGTTTTGCAAACCCAGTTCAGAAGCTTTATTATTCATTAAAGTGGCAAAGCCTGCTAAATCATTACCAGCATATTCTGCAAGAGCTACTGCTGCGTCATTTCCAGATTTCAACATAAGACCATATAATAAATCTCTAACTGTTATTTTATCATTAGTTTTTAATCCCAAAGTAGAACCGCCTGTATTAGCGGCTTTTTTAGATATTGTAACAGTATCAGAAAGGTTACAATTTTCAATAATAATTGTTGCAGTCATTATTTTTGTAGTTGAAGCCATTTTTCGTTTCTGCATTTCATTTTTCCCTACTAAAACAGTGTTACTATTTCTATCCAAAACAACATAAGCACGAGAATTGATATTTTTTATATAATCGATATCATCTGCATATATAGGCTGAATGAAAAAACAGACTAAAATGAACCATATGCAGAGTACTTTAAACAAAAATAATTGTTTTTTCATAAAACTTATACCCCTTTTTTATTGTATTATAATAGATGAAAGTATATGCAAATGCAAAAAATATCGACAAAATTCACATAAAACCTTGATTAAATGACAAAAATATATTATAATTATAAATGAGTGAATTATTTTTTACTTTTATTATGCAAATGTTACAGGATCTAAGCAAACTTTACGCAAATACATAAAAGATATATAAGGTATACATAAATATATAATATATAACAAAAATGTAATGTAATTGTAATAAAAGGGATATATGTTAAACTGAGTTACTAGAGAATAGTATCCCTAAGCATATAAAAGTTCATATAAAAATTATCAAGAAAAATACAAAAGTTAGGTATTGACTAAATAAAAAAAAGTAATAAAATATAATAAAGTAATAAGTAAGGAGAGAGATAAGGATGGAAAACAAGAAAGTCAAAAGCAAGATTTTAGTACTAATTGCAATTTTATTTTTTATTTTTAGTATACCAAATGTAGCAAAAGCAAGCTTTTGGTTAAAAGAGGAACAATTAAGAACTTCTAGTGCTGAGGAACAAGCGGCAGGTTATAAAGATAAAATAGGATTTGCAATTGGAGACCCTGGTGCAAATGAAAGTAGCAAAAAGACTGGAGCAGTATTGTGGAAGTTTGTTAAATATGCAGATCACGAATCTGGCGAAGGTGAAGAGAAGATAAATTTTTATTGTGTAAAAGCAGGTACAGGATTTTTAAATCCAGCAGAGAGATATGAATATGTGAATCATTATGATTTTATTAAAGATAGAGACACAATGATAAGTGAGGGAAGTGAAAAATTAAAAACCATAGTTGGTAAGGATTTAAATTCTGATAAAGATCCATATTATGCAATTATTGCGTTATCTGACTTAATGTATATAAAAGGAACAATGACATCAGATGGAGCATATACAACAGAGGGAACTTCAACACAAGCGGACAAAGAATTATTATTAAAAAATGCTGGGATTACAGATAATAAATTGACAGATAATATTATAGATGCAGTTCAACAAGCAGCACTTTGGTATTTTACAGATTATGATGATGAAACAAATTATACTACAGTATATGATAAATATAAAACTGGAGCAGAATCATTAGCAACATGGTTTACATTTACTGATGAAACTAAACATGACACTAAATATAACTATTCTAGTATAACAGATTTGAAGGATGTAGATGCTGAAGGTGAAGTTTTGGCAGGACAAGTAGCAAAATTATATAATTATCTTATTAGAACAACAATAGCAAATATTCCATCATATAAGGATGAATCAAAACAAAGTAAAAACAAGATTACTTTATATACAAACAAAGGTAATTCTAATACACAACCAGTTATTGTAATAGAAAAAGCAAAACCATTTGATTTAGCATTAAGAAAATATATTACACAAATAGATGATACAGTATTAGCAAATGACAACCGTACAAGAATACCAACAATAAACTCAACTAACTTAGAAAATGGAAGTGAAATGACAGCAAAATATAATCACAGAAAAGATCCAGTACCAGTAAAAACAAATAGTATTGTTACATATAACATTACAATATATAATGAAGGTGCCAGAATAGGATATGCAAAAGAAATTGTAGACCAATTGCCAGATGGATTACATTATGAGGGAATGGATGAAGCAACAACTGCAAAATTTGATGCTGATTATGATGAGACTAATAATAAAGTGACATTTACGAGAAAGGGATCAGACGATAAATTGGAAGCATACACAGATGGAGATCCAGATTCAGAAACATTGACAATAAAATGTAAAGTGACAGCAACTGCTTCAGCAACTGGCTCAAAAGTTTTAACAAATGTTGCGTGGATATCAGATGCACGTGATGAAAATGATTCTGAAATGAAACAAGTAGGTGATGATAGAGATTCATTACCATCAAATAGCCCAGCAACAGATACACCAAAAGTTGCAAAAGATAATATGGAAAATTATAAAGGAAAAGATAGCAATGATCCTGTTTCAGATAATAAAGATTATTATTGGGAAGGAAGACAAGATGATGATGACTTTGAAAAATTGGTTCTTCAAGCAAATGCATTTGATTTAAGATTAAAGAAAACAATTTTTGATGTAAATGGAACAACAGTACCTGAAAGAATTAAAAGTGTAGATGTATCAGGATTAAAAGCAGGCACAGATACAGATGCAGATATAAAAATGAATAAAGATCCAATTAAAGTAAAAAAAGGAGATATTGTAAAATATCGTATCCGTGTATATAACGAAGGAGATATGGATGGATATGCATCAGAAATAACAGAAGATGTTCCAGAAGGATTAGAATTTATTTATTCTGATAAAACAGAATCTGAAATAAAAGCAGATACAACTTTAACACAACAAGAAAAAGATGCAATATTGCATAATCAACTTATTTGGACACCATCTAAAATTAATAATGATACTAAAAAATATATAGAAGTAACAACAAATTATTTAGCAAAAGGAGAGGGGCTTGAAAAAACACAAGTAGGAGCAAATTTGATAAAAGCATTCAATAAAGAGAAAGATTATATAGATACTGCAGACGAAAAAAATCCAGACTATAGAGATGTATATATCTATATGAAAGTTATAGCAGAAAATATTAGTGGAAATGTTATAAGAAATGAAGCAGCAATAACAAAACACCAAGATGCAAATGGAACAGAGTTACCAGACCAAACACCAGGAGTAGATAGAGACTCAGAACCAGGAAACTGGCCAGGAAAAGATGATCATACTAAATATCAAGATGATGAAGACTATGACAATATTATATTAGAAGAATTTGATTTGGCATTAAGAAAATTCATAGCAGGACTTAGCCAAGATGTTACAGTTGAAGAAAGTGACTATTTGAAAAATGCTAATGGAAAATATGTAAGAGAACCAGAAGTTGATACATCTTTACTAGAGACCGAAGGTGCAGATGGAAAAATAATTACAACAGCAGAATATAATCATCCAAAAGATCCATTACTTATAAATGAAAGCGATTATATCATATATGATATAAGAGTATATAATGAAGGTGATGTTGATGGTTATGCATCAGAAATTATAGACTATTTACCAGATGGATTAGACTATGTAGATTGTGATTTCAATAAAACTAATGGATGGCAATATGATGAAACAACACGTACAATAAAAACAACAATTTTAAAAGACAAACTAATTGAAGCTAAAAAAGAACTTACAGTTTCTGGTACAAATGCAAACCGTTATGAATTAGACTATGAAGATGTACAAATCATGTGTAAATTAAATGGAAAAGTAAAAGTAGATGTTATACAAACAAATATGGCAGAAATAACACAGGACAAAGATAAAGACAATAAAGATGTAGAAGACAGAGATTCTCAACCAAATAATTTTGATGAGCCAGATGAAGACAAAAAACCAACATTTAAAGAAGAAATTAAAGACTCATATGTACCAGGAGACCAAGATGATGATGACTTTGAAAAAGTACAAGTAAAACCATTTGATTTAGCATTAAGAAAATTTATCACAAAAATACAAGACCAAAGTGTAACTTCAAGAATACCACAAGTAAAATATGATGCAGAAAATCAAAAAATAACATATGAGCATGGAAAAGACCCACTAGAAGTAGGAACAGGAATGGTGGTAGAATATACAATAAGAGTATTTAATGAAGGAGCAAGAGCTGGATATGCAGCACAAATACTAGATGATATACCAGAAGGATTAAAATTCTTACCAGACAATGATACTAATACTGAATATAGATGGGTTATGTATCGTAAATTAAGAGAAGGAGAGACAGTAGCACAAATAGAAGGACAAACAATAGTACAAGATGGACAAACATATGTAAAAACAGAAAATGTAGATGAAGCAGAGGTAATAGTAACAGATTACTTGTCAAAAGAACAAGGCGAAAGTGGAATGTTAGCACAAGAAATAGATCCAGAAACAGGCTTGAATATAAATCCAAATTTATTACATGCATTTAATAAAGATGAAGAAATATCTGATACAAATCCAGAATATAAAGACGTAAAAGTAGCATTTGAAGTAGTAGAACCAAACACATCAGATAAAATAATAGTAAATAGTGCTCAAATATCAAAAGATACAGATGAGAAAGGAAATGAAGTAGAAGATACAGATTCAGAGCCAGGAAAATGGACAGAAGGAGAAGATGACCAAGACAAAGAATATTTAAAATTAACATATTTTGATTTAGCATTAAGAAAATGGGTAACACAAGCAATAGTAATTGAAAACGGAAAACAAACAGTTACACAAACAGGACACACACCAGAACAAGACCCAGAACCAATAGTAAAAGTAGATTTAGACCGTAAAAAATTAGATAGTGTTACAGTAAAATTCAGATATTCAATTAGAATAACAAATCAAGGAGACATTGCAGGATATGCAAAAGAAATAACAGATTATGTACCAGAAGGATTAAAATTCTTAGCAGAAGATAATCCAGGATGGACAGATGCAGGAAATAATGTTATAAAGACAAACTTATTAGCAGATAGGCTATTACAACCAGGAGAAAGTGCAGACATAGAAGTAGTACTTACATGGATAAATGCACAAGATAACATGGGATTAAAAACAAACACAGCAGAAATATCAGAAGACTACAATGATAGAGGAATACCAGATAGAGACTCAACACCAGATAACAAGAAACCAGGAGAAGATGATATAGATGATGCACCAGTAATGTTATCAGTAAAAACAGGACAGATACCAATGTATACAGCATTAGGCTTTAGTATATTAAGTATTATTGCAGGAGGAGTAACCTTGATTAAGAAATATGTTATCTAACAATAAAAAAAGATTTTAGATATATTCTAAAATCTTTTTTTCTTCGGGAAGAGGGGACGCCCTTTTTTTCCCTAATCGGGAAGAGGGGACGCCCTTTTTTTCCCTATGCTATTTTTCCCTC
>CANQTV010000029.1 GCA_947626875.1 uncultured Clostridia bacterium | reverse complement strand
CCCCAGTTGAATATAGAATTCAACTAGGATTTCCATAGAATTGTTTTTTTGTGTCTACTTTTTGTTGACAAGTTCACAAATAAAAGCTATGTTTTTTATCTATTTAGTTGCATTTATTAGGCAAATGTGATATAATTGTAAAAAATTATTCTTTATATAATACAATAAAGAGAGTAGTGAGGAGAAAAAGGAGATTAAATTTCAATGTGAATATTATGTCAACTAAAATATTAATATTAAAAATTGCTATTTTACAAGAAAAAACAGAAAAATTGCTAAAAAAACTTGACAATCGAAAATAACAATGGTATAAATATATTTAGTATTTTACCTTATGATTAAAATTCTTTTTTATATTATAAATATTGTGTAAAAGATAATCGCAAATATGTTATTGTAGAGTAGGAGAGAGTAAGATTAGAGAACATCTCTTTATTTTATTCGATACAAAACATTGCACAAAATGATAATTTTGTGCAATGTTGGATAGGAGAAAAAAAATATTGCAATAAAAATCTTAAAATATGCTAAAAATAGCACTTTTTCAAGCATATAACTTGTTGTCTAAAATATATAAATCGCTTAAAATCGATTTTCATGCGTCGGTTTTTGCAGTATTTACAAGCATTTATAAGATTTACGATTATTTACAAAATTCTTATAAAATTATATAATTATGTATGAAAATTATATAATAAGAATCAAAATAAAAATTTAGAATAAAAATTTTTTAAATAATTAAATTATTATTAAATTTAAAATTTAAATTAAAATTTTTAAATTTTGTTTTATATAATTTTAATAATTTATTTAAAACTTTATAAATAAAAATTTTTATAAAATAAAAAAATAAATAGTATTTTTAAAAATTGTAAATCCTTGAAAGTGTTCATGCTCCCCCACTCCCTGCTATTTTAAGGATAAAATTAAATTTTTTATATAAAAGGAAGGAATATTAAAAATGATAAAACCTGAAGCAAATCCACCATATTTAAATGCATTTCTAGATTATAGTGCTACTATATTAAGTAAATCACCTAATAGTATAAAAGAATATAACTATGACTTGGCTATGTTCTTAAGATTCATTAAAATACGTTTTAGAATGACTAAAGAAACAGACTTTTCTAAAATTGCAATTAATGATATTCCATTTAGCGTAATAAAGAAAATCCAGTTAGATGATATTCATGCTTTTATTGCGTATATGGCAAGAGAGCAAGAAACTAAACCTTCAACAAGGGCACGTAAAATATCTACTATTAGGATATTTTTCGCATATTTAAATCAAAAAACAGATTCTACTTATTCTATAAAAACAAACCCAGCTCAAAACTTAGAAACGCCAAAATTAGGAAAGAGACAACCTAAATATCTAAATTTAGATGACAGTAAAAAATTATTAGAGACAACTGATAATTCTAAAAATAGGAACTACAAAAGAGATTATGCCATTCTTACTATATTGTTAAATTGTGGCTTACGTCTTTCAGAACTTGTAGGAATTAATATTGGTGATATAGATTTTAGTGAATACAAATTAACTGTTATTGGAAAAGGTAATAAAGAAAGAACAATATATTTAAACCATGCATGCATTAATGCGATCAATGATTATTTAGCAGTAAGACCTAAAACAGGAATAAAAACAGACAAGTTAAATTCTCAAAAAGCGTTATTTTTAAGTGAAAGAAAAGAGAGAATTAGTAGAAGAACTGTTCAACATCTTGTAAATACAAAATTGTTAGAAGCTGGCTTAGATTCGTCAAAATATTCTGTACATAAGCTACGTCATACTGCAGCAACATTAATGTATCAATATGGTAATGTAGATATTAGAGCATTACAAGAATTATTAGGACATGAAAGTATTTCTACAACTGAAATTTATACACATGTTGATAATAGTCAAGTAAGAGATGCTATAGAAAGTAATCCATTAGCTGATGTAAAATAGGGATAACATCCCTATTTTATTTTTATTCTACATTGAAGGAATTTTTAATTCTTTTCCTTCAAAGATATTTGCATCTAACAATCCATTCATTTCTTCTATTTCTTGAATAATATCTCTAACATCATAGCCTTTATAATATTTATTTTTCTCTGCCTCTTTAGTTGCAATATCCCATAAAGTTTCACCTTTTGAAACATATATTGTTTTATATGTTATTTCTGTATTACTTTCTGATTGATCTGTTAATAATATTATACATATACATAGTATACTTAATATCATTACTGGTAATTTCATAAATTTCTTTTTATTTATAATTTTTATTTTCATAAAAAAACCTCCTAACAAAAAAATGTTCGTATTATGTTTATATTATATACGAACATTTATTCTTTGTCAAGAGTTTTTTGCAAAAAAATGTTTGCTATTTATATTAACATTGGATTAATTTGTTCTCCATCTAAAGCATATTCAATTGTTTTTATTAACATATCAAAATTTGCAACAATTGACCTTGGTTTTGTGATAGGATTATCTTGCCCAAATGGTACAAAATAATAATTTTTACGATTTAGCAATTTACCAATATTTTCTGCATTTGCTCCTAAAGCATTGTTTGTTGAAATTGCAATTACTATTGGTAGATTGTTTCTTAAGTGTGATTTAGCTGCCATTGTAGCAGGTGTATCAATTATATCATATGCAAGTTTTGATATTGTATTTCCTGAGCAAGGTGCAATAACCATAATATCTGTTAATTTCTTAGGACCAATTGGTTCAGCATCTTGTATTGAATGTATAATTTTTTTACCTGTTATTTTTTCAATTTCATTTATAAAATCTTCTGCTTTTCCAAATTTCGTATCTAATTTATAACTATTAAAAGACATAACAGGAATAATTTCAGCTCCTAAATCTATTAGTTCTTTTATTTTTGGAATTGTTTTATGAAATGTACAAAAAGAACCTGTTAATACATACCCTATTTTTTTTCCTTTTACATCCAAAATTTACATTTCCTCCTTTCATATGTTCTTTATATATCATATGAATTTATGTAAATTTTGGAATATAAAATAACTTGTGTTTTTAAAATAATGTTGCACCTATCATTCCTGCATCATTTCTAAATTTGCCCATTACAAAGTCTGGCATTCTTTTTTTATCAATAAATAAGATTTCATTATTTAATTTATTTCTAATTCTATCAAGTAAAATATCTTCATAATATGAAAAACTGCCACCAAATCCAATTACATTAGGTGAATTAATATCAATAATATTACTTAATCCCATACAAAAATCATCAACATATTGATTAATTATTTCTGATATTTCTGGCTTTTCTTTATTTTGACGTAAATAAGCACGTATTGTTTCTCCAGAATTATCAGTAATACCAGAAATAGATTTTGTGTTTTCTTTTAATATTTTCATAGAGCCATATGTCTCAAAACAACCTTTTTTACCACATCTACACAATTTCCCGTCTCTTTTTATTACCATGTGTCCATATTCATTTACATACATATTGTTACCATGAAAACTTACAGCTCCAATCCCTGTACCAATAACAAGAAAGACACCATTTTCATATGATTTTAAACAACCATATTTTTTTTCTGCTTTTCCTGCACATAAACTATCGATATTTACATTAACAGGAATTGAAAATTCTGATGATAAAATATCGGCAAAATTAATTCCCTCTAATTCTGGTAAATTTGGTGATACTAATAATGTATTTTCCTTTATATATCCTGCTAGAGATATTCCAATTTTTTCAATTTTATATTCTTTTAAAATATCCGATATTCTATCTTTTAGATATTTTATTATATTTTCACGAATTTGTTTTCTAAACTCTATATCATATGGATATTCTATTTTTTCTATAATTGTTTCTCTTTTTACAATTGCAATAGCAATATGACTTCCTCCAATATCTATACCAATTTTCATATTTAACACCTCTCTGGATGTTCCAAATACCAGTCAATAGTTTTAATAATTCCATCTTCAAATTTAGTTTTTGGTTCCCAACCTAATTCATTTTTAATTTTTGTAGGATCTATAGCATAACGATAATCATGACCTTTTCTATCTTCTACAAATTCAATTAAATCTTCTGATTTACCTAATCTTTGCAAAATTAACTTTACAATTTCAATATTTCGTTTTTCATTATGACCACCAATATTATATCTTTCACCAGGTACACCCTTATGGAAAACTAAATCAATTGCTTCACAATGGTCTTCTACATATAACCAATCACGAATATTTTTACCTGTTCCATAAACTGGAAGCTTTTCATTATTTAAAGCTAATTTTATCATATGAGGAATTAGTTTTTCATTGTGTTGATATGGTCCATAATTATTAGAACAATTTGTAACATTTACATTCATTTTATATGTTTCTTTATAAGCTAATGCAATCAAGTCTGAACTTGCTTTTGAAGATGAGTATGGGCTACTTGGTTTAATAGGTGATTTTTCCGTGAAATATCCATCATCTTCTAAAGAACCATATACCTCATCTGTAGAGATATGAACAAATTTATTTGGACTACCTTCTCCCCATGTCCTTTTTGCCGCTTCTAATAATGTATGTGTACCAATTACATTTGTATGTGTAAATATAAAAGGATCTCTAATACTATTATCTACATGTGATTCTGCAGCAAAATGAATAACTCCATTTATTTCATATTTTTCAAATAATGATAATACAAATTCAAAATCACAAATATCACCTTGTACAAATGTAATCTTGTCCATTACATTTTTTAAATTATCTAGGTTTCCTGCATATGTCAATTTATCTAAAACAATTATATGATAATCAGGATATTTATTAACAAAATATTCTGCAAAATTTGAACCAATAAAGCCTGCTGCTCCTGTTACTAGTATATTATTTTTCATTATATTTCCTCCTACATTTAATTACAAATTTTTAAATAAGTCTGTATTTTTTAATTCCTGAAGTGTTGGCCATTTTGCATCTTTTTCAGAAGTTAATAAATCCCCAATTTTCATATCTCCTAAAGGCCAATCAATATTAACATCTTTATCATTCCAAGCTAATCCTCCTTCAGCTTCGCTATTAAAGAAATCATCACATTTATATGTAAATTCAGCTTCATCTGATAAAACTAAAAATCCATGAGCAAATCCTTTTGGAATCATAAACATTTTTTTATTTTCATCAGAAAGAATAACACCTTCCCATTTTCCATAAGTTTCGCTTCCAGGTCTTAGATCAACTGCAACATCAAATACTTCACCTTTTAAAACACGAACCAATTTTGCCTGCGTATTTTCTTTTTGAAAATGCAATCCACGCAAAACACCTTTCTTAGATTTTGATTGATTGTCTTGAACAAAATTATAATTTAAGCCAATTTCTTCAAATTCTTTTTTACTATATGTTTCCATGAAATAACCTCTATTATCTCCAAATACAGTTGGTTCAATAATATATACATCTTTAATACTTGTTTCTATTTTTTTAAATTTTCCCATATCGAAAATATCTCCTTTTTATCTATTCTTCACCAAAATGATTTTCTGCTAAATCTTTTAGATATACACCATAATCTGTTTTTATGTATTTTTCTGCTAACTCTAATAGTTGATCAGCTGATATCCATCCTTTTTTATATGCAATTTCTTCTGGACAGCATACTTGCATTCCTTGTCTTTTTTCTATTGTTTGTACAAAACTAGCTGTTTCTAATAAAGCATCATGTGTTCCTGTATCAAACCATGTCATACCTCTACCCAATTTTTCTACAGTTAGTTTTCCTCTTTTCATATATTCATCATTGATAGTAGTAATTTCAATTTCTCCACGAGCTGATGGTTTTACATTTTTAGCAATATCAATTACATCATTTGTATAAAAATATAAACCTGGTACAGCATAATTTGATTTTGGATTTTGAGGTTTTTCCTCTATAGAAATTGCTTTTCCATTTTTATCTATTTCTACAACTCCATATGCTCTTGGATCTTTTACATAGTAACCAAAAATAGTAGATTCATCTTCTCTTTCATTTGCTCTTTTTAATATTTCTGGTAAATGAGAACCATAAAACATATTGTCACCTAATATCATAACAACATTATCTTCGCCCATAAAATCTGCACCTATAATAAATGCTTCTGCTAATCCATTTGGCTTTTCTTGCACTTTATATTCAAAATGCATTCCCCATTGAGAGCCATCTCCTAATAATGCTTGAAAAGTTACAATATCTCTTGGTGTAGATATAATTAAAATTTCTTTTACTTCTGCTTCCATCAAAACAGATAACGGATAGTAAATCATTGGTTTGTCATATACTGGCATGATTTGTTTTGAAATTGCTAATGTTAATGGATAAAGTCTTGTTGCACTACCCCCTGCTAAAATAATTCCCTTTCTTTTTTTCATTTTTACAACCATTCCTTTCTAAGGTATTATATTATTTATGTAATTCAACTTCTAAATATCTTTTTAATCCATCTTCCCATGTTGGTATATTAATTCCTTGTGTTAATAATTTATTTTTATTTAATTGTGAATTTTTAGGTCTTTTTGCAGGTCTTACAAATTCTTTTGATGTTACTGGTTGAATTTCATAATCTACATTAGCTAATTGAAATATTTTTTGTGTAAATCCATACCATGTCGTAAAACCTTGATTAGTTGAATGATATAATCCATATGGAATTTGTTTTTCGATTGCTTCTCCAATTATATTTGCTAAATCTTCTGCATATGTTGGACTGCCATGTTGGTCAGCAACTACTGATACTTTTCCATTTTCTTTTCCTAGTTTTAGCATTGTTCTTACAAAATTGTTTCCATCTCCATATAGCCATGCAGTTCTAAAAATATAATATTTATCTGTATTATTTTTTACTTGTTCTTCCCCATGTAATTTTGTTTTTCCATAAACAGTAACTGGTCCTACAGCATCTTCTTCTGAATAAGATTCTGAAATATCTAAGTCTCCATTAAATACATAATCTGTACTAATATGTATAAGTGTAGCATTGACTGCTTTTGCAGCTTTTGCTAGGTTTCCTGGTCCATTTCCATTAATTTTATCTGCTAATTCATATACTTCTTCTGCTTTATCAACTGCTGTATATGCTGCACAGTTAATAATATATTCAGGCTGTTTATCTTGTACATATTGCATAACAGCTACTTCATCTGTAATATCTAAATCTCCAACATCTGTTAATATTAGTTCATTTCCGTTCTTGTACTCTCTTGATGACTGATTTTGCAAGCATACCATTTGCACCAGTTATTAAAATTTTCATTTTTCAAATCATTCCTTTCTCTTTTCATATATTATCATTACTTATTGAAAAAAACAAGGTTAAATACTATTTTTTCTCCTTTATGATGTATGTTGGTCTATGTTTTATTTCTAAATATGCTTTTGATAAATATTGTCCAATAATTCCTAAAGAAAATAGTTGTATGCCACTTACAAAAATAATAATACATACCATTGATGGCCATCCACTAGTTGGATCACCATATATTAAAGTTTTTACTATTATAGCTAATATCAATAAAAATGCAATTACACAAAATAGTAATCCAATAAAAGAAGCAAAAATTAGTGGAGCTGTTGAAAATGCAGTAATTCCTTCAATAGCATATTTAAATAATTTCCAAAATGACCATTTTGTCTTTCCCGCTACTCTTTCTACATTTTCATATTCTATCCATTTTGTTTTAAAACCAACAAAACTAAATAAGCCTTTTGAAAAACGATTGTATTCTCTTAAAGAAATGATACTATCCACCATTTGTCTTGTCATTAAACGATAATCTCTTGCTCCATCTACCATTTCAACATCAGAAATTTTGTTAATTAATTTATAAAAACATCTAGCAAAAAAACTTCTAATTGGTGGTTCTCCTTTTCGTGTAACTCTTCTTGTTGCAATACAATCATATCCTTCATTTTTGATCATATCATACATTTTTCTTAGTAAAGATGGTGGGTCTTGTAAATCTGCATCCATTAAAGTAATATAATCACCCGTTGCATTGTCTAATCCTGCTAACATAGCAGCTTCTTTACCAAAATTACGTGAAAATGAAATATATCTCACACTTTCATTTTCTTCTGCTATTTTTTTTATTTCTTCTAAAGTTTTATCTTTAGAACCATCATCTACAAAAATATATTCAAATTCAATATCTTGAAAATCTTGTGCTTTAACACGTTCCGCTTCTTGATAAAATAGTGGTATTGCTTCTTCTTCATTATAACATGGTACGATAATTGATATTTTTTCCATTTTCCAATCTCTACTCCTTTATATTGGTTTTCTTTTTAAACACAAACAATTTGCTAAAAACATAATTTGCAATAATAATTAATACATTTGATACTAGTTTCATAATTGCATCATTTAAATTCAATATATCTACAAATAAATACATGAATCCCATATCTAGTAATAAAGAAATTCCTCTGAATCCAAAAAATGATATAATTTCTCTTGCTAGTTCCTTTTTTGTTAAATTTTTAGATTCAAAAACAAATAACTTATTTGTCACATAAGCAAAAATAATTGCAATTATTTGTGACAATACTGTAGCAACCATGTAATTTATATTAAATATTTTTGCAAAAAGTAAATATAATACATAATTAACAACTGTTGTCAAAACTCCAAATATTAAATAAAATAAAATTTCTTTATATTTTTTATATAGTTCTTTTAGTTTTTCCATTGGTTTATCTCATTCCTTTTTAATCTTGGTATTGAATAACAAAATCTTCTGGTAAATTATAATATTCTTTCATATAATGCAAAATATAATCATTTCCTTCTGTATATGGTTGTTCCCCACTATATGAAATATCAGGCAATTTTTGTAGAGTTACTTCATGAATCTCATTACCTGCTTCTAATTGCTGTTGTACAGATTTTAATGCTAAATCATTTTCTTTATTTACTTTACTGTTTTCAAAATATCCTTTTGTAATAAGTGCCATATTACAGATACACAATAGCAAAAATGGTGTAAAAGTGCATGCAATTATTGTTTTACAATCTTTTTCAATATATATATCCCCTATTATATTTAAACCAATTAAATAGTATAGATATTCAAACATAATACTAGAGCGTAAAGCAAAATATGGTGCCACAATCATTACTCCTTGTGAAATAATAGCACAGTAAAATAGAAATAGAAGTGATTTTGCATCTTTATCCCATAAATAAATACTTATGGTATATGCAATACATCCTAATTGTAATAATGTTATTCCTGCAATAAAAATCGTATATAATGTTCCTTCTTTTAAATGATATACGTAATCAAAATATCCTTCTGGCTTAATAAATGTCATCAAAAATATTCCTGCTGTTGAAATTAAGCTAATACAATTAAGCCATTTGATGCCTAGATTTTTTTGGATGCATTTAATATTAAATAATAATGCTGTTGCAAAAAAGAAAAATCCGAATATTTTATTATATTGGCTGAAATTTCCTGTAATTGTTTCTGTAATACCTGTTAGTGTTCTTTGTATAAATGGTGTTTGGTAAAATCCAATACTGGTTGGATGTTGTTTTCTAAGTTCATTTCCTGGTGCTAACATTAAAATAGCAAATGCAATACAACTGACAATTGTTAAACAAATATCTAGTTTATTTAATTTTTTATTTTTTATTGCATTATATCCTGTGCATATAACAATGTACATAAGGCTAGCAATTCCAACTTGTTCTTGAGAAAATGTTGCCATAAAAATGCTGATTACTAAGAAAACTGTTCTCGCTTTTGAAGGTTCTTTAAAAGTGTATAGATACACAAACAATAATAATGAAAATATAGGAATTACATATAATACTGAAGCTGATATCCAAAATAGCCCTGTCCTAAATGTCATGATTTCTGTAACGCCATATAAAATAATGCTAACAAGTGCTAATATCCAATCTTTTACTTTTCCATCTAATACTTTCTTCATAATTTTATATATTAAAAAGAAAATACCCCAGATGGCAAGTGCTTGTATAATACGAAATCCTGCTAATCCTGTATAATGTAATAGAACAATTTCTAAGAAAAAATATAAAATTCTTCCTCCCCATATTTGATAATGTCCTTGCAAAAATTCAATAATTTGTGCAAAAGAAAATTGTGTTCCTTCTACTCCTTTAACTTGATATGCATAACTAATTGATGCATATCCATAGTCATCATGATATAAATATAAAAATTGATGTTGCCATATTAAAAATATGGCAAACACGCTAAAGATAGCAATAATAGGGATATTATTTTTATATTTCATTAAATATTCCTTCATTTATTTTTCTTCTACCTCCAAATTCCAAACCTTTGTTAGAAAATCATAACGTTTTTGGAATTCTTTTTCATGCCAACTTGTAATACTAGTTAGCTCTCTCATTCCATTATGGATTCTTTTTATTTCTTCTAGATGTTTTTGCTTTTTCATAGTGCTTGTAATGTTATTTCCATGTACGCGGTAATAATTATATGGTTTGTTTATATATGCAATATCGCCTAATTTCATAAGGTTAGCATATAAAACCCAATCACCTGATTGACGATATTGAACTGATTTTTCAAAAAATGCATCATAATTTCCTTTTTTGATTAGTGTAGAAGATACATTTGCAATTGTACAATTCAAAAATGTATAATTTTGTAGTTCATTTTCTCCACTGGTTATATAAGAATGGTTCCAATGTTTTGTTTTTCTAATATCGATTTCTGGTCTGATAGATTTCAAAAAGATTTTACCTTGCTTATCAATAAATGCTGTATCTACATAAGCAATTGAAATGTTTTTGTCTTTTTTTATACATTTTACTAATTTTTTTACCATTCTTTTATCACAGTAATCATCTGCTTCTGCAATCCAAACATAATCTCCTTTTGCTAAATTAAATCCTTTTTGCCATTGTTTGAATGCAATACCTGAATTTGTATCATTATATATTTTTCTTATAGAAATATATGGTTTTAATTTTTCAACGATTTCGTCAATCATTGCACGACTTTCGTCTGTTGAACAATCATCTAATATAATTAATTCATCAATTTTGTATGTTTGATATAAAATACTATATAATCTTTCTAATAAAAAGTCAGCATAATTGTAATTTGGTACAACTGCAGAAACTGAAATAGATGGTGTTTTCTTTTCTTTCTGTTTTTTTGCAGCTTCTATTAAATCTAGAAAAGTAATTTTTTTGTGTACAACAGTTTTATTTTTTCTATTTACTAAAGCATGTCCTAAACTAAGTAATAAATTGATACAAGTTGCTGATTTTAATTTTAATAATTTAATCATAATATACCAATATATTTTTCCTAGTTTTCCTCGTGTTGCTAAATATTTTTTTACACATGCTTTATTGTTTTCTACTCTCAAATTTTCTTGTTTTTTGATAAACATTTTTAAATATTTTTGTCTATTTTTATATCCACTTATTGGTGTAATAACATACACATATAACATTAAAATTTGATGATAGAGAATAATACTTTTGTATGTTTCATATTTTTCTGTATCTTTTATTCTGTCTAATGTCAATTGAACTGATTCTATAATATCAAATCTTTTTTCTGAAAATTCTGAATTTTGAATTGAATTTTTTCTTTGTACATAATAGTATTTTGTTTCATTTGTATATGCTAGTGATTTAGCATGCAAAATTGCTGGAAAAGTTGATGCAATATCTTCATTTACTTTTCCTTCTGGAAATAGATATTTTTCAATTACTTCTTTTTTAAATAATTTATTGCATGCAGAAGCGGCTGAACCAGTATCTATTGCTGCTACATATATATCATCAACTTGTGGATTTATACCTGCTTCTACAGGAGCTAAATCATTTCCTTTATCATCTACTAATTGCATATCTGCAATAGCAATTTCTGCATTTTTCTCCAACAAAGCTGTCATTAATGCTTCATAATAATTGGTGTCAATATAATCATCTGAATCGATAAAACCAACATATGGGGTTTCTGCTAAAGAAATTCCTCTATTTCTTGTATAAGATAGTCCCCTATTTTTATCATTTCTATATATAGTTAATTTATTTTGATTTTTAACTGCTAATTGTTGTAATATTATATATGTATTATCTGTAGAACAATCATCAATTGCTATGATTTTTAAATTATTATAGGTTTGATTTAATAAAGAATCTATACTTTTTTCTACATATTTCTCTACATTATAACAAGGTACAATTACCGTAATTCCATTTTGTTCCATAATATTCCTTCCTTATTCTTTAATTTACGGTATAAGTATATCAAATTTATCTAGAAAACGCAATGGTCTTAATGATTTTTTAAAAATATAACGGTAATTCAGGAGGGAATTGGGGACGCCCTTTTTTTCCCTATCAAATTTTTCCCTATTTATATTTTTACAGTTTGTTTTTATTGTAATGTTCAAGTAAATATAACGCAAAATATCAATTTTGCGCAAAGTTCAGATACTACATGGGCAAAATCACATAGTAAAACGGTTAATGTAACAGATACTAGTGGAAGTGGAATGGAAGGTGCAACTCTAA
>CANQTV010000028.1 GCA_947626875.1 uncultured Clostridia bacterium | reverse complement strand
TTATCCTCCTTTGAATTTATTTTAACACAAAAAAATGAAAGCAGACTTTTTGTGTCTACTTTCATCTTACCACTTCACTTTTATTTGCTATGTTTCTTTATTATTATTCTTTTTGTGTTTTTATCAACAGAAATATCAACATATTCATCTGCGTTTAAATCCTCTGTTATTCCTATTTCTCTAATAAATTTTGATGGAATAAATATAGATAACCTTTTATCATGTTTTCTTTTATGAACTTTCATTTTTTTTGTATTTTGCTTAGTTATTACTCTTTCATCATCTTTTATTAGCTTAGATATATAAGTTCTTGATAAATTAAGTTCCTTTGATATTTCGCTATAATTTTTTCCTTGCAAATATAATTGTATACATATTTCTTTTAAATCTTTTTTTTTCATCTCCTGTTTTTTCTCCTTTTAAAGTTATATTTTTATTATAACAAAACTTTTTATAATATTAAATAGTTAATAACCATTTTTTGTGTTAGTTTTTACATGAAATAGCCTTATTATAAGCAGTATAAATCAGTCTCCAGGCTTGGATACTGTATATGCAAAAGTTGACAAAAAATTAACCAAAAACAAAAATGTGAATTTTTATTTAATCGCTATATGTATATTTTCTATTTTAGCATTTAATTCTCTTGCCAATATGTTTTGAATCTGAGAAATTTCTTCTTGGCTTAATTCTTCAGCACCAATAATTGCACTTACACTTTCTCCATTTACAAAAATAATATTATCTGAAAAACCTTTTGTTGTAATTAGATTTTCTGCAATCATAATACTATTTTTTGTATCATTTATTTTCTTAATTTCTTCTGCTGCTGATTGTTTTTGCGTTTCTAAAGAGTTAATTCCATTTAATACTTTTTCATATGTTTCTATCATTTGAGAATACATAGTATCTCTTTCTAATTTTGATTTCGTAAAATAACTATTATTGGTTGTATTTGTACTTGCAGTTTCTGTGCTTTCTTCTTCTACTACGCTATTTTCAGTATTTACTATATTGCTTAAATTTTCTTCAGTTGTTACCGTATTACTACTAACTAATTGGGCATCCCCTATATTTTTAGTTGCATTTAATTCTTCTGCACTTGTTGTTGCTTGAATGGTTGTATCTAAATCATGTTGTGTGCTAGTATAATTCAAATAACCAGCTACTACTAACATTAAAGCAACTACATATATTAACATTTGATTTTTCTTAAAAAAATTCATACTAACCTCCTATTTTCTATTGCATTTCAAAAACTTGTATTTTATGAGCTGCCAAACCTGTCACTGCTTCTACCGCTTGAATAATATTGCTTTTTATGTCAACATTATTAGCCCCTTTTGCAGTAACTATTGCCCCTTCGATTTTAGGTTCTACTACCTTTTTGGTCATTGGGGTTTTTACCCCATCATCTTCCTGGTAAATAATATCTTTTTGAGTATCTGTTTCTTCAACTTTTCTAACACCCCCTGACGTATCTGTTTCTTCTGTTGTACTACTTTTTGAATTTTCATTATACATTGCAATAACTTCACTGGATTCTGAATAATTTATAAATACTTTTACATCCCCTACTCCTTGTATTTTAGCTAATATATTTTCCAATTTATCTGATAAAGATGTATTATTCATATCTATTGTTTCTTCAGTATCGGCTAATTGTTTTCCAGCATTTATTTCATTTGTTTTATCATTATTTGTTTTAGAATTATCAGTCCATATGAAATTTATAGCAACAATTGTAATAATTAAAACAACAACAAAAAATACTAAATTTTCAATTTTCTTTTTGGTATTACCTTCTTGCTGTTCTGGATTTTTTAATAGCTTATTTAATTGATCTTTAAACATTTTTCACTCACCTCATATTCTTCCATTAACATTTTTTTAACTTGATTGATTTCTGTCATTGTTATATTTTTATTTTGCTGTTGTTCTTCTTCCTTTTCTTCTGCAATTTGTATTTTCTTAATTTTTTGAATTTCTTCCACTAATTTATTTTCAGCACTTGTTTCTTCCTTTGATTTCTCAATATTTTTCTCATCTTTATCGATTTTTAGTACAATTTTTTCGATTGTAGTTTCGTCTGCAACTTTTAATGTAACTTGACAACTATTCACAATAAAACCAGCATTTTCTACTTTTTTGCTAATGTCTTTTTCTAATTCTTCTTCTCCAATCTCTTTTAATCTTTTATCCATAGAAGTTTGATCTACCGGCTCTGTAGTTGTGATTTGAGCTTGACTATTTGAAATTATTTCATTTACATCAATTGACATGTCTTTTCCAATTAATGGAGACAAAATATTGAATAAAATATACAATCCCATAACTACCTTTATATATTGCTTCATTTTCTGATTTGGTAATAACATCTCAAATATAGAAACAACTACAACTGCTAATGTAATATTTTTTGTCCACATACTAATATTTTCTATCATATATACTCCTCATCGATACATCATCCCACTATTTGATATTTTTATAACTAAAGTTGTCCCAATAATAACCATTACAGAAATAGAACATAGAATAGCAAGCAAAACTTTAAAAATATTGCTAATTTGTTCCAGTAGTTTTATAATCTTATGGTCAGCAATTGGTTCACAAATTCCAGCCATAACTTTATAACACACCAGCAGGGTTGCTATTTTTAAAATTGGTAAAATGCAAACACCTATAATAATAATTACTCCTATTACTCCAATTGCGTTTTTTAATATGACTCCACACCCTAAAACAGTATCAACAGCATCCCCTAAAATTTTACCCACAATTGGAATACTACTGCTAACTATAGCTTTTGTTGTTTTTGCTGTAATTCCATCAACACTACTTGATAGAGTTCCTTCTAAAGAAATTACACTTACAAATATCGTAAGGATAATACCTAATACTAGTACTATTCCAGAATGAAATGTTTTTGCTAATTTATCTATTTGAACTTTATCTCCAATTTTAGAAACAATACTCAAAGTTGCAGCAATTAATGTTAATGGGATTAAGATAGTTTGTATCAAATTTCCAATAAAGTTAATCATAAAAAGGATAATTGGCTCTAATACACTACTTGTTGTAATACTGCCAGTATATAACATCAAACTAACTAAAATTGGTACTAATGAATTCATAACTGCGACTAAATTATTACTAGTTTCTTTTACAAGTTCGATCATGTCTGAAAAGTTTGTCATGATAACAGCCACAATTGCAATATATTGAACATAATAAATAATATTTGATAAACTATCATTATCTAAATTATCACTTATTGCTTTTAAAATACTATGTATTAAAATAATTACTAAAATACTAACTAAACTTTTTATTCCAGTTTGTACTTCTTTACCTAACAAACTCAAAATTCTTGAATATATTTGTCTATTATCTATTTGCCCTTTTATAGCAGAATTAAATAAATCTCCAATATCTATTCCATCAAAAAAATCTCCTGTGTATTGTTTAGCATTTTCAATAAAACTGTTTATTCCAAAAGTTTCTTGCTGTTCATGTATCATCTCATCTTGTTCTGTTTCTGCTAATACTGCATTTGTCATATAGCTTTGAGTTATTATTACAAATGTTGTAAAAATGGTAAATAATAACTTTTTCACATTGGTATACCCTCCATTTATCTATGGTAATATTTTTAATATAATTTCTAATAAATTTGAAATAATTGGAATTGACATAGATATAATAATAATTTTTGTTCCAATTTCTATTTTACTTGCAACTGCAGTTTCTCCAGAATCTTTGCAAATACTAATTGCGAATTCTGATAAGAATGCAATTCCAGTAATTTTCAGTAAAATGCCTATAAATTGATTGTTAATTTGGGCCTGATTTGCTATTGATTGAATTAGTTGTATAATGCCTGATAATCTATCCATTATGAATAATAAAATGAGCATTCCTGTTAATAAACTTATGTATATAGCATATTCAGGTTTATATTGTTTCAATAAAATAATGATAACTAGTCCAATTAACGCAATCGAGACAATTTTTACAATTTCCATGCTTTTCGCTTTCCTTTCCAAAGCACATTTTATTTATAAATTGAATAAAGTTCTAACTGTATTAAATAATCCACTAATTTCTTTGATTACCATAGATAAAACAATAACTAATCCAGCAAGTGTTGTCATCATTGCTTGATCTTCACGTCCTGCTCTTACCAATACTTGATGTAATACTGCAACAAGTATTCCTATTGCAGCTATTTTAAATAATAAATTAATATCCATCCTTATTTCCCTTTCTTTTAAATTAGCATAACCACAATTGCTAGTCCAATAATTGTACCTAATTTTTGATATAATTTCTCATTTTTTTGTTTTTCCTCTTGTGCTTGTTTTAGTTGTGTATCTAAAAAATTTTGTGTCATTTCAATTTGACTAATTTGTCCATCAATATCTGATATACCTAATAATTTGGCTAAATTTTTTAGAACTTCAATATCTTCTTGTTTCATATTTGTAGTTGTATTTTCTAAAGCGTACTCCCAAGCATTACTAGCAGAGCCGTGTTTCTAAGCCTTTTTTCGCTTTTTGAAATAAATTTGCTATATTTACTTTTGTTGTTTTATTGCTAATTTCTTCAAAAATTTCTCCAATTGGTGCATATGTAAATTTTATTTTGGTTTTAAAAATATTTAATGAATTTTTCATTTCTTCTAATTCTAGTACTCTAAATTTATATTTTTGCGAAATTGTTTTACCAATTAAATTTGTTGTGATAAATACTAGAAATAACATGATATATTTGATTAATTGCATATGCCTAACCTCTTTTATAAAAAAATAATTTTTTCAATCCAGTGTCGTTCAATTAATTCACAAACTTCAAAATTTCCTTTTATATCTTTCATTTCTGATCCATGCATAGTAAATAAGCCTTTTACTCCTGAACATAATGCATATTTTATTGCTAATACATCTTGTTTTGTTCCAATTTCATCACATGCGATTACTTCTGGTGCCATAGAACGAATTAGCATTTGCATCCCCTGTGATTTTGATACATTTTCAATTACATCTGTTCTAATACCTACATCATTTTGAGGTATTCCTTTATAACATGCTGCTATCTCCCCTCTTTCATCAACTAGTCCGCAATTTTTTCCTCTAAAATGTATTTCTGGAATTCCATTACTTATATTTCTTATTAAATCGCGTAAAATTGTAGTTTTTCCTTTTCCGTGGAGGAGATACTATTAAAGTTGTGAAAATTGTATGATGTTCATTGTCAATAATATCTTTTAGAATTTTATTACTACATCCTTTTATCTCTCTTGCAATTCTAAAATTTAAGCTAGAAATATTTTTTACATTAATGATTTTTCCATTTTCAATAACACAACTTCCTGTAATTCCTACTCTATGTCCACCAAAAATGGTTATATATCCTTGACAAATTTGATTTTTATATGCATAAATTGAATTTTCACACAATTTTTCTAATATGTACAATATATCTTCTTCTGTTATATTATATTGAATGATAATGTCTAATTCTCTTAATTTTATAATGATTGGTCTATTGTTTCGAATTCGAATTTCTATAGCATTTTCTTCTATTTGCGTTCTAGGATTTTGTTTGATTGCTTCTAAAATTAAAATATAAATATTATTAGGAAAATATTTTAAAATATCTTTCACTATTGCTACAATCCTTTCTAGAGCTTGTCTAAAAATAAAGACATATAATATATCTCTATATTATATGTCTTTGTTTATTATTTAGAACTTTATTTTTAATTTTCTTCTATATTTACTTCATTAATATATCCATCAGAATCGTATTCAAAGCTAATATTATATTCTTTGCTCGAATCTATGTCATCATTTTTTGTTATTCCTCTAAGCTGTATTTCTCTGTCTATATCTTCTGATTCTTGTAAAGATTCAATCTGGCTTAGCAAAACTTTTACAGTTGTTCCTCTTTGTTTTCCTTCATATTTTTCAAGTGTAGAATTAAATGTTGAAATTGCTGCATTTTTTATATCGCTGTTCTGTATAGTATTTTGGGCTTGATTATATATTCCTAATCCTGGAATCATGTACATTAATGGGTTTCCATTTTCATCTATGCCTAATTCTTTCATCTGGTCTGAATTAACTTTTTCTATTCGTTTTCCAATTGCATCCACTAGATTTGAAATTTGTTCTTCAGGATATTCGTTTAAAATCATTGCTGTTTCATCTGTTAATTCTTCAACTTCTACAGAGTTTACAAAAGAAATAGTATTTTTAAAATCATATGTCATTATTGTATGTGGTAAATCAATTGAATAATGTTCTGTTACTTGTTGTGAGCCAAGTCCAGTAAATTCTGCTAAAACACTAATGACACTAATGTTTGAAGTCCCTGATAGCGCTGAACTAGTATCATTATCACTTTGATCTTCACTACTTGTTATTGTTAATCTATATAAAAGTTTATCCGCTGTTTGTGATTTTTCTAAGAGTAGTGAATTTGATTGTACTTTTATTGCTAATTTATTTGGTTCTCCTTGTTCTTCAATTAAAGTAATATTTAAATTATCTTGTTCCCCTTCTGCATCGATATCTTGAATATTTTCCTTAAAGTTTTCAATTGCTTCTTGAATATTACCCTCGCTAAAAGTTGCATTTATTTTATTTAATATTATATTATCTTTTTGTAAAATTTCTAAAAACTGTAATATAATATTTTTTAAATCTTGCACTGTTAAAGTTAATGTATATAGTTTTCCGTTTTCTGTTTTTGTAATTGCTATTTTGTCATCTGTTATATTTTGTAAAATTGGTTCATAATTTTTTTGTAATTGTGCTTTTTCTTCTTCTGTGAAATTAAATTGATTCATATTTGGAAATTCAATTTTATCTGGTATTTCACTTGTATCTGGTACACCTAATTTTTCAGCAAATTCTTTTAAATTATTATTTTCTACTGCAACATATTTTTTTGAAACATAATCAGTTTGTAAACCATATATATCTCCATTTTGCCTATAATTAATTGGAAATTTTACATCATTTGAGTATTGAATTTCTATATTTTGTTCTGCTTGATTTTGTAATTTATTTGATTTTCCAGAAAATTCTACTGTTGGTATATCTACTTTTTCAAGTTCAGAATCTGGAACAACATTAACAGTAAAAGTACCATCGTTTTCATATGGTGTATTTTCCTTTTTTGCAAAATATGATTGGAGTGGATTTACATTTGCTTCTCCAACAGACATAAATTGTGCCAATTCACTTACAAACATTTGCCTATTACTTTTAAATATATCTGTAAAGAAATATAGAGAGGCTATTATTGCTGTGATTAACACTAATGCTGAAATAATTACTATAATTAATATATTTTTCTTTTTCCTCATTATTATTCCTCCCAATTATGATAAACATTTGATACATCATCTAGTTCATCTAATCTTTCCAATAATCTTTCCATTTTTTCAGCACCTTTTTCATCAAGTGCAACTGTTGTTGTTGGTACCATTTGTACAGCTGCTTCTAAAAAAGTTAATCCTTCAGCTTCTAACTTTTCTCTTACATTAGAAAATTCAGATGGTTCTGTTGTTATTTCATAAATTTCTTCATCTGCAACAAAATCCTCAGCTCCTGCTTCTAATGCTAACATCATCAATTCATCTTCTTCTTTATCTGTGGATGCTTTTTCTATAACAATAACACCTTTTTTATTAAACATATATGATACACAACCTGATGTACCTAAGTTTCCTCCTGCTTTATCAAATACATGTCTTACATCTGCGGCTGTTCTATTTTTATTATCTGTTGCAGCTTCTACAATTACAGCTACTCCATTTGGTCCGTATCCTTCATATGTGATTTCTTCATAATTATCAGTATTTCCTGCTCCTGATGCTTTTTTGATTGCGTTGTTAATTGTATCATTTGGCATATTAGCAGCTTTACATTTTGCAATTACATCTTTCAATTTTGAATTTCCTGCTGGATCTGGTCCTCCTTGTTTAACAGCAATTAGCAATTCTCTTCCTAATTTTGTAAATGCTTTTCCTCTTGCTGCATCTGTTTTTCCTTTTTTAGCTTGAATATTTGCCCATTTTGAATGTCCTGACATATTTATTATCCCCCTTTATTTTTATTATTTAATCAAGTTCAATTAATTCATATTCTTTTGTTCCAATTCCTAATTCATTTGCTGCATCAATTGTATGTGTGCCATGTCTTGAATTGATTCTTTCTAGTAAATGATCTTTTCCAGGGTCATCTGATTTTTTTACTAAATCAATGCATGCTTGGTCAATTGCTACTGGATCAAGTGATGCTAAAATACCAATATCTTTCATACAAGGATCTTCTGCTACATTACAGCAGTCACAATCAACTGACATATTACACATTACATTTATATATGCTATATTTCCTTTAAAATGATTTACAACAGATGATGCACTATCTGCCATTGACTCTAAAAATTTAATTTGATCTGCACGAAACATGTCTTCATAAGAACCACCTTCATTACCAGTGCAATGGATATATCTTTTACCTTTACCTGAAGCTACTCCTATTGACAATTGTTTTAAGGCTCCTCCATATCCTCCCATTGGGTGCCCTTTAAAATGAGAAAGCACTAGCATAGAATCATAATTTTTTAAATTTTTACCAACATAATTCTTTTTTATTATTTTTCCATTTGGAATTTCTAAAATATCATCAGGTCCTTCTGCATCCATAATATCAACAGTAAAATATTTAGACCATTCATGATCTTCCATTAGTTTTTTGTGTTTCTCAGTAGTATCTCTTGCACCATCATATGCTGTATTACATTCTACTACTGTTCCATTTACATACTCTACCATTGGTTTCATAAAATCAGGGCGAAGATAATTTTGATTGCCTTCTTCTCCTGAATGCACTTTCACAGCTACTTTGCCTGGTAAATTTTTCTCTAAAATTTTAAACATTTTCACAACATTTTCAGGTGTAATTTCTCTTGTAAAATAAACTTTTGCTTTCTCCATATTTTATCAATCCTTTCCATTTTTATCTATCCACTCATATTCTACCACAACAATCAATTTTTATCAATCATTTTTGAATAAATTCATACTTCCACTTCTATATCCATCTAAATCTAATGTAATATATGAAAATCCATATTCCTTAAATGCTTTTGAAATTCTTTCTCTATTTTCTTTTTGTGCAATTTTTTCAATTTCATTTGGTAATACTTCTATTCTTGCAATATCTTTATGTATTCTAACTCTTACTTGATTTAGTCCCATATCTAATAAAAACTGTTCTGCTTTATCTATCGTTGTTAATTTTTTCTCTGAAATTTCTTCTCCATAAACAATTCTACTAGCTAAGCATGCAAAAGATGGTTTATTCCAAGTATTGAGCCCTAATTTTTTTGAAAGTTCTCGTATTTCATTTTTATATAAATTAGCATAGCGTAAAGGACTTTTTATTTGAAGTTCAGCAATAGCCTTTAATCCTGGTCGATAATCTCCTATATCATCCATATTAGAACCTTCTATAACTTCATTTATTTTCATTTCCTCTGCAACTTTTTTTATTTTTTCAAATAATTGTTTTTTACATAGATAGCATCTGTTTTTAGGATTTGAGGAAAATCCTTCTATTTCTAATTCATTATTTTCTACAATGATATGTTTTATTTTTTCTTTTTTACAAAATTCTATTGCTTCATTTAATTCTCTATCTGGAAATAGATTTGATTTTATTGTTACAGCAATAACTTTATTTCCTAAAACCTGTTTTGCTTCTTTTAATAATAAAGTAGAATCAACACCTGAAGAAAAAGCAACTAATACACTTCTTAAATTTTTTAAATATTCTTGCAAAATCTGTTCTTTTTTCTGTAATTCTTCCATTTTTATTATTCAATACCTCCCAGATCTTTGATGACTTCTCCTGCTATGATTAAACCAGCTACTGATGGAACAAATGATATACTTCCTGGTACATTTCCATCTTCTATTTTAATTGGTTCTTCTTTAGAATATACTACTTTTAAATGTTCAATATTTCTTTTTCGTAGTTCTTTTCTCATGACTTTTGCTAATGGACATATTGTAGTTTCATAAATATCTGCTATTTCGAATTTTGTTGGATTTAATTTATTCCCTGTTCCCATACTAGATATGATTGGAATGTGTAATTTGTCAGCTCTCATAACTAATTCTATCTTTGCTGTAACAGTATCTACACTGTCAACAATATAGTCTACTGTTTCGTCTAATAATTCGTCACTTTCAGGCATAAAAAACTCTTGATGAATTTCTACATTCGCATTTGGATTTATTTCTAATATTCTTTCTTTTGCTACATCTACCTTATACCTACCTATCGTTTTTGTTGTTGCAATAATTTGTCTATTAAGATTTGTTATATCTATTTTGTCATTATCAACTAAAATAAAATTTCCTATTCCTGCTCTTACTAATGCTTCAAGAGCATAAGATCCAACTCCACCAATACCAAATATTGCGACTTTTGAATTATGTAGTTTTTCAATTGCTTCTTTTTTTATTAAAAGTTCTGTCCTTGAAAATTGATTTAACATACTATTTATCTCCTTTGCTTTCTTAATATTCTTAAAGAATTTAGTACTGCTATTAGTGTTACTCCAACATCTGCAAAAACAGCTTCCCACATAGTAGATAATCCAATTGCACTTAAACATAATACTACTATTTTTATTACTATTGCAAATATAATATTTTGTTTTACTATATTTATTGTTTTTTGAGATATTTTTATTGCATCACATATCTTTGAAGGCTCATCTGTCATAATAACAATATCTGCTGCTTCTATTGCCGCATCAGATCCTAGGCCTCCCATTGCAATACCAATATCAGACATTGCTAGTACTGGTGCATCATTTGTGCCATCTCCTATGAAAGCAACACTTTTATTTTTAGAAGATTTTTTCATTATTTCCTCTACTTTTTCTGCTTTTTCATTTGGCAATAATTCTGTATATACTTTATCAATTTTTAATTGTTTTGCAACATCTTCCCCTACTTCTTTTTTATCTCCTGTTAACATTACTGTTTGGGTTTTATAGTATGATTTTAAATTTTTTATTGTTGTTTCAGCATCTTTTTTTATTGTATCAGAAATTACAATATATCCTGCAAATTTTTTATTAATTGCTACATATAAAATTGTGCCAATATCTTCACATTTTGTATATGAAATATTTTCTTGTGCCAATAATTTTTCATTTCCAATTATAACTTCTTTTTCGTCTATTATAGCAATAATTCCCAATCCCGTTAATTCTTGTGTATTAGAAATACGATTTTTTTCAATTTCTTTTCCATAAGCCTTTTTTAGTGATAAAGAAATTGGATGGTTAGAATCATTTTCTGCATATGTACTTATTTCCAATAATTCTTCTTTGCTAATATCAACTGCTTCTATTTTTTGTACTTCAAATACACCTTTTGTTAATGTACCTGTTTTATCAAAAACTACTGTTTCTGTATGAGATAATGCTTCTAAATAATTGCTACCTTTTATTAATATTCCTATTTTAGATGCTTTACCAATTCCACTAAAAAATCCTAATGGGATTGATATTACAAGTGCGCATGGGCATGACACTACCAAAAATGTTAATGCTCGATAAATCCAATCTATATATGTTGTTTCTTTAAAAATTATTGGTGGAACTATAGCTAAAATAATTGCAATTACTACTACAATTGGCGTATAATATTTTGCAAATTTTGTGATAAAGTTTTCTGATTTTGATTTTTTACTACTTGCGTTTTCAACTAAATCTAAAATTTTACTAACAGTTGATTTTCCAAATTCTTTTGTTACTTTAATTGTAAGTACTCCATTTTGATTAATGCATCCACTTACAATTTCATCTCCAACAGTTACTTCTTTTGGCAAAGATTCTCCAGTAATACTGCTTGTATCTAACATAGAATTTCCTTCTACAACTTTTCCATCTAATGGTATTTTTTCTCCATGCTTAACAATTATTAAATCTCCAATTTTTACATCTTCGGGTGATACTTTTGTAATTTCATCTCCATGTTTGATATTAGCATAATCTGGTCTAATATTCATTAAATTTGTAATTGACTTTTTAGATTTGTCTACTGCATAATCTTGAAGTGTTTCTCCTATTTGATAAAATAACATAACTGCAACTGCTTCTGGAAATTCGCCTATTATAAATGCTCCAATTGTACTTATTGTCATTAAAAAATTTTCATCAAATATTTTCCCATGTAGTGTATTTTCAATTGCCTCTTTTATTATTCCTGCTCCAATAATTAAGTAACTAACTATATATATAAATTTGTTTATCCATATTTGCCCAAATGGAACTAGCATTGCAATTAGTAATAATATCAAGGCTATTCCAATTTGCATTCCCTTTTTTTTCATTGTTATTCTCCTTCCATACTATGTTTTATTTATGTTCTACATGTTCAATTCCTATTTCAAATAATTGTTTTACATGGTCATCATCTAACATGTAATATACTTCTTTTCCTTCTTTTCTATATTTTACAATTCCGCTTTTTCTTAAAGTGCTTAATTGATGTGATATAGAAGATTTACTCATACCTAAAACATTTGCAATATCACACACACACATTTCATTTTTATCTAATGCAAAAAGTATTTTTGTTCTAGTTATATCCCCTAATATTTTAAAAAATTTTGCAAGTTTATTGAATAAATCGTTATCTGGCATTTGTTCTAATACTTTATTTACCATGTCTTGGTGTATAACATTACAATCACAAATAAATTCATTTTTTGACATATTACATCATTCCTTTCTTATAATTGAATTACTGTTCAACTATATTATAGTTGAGTGTATGTTCACTTGTCAATGATTTTTAAAAATTTTTTTAGTTTTTAGGAAGGGAAATGGGGACGCCCTTTTTTTCCCTATCAAATTTTTCCCTATTTATATTTTTACGGTTTATTTTTATTGTAATGTTCAGTGAATATAACGCAAAATATCAATTTTGCGCAAAGTTCAAATAGAACATATTTGAAATCACAATCAACTAAAGTAGATGTAACAGATGCACATGTAGGAATGTCAGGAGCAACTTTGAAATATGTATGGAATCAAAAAGCAACAGGAACAACAGAAGGTGAAATCAATAAGGAATTTTCAAATGGTTCTGAATTAACACAAAACTCAGGAACAGCAAATAACTATTATCTATGGGTATATGCAA
>CANQTV010000027.1 GCA_947626875.1 uncultured Clostridia bacterium | reverse complement strand
CGCCATCTGTTGATTCTCGATACTGTCTAGTTAAATAGCTTTGAGATCCACTTTTGAAGTCAATTGAAACTGATACTTTTCCATTAGTCCATGAGTTTCCATTAGGTGTACAAGTAATTACTGGTTCTTCAATATTTGCTGTTCTTACACCAGTTAACTCCTGAGAAATAGTTGGACCATTACCTAAAGAATCAGATACTTTTGTTCGTACGTCATAACTTGTATTTAAGTTAAGTCCTGTAAATTTATGAGAAGTTCCAGTATCTTTTTCCCAATTATTATTCCAAGAAGTTTGAGAAGAAGGTTTTATCTGATAATACCTAGTATTTGCATCTAAAATACTAACATTTGCATCAGTTTGTGCACAAGTTACTGTAATTGAATTAGATGTATGAGTTTCTGTAGGTTTTGTATCACTTGGTGGTGCATTATCTAAGTAGAATGGTCCTGTTGATTTTGTTGTCTTATTTCCTAATGAGTCACTTGCAAATACCCATAGATACCAATTATCACCTGTCGCAGAATCTTTTTTCAACTCATTTCCACTAGCAAATATAGTACCAATTTCACTTTCTTGTGTACCTGATGCTTTTTGATTCCATACATATTTCAAAGTTGCATTTGTCATTCCTACATGTGCATCTGTTACATTTACTACACTTGATTGTGATCTTTGATAATTTCTATTAGAACTTTGCACAAAATTGATATTTTGCGTTATATTTACTTGAACATTACAATAAAAACAAACTGTAAAAATATAAATAGGGAAAAATTTGATAGGGAAAAAAAGGGCGTCCCCATTTCCCTTAATTTACTTTTTTGTCAATATTTGCTATAATATAAGAAGTGTTGATAGGAGGTTAGTAATGAAAGAAGTTTTAAAAAAACTATATCATATACTTAGTAAAAAGCAAAAAATTTCATTTGGAAATATTGTTATAATCATGATTATATCAGCTGTATTAACACAAATAACACCAAAAACAATTGGATGGTTAACAGATGATATATTAACACAAAATGAAATTGCATTCTTAAAAATAATTCCATTTCTTATTTTAATATTAGTAGTAAATATAGCAAATGAAGTTATTAAAATTATTAGAAGAGTAATGGTAGAAGATACAGCAACTAAAACAGAAAAAGAAGCAAGAGGAATGGTAATCAAATCTTTATTGATGGCACCATTATCATATTTTAGAGAAAATATGACAGGTAATATACATGGTAGAATGAACCGTTGTTTAGAAGGTACAGTAAAACTAGAAAAATTATTATTTATGGATTTTGCGCCAGCGATTTTCAATAGTATTGCAGCAATTATAACAATTTTTATTACTTTACCATTTATTTTAGCATTACCAATGATGTTAGTAATACCAATAGGAATTTTTATTGTTTTCAAACAAATTAGTAGTCAAAAAGGAATAAGAGTTGAACTTTTAGAAAGTAAATCAGAAATGGATGGCACAATTGTTGAACTTATAAATGGAATTGAAGTTATCAGAATTAGTAACAGTGTAAATTTCGAAACAAATCGATTTGATAATAAATCAGAATTTTTAAGAAAAAAGGAAATGAAACATCATAAAGCAATGGCAATGTATGATTGTTTGAAGTTTATAAACCAAGCATTTTTTACAGTATTAATTATAGGAATTTCAACATATTTAGCAACAAAAAATATAATATCTGTTGGTAATGTGTTAACAGCATATTTATGTTTTAATCAGCTAATAAAACCATTAGAAGAATTACATAGAATTTTTGACGAATTATCAGAATGTACAGTATTAGCAACAGACTTCTTTAAAATGGTAGAAATACCAAATGATTTTTCATATAATGAATTACCAGAAAAAAGTGAAATAATAGAAACAAAACCAATTATTAAAATTAAAGACTTGATGTTTTATTATAATGAAAATAAAGATAAAATTATTTTGGATAATTTTAATATAGAAATAGAAAAAGGAATGTTTTTAGGGATTGCGGGACCAAGTGGATGTGGAAAATCTTCATTAATTAAAGCAATTTCAAAATTAGAAAAAGGATATGGAACAATTATAATAGATTCCAAAAATATAAATTCTTTAAGCAGAAAAGACATTTCAGAATTAATTGCACTTGTACCTCAAAGTCCTTTTTTGATTGCAGGAACAATTTATGAAAATATATGTTATGGAATTGAAAGAAAAGTATCTATTGAAGAAGTTGAAGAAGCAGCTAAAAAAGCATATATTTATGACTACATAAATGGATTGCCAGAAAAATTTGATTCTTTAATATCAGAAGGAGGGAACAATTTATCAGGAGGTCAGAGACAAAGAATTGCAATTGCTAGAATCTTTTTAAGAAAACCAAAAATACTAATTTTAGATGAAGCGACATCTGCATTAGACAATACATCTGAAAAATATATTCAAACAGAAATTGAAAAACTACAAAAAGAAAATAATACCACAATTATATCAATTGCACATAGATTAACAACTTTAAAAAATTGTGATAAAATAATTGTTCTAAATAAAGGAAAAATAGAAGAAAGTGGTAAATATAATGAATTAATTGAAAAAAATGGTATATTTAGTGATATGTACTATGGAAAGTTAAAATAAGGAAGGCACAGTGCCTTCCGTTTTTTTACAAATTTTTCCTTGACAATACTTGGCAAAATATTTTAATAAATTTTTTGACATAATAATACTATAAAAATAAAAAAAGGAGGAATAAAAATGAAAAAAGCGATCGCTTTAATTACAATTTTAACAATTTTACTATTTACAGTTTTTACAGGATACGTATATGCTGATACACTAGATAATTTTACTGTTTCTGTAGATAAAAAGACAGTACACCCAGAAGAACAAGTTGTACTTACTGTTAATTTTGGACAAGAATTAGGAAACTTTAAAATTCAAGTAGATTTTGATGATGATTTATTTGACTATGTTTCAACAGATGTAGGAACAGGAAGTGCAGAAGCTGATAAAGCAACAATAGAATATACAGAACTATCAACTGCAAAAACAGAGGTAAAAATTACTTTTAAAGCAAAGAAAGAGGGAATTACAAGTTCTAACTCAACAGAATTTACTGTAACAGGAACAGAATTAAAATCACAAGGTGGTGGTACAACATATGATAATATTACAGAAGGCAAAGTAGAAACTTTAACAGTAGAACCAATATATGAAGATTACCAATTAGCATTAGAGCACACAGGTGACATTATAGCAGGGCAAGAAGCAGATTTCGTATTAACATATTCATCAGCTATGGGGCGCCCTTATGCAAAAGCAAGACTAGAAGGAGAAGCAACAAAAGTTCCTGAAGGTGGTACAGTTAAATTAGTTGGAAGAAATGTTCAACAAAACTCAGATTATGATATTATTGATGATGGTTGGGGTGACCCACAAGGTTATGCAATAGGAGGAGAAGATGTATCACAAGAATTAAATTTAAAAGGAACATTTAGTAAAGCCGGAGAATATACAATAACTTTAAAATTAATAGATAGATCATCATCAGATGATACAATTGTAGAAAAAGCTTTTAATTTTACTGTAAAAGAACCAACAGTTCAACCAACACCGGATCCAACTCCAGAGCCTGAAACACCAACACCAGATCAAACAGGTACAGAAGCACAAGTAACTGAAGAAACACCAACAGAATTACCAAAAACAGGTATAAATGAATATGTCCCAGCAATTGTTGTATTTATTGTAGCAGTTAGTACTTTTGCATATGTTACTGGTAAAGTAAACAAAGAAGACTAAAAGTAAATGAGAAAATTCTCATTTACATACATATAAGGAGTAAACAAATGAAAGGAAGAAAAACATCAAAAAAATTACTGATTTTTTTCAGTATATTCATATTTTGTACATTACTTATTATAGCAATATGGATTGCATTAGAGGAATTTCAAGAACAAAAAATTGCAAATTCCAGAAAACAAATACCATATATAGCAAAGGAGGCAAATGATAAAATAGACACAAAAATTGAAAATAAAATACAAAAGGAGGAAACAAAACAAGAAGAAACTCAAAAAGAAAATATGATAATTGAAAAATATAAAGGATATGAAGTAGAAGCAAAATTAGAGATACCATCAATTCAATTAGAAACATATGTAATTAAACCATATTCAAAACAGGCTTTAAATGTATCAGTTACAAAATTTTGGGGAGCAAATGCTAATCAAATAGGGAATTTTTGCATAGCAGGTCATAATTTTCAAAATAATATAATGTTTCATAATTTAAAAAAAGTAAATGTAGGAGATATGATTTATATAACAGATCAACAGAATCAAAAAATTGCATATCGTATATATAATATGTACACAGTTTTACCAAAAGATGTTAGTTGCTTGTCACAGCAAACAAATGGAAATAAAGAAGTTACATTGATTACTTGTACATTTGATTCTAAAAAAAGGATTATTGTAAAGGCTAGAGAGATTTAGTGTCTTTTGAATAGAAATGAAAAAACAGCACATACTAAAAATGTAGAAAGGATGGAGGTTAATATGGAAGGAAATCAAAAAATACATTGTACAGTAGAAACATGTAAATTTAATAATGGAGATGAAAATAAATGCATGTTAAAAGCAATTGAAGTAGCGCCAATAGAAAATTGTGAAACAAAAACACCAGATGAATCAATGTGCTCAAGCTATGAATATGAGAAGAATTAAAAATCTTCTCTTTTTTCTTGACATATAAAAAAAATAGAAATAAAATAACAAGTGATAAGTTTATAGGCAAAAGCCAGAAAGAGAGGGAAAATATGTTAGTTACAACAAAAGAAATGTTTGAAAAATCAATGAGGGAAGGTTTTGCAATTGGTGCATTTAATATTAACAACTTAGAAATTTTACAAGGAATTGTAGATGCTGCTGCTGAATGTAATTCACCTGTTATTTTACAGGCTTCTTCAAGTGCAATTAAATATGCTAGAATTAATTATTTAATGAAAATGGTAGAAGCTGCTACTGAACAATACCCAAATATTCCGATTACAATGCATTTAGATCATGGACCAGATTTTGAAACTGCTAAAATGTGTATTGATAATGGATTTACATCTGTTATGATAGATGGATCAAAATATGATTTTGAAGAAAATATAAATTTAACAAAACAAGTTGTAGATTATGCACATAGCAAAGGTGTTGTTGTAGAAGCAGAACTTGGAAAATTAGCAGGAATTGAGGATGATGTTAATGTTGATGCTTCTGATGCTATGTACACAGATCCAGCACAAGCAGAAGAGTTTGTTAAGAGAACAGGTTGTGATTCTTTAGCTATTGCAATAGGAACAAGCCATGGCGCATATAAGTTTAAAGGAGAAGCAAAACTTAGATTTGATATTTTAAAACAAATAAAAGACCGAATTCCTAATACACCAATTGTGCTACATGGAGCATCAACGGTTATTTCAGAATTGGTCGAAATGTGTAATAAATATGGAGGAGATATTCCAGGGGCAAAAGGAGTTCCAGATGAAATTCTACATGAAGCAAGTATATCTGGAGTATCTAAAATCAATGTTGATACAGATTTACGTTTAGCTATGACGGCAGGTATTCGTAAAACATTTGCAGAAGAGCCTAATGTATTTGATCCTAGAAAATATCTAGGAAATGCAAGAGAACTAATAAAAGAAACAGTGAAACATAAGATGATAGATGTATTTGGTTCATCTAATAAAGCTTAATTACATGTTTTTTTCTGATTGCTGACGGGCAATTTGCCTTTCAGCATCTTTTTTTGCTAATTCTTGACGTTTGTCATATAATTTTTTACCTTTTCCAACACCTAACTCCATTTTTACGAAACTGCCTTTAAAATATAAACTGATTGGAATTAAGCTATATCCCTTTTGCTTTGTTAAACCAATCAATTTTGCAATCTCACGCTTATTTAGTAGTAATTTTCTATCACGAAGAGGATCTTTGTTAAAAATATTACCATGATCATAAGGACTGATATGCATACCAACAACAAAAACTTCGCCTTTTTTTATTACAGCATATGTATCTTTTAGATTTACTTTTCCTTGTCTAATAGACTTTATTTCTGTACCACTTAATACAATACCAACTTCAATTTTTTCATTGATTGTGTAATTATGATAAGCAGTAGGATTTTTACAAATTAATTTTGTGTTCATAATAAAAATCTCCTTTTAAAAAAGTATAACATGAAATTCCAATAAGTGCAAATAAAAAACGGAACTAAGAATTTCTATGCAATAAATTGCTTAGAAATTCTAAGCTTCGCATAATTCTCCTCTACGTCAAGTCTATCATCTTCGATGATGACTTTCCTAGAGTATAAAAAACATGCAGAAGAAAAAATATCAACTTCTGCATATTATTGTTATTCATTATTATTATTTGTGTTATTTAATTGTGTTCCATAATACCAAACTAATGCAATAATTGCAATTCCAGCAATACCAATAATTAGCCATGTCCAAGCAGTTGCACCCATTCCCATAAATGTAGCGCCTGTTTCAGCATCTGTTCTTGTTGCAGTGTAAGAATTTGTATTTCCATTGCGATTGTTCATGCTAGCATTTGTATTCTTATCATTGTCTCCATTAACTCCTGTTAAACCATCTGCTGTACTTGAAGCATCTTTTTCAGCATCTCCAGTTGCATCTTTTGAAGTATTAGCGATATCTTTTGCACCATTTTCAACTGCATTTTCAGCACCACCAACAACATTTCTTACACCATTTGCAGCATCTTGTAACATACTATGATTATCATCTGTAGCTAAAACGATAGAAAAAGAAAATATAGCAATTACAAATATACTAATTATAGCAAATAATTTTCTGTACATAAAATTATCCTCCTTTTTTGAATGTATAATATTAGTATTGAAAAATACAAAAAAAATATACATACAAAAAAATAAAGATAAAACAATAAAAAGAAAAAAATCCAAAAAATGGATTTTTGTATTTAAGTAATTATTTTTTTAATTTTAATAATATAGCAACAGCTAATAAAATTAGTAATACGCCTACAACGACTAGTAAAATATTTAGAATATTTGAAAATCCTAATCCAGATTCTGGCACGTAGCTTGAAACACTTGTATCAGATTCAGGCACTCCAGAATAATTTTCGAATGAAGTTGTATTAGTCGTATTAGTTGTATTTTTTGTTGTACTATTTTGTATAGAATTATTAGTTGTACTATTTGAACTTGTATTTTCTTCATCTACATTTTCATCATCAGTATCTGATGTATCAGTTGTATTACTAGTGTTAGAAGTAGAACTTGTATTTTCTGAATTTACTTCATCATCAGATGTTACAGCTTGAACTGGAAATATTATTGATATAATAAACAATAAAATTGCACTAGCGATTAAAAATTTTTTTAATTGATTTGACATGATAAATACCTCCTAAAATTTTCATCATTAGATTTAGGATAATCATATCACAAAATATAAAAATTTGTCTAGTATTTTTCAAAATTTTACAAAATTAAAGATATTAGTTAAGATTCTTTTATTTCTTTTGCCAATTTTCCAATAGCTTTTGTTTCAATTCTAGAAACATATGAACGAGAAATTCCCATCATTTCTGCAATTTCATGTTGTGTTTTTGGCTTTTGACCATTTAAACCAAAACGGAGTTCAATAATTGTTTTTTCTCTATCTTTTAAAACAGATTTGATTTTTTCATACAATAGTTTAATTTTTAGTTTCAAATCTACTTCATCTTCTATAGTTCTTTCATTATTTTCTAGAACTTCTTGTAAAGTAACGATGTTATCATCTTTATCTTTTCCAATAGGTTCATTTAAATACACTTCAGCACCTAATTTTTTTGTAGCTCTTAAATGCATTAAAATTTCATTATCAATGCAACGAGAAACATAAGTGCTTAATTTACTTCCTTTATCTAATTTGTAGCTATTGATACCTTTGATCAAACCGATAGAACCAATTGAAATTAAATCTTCTTGATCAACATTAGTAGAAGAATACTTTTTAGCAACATGTGCTACTAAACGTAAATTCCTTTCAATTAGGATATTTCTAGCTTCTTCGTTGCCATTTGCCATTTCTTCCAAATATCGTCGTTCATCTTCTTGAGAAAGTGGCTCAGGAAAAAGATTACTTCCTTGAATATATCCAACAACAAAAACAGCAGATTTTAAAAAGCCCAAAAAACTACTCATACATAACAGAGAAAACATATATGCACCTCCATTTTTCTTTAAGCTAGGAGGGAATTGGGGACGCCCTTTTTTTCCCTATCTGATTCTTCCCTATTTAGATAGGAAAAAATGATTTTTAAATAATATACAAATAGGGAAGAATCAGATAGGGAAAAAAAGGGCGTCCCCAATTCCCTCCTAGCTTTTTTCTTATAACAAAAGTATATGTTTGTTAAAAAATAAAAGTGCATGGACTTCTTGATTTTGAAAAAAAATTTTGCTAAGATAAAATAGGAGGAAGAAATAAAATGTATCAAACAAATATAGATTTAAAGAATATATTTACAATACAAAATTTTGTTATATATTTAATCATAATAAATATAATTGGCTTTTTTGTTATGTTTATTGATAAAAGAAAGGCAGAAAAGGGCAGTTGGAGAATACCAGAAAAAACTTTATTTATAATAACAGCATTAGGAGGTGGAATTGGAACTATTACAGGAATGTATACTTTTAGACACAAAACTAAAAAGCCAGAATTTACAATAGGTTTGCCATTTATAACAATTTTAGAAATAATAGGAGCAATTTATTACATATTTATTAAATAGTTAAAATTAGATGGTGTTTTTGTAAAAACCTGTCTTTTTTTTGACAAAAAAAGTACACATAAATTGAAAATAAAAATGAAAATAATTGTAGAAAACATAAAACAAAAATAGAAATGTGTATAAGTTGCAAAAACAAAGTCACATTTTTCAGTTATCCCCAAAGTTATCCACAGTATCCACAACGGATTTTCCACAAAAAATAAAAATAAATGTAAACAAAAATGGGAAACATAATATAAAAAATAAAATACAATATTATATGGAGTGTGAAAAAGATGCTTGAAAAATGGATAAAAACTTTAAAATGTGGGTTCAAAAGATCTATAGGACCAAATGACATAAATAAAAAACAATTAGATGAAATGGTAAAACAGGGAGTAACTTTGATTGATGTACGCAGTCAACAAGAATATACTGAAGGACATTTGGATGGGGCAATATGTATACCATCATATGAAATAGAGAAAACAATAGAAGATATAATACCTAATAAAGAAGAAAAATTTATTTTATATTGTGATAGTGGAACAAGAAGCAAAAAAGCACAAAAAATATTAGAAAAAATAGGATATACAAATGTATATAACTTATATGAAGGACGTTTATGAGTGTTATTTGATTTTTCTTATTATATATGATAAAATGCTGTTAATGAGAAAAATGGAGGATAAACATGCAAGACAAGCAAAAGATAGAAAATAAACAAGCATATATAAGAAATTTTAGTATTGTTGCGCACATAGATCATGGGAAATCAACATTGGCAGATAGATTAATTGAAATGACAGGTGTGCTTTCCAAACGAGAAATGGAAAGTCAAGTTTTAGATAACATGGAAATTGAAAAAGAAAGAGGAATAACCATCAAATCTCAAGCAGTTAGAATGAAATACAAAGCAAAAGATGGACAAGAATATACATTAAATTTAATAGATACGCCAGGACATGTAGACTTTAATTATGAAGTTTCAAGAAGCTTAGCAGCATGTGATGGCGCTATTTTAGTTGTAGATAGCAGTCAGGGAGTAGAAGCACAAACACTAGCAAATGTATATTTAGCAATAGATAATAATCTAGAAGTTTTACCAGTTATAAATAAAGTAGACTTGCCAAATGCGAGACCAGATGAAGTGAAAAAAGAAATAGAAGATATTATAGGCATACCAGCTATGGATGCACCTTGTATTTCAGCTAAATCAGGTCTAAATGTTGAGCAGGTATTAGAAAGAATTGTAACAGATTTACCAGCCCCAAAAGGTGATGTGAATGCAAAAACAAAATGTTTAATTTTTGATTCTTATTATGATAATTATAAAGGCGCAGTTGCTTATGTAAGAGTTATGGATGGAACAGTAAAAGTTGGGGACGAAATCATATTGATGGCAACAAATAAAACATACACAGTTACAGAAGTAGGATATTTTGTACCAGGTTCATATATGCCAAATGAGTTAATATCAGCAGGAGAAGTAGGATATATTGTAGCAAGTGTAAAAAACTTAGCAGATATTCATGTTGGTGATACAGTCACATTAAAAGAAAATCCAGCAGATGAGCCATTAAAAGGTTATAAAAAAGTAACTCCAATGGTATATTGTGGACTATATCCTGTTGATGGCAGTGATTATGAAAATTTAAAAATAGCACTAGAAAAATTACAATTAAATGATGCAGCACTTACTTATGAAGCAGAAACATCAGCAGCATTAGGATTTGGATTTAGATGTGGCTTTTTGGGCTTATTACATTTAGAAATTATAGAAGAAAGATTAGATAGAGAATTTGATTTAGGATTAATTACAACAGCTCCATCAGTTATATATAAAGTATATAAAACAACGGGAGAAGTATTAGAAATATATAATCCATCTGAATTACCTACGCCACAGGAAATTTCATATATGGAAGAACCATTTGTAACAGCTAATATCTTTTTGCCAAAAGAATATGTTGGTAATGTAATGGATATTTGCCAGAAACGAAGAGGTATATATATTGATATGAAATATTTGGATGAAAACAGAGTGACACTCATCTATGAAATGCCACTAAATGAAATAATATATGACTTTTTTGACAATCTAAAATCAAGAACAAAAGGTTATGCATCTTTTGATTATGAATTTAAGGAATATAGAAGATCAGATTTAGTAAAGTTAGATATTTATATAAATAATGAACAAGTTGATGCTTTAAGCTTTATTTTGCATAAAGATAGAAGTTATGAACGCGGAAGAAAAATGGTTGAAAAGTTAAAAGAGGAAATTCCAAGAAAATTATTTAAAATTCCAATCCAAGCAGCAGTAGGTGGAAAGGTTATTGCAAGAGAAACAATTTCAGCTATGAGGAAAGATGTTTTAGCAAAATGTTATGGAGGAGATGTAACCAGAAAGAAAAAATTGTTAGAGAAACAAAAGAGAGGGAAAAAGAAGATGCGTGAAATTGGTAGCGTAGAAGTACCACAGGAAGCTTTTTTGTCTGTTCTTAAGTTGGATGATGAATAAAATAATAAAACTTGAATCATAGAAAGGAATGAGAATAAAATGCAAGAAAATTATCAAGATCAAGTAGAAGGTAGAAATTCTGTTTTAGAATTATTAGAGAGTGGAAAAGATATAAATAAAATATTTGTACAAAGAGGCGAAAAACACGGTTCTATTTATCAAATTATTGCAAAAGCAAGAGAAAGAAAAATAATAATTGTAGAAAAAGATAAAAAGCAAATGCAACAAATGGCACAGACTGAAAATTATCAAGGCGTTATTGCAATAGTACCACCATTTGATTACTGTGATATCAAGGATATTTTAGAATATAGCAAAGAAAAACAGGAAGATGCATTTATCTTATTATTAGACGGAATTGAAGATCCACACAATTTAGGTTCAATTATTAGAACAGCAGAAACAGCAGGAGTTCATGGTATTATTATTCCTAAAAGGCGTGCAGCATCAGTTAATAGCACAGTAAATAAAGTATCGGCAGGAGCGGTAGAACATATGAAAATCGCAAGAGTAAATAATATTACAGACGCAATAAATACATTGAAAAAAGAAGGATTATGGATTTGTGGAACAGATGGAAATGCAACACAATATTATGATAAACAAGATTTAAAAGGACCACTAGGAATTGTGATAGGAAGCGAAGGGGAAGGCATGAGTGAAAAAGTAAAAAACAATTGTGATTTTTTAGTGAAGATCCCAATGAAAGGAAAAATTACATCTTTAAATGCATCTGTATCAGCAGGTATAATAATATATGAAGCATTAAGACAAAGAGAAAGTAAATAATTTATATTTTACTATTGAATAAAAAACGAAAAAAATGTATAATAATGATGTACAAAAGATTTATACTTGGGAGGTAATAAAAACATGTTAGCAAGAAAGAGAAGAAAATTAATAATTATTATTTCAATTATTGTAGTTGCTCTTATATTGATAGCAACTTTAATTACATTATATTTAACAACAGATATTTTTAAACCTAAAGATACATTATTTGCAAAATATTTACTACAAAATGTAAGTAATATAGAAGAGATGGCTAAAAAACAACCAACGGGGATTAAAGATGCAATTCAAAATCAAAAATTAGAAACAAATGCAACAGCAAAATTATCATATACAGATAGTAATGGAGATAATACTAATAATGTTAATCAAGCAGAATTAGATATATCCAGCAAAATTGATAAACAATCACAATATGATTATAAAAATATTAGACTTGTATATGAAAATGAAGAAATTGCAAAAATGGAATATCTGAAAAATAATGAAAATTATGGGATTAGATTAGGAGGAATTGAACAATTTGCATCAGCAACAAATCAAAATTTAGATGAATTATCTTTAACAACAGGAATTTCAAAAGAAAATCTGGAATTGATGACATATATATTTGAGCCAATTACTTTATCACAGTTTATTTCATTTACTCCAGAAGAAACAAACTTCCTTTCTAGCACATATTTAGGAATTGTTCAACAAAAAACACAAAAAAATCAATATTATAAATCAAAAGAAACACTTAAAATAGGTGATAACACATATCAAGCAACGGCGTATTCATTAAGGCTAACAGAAGAACAGTTAAATGATTTGATTATCACTATGTTAGAAGAAATAGGAAAAAGTAATAGTATATTATTACAAAAATTTGATACAATAGAACAACAATTAAAGAAATATTCTCTATATCATCCAAAAGAAGATAAGCCATTAAGAGATATTATTGTTGAGATGATAAATGATGAAATTCAAGAAATTAAGAATCATAATATTGGGCAAGAGCAGACAGAAATTACAGTATATGTATATAAAGGTCAGACAATTAGAACAGTTATGAAAACACCAAAAGAATCATATACGATTGATATTGAACAATCAAATGGAATAAAATTCAATCATACACAAAATTTAGATAATAGTGTAGTACAAAACAACTTTAATATAGAAAGAAAAGTAGAAGATAATAAACAAAACATTATTGTCGTATATAATAAATTAACAGATGATAAACAAGATCAAAGTTTACAACTTGAAATTAAACAAAATAAAGAAGAAAATAAAATGGAAAATGCATATCATATACAATACAATATGCAAGGAAATGTTGCAACTATTGAGATGAGTCAATATATTAATATTGTAGATAATTTTGAAGAACAGATTAATTTTGATGATAAAAATAATGTAAGCTTAAATAATTTAAAGCAAGATGAAGCTCAAGCAGTTGTTGAAATTCTAAAAAATAATTTTAATAATAAAATAAAAAATATATTAAAGTATATTCCATTAGAGCAAATCAATAAGATGTTAAAAGATTTAGAAATATTAAAAGAAAATGAAATAACATTTGATGAAGATGATGAGGAAGAAATAGTATCAGATGCGGAAAGGGCTAGATTCAATTCAGAGTTAACTTTCTTTATTGGGAAAGAGGTTAGTAAAGAAACAGTACAACAATTAATTGATGTTTCAAAGAATTGTCTAAAAGATGCACAAATTATGTATGAAGATGAACAAGACGAGAATAAGAAAAGAATACGTGGTATTATTATGGATATTAAGAGAGAAACTGCTAATGATGAGAAGACACAAGAATTGACAACAGCTTTAGAAAAAGAAAAAACAAATGTAAAATATACTGTTGCAATGGCTTTTGATGAGACGACAAGATTAATAAATCAAATTACAATTGTTTCAAATGAATTTTTACAAGAATAAAATAAGAAAAATGTGGAGTTAGTTGATATAAAAAATCAAAAAATAGCTCCATATTTTATTTTTTAAAACTTGAAAAATCTTAGAGAATGAAGGAGTTTGAAACAAACAATTTAAAAAGATAAAAAATTCCAAAAAAAAATTTTAAAAAAGTGTTGACAAAGCAAAAAAAACAAAGTATAATATAAATTGTTCTCGCCCAAAAGTGAGAATGAAGAACATTGAAAAATAAACAATAAAATCCTTTAGAGAATAAACCGAAGCGGTGCTATTAAGTACCGAAAAAGTAAATTTTTTAAAAAGTTTTAAGAGCTTGAAAAAACTCAAAAATAATTAAGGAATGAAAATTCCCAAAAATATAGTTCAAAGAATTTTCTTCGAAAATTTTAAGAGCTAATAAGAGGGTTACTAGAAACGAGTAGTACAAGGAAGACGACGAGCATTTTTTGAGATAGTACTTAAATGTACATCGAGAAAAATGAGAGGAAGTCTGACGAAGTAATACGAAGTTTGAGTAACTATTAAGGAATACAAAATTTCTTCGAAATTTTGCATAAGATATCTCTAAGAAATTTTCTTCGAAAATTTTAAGAGCTAACTTAACAAGAGAGTTTGATCCTGGCTCAGGATAAACGCTGGCGGCGCACATAAGACATGCAAGTCGAACGGACTTAACC
>CANQTV010000026.1 GCA_947626875.1 uncultured Clostridia bacterium | reverse complement strand
ACCCCAGTTGAATATAGAATTCAACTAGGATTTCCATAGAATTGTTTTTTTGTGTCTACTTTTTGTTGACAAGTTCAGTTAAAACTATGCTTTTTTTGATACTTCTACTATTTCTGTAAATGCTTTTGGATCAGAAACTGCTAATTCTGCAAGCATTTTTCTGTTTATTGCAATATTTGCTTTTTTTAATCCTGCTATCATTTTGCTATATGTTGTTCCATTCATTCTTGCTGCTGCATTTATTCTAGAAATCCATAGTTTTCTAAAATTACTTTTTTTGTCTTTTCTTCCTACATATGCATATGATAATGATTTTAATACTGCTTGATTTGCATTTCTAAAACGATAATGTTTTGCTCCATAATATCCTTTTGCTTGTTTTAATATTTTTTTATGTCTTGCTCTTGTTGTTCTAGCTGTTTTTACTCTTGCCATTTTTCTTCACCTTCCTTAATTCGATTATCCACCATATGGTAGTAGTTTTTTAATTGTTTTTTCACATGATTTATCAGCATAAGCATTTTGAATTTTTCCTGATTTTTTTTGTCTGCTTGTTTTGTTTGCTAATAAATGTCTTCTATTTGCTTTTGTTCTTTTTATTTTTCCTGTTGCTGTTAATCCATATCTTTTGCTAGCTGCTTTATTTGTCTTTAATTTTGCCATTGCTCTTTCCTCCTTTTCGTTTTTGGTTATGCTTTTTTTTCTAAAATTGTAAACATGTTTCTACCCTCTAATTTAGGTTGTTTTTCAACAACACTAATATCTTCAAGTTCTTGTATAAACTTATTTAGTACTGTTTCTCCTAGTTTGACATTGTTTACTTCTCTTCCTCTAAAGCGAAGTGTTATTTTTACTTTGTTACCAGTTTCTAAAAATTTTCTGGCGTTTTTTGCCTTGAAACTAAAGTCATGTTCTTCAATATTTGGAGTAACGCGTAGTTCTTTTATTTCTAATGTTTTTTGTTTTTTCTTTGCCTCTTTTTCTTTTTTTGCTTGTTCAAACTTGTACTTTCCATAGTTCATAATTTTACAAACTACTGGTTTGCTGTTTGGTGATACTAATACAAGATCTAGATTTTTTTCTCCTGCTAAATCTAATGCCTGATTAGTTGACATGATTCCTAATTTTTCTCCGTTTTCTCCTATCAATTGAACTTCCTTTTCTCTAATTTGGCCATTTGTTGGTAATTCTTGTTTGATTGTTAAACACCTCTTTCCTATATAAAAAATTGACTTGTGTTACAAGCCAATTCATCAAACCATAAAAAAAGCAAATAAAATAAGGTATTTTTCACATTTTTTTAACCTTGTTTAACCTTTTTCCATAAGATAAGGTGAGAAGTTTGATTCCTTCTTCTTGTAACGTCTTTATTATATCATAAATTTCTTGTTTGTCAAGTGTTTTTGATTATTTTTGTTAAATTATTTTATTGTTTTTATTAAATCTTGCAAAGCTTGTTTTGCTAATTCGTCTTTTTGATATACTATCCAGATATGCCCTGCTCCTTCATATTCCTTGATATCAATATTTATTTCTTTCTCTTTTGCACGCTTTTCTAATATTTTTACATCTGGATTTAATATATCATATGTGCCTGTAAAAATTGTTACATTCTTTAATTTTTCTATTGGCCCATTTATAGGATTTACTAAGTAACTATCCATTCCATCTAATCCACTATATGTAATTCCTGCAACTTTTAAAGCTTCTTTATTTAGATCTTTATCATATTTTTCTACATTATCAATTTCTGGATTAGACATTGTTACATCTATCCATGGTGATAATAAAATTAGTTTATCTGGTAATGCAACTGCTTCTTCTCCTAATTTTTCTTCTAATGCTAATGCTAGACCTCCTCCTGCTGAATCTCCCATCATAATTATGTTTTCAGGTTCTATTCTTTTTATTAATTCTTTATACATTGGTACTACCATTTCAAATACATCTTTGTAATTATATTTTGGTGTTAGTGGATAATCTGGTAAAATAACAGAATCTCCTGTTTCTTGTATTATTTTATCTAGGAATTCCCAGTGTGATTTGGTCATTTCTGCCATATATGATCCACCATGAAAATATACTATATATTTATTATTTTTTTCTTGTTTTGGTTGAATAGTAAATATATTCCTATTATTGTATTTTGAAACTTGTATTGTATATTTTTCTTTTAGCTCTGTTGGTATTTTTGATTGAATATTTGCTAAAAATAAATATGCTATTATTGCAACTAGGAATAATATTAGAATTGAAATTATTATTATAAAAATTTTCTTTTTCAACTTTTTTCTCCCTTTGTTTTATTAAACATATTATATTTTTTAAGCTATTTTTTGTCAAGTTTGGGGAATTGGGGACGGCATTTTTTCCCTAGCCGGGAATTGGGGACGCCCTTTTTTTCCCTATCCAAATTTTCCCTATTTGTATTCTATAAAAAAATTATTCTTTCCTATCCAAATAGGGAAAATTTGGATAGGGAAAAAAAGGGCGTCCCCAATTCCCTCTAAAAAGAAAATAATATTATTCCTATTGTTTGAATAATAAATAAATTTAGTAAATTTGAAGTTAATAAATTATTTGTTGCTTCTACAACTCCTAAAATTTCATTACTTTTTTTATTGTAATGTTTTTGTGATTCAAAAAAAGTAATTAGTTCTGGTATGCTTGTTGAAAACCCTAATAAAATTCCAATTATTATTTGGTTAATGCCAAAATGACTTGCTAGAATTTCTAATGTTTCTCCTAGTAAATCACCAACTACATATAATAATATTCCTACAAAAATTAAAATACTGATATATAAAATTGTTTTTCGTGTATTTCCTCTTTCTGTTTTTTCTTCTTTTTCAATTTCTTTACTTAAATTTTCTTCTTCTCTGTGCAGATAAAGATTATGTGTATTATGATTTATATAATTACATAATAAATATAATAATATGAAAATTGGTATAATGTATAAATTCATTTCGATATTAGCTATTAATAAAATAATTGGGATTAATATTGTTAATATTACTATTATAATATCAATTTTTATTGCTATGTTTTGAAATGCTTTTTTGTTTTTGTTATATATTATTGAAGATAGATATTGTAGTAAATTTATTATGTTTGAGCTTAATATGTTATAAATGCTTGCCCCTATTAGACCTTTTATACTAGATATTGTTACTGTTAATAGTTCTGGTACAGATGTAGCTACTCCTGCTATATTACCAATTGTTTTGGCTTTTAGATTTAAATTTTCTGCCAATTTTCTAAGTACTGTTACTAATATATATTTTGAAATGGCAACTATTACCCCTACATATATTATGAATTTTATAAATTCGTAAACCATTGTTTTTCCCCTATTTTATTTTGTCCTTTTTGTTGATATTTATGAGTTTTTAGTGTATAATGTTTTGTATAAAAGGAGTGGTTTTAGATGGAAGAAGTAAAAATTGGTAAAGTATACCGCCATTTTAAAGGAAATTATTATTTTGTAGAAAATATTGCTTATGACTCGGAAACAAAGGAAAGAATGGTTGTGTATAAGCCTTTATATTATAGAGAAGATGGGCGTACAATTTGGGTAAGACCTGAAAAAATGTTTCTAGAAGAAATTCCTGAAAGACCAGATAATATTACTGGTCAAAAAAAACGTTTTGTTTTAGTAGATGAAATTGACAAAAATTATATAAATTAAAAATAATGAAAGGTATGAAATAAAATGATTGATATAAAATATTTAAGAGAAAATCCTGATATTGTGAAAGACAATATTAAAAAGAAATTTCAAGATCATAAATTAGTTTTGGTTGATGAAGTAATTGAATTAGATTCTAAAAATCGTAAAGCTAAATTAGATGGTGATAATTTACGTGCTGAAAGAAATTCACTTAGTAATCGAATTGGTCAATTGATGAGAAATGGTAAAAAAGATGAAGCAGAAACTATAAAAGTACAAGTTCAAGATATTAATAAAAAGTTGGAAGAAAATGAAGCCTTAGAAGATAAATATTCACAAGAAATTCAAACTCGAATGATGAAAATTCCAAATATAATACATTCTTCTGTTCCTATTGGAAAAGATGATAGTGAAAATGTTGAAATTGAAAAATTTGGTGAGCCTATTGTTCCTGATTATGATATTCCTTTCCATGCAGATATTTTAGAAAATTTAGGTGGCTTAGATTTAGATAGTGCTAGGCGTGTTGCTGGACAAGGTTTCTATTATCTGTTAGGTGATGTGGCAAGATTACATTCTGCTGTGTTAACTTATGCAAGAGATTTTATGATTAACAAGGGATTTACTTATTGTATTCCGCCTTATATGATTAGAAGTGATGTTGTTACTGGTGTTATGAGCTTTGAAGAAATGGATGCTATGATGTATAAAATTGAAGGTGAAGATTTATATCTTATTGGGACAAGTGAGCATTCTATGATTGGAAAATTCAAAGATCAAATTCTAAAAAAAGAAAGTATGCCTTATACTATGACTTCTTATTCTCCTTGTTTTAGGAAGGAAAAAGGAGCTCATGGTTTAGAGGAACGTGGTATTTATCGTATTCATCAATTTGAAAAGCAAGAAATGATTGTTGTTTGTGAACCAGAAGATAGTTGGGATTGGTATGACAAAATGTGGTCATACACAGTTGAATTTTTTAGAAGTATGAATATTCCTGTTCGCACTTTAGAATGTTGCTCTGGAGATTTAGCAGATTTAAAAGCTAAATCTTGTGATATAGAAGCTTGGTCTCCTAGACAAAAAATATATTTCGAAGTAGGAAGTTGTTCTAATTTAACAGATGCTCAAGCTCGTAGATTGGGAATTCGCATTAAAGGAGAAAATGGAAATTATTTTGCACATACTTTGAACAATACTGTTGTTGCCCCACCTCGTATGCTTATTTCTATCATGGAGAATAACTATCAACCAGATGGTAGTGTTATTATTCCTGAAGCTTTACGACCTTATATGGGTGGATTGGAGAGATTAAATGTTAGTAAAAAATCCTAAATTTTATGTTTCTGCTGTAAAGCCAAGCCAATATCCAAAAGATAGTTTACCTGAAATTGTATTAGTTGGTAAATCAAATGTTGGTAAATCTAGTTTTATTAATACAATGATTCAAAGAAAAAATTTGGCTAGAACAAGTAGTGAACCTGGTAAAACACGTCAAATCAACTTTTATAATATTGATGATCTTTTCTATTTTGTTGATTTACCTGGTTATGGTTATAGTAAAATGTCAAAAAAAGAGCAAGAAGAAGTTGGTGATTTTATTGAATATTATTTACAACATCGTGAACAAATTTCTTTAGTCATCTTTTTGATAGATATTCGCCATGATCCTACTGAAAATGATAAATTGATGTATGATTTCATTATTCGTTCCGGTTTGCCTTGTATTATTTTGGGTAATAAGGCTGATAAAATTGCTATTACTAAAGTGGATAATAGAATTTCAGAAATTCAAGGTATTTTAAATCCTATGAAAGATATAGAATTTCTTCCCTTCTCTTCTGAGAGAAAAATTTATTCAGAAAATGTTTGGGAAGTAATAGAAAAAAACTGTAGATTTTAGTTCTACAGTTTTTATTTTTTCTAACTTCCTAAGGTGGAAAAGAATTAAAATTTGGCAAGGAAACTTTTATAAAGAAGGCAAAGGCGCGTACTCTTTGTACGTAACTGCGTTTTTTATGAAAGTTGACACAGTCAAATTTATAATTATTTTTCACCCTTCTATGCTCTTGGATGAGCCTTCTGATATATATCCTTCAACCCCTCATCTTGAAACTGCATATATACTTGTGTAGATGAAATATCTGAATGTCCAAGCATTGTTTGGATTGCTTTTAAATCTGCTCCATTTTGTAATAAATGTGTTGCAAATGAATGTCTTAATACATGTGGTGTAATATCTTTTTCAATGTGTGCTTGTTCTTTGTAATATTTGATGATTTTCCAAAATCCTTGTCTTGTTAGCCTACGTCCATTGATGTTTACAAATAAAGCTTTTTCATTATCTCTTTTTATTAAAACATCTCTTGCATTATTTATATATTCTGCTAATGCTTTTTCACACATTTTTCCTAATGGAATGGTTCTTTGCTTTGAACCTGTTTTACAAATTACATATCCTTCATCAATATGTATATCATCTATATCTAAAGATATTATTTCTGTTACTCTCATACCTGTTGCATATGCAAATTCTAGCATTGCTTTATCTCTTATTCCTTTTAAGTCTGCATTACTTGGTTGTTCTAATAGTAGTTCTACTTCTTTTGATGTTAAAACACTTGGTACTCTTTTTTCAATTTTTGGTGATTGGATTTTTTCTGTTGGGTCATTTTTTACTTTAGATTTTCTAACTAAAAATTGATAGAAAGAACGGATTGATGCAATGCTTCTAGATATTGTAGAAGGTTTTTTTCCTTCTTCTTGTAATTTTTCAATATAGTTTTTCACATGTTCCTCATGTGTATGTGTATAACGTGTACCTATTTCATTTAAATAATCTTGGAATTGTTGTAAATCTCTTCTATATGATTGTAGTGTATTATTTGATAATTTTTTTTCTGTTTCTATAAATTTTAAAAAAAGTTTTATTTGCTTTTCCATCTTTTTTCCCCCTATATCTGCCAAAAAATCATTTACATAAATTATATAATTAAGTTATATCAAACTATTTTTAAAAAGTAAATAGATTTCTTGAATTTTTTTTAAATTTTTTTAAAAATATTTTATTAAAATTTTTAATAATTTTGTAGATATAAATGTCTCTAAAAATGATGAGATTACCATTAAAAGTAACATTATTGTAGAAAATATTGTGTGTCTTATAAATGAAATTTTTATATTCTCTTTTCGCCTGTCTTTTATAATCGACTGATAAAATTTAAATCCACTGACTGATAGTCCTATTAAGGCTGGGATAAATATTATATTTTGTAATACTAATGTAATTAGTATAAATAAAAATCCTTTTGTGAACCCCATAAATGAAATCGCAATTGCAATTGTATATCCTAAGCAAAACCCTCTATATATAACTAGTCCAAAAACAATAGGTAATCCTATTATTGTTGTTCCAAAAAACCAAATACTTATCGTTAGCCATAATTTGTCATATATGCTAGATGTTAAAACTTCTACTTGGTCAATTGTTTCCACATTTTTCAAGTCTCCAATGAAGTTTCCTAAATATTGTTGAATCTCTGTTTTTTGATTTTCATCTGCTTGATTTATAAAAAACACACCCAAAAAAATTCCGAGTACAAAAAATATCATCATAATTACATATTTTTTATAGTTTTGCATAATATGTTTTTTCAAAAATTCCATAAAAAAACGCCTCTCTCATATACATCTTTCTTACATAATGTGTATGCAATAAGGCATTTTTTATTCCTATCTTTTTATTCAATTTTTCCGTAGTTGCCTCCACCACCTGCATGTACTTTACTTTTTCCTGTTCTTGCTTCTTCTATCTTGTTTGCTACTTTTTCCCCTACAACTGCTTCTATATCGTCTTTTGATAATTTATGCAATATATTCATTTCTGTTTCAAATGTGTCTAATAATTTTTCAACTGTTTTTCCACCTACTCCTGGTACAAATCCTAATGGTACTTGATATATATATACTGGTCTTGTTTCTGGGCTTTTGCTTTTTGATTTGTCTTTAATTAGCTCTATTCTGTCAAATACTCCGAATGTAACTTTTTCGCTTCCGCAATTTGGACATTTTTCTACTGGCTCTTTTGTTTGAATTGTTGTTTGGCAGTTGTCGCAATATGTTCTATGATATTTTCCTAATTTAGGATCTAACCCATAATTTGCTATTACTTTTCTACCCTCTTCGTTTTTTAATGCTTTTACAACTTCTTTGAATGATATGTCTTCTACTAGCATTTTATTATATTCTCTGGCAATTTTTGGTAAAGAATGGGCATCTGAATTTGTTACAAAAGTTTTGTTCTCTAATTCTGAAATTGTATCTGCTAAATATGTGTCTGAGCTTAATCCCAACTCAATTGCAAATATTTGATTATATTTTTCTTTGAAAATATTTTTCATTCTATCTGTGCAATTTCCATAGTAGCTTTTAAATGGCGTAAATACATGTGCTGGTATTAAAATTCCATTATATTTTTGTACTATATCTATTAGTTCATATCCTGATAAGTCTGAACGTTGTGTGCTTAACGTTATATTTTTTATATGTTTGCTCATTTCCTTTGAAAATTCTTTTATGTCTTTTAAGTATGGGAAAAAACATATATTATGTGCACTACCACTTTTCCCATTTCTTCCTTTTTCTGATGTTTCTACTTCACTTCCTAATAAAATGCAAACTTTGTCTTTATATATAATTCCTCCATCTTGCAACTCATAGGCTTCTCCATTTTGAAGAAATTTTTCTATATCTTCAATTACATATGGTGATGCACAATCTATGATTCCTACTACTTGTATTCCTTTTCTTGATTCACATTCTTTTGCTATATTGGCAAAATTTAATGATTTTGCTGCTGTGATTTTTATTGGTTTTCCTGCTTCTGACCTACCTATATGTACATGTAAATCTGCAAATATTTCATACATTTTTATTTCATCCCTTTGTTTCTATTGATTAATTCTCCAATAATTTTCTTTGTGGTTTCTTCACTAAATAATGGTCTATTTGGATTTCCTTTTTCTAATTGTTTTGTATTTCTATGAGCTTTGAAAAACTCGTTACATTGAGCTCTACAAATTGCATCATCTACTTTTGATTGATATTCATATACAACTGCTGTTATAAAACGTTTTACATCTTCTGTTTCTCTAAATATTTTTACTAATAAATTTAATACTGTTATTTCTTTTTGGTCTTTTACAGTTATTGTTTCTAATTTCTTTATGAAATTTATGAATAACTCTAAATATTGATTATTGGTATCTTTTAGATTGCGATGTTCTAGAAGGACTAAGGCTTCATCAATTTCCATTCCAATTCTTTCCGGCCTGTCTAATATCATTGCCCCAAATTGATCTACTAATTCTAAAACATCACTTTCTTTTTCTCTATGTTTCTGCTCATGGTAACGGTTAATTCCTTCACATATGGAGCAGAAATGTTCATCAAATCCAATACTTGATAAATATTGGGCTCCTTCATATGCATATGATTTTATTTTGTCTAGGTCTTTTGAAATGCGAATTTTTTTACAGTTTGCTAATAAACATGCTGTTAATAATAAATTATTATCAAGCCCGCAAATCTACATTATTTAAAAATATTCTCAAAATTTCTGTTTTGAAAATAACTGGCTTTTCGAAAAATACGCCTTCTTTTTTTGCTAAATAGTATACTATTTCCATTTTTGAGCCTAGACTTCTTTCATTTAATATGTAGTCTGCAAATGTCTCCATATGTACATCTCCTTTTTTGTTATAAAATATCCTTTGTAGTTCAAATTTATAATTGTTTAATTGCTTCTCTTGCTAATTCATCACAACGATTATTATATTGATTGTCACTATGCCCTTTTACTTTTATGAAAGTAATTTTGTGTATTTTAGTCATTTCATATATTTCTTCCCAAATTTCTTGATTTTTTACTGGTTCTTTATTTGCTGTTTTCCAATTATTCTTTTTCCAATTGTATATCCAGCCATTGGAAAATCCATTTACCAGATAAGCACTGTCACTATATAATTCTACTTCACATGGGTATTTTAAAAGTTTTAAGGCTTCTAATGCTGCTGTTAATTCCATTACATTGTTTGTTGTATCTTTTTTTCCTCCAGATATTTCTTTTTTATTGTTGCCATACATTAGAATAGCTCCCCATCCTCCTGGTCCAGGATTTCCAGAACATGCTCCATCTGTATAAATTGTAACTTTATCCATTTTTCTCCTTTTTTATTAAATTTGTTTTTTTACTTTTTTTATGATATGATTATATCAATAAATTGAGAATATGACAATATGTTTTTTTAATTTTTTCAGAAGGAGGTATAGCAAAATGAGTAGAGTTTTGGGTATTGTTGCAGAATATAATCCTTTTCACAATGGACATGCTTATCATATAAAGCAAAGCAAACAAATTTCTAATTGTAGATATACAGTTTGCGTTATGAGCGGTAATTTTACTCAAAGAGGTTCTTGCTCATTGATTGATAAGTGGTCAAAGGCAAAAATGGCTATTGAAAATGGTGTTGATTTAGTTATTGAACTTCCTGTTTTGTATGCTACCTCTAGTGCAGAAAATTTTGCTTTTGGTGCTGTTCAAATTTTAGATTCTTTGAAAATTGTTGATGATATTAGTTTTGGTGCTGAATGTTCTGATATTCAAATTTTAAGTGAAATTGCAGATGTTCTTTATCGTGAGCCAAAAGCATTTAAGAGTATCCTTGCTCATGAATTAGATAAAGGTGTTTCTTTCCCAAAAGCTAGGGAAAATGCTTTACTTATGTATCTAAATAATACAAAAAGATATTTAAATATTCTTTCTGCTCCTAATAATATATTGGGAATTGAATATCTAAAGGCTCTAAAATTGTTAGATAGTCATTTAGTTCCTCATGTTGTTGAACGAATTGAAGCTGATTATAATAGCTATGGCATTTCTGGAAATATTGCTAGTAGTACTGCTATTCGTAATATTGTGAAAAGTGGAAATTTTAAAGTTCTTCCTAAGATTCTGCCAGAAAGTAGTTATTCTGTTTTAATGGAAAATATTAAATTTGGACATGTTGTTTCTGATATTTCTAGTTTTGAAAAAGAGATTTTGTATGTTTTGCGTAAGATGTCTATTGATGAAATTAAAAATCTTCCTGATGTCAATGAAGGCTTGGAAAATATTTTGAAAAAAGCTGCAAATTCTTGTAATAGTGTTATAGAATTTTTGAATATTGTTAAATCAAAGCGTTATACAAATACTCGTATTCAGAGGATTTTACTTTATTCTCTTCTTGGGATTACCAAAAAGGATATGCAAATTTCAAAAAAGGTAAATCCGTATATTCGTGTTCTTGGTATGAATAAAAGAGGTGAATTTATTTTATCAGAAGCTTTAAAGGCAAATCCTAAATTGCAAGTTATCACTTCTGTTAAAAAGTTTGAAGATAATTGTAGTAATAAGAATTTGATGCAAATGTTATCAAAGGATATTTATGCTACTAATGTTTATACTTTGGGTTATGAGTTTGAATCTTCAGCTAATTTAGATTATACAAAAAAACTTGTAAAATAGTGGGAATCGTGGACCCTAGCCGGGAAGAGGGGACGCCCTTTTTTTCCCTATGCTATTTTTCCCTCTTTGTTAAAAAATAAATATTTTTATAATAATAAACAAAGAGGGAAAAATAGCATAGGGAAAAAAAGGGCGTCCCCTCTTCCCGGCTAGGGAAAAAAAGGGCGTCCCCTCTTCCCGGCTACATTACATATAATAGTATGCAAAAGAATTGTAATAAGCTTCCTAATAATATAAATAGATGGAATATGGAGTGCATCCATTTATGCTTTTTTCCTATTCCATATAAGATTGCTCCTAGTGAATATGCAATTCCTCCTGCAACTAATAATACTACTCCTGCTGTTCCTAATAATTTTGGTAATAGATTAGCTGTAAATATTACACACCAACCCATTCCTAAATAGCATATCATTGAAAATACTTTGAATTTTTTTATGTCTATTGAATTAAGTACAATTCCTAAAATTGCCATAAACCATATAATTCCAAATATTGTCCAACCAAGTGCTGGTTTATATGGCACAAATGTAGATAAGCAAAATGGTGTATATGAGCCTGCTATCAATAGAAAAATGGAACAATGATCTAATATTTGAAATACTTTTTTTGAAAACATTTCTGGTTTTAGTCCATGATAAATACTGGACATAGTATATAACAAAATCATTGTAACTCCATAAATTGCTCCGGCTGATAATTCCATATACATTTTGATGGATTGCCGCAAATATAACACAAAGGGTTGTTGCAACAACCCCTAGTGCTGCTCCCACAATATGGGAGGTCATATTAAAAATTTCTTCCCCTCTCGTATATTTTGGTAAAATTCTGTCTTTTAAGCATACTCTTTCCATATTTTAGTTATCCTTTCTTCGGCTTAACTATGTTTTCTCTATTAACTTTTTGTCACCCATTTTATTAGGTTCATATTTTCAGGTTCTAATAGCATTTCATGTTTTGGCATCATGCGGAATGTATATCCATAATTTCCACCTGTTTTTAGTTCTATTTTGGTTTCATATTCTCCATTTTTATATTTCATTGGTATAATTTGGATGTCTTCTACAACTCCATTTTCTAATATTTTTCCATAATAGCATTCTACCATTATATTTTCTGGATTTATATTTGCTAATTCTACCTGACATTTTACTTCAATGCAGTTTCCTGCATCAATTGTGATGTTATCTAAGTTATTGCTTTGTGTAATTGAAACATCTTTCCAACTATTATATGTGTCTTTTTTCCATGAGTTAAATTCTGCCACATTACTTAAGTCTTCATAATATTTATGGTATAATTTACATAATGGCATGTAATATTGATCTGCATAGTCTGTTACCATTCTAGCTGTGCTATAATTTCCTCCTGTTGATATTATTGATTCTTTCATGATTTCTATCCATTTTTTTGACATTCCATTTTTGTCTTTTTCATAATATATTGGTATAATTTTGTTTTCTAATGTATCATACATATCTTGACTGTCTGTTACGTCTTGAGCTTCATAGGATTCATAGTCACTATTATATCCTATTCTCCATCCATTTTTTTGGTTATATGCTTCTGCCCACCAGCCATCTAATACACTAAAGTTGATTACTCCATTTACAGATGCTTTTTGTCCACTTGTACCTGATGCTTCCATTGGTCTCCTTGGATTATTTAGCCATACATCTACACCACTTACAAGGTATCTTGACATTGCAATATTGTAGTTTTCTAATAAAAAGATTTTTCCTTTGAATTGTGGCATCATTGATATGTCATGTATATACTTAATTAAATCATGTCCTTCTTTGTCTGCTGGATGTGCTTTTCCTGCAAATATTAGTTGGATTGGTCTTTCATTATCATTTAATATTTGTGTTATTCTTTCTAAATCTTTAAAGATTAATGTTGCTCTTTTATATGTAGCAAATCTTCTTGCGAAACCAATTGTTAATGCATTTGGGTTTAGTTTTGATACAATAGAGTGGATTTCTTCATAACTGTATCCAGAACGTCTTAGTCTTTCTGTTGTACTTTCTTTTACACGTTCAATTAGTTTTTGTTTCCTATTTTGATGTGCTTCCCATAGCTTGTCATCTGGAATATTTTTTACTTTTTCCCATACATAGTTATATTGAATTTTGTCTTGCCAATATGGGATTAAATATTTGTTATATAATTGTTTTAAATTTGGTGCAAGCCATGAGCATGTGTGTATTCCATTTGTAACATGTCCTATTGGTGATTCATTTGCTGCAATTTCTGGCCAGATTTCTCCAAATAGTTCTCGAGATACTGCTCCATGTAGTTTGCTTACTCCATTTTTCTTTCCTGCAATTTTTAATGCTAAAATTCCCATGTTGAATCCTGGTTCTAAGTCTTCACATGGTTTCATTCCCATTTTCAAAAAGTCTTCACGTGTAGTTGCTATTCTTGGCCAGAATTCTTTGAAGTATTTTTCTACTAATGATATTGGGAATATGTCGTTTCCTGCTGGAACTGGTGTATGTGTTGTAAATACTGTCATTGAAGATACTATATCTTTTGCTATGTCAAAAGATACTTGTTTTTCTTTAATGATGTTTTTTATTAATTCTAATATTAAGAAAGAAGAATGCCCTTCATTCATGTGGTATACAGTTGGTTTCAAGTTTAATGCTCTTGTTAGTAGATTAACTCCTCCCATGCCTAGGACAATTTCTTGCCTAATTCGCATTTCTTGGTCTCCACCATATAGGCGTAATGTTACATCTCTATCTTCTGGATTATTTTTTTCTATGTCTGAGTCTAATAGATATAATTTAACTCTACCTACATCAATTTGCCAAACTTTTAAATAAAGTCTTCTTTTAGGGAATTTAACATATATTGTTAAGTCTTCTCCCTCATCTGTTTTTACTGGACGTATTGGTAAATCATATAAGTCTATGTTGTGATACTCTGTTTCTTGTTCTCCGTTTCCATTTATTGTTTGATGAAAATATCCATTTTTATATAATAAGCCTACTGCAACTAATGGAATTCCTAAATCACTTGCTGATTTTAAATGGTCTCCAGATAAAATTCCTAATCCACCTGAGTAAATTGGTATTGTTTCATCTAATCCATATTCTGCTGAAAAGTATGCAATTAAATCATTTTTGTTTTCTGGATATTTATTTGAAAACCATGTATTGTTGCTATTCATGTAGTTTTCAAAATTTTCTACGTTTTTATCATATTCTTTTAAAAATTGTAAATCTTTTGTGACTTTTTCTAAGGCCTCTTGTGAGACTTCTTTTAAAAATTTGACAGGATTTTTTCCACATTTTTCCCATAGGTCTCGATCTATTTTTCTAAATAATCTTAAAAATTCTGTGTTCCATGACCACCATAAGTTATTTGCAATCACTGATAATTTTTCAATTCTCTTTGGCAATTGTGGATTTACTGTAATCCTATTAAATACGTACATTAATTGTTCCTCCTTTGTATTTCTATATGTCTATTATCTATTAAATTGTATTATTTGTCAATAATTCTATAAAATTTTTCACTTTTTATTGACCGCTTACAACTAATCTTGATGTTTTTGCTTGAAAAAAGGAATGTATTTTTTTGTATGTACATTCCTTTTTTATTTATTTTTATATTCTAAGCAATCCATCTATTTTGTAATGTTATAGGAAAATTTCAAATATTGAAAGTTCCATCTTCTTTTTCTATTAACTTCGTTCCTGGTTTTAATTTTATGATTGGACGGAAGCCGGCATTGGGGTTGGTAAAGGTGTTACCGCCCACGCTGCCGTTGAAGGCCACATCCATCACATAGTTCGTGCCAATAGCAGACGGACTCGCCAACCACATGTAATTAGCTTTTGCAATATTTGATATTACATATGTTCTATCATCTGTTTTTAACATATTAGATATAGAAGTTTGATAATCACTGTCTGCATCTCCTCCACTACTTATCTTATATCCTGTTGCACTCGTGGCTTTTGCTTTGTAATTTGTTTTATGTTTTGCATTATACGATTTGAATAGTAATTCTATTGAAGGTCCTCCTATTACATAATCTATTTGACTATTTCCGTTAGCATTTCCTGTGAATTTATTTGTCCATTGCTTTCTATCTAACATATATGCTACTGCTTTCATATTATTAGTTGTACTTGAATAATTATTTGCAAAAAATTCATTATTTAATGCTTTCATCTCATTATCAGTTATATCACTTGAGCCTGCATAATCTTTTATTACATTATTCATTGAATTTGTATAATCTGTGCCATTTTTTACAATTGTATTTCCATTTTGTCCAGCAGGACAGTCATCAGTATGAATATAGTCAGATGCTATTAAATATATGTCATTTCCTTGTTCATAGAACAGTTGCCATTCATAATTTTCTGTTAATTTAGATGTTGCTACTCCTGTTACTTTAGCTCCATATTTTTGTGTATTTGTTGGTCCGCACTTCAAAACTTCCATCTTCTTTTTCTATTAACTTCGTTCCTGGTTTTAATTTTATGATTGGACGGAAGCCGGCATTGGGGTTGGTAAAGGTGTTACCGCCCACGCTGCCGTTGAAGGCCACATCCATCACATAGTTCGTGCCAATAGCAGACGGACTCGCCAACCACATGTAATTAGCTTTTGCAATATTTGATATTACATATGTTCTATCATCTGTTTTTAACATATTAGATATAGAAGTTTGATAATCACTGTCTGCATCTCCTCCACTACTTATCTTATATCCTGTTTCACCCATGCATTTTGCTTTGTAATCTGTTCCATATTTTGCATTATACGATTTGAATAGTAATTCTATTGAAGGTCCACCTATTACATAATCGATTTGGCTATTTCCGTTAGCATTTCCTGTGAATTTATTTGTCCATTGCTTTCTATCTAACATATACGCTACTGCTTTCATATTATCAGTTGTACTTGAATAATTATTTGTGAAAAAGTCATTATTTAATGCTTTCATCTCACTATCTGTTATATCACTTGAGCCTGCATAATCTCTATATACATTATCCATTGAATTTGTATAATCTGTGTCATTTTTTACAATTGTATTTCCTTTTTG
>CANQTV010000025.1 GCA_947626875.1 uncultured Clostridia bacterium | reverse complement strand
CCATTAGTCCAAGAGTTTCCATTAGGTGTACAAGTAATTACTGGGTCTTCAATATTTGCTGTTCTTACACCAGTTAAATCCTGAGAAATAGTTGGACCATTACCTAAAGAATCAGATACTTTTGTTCTTACGTCATAACTTGTATTTAAGTTAAGTCCTGTAAATTTATGAGAAGTTCCATCTTTTACCCAATTATTATTCCAAGAAGTTTGAGTAGAAGGTTTTATCTCATAATACCTAGAATTTGCATCTAAAGAACTAACATTTGCATCAGTTTGTTTACAAGTTACTGTAATAGAGTTAGAAGTATGTGTTTCAGTAGGCTGAGTATTATTTGGCCCTGTATTATCTAGCCAGAATGGTCCTGCTTTTGCTGTTGTCTTATTTCCTAATGAGTCACTTGCATATACCCATAAATACCAGTCAGCTCCTGTTCCTGAGCTTTGTGTTAAAGTACTTCCATTTGTAAATGTAGTTTTAATATCTCCTTCTGCAGTTCCTGATGGTTTTTGATTCCATACATATCTTAGAGTTGCATTTGTCATTCCTACATGTGCATCTGTTACATCTACTCTACTTGATTGTGATCTTTGATAATTTCTATTATAACTTTGCGCAAAATTGATATTTTGTGTTATATTTACTTGAACATTACAACAAAAGCAAACAGCTAAAATATAGAAAAAGCGTGTTTCCATTTCATTATTGCCAAATTTCATATAATATGGTAAAATAAAAAACAATAATGGAGTGATATCGAAGTGGTCATAACGAGCTACACTGGAACTGTAGTAGTCCTGAAAAGGGCCCGTGGGTTCGAATCCCACTCACTCCGCCAATAATTTATTACCCAAATGAATTAAAAAAACAGGAATACCACTAGAATATGGTGCAATATCATATTGCTGGTAAAAAATAGCAATACTATTATCAATTAAATAAAACTGTTCAAAATTAAAAGTTTCAACAACCAGTTTTGCATAATTTTCAAAATATGAGTTTGTTCCATTTTCAATTTGTGTTTCAATTTGATGAAGAATTTCTTTTAATAAAGGAATGACAAAAGAACAATCATCATGAAATAATGAAGAAAGTAAAATTTGATAACCATTTTTCATATTCCAATTTTGAGAATTTCTTATTGTGGAGCCATGTGCACCACCAGCATATATATATTGATCACTATATAAACTGACAAAATTATTCTTATTATATGTAACTGTGTAGGTATATACAAGTTCATAAGGTGAAAAAGAATAATTATTATTTATATTATAATCATAAATTTCTTTTGCATTTTCAAACAATTCTTTTTCTGAATAAAGCTTTAATTCCATTGCTTTTAGTTGATTAAAATAATTAAATTTTTTAGCAGAATAATATGTGGTAGATATAATGCAAGGGTATTCAATCCTGTATTTTACAATCAAATGATTTTTATAATATAAGTTTTTTTCAATGACAATTTTTTGAATGTCAAACATAAAATCACCTATTGCATTTTATGCAATAGATGGAAAAATTTTACTAAAAAGGAGAATGAGAAAATGAAATATCCAGAAAATTTAAAAAAAGGTGACACAATAGGAATTTGTGCACCATCAGGAGGAATACACAAAGAAATAAAACAGAAAAAATTAGATGTAGCCATTGAGCAATTAAAACATATGGGATATAAGGTAATTGAAACCGAAAGTGTTAGAAAGCAAGAAAAAGGGAGAAGTGCATCAGCCAAACAAAGAGCAAAAGAATTGATGGAATTATTAGAAAATGATCAAGTAAAATTAATTCTTTTTGCAACAGGAGGAAACTATCTATTTGAAATATTTGATTATTTAGATTTAGAAAAAATAAAGACCTTAAAACCAAAATGGATGCAAGGCTATTCAGATATAACAGGATTAGAATTTTTATGGAACACTGTTTTAGAAATCCCATCTATTTATTGTGATACAGTTGGTAGCTATGCAATGAAACCTTTATATGAAAATTTAGTAAATGCATTAGAAATCGTATCAGGGAAATCAATAATACAAAAATCATTTAAAAAACATGAAAAAACATATCAAAGTCTTGAAGATGCATTTGCAGAAGAAACACGAGATATTTATGCAGGATATGAATTAACAGAACCAGTTAAATGGAAAAATATAACAGGAGAAAATAAAATTGAAATCAAAGGTAGAATGATAGGTGGATGCATAGAATGTGTAAGCCAATTGTTTGGCACTAAATATGATAATATTTGCCAATATATTGAAAAGTATAAACAAGATGGAATTATTTGGTATCTAGAAGCTTTTGAAATAAATAGTCCAACATTAACTAGTACTTTATGGCAAATGAAGCATAGTGGATATTTTAATAATGTAAAAGGAATCATTTTTGGAAGACCGTTTGTTTTTCACAAAGTTTATGAAATTTCTTTTCAAGAAGCAGTAAAAGAAGTATTGTCAGATTTAAATATACCTATTATTTGTGATGCAGATATAGGGCATGTTGCACCACAAATGGCGATAGTAAATGGAGGCATTATGAAAATTACATCAGAAAACGGTAAAGGAATGATTGAATATTAAAACAAAAAAATGTTCGCAAAAGTATTGACAAAAAAATAAAAAGGAGGTAAAATACAAACATAAGTTCAGCAAATAAATGAATGTAAAGTTGAAAGGAGAAGCATATGATTACAACATTACATATCAAAAATATAGGAATTATAGAGGAATTAACAATTGATTTAAACAAAGGGTTAAATGTTTTAACAGGAGAGACTGGTGCAGGAAAAACCTTAATAATAGATGCTTTATCAATATTATCAGGTGGAAGATTTTCAAAAGAAATGATACGAAAAGGCGAAACGAATTCCTTTATTGAAGCATGTTTGTATTTACCAAAAAATTCACAAGCCATTGATGGAAATATTATAGTATCAAGAGAAGTGAATACAAATGGAAGAAATCTTTGTAAAATTAATGGAAGAATGGTAACTGTAAATGAATTGAAACAATTCATGACAAATGTCATCGAAATCCATGGACAAAATGACAATCAATCATTATTAAATAATCAATATCATTTAAATTATCTAGATGGATTTATTGGAGAAAAATTGAAAGATAAAAAAGAATATAATGCATATTATGAAGCATATTGCAAAATAGAAAAACAACTTGAAGAAAATTATGGAGATGAAAAAGAAAGAGAAAGAAAATTAGACTTGTTACAATATCAATATGATGAAATTAAACAAGCAAATTTAAAAAATGGAGAAGAAGAACAGTTAGAAACACAAAGAAGAATAATATTAAATAGTGAAAAAATTACAGAAAATTTAAAGCAAACAGATATAGCATTAGGAGAAAATGCGATAGATGCAATAAGTTTAGCTATACGTTCTTTAGAAAAAATTGAAAATTTAGATAGTAGATATAAAAACACAGCAAGCAATTTGAAAAATATTTATTATGAATTGCAAGAAATTGCAAGAGAAATTACAACAGTTAGACAAGAAACAGAGTTTAATGATCATGAAAGAAATGAAATAGAAGAAAGATTGGATATAATAAATAATTTAAAAAGAAAATATGGAAATACAATTACAGAAATTTTGGATTATAAGAAAAATATAAAATCAGAAATTGAACATATTAAAAATTTAGAAACATATATAAATAAATTAAAACTAGAAAAGCAACAATTACAAGAAAAAATGGAAGTATTAGCAAACAATTTACATACTATTAGAACACAAGAGGCAATGAACTTAAGCCAAAAAATCAATAAAGAGCTAGAAGAATTAGAGATGAAAAATGCAAAAATACATGTAAAAGTAGAAAAACAAGATATATTCAATAAACATGGAATAGACACAGTAACATTTTATATTCAAACAAATTTAGGAGAAGATGAGAAAGAACTATCAAAAATTGCATCAGGGGGAGAAATATCTAGAATAATGTTGGGAATAAAAACAGTATTGGCAGGTACAGATGAAGTACCAATACTAATATTTGATGAAATTGATACAGGAATTAGTGGAAAAGTAGCAAATAGTGTGGCACAAAAATTACATCATATTTCAAGCAAACACCAAGTATTGTGTATATCACATTTACCAAATATTGCTGCGATGGCAGATGAAAATTATTTTATTAGTAAAAATGTAGTAAATGAAAGAACAAATACACATATTAAACAATTAGATGAAACTGAAATTTTACAGGAAATAGCAAGAATTTCCTCAGGAGAAGTAAATGAAATCAGTTTGAGATATGCACAAGAATTAAGAAATAAAAAAGTATCATAAAATGGTATAAATTAGTAACATTTTGAACAAGATAGAACAAAGGAAAACTAAAAAAGAAGGGAAGAATGTTATGAAAAATTTTATATCAATTATAAATGTAAACGCATTAGAAATCTTGGATTCAAGAGGGAATCCAACAATTCAAGTAGAAGTTGTGCTTGCAGGAGGATTTTCAGGAATTGCTATGGTACCATCAGGTGCGTCAACAGGAAGCTTCGAAGCAGTGGAATTGCGAGATAACGATAAAACAAGGTATATGGGAAAAGGAGTTCAAAAAGCAGTTGAAAATGTAAATAAAAAGATCGCAAAAAAAATTATTGATATGAATGCATATGACCAAAGAAATATTGACAGGCAATTAATATTATTAGATGACACTTTAAATAAATCAAACTTAGGCGCAAATGCAACATTGGGAGTATCATTAGCAGTAGCGAAGGCAGCAGCTAATTCATTAGGATTAGAATTATATCAATATTTAGGAGGAATCTATGGGAATGAATTACCAGTTCCTATGATGAATATTTTAAATGGTGGAAAACATTCAGACAATAATATAAATATACAAGAATTTATGATTATGCCTGTTGGAAGTATTACATTTGCAGAAAGATTAAAAAGAGGAGCAGAAGTTTATCATACATTAAAAAAGGTTTTAAAGGAAAAAGGATATTCAGTTGCTGTAGGAGATGAAGGTGGTTTTGCACCAAATTTAGAAAATGAAGAGCAAGCCTTAGACATGATTATAGAAGCAATTCAAAAAGCAGGATATGTGCCTCAAAAAGACGTTTGTTTAGCACTTGACATTGCTAGTACAGAGATGTTTGAAGAAGCTAGAAATACTGGAAAAAATGGATATTATTTTTGGAAAACAGATATATTTAAAACAAGAGATGAAATGATAGAATATATACAAAATTTATGCGAAAAATATCCAATTATTTCTGTAGAAGATGGATTAGCAGAAGAAGATTGGGAAGGCTGGAAAATATTAACAGACAAACTAGGCAATAAAATCCAATTAGTTGGAGATGATTTATTTGTTACTAATATAAAGAGATTAGAAAGAGGAATTAAAGAAAATGTTGCAAATGCTATATTAATTAAGCCAAATCAAATTGGAACATTAACAGAAACATTAGACACTATTCAAAGAGCAAAGCAAATGGGTTATAAAACAGTAATATCTCATCGTTCAGGAGAAACCGAAGATACCACAATTGCAGATATTGCTGTTGCAGTAAATAGTGGACAAATAAAAACAGGTGCACCATGTAGAACAGATAGAGTAGCAAAATACAATAGATTGTTAAATATAGAGGAAATGAAATAAGTATTGTAAAATTTATTTTCAAATGCTATAATGTAAAAAAAAGGAAGAAGATAAAATGAAAGAAATAAATGGAATTATTTTACAATGTTTTGAATGGTATTTACAAACGAATCAAAATTTTTGGAATACATTAGCTAGCAAAGCTCTAGAATTATCAGAATTGGGAATAACATCTGTATGGTTACCACCAGCATATAAAGGTGTTGGAGGAAAAGATGAAGTTGGATATGGAGTATATGATTTATATGATTTAGGTGAATTTAATCAAAAAGGAACAATAAAAACGAAATATGGTTCAAAAGAAGATTATCTTAATTGTATTACAATTTTAAAACAAGCAGGAATGGAAACATATGCTGACATTGTGCTAAACCATAAAATGGGAGCAGATAAAATTCAAACCATTCCTGCTACAAAAGTTGATTGGGGAAACCATAATTTGGAAATTGCAAATCAGGAAACAGTTAAAGTAGCAACGAAATTTACTTTTCCAGAAAGAAAACATAAATATTCTGATTTTGAATGGAATTGGACACATTTTAGTGGAATTGATTATAATAATGAAACAGGAGAACAAGCAATTTTCAAATTTAAAGATAAAAAATGGAGCCAAACAGTAGACGAAGAATTTGGAAATTTTGATTATCTAATGGGTGCAGATTTAGATTTTAGTAATCCAGAAGTTATTGAAGAATGTACTGAGTGGGGAAAATGGTATGTAGAAACTACTAATATAGATGGATTTAGGCTTGATGCAATAAAACATATTGATACCAGCTTTTACAAAAATTGGTTAAAAGAAATGAGGGAATATTTCAAAAAAGAATTATTTGCAGTAGGAGAATATTGGTCAACAGATGTTAATAGATTACATAGATACTTAACAGAAACACAAGGAGATATGTCATTATTTGATGTACCACTTCATTATCACTTTAAGCAAGCTTCAGAAGACGAAAATATGGATTTATCTAAAATATTAGAAGGAACTTTATTAAAAGAAAATCCAGCAAAGGCCGTTACATTCGTAGATAATCATGATACTCAACCAGGACAATCATTAGAAAGTTTTGTAGGAGAGAACTTTAAACAAAGTGCATATGCAATTATTTTATTAAGAGAAGATGGATATCCATGTGTTTTTTATGGAGACTTATATGGAATTCCTAATAATAATATTGAACCTGCAAAAAATATTGAAACTCTAATACGATTAAGAAAAGAGAAATCTTATGGAATTCAACATGACTATTTTGATCATCCACATTATATTGGATGGACAAGAGAAGGAGATGATAAGCACTTACGCTCAGGTTTAGCTGTTATAATAACCAATCAATCTCAAGGAGAAAAACGAATGTATATTGGTACACAACATGCAGGAAAGACATTTATTGATGCATTAGGAAATTATGAAGAAGAAGTTATTATTCAAGAAGATGGATGTGGAATATTTAAAGTAAAAGAAAAATCTGTATCAGTTTGGGTAGAAAAATAATTAATATGACAGGTTTGCACTTTAGAGAGGAATGAAATAAAATATGAAATTAATAAAGTCAACCATAATATTTATTATAATATTATTAATTGTAACACCTGTTATGGCAATTGATTTAATAGAGTTTGACTTGCAAAGTATAGGAATGAAAATACGGAATAGATAATAATCTGATAGAAATTGTGTCATCATTACAAAATAACGATTCCAAAATAGAAAATATCCAAAATAAGGAAGAGCGTATACAAAATTATCAAAATGCAGGTGTTGTACTAGATGCAGTAAATAGTTTAGAGAAAGCAACACAGGAACTTTTAGTAGTGTCAAAAACAAATAGTAATTATTCACAGATGCCAGATTTAAATAAAATATCAGAAGAAGATATTAATACATATAAAACACAATTAGAGAAATCTATTCCATATGAATTGAAACAAAGTGAAATAAAGAAAACAGATAATGGAAATGAATATATTCATATTGCTACAACAGTGCAGGATGAGGAAAATTCAATGGATATGTCTATTTATTATACGATTATGAATGGACGTTTATTAACAATAAGTTTTCGTTATTATAACCAAAATGACCAAGTAGGAAATGAACAAGAGCAACAAATAATTCAAGGTGTTCAATTTTATGAAGTAGAAAGACCAACATATTTAGAAATAAATGAAGCAACAAACTTAGCAATGGGAATTTCTTTTATCTTATTGATTATAATTACTATTATTGTTTTAATTATTAGAAGAAAAGATAAAAAGCTATTTAATAATAATATAAAAGATATTAAATTAAAACAATATAGTAGATTTGGTGGATTGATTTTATTTTTCTGGTCATTATGTTTTTATCAAATATTACTATGTGTAATTGATTTAGATACTGCAAGCAAATTAGAGAATATGCAATTTTATTCAACTGCAGTTTCAATACAAAGTACAATATTAGCTTTAATTTCTATGTATCAAATTTATATTACTGTTAGAAGAAAGGAGACTACTCCTAGAAAAGTTATTAGAAGTAATATTATTGCAATAGTTGTAGGAATTGTAATAAATGTTGCTAGGATAATATATGCACTAATTGTACCATTAGAAATATATACAAAAGAATATTTTGAGCAAGAAATTTCAACATTAATTTTTGGTATTGTATATCCTTTAATATGGATATTGTATTTTACTTTTTCAAAAAGAGTACAATATTACTACTATTTACATAGAAAGGAATGAAAAAATTGCAAAAGATACAAACAGTTATAGCACATATAGTTCAAAAAACATATAAATGGATAATTTTGTTCATATGTGTTGTAGCTTTTATTGGAATATTGCAAAATGTATTTAGACAGGAAACACTCAAAATTGATAAAACAGTTTATCAATTTGTTGTTATAAATTTAAGACGAGAACCATTAACAGTTATTATGAAAGCAATTACAAATTTTGGGGAAGCATATTTCTTAATTACAATATCCCTTCTAACAATTATTTTTGCAAAAGATAAAAAAATAGGAATCTGGATAACTGTTAATTTAGTAATTTCTGCAGGATTAAATTTATTATTAAAAAATATAGTACAAAGACCTAGACCAGAAGGATATAGACTTATAGAAGAATATGGATATAGTTTCCCTTCAGGACATTCTATGGTAAGTATTGCATTTTATGGATTAATTACATATTTAATATGGAAAAAAATGAAAAACAAACATTGCAAATATATTTTATGTACAATCGTTAGTATATTGCCTGTACTTATAGGTTTTAGCAGAATTTATTTAGGTGTACATTATGCAAGTGATGTTTTAGCAGGATTTTTATTATCCATTTCATATCTAATAGTATTTACAACAATTATAAAACCATATGTTGAAAAAAAGGAAAACATATTATAAAATAGTTACATAATTAAAGAAAAGGAAAAAAGAAATGGACGAATTACAAAAGATTCTAATAAAAAAAGAAGCACAAAGGCGAAAGAAAAACATGAAATTATATCCATTATATATGATGTTTGGATATGATTTAATGTTTTACTATGCAATCAATATTTTGTTTTTATCAGAAATAAAACATGTATCAGATGCTCATATTATGTTATTATCTTCAATGTATGCATTGAGCAGTGTTATTCTTATTTTACCAATATCAGCTATTACTTCAAAAATAAGAACTAAAAAAGCCATGATGTGTGGAAATTTATTAAATGCAATTTCAACTTTATGCATTATTATAGGAAATACATATATCGTGTTTATATTAAGTCAAGTACTATCAGCAATAGCATTTGCTTTTATAAATATTTCTGTATCTCCAATGCTAAAAGAAACAATTCCGCAATCAAAAGAAAAAAACAAAATATTTGGGAATGTTTATAGTAAATCATTTTTTAGATATTGCATATTTGCAGCATTATCAACAATTGCATCAGGATATTTATATAAAATAGATCCATATATTCCAATGTTTTTATGTGTATTATCTAGTATATTAGGATTTGTTATTGCATCAAATTTTGTACAATTTAAAAAAGAAGAAAAAGAAATAACATTAAAGGAAAGTTTTATCCAATTAAAAGATGTTGTAATATTTGGTGCAAAATCAAAAAGGTTAAAAGCATTATTATTAGCATTAGGTTTGATATGGGGGATTTTAGTAACTTTTACTACATATAGTGTAACTTTACTTAAAAACTTAGAAGTATCTCCAGAATATATTGGAATAATTTTAGCATTATTAGAAATCTTGAAAGGAAGATTTTCTGAAAGAGCAAATGCATTTCATGATAAACATAGAAATACAAGTATAAGTAAAATTCTATATATTATATCTATTAGCTATATAATAATAGGAATGATAGCAAACATTCAAATTCCACTTGTTTTAAAAATAAGTATGATTATAATCTTATTTTTTGTTATTAGAGGAATGCATGGTATATATGCAATATTATATAATCGATATCTCAACAATTTTATGCAAACAAAGGTATTACCATCAATTTATTCATTACAATCAATTGTTGATAATATTTTCAGAGGAGTTATTACATGCATAGCATCAGGAGTATTGACTTTAACTAATATACAATATGCAACATTAATAATGGGTATTTTATTTGTTGTTTTAAGTTCAATAGTAACAGGATATATGAGAGACAGAATAGGTTTAAATCCATTAGAATATGATAGTACAGACACTAAATATGCTAGTAATGAAAGGAATACGATAAAATATGAAGAAACAAAAAAAATTAATCAATAGTTTTTACTATGCAGGTCGAGGAATTATTTCTGGGATAAAGCAAGAAAGAAATTTTAGAATACATATATCAATTATGATACTTGTTATTTTAGCAGGAATTTATTTTCATATAAGTATGTTTGAATGGATGATTTGTATCATTTTGTTCGGACTTGTAATATCATTAGAATTAGTAAATACAGCAATAGAAACAACAGTTGATATTGCTATGCCTGAAAAAAATGAAAAAGCAAAAATTGCAAAAGATGTATCAGCTGGAGCAGTTTTAGTGGTTGCAATTGCTTCAGCAATCATAGGTTTGTTAATTTTTATACCAAAAATCATATAAAGGAGATGTAAAAATATGAATAAAAAAGTAGTAGTTATTATTCTTATTGCAATATTAATAATTATTGGAATTACATATTGGGCTTTAAATTCCCAAGAAAAACCTGAAAACGTGCTAGAGCAATATGTTGCATTATTAAATGAACGCAATTACGAAGAAATGTATAAAAATTTAACAGAAGAATCAAAGCAAAAAATTTCACAGGAAGATTTTGTATCAAGAAACAAAAATATTTATGAAGGAATTGATGCAGTTAACATCAAAAATGAGATAAAAGAGATAAAAAAAGAAAATAACTCTATTAAAATTTCATATACTCAAAATATGCAGACTTCAGCAGGGATAGTAACATTAGAAAAAACAACAACATTAAAGAAAGAAGACAAAACATATAAAATTGATTGGTCATCTAGTCAAATATTTCCACAATTACGTGATACAGACAAAGTAAGAATTTCTACAATAAAAGCTACAAGAGGAAAAATCACAGATAGAAATGGGAAAGTTTTAGCTGAAGATGGAAAAATTTCTTCTGTAGGAATTGTTCCTGGAAAATTAGGAGACGATAGAGATAATAATATCGAAAAAATATCAGAATTATTAGATATATCAAGAGAATATATCAATACACAAATAAATGCATCATATGTAAAAGATGATACTTTTGTTCCAATTAAAAAAGTGGCTATGAATGCAACTAAATTAAAAGAAAAATTATTAGAAATTCCAGGAGTTATGATAACACCAATAGATGGAAGAGTGTACCCATATGGTAGAGAAACAGCACATGTTACAGGATATGTGCAACCAGTCAGTCAAGAAATTTTAAAAGAAAAAGAAGGGCAAGGTTATAATAGTGATAGTATTATAGGAAAAACAGGAATTGAATATGCTTATGAAGAGGAAATTCGTGGAATTGACGGTGTTGAAATTTATATTGTTGATGAAAATGAAAACAGAACACATGAAATTGCAAAACAAGACAAGAAAGATGGAAAAGATATACAATTAACTCTTGATATTGATTTACAAGAACAAGCATATAAGCAATTAGAAAATGATAAAGGCTTTTTTGTTATTATGGAACCACAAACAGGAGAAATGTTAGCATTAGTAAGCACCCCAACATTTGATTCTAATGATTTTTCTGTAGGAATGACAAATAGTGCATGGGAAGAACTAAATACAGATGAAGCAAAACCTCTATATACTAGATTTTTACAAACATATTGCCCAGGTTCAACATTTAAGCCAATAACAGCAGGAATAGCTTTAACAAATAATGTAATTGATGAAAATACAACATATCAATATTCTGGTTTAAGTTGGCAAAAAGATAGTAGTTGGGGAGATTACAAAGTAACAACTTTAACAGAATATCAGGGAAATAAAAATGTAACAAATGCATTAATTCATTCTGACAATATCTTTTTTGCTCAAACAGCTTTAAATATAGGAAAAGACAAATATGTAGAAAATTTAAAAAAATTAGGATTTGGAGAAGAACTTGAATTTCCACTATCAATAACAAAATCACAGTATGCAAGAGGAACAACTATAGAAAAAGAAGTAAAATTGGCAGATACAGGATATGGTCAAGGGGATTTATTAGTAAATCCAATTCATATGGCATCTATTTATTCTGCATTTGCAAATGAAGGAAAAATGGTAAAGCCATATTTACAATATGATAATAAAAAAGTAACATATGTAAATGAAAATGCTTTTTCAAAAGATGCTACTAATATAGTTAAAAATGCTTTAATTCAAGTTGTGGAAAGTCCAACAGGCACAGCAAATGATATGAAAATAAGTAATTTAACTATTGCAGGTAAAACAGGCACAGCAGAATTGAAACAATCTAGTGATGACACAGAAAGTGGAACATTGGGATGGTTTAATTGCTTTACAACAAATAGAGCAGAAGGAAATTTACTTATTATTGGTATGGTAGAAAATGTACAAAATAACAGTAGTGGTGGTAGCCATTATGTAATTCAAAAAATAAAGAATATATTATAATATCATATCTATAATAAAATAGAAGAAAATTAAGTTTGCAACAATAGGGAGGAAAGGTATGCTAAAATTAAAAGATATAACAAAAGATTATATTGCTGGAGATAGTGTAGTGCATGCATTAAAGGGCATTAATATTGAATTTAGAAAAAGTGAGTTTGTGTCAATCTTAGGACAAAGTGGAGGAGGAAAAACTACTCTATTAAATATTATTGGAGGATTAGACAGATACACAAAAGGTGATTTAATAATAAATGGGAAATCAACTAAACAATTTAAAGACAAAGATTGGGATTCATATCGAAATTATTCTATAGGGTTTGTATTCCAAAGTTATAATCTAATCCCACATCAAACGGTATTAGCAAATGTAGAATTAGCACTTACTATATCAGGGGTATCTAAAAAAGAGAGAAGAGAAAGAGCAATAAAAGCACTAGAAGATGTTGGTTTAAAAGAGCAACTGTACAAAAAACCAAATCAATTATCAGGAGGGCAGATGCAAAGAGTTGCTATTGCTAGAGCATTAGTCAATAATCCAGATATCATTTTGGCGGATGAACCAACAGGAGCATTAGATACACATACAAGTGTGCAAATTATGGAAATTTTGAAGAAAATATCAAAAGATAAATTAATTATCATGGTAACACATAATCCTGAATTAGCAGAAAAATATTCTACAAGAGTTGTAAAAATATTGGATGGAGAAATAACTGATGATTCAAATCCATATACAAAAGAAGATGAAAAAAATGAAACAAACCAAGCAAAAACTGGTAGAACAGTAATGAAATTTTTTACAGCATTACATCTTAGTTTAAATAATTTAATGACAAAAAAAGGAAGAACTATTTTAACATCATTTGCAGGAAGTATTGGTATTATAGGTATAGCATTAATTTTAGCAATTTCTACTGGTGTAAATAACTATATTAGAAAAGTTGAAGAAGATACTCTTTCATCTTATCCGATTACAATTGAAAAATCGACAATTGATATGGCAAGTATGATGGAAGTAATGATGGGAGAAATAGATTCAGAAAATGAGCATGAAGACGAAAAAATATATTCTGCAGATATAATGAATAAGATGATGTCAACTCTTTCAAATAAGAGAGAAAACAATAATTTAACAGCTTTAAAAGAATATTTAGAAGAGGAAAATAATCCAATTGCACAAAAAAGTAATGCTATTAAATATGGATATCAATTAAAAATAAATTTATATAATGAAGATACTAGTAATGGAATTGTAAAAGTTAATCCAAGCACAGTAATGAATGCTATGGGAATGGGAGATATGTTGGAGGCGCGAAATAACGCAGGATTTGAAGACATCATGGGTGATAGTTCAATGATGGTTTCAAATACAGATATCTGGACAGAATTATTAGATAATGAAGAATTATTACATTCGCAATATGATTTGATAGCAGGTTCGTGGGCGAAAGAATATAACGAAGTAGTCTTAATTGTAGGACAAAATAATGAGATTAGTGATTACACATTATATTCGTTAGGACTAAAAAGTCAAGATGATTTAAAGAAAAAATGGCAAGCTATTCAAAACGGTGAAACAGTTGAGGAAGATGAACAAACAAGTTACACCTATGAAGATTTACTAAATTTATCTTTCAAATTAATTTTAAATACAGACTATTATGAAAAACAAAATGGAGTATGGTTAGATAAAAGTGAAAATGAAGAATTTATGAAAGATAAAATTGCTAATGCAGAAAGTATAAAAATTGTTGGAATAGTAAAACAAAATGATCAAAGTGTAGCAACAAATATGCAGGGAATGGTAGGTTACACAAAAGAATTAAAAGAACATGTTATAAATAAATCAAATGAACAAGAAATTGTCAAAGAACAAAAAGAAAATCCAGAAACAAATATATTTTCAGGACTAAAATTTCCAGCAGAAGATGAAACAGAATCATTTAATTATGATCAATTATCTAATGAGCAAAAATTAGCTCTTAGCCAAATGAGTGCAGAAGAAATTTCTCAAATGATGGAAACATATTCAGAAAATCGAGATGCAAGTTATGAAAAAAATCTGGAAAAGTTGAGTGCAATTGATTTGAATACACCGACATCTATCAATATTTATCCAAAAGATTTTGATTCAAAAGACGCAATTACAGAAGAAATCGAAAATTATAATGAAAAACAAAGAGAAGATGGCAATGAAGAAAATGTAATTAACTATACTGATATAATTGGTGTTATGATGAAATCTGTTAGCCAAATAATAAATACTATTAGTTATGTATTAATTGCATTCGTTGCTATTTCACTAATTGTTTCTAGTATAATGATAGGTATAATCACATATATTTCTGTATTAGAAAGAACAAAAGAAATTGGAATATTAAGAGCAATTGGAGCTTCTAAAAAGGATATCTCAAGAGTATTTAATGCCGAAACATTTATTATTGGTTTGATTTCTGGAATTTTAGGAATAGGAATTACAATATTATTAACAATACCAATTAATAGTATCATTTATAAAATAACTAATGTAAGTGTGCATGCAATGGTTCCACCAATAGCGGGAATAATATTAGTTTTAATCAGTATGTTATTAACAATTATTGCAGGATTAATTCCTTCTAAGATGGCAAGTAAAAAAGATCCAGTAGAAGCACTAAGAACGGAATAAAATAAAAAATAGAAAAAATATTTCTTTTTCAGTAAAAATATGATATAATTTATAGCATAAAAGGAGGAAAATATGCCAAATTTAGAAGAAATGACTTTAGTAGAACTAAAAGCACTTGCTAAGGAAAATAATATAAAGAATATATCAAAAATAAAAAAAGAAGAATTAATACAAATATTAAAAGAAATTGAAAAGGAAGAAGAACCTAGTATGACAATAACAGAAGAAAAATCAGTTAATCAAACACAATATGACGAAAATGGTGAACCTATTGTTGATTACAAATTAACAAATGAAGGAGACCAAATTGTAGAAGGAATTTTAGATATATTACCTGATGGATATGGATTTTTAAGAGGAGAAAATTATTTATCAACTCCAAAAGATGTATATATTTCTATGGTTCAGATTAAAAGATTTAGATTAGATACTGGTGATGTTATTAAAGGAATTTCAAGATTTCGTGAAGGAGAGAAATTCCCATCTCTAATTTTTGTTGGCGAAGTAAATGGTGAACATCCAGAAAAAGCTGCAAAAAGAAAGAGATTTGATGAATTAACTCCAATTTATCCAAATGAGAAATTAAAATTGGAAACAATTCCAAATGAATATGCTATGAGAATTATTGACTTAATTAGCCCAATAGGAAAAGGGCAAAGAGGAATGATTGTTGCACAACCAAAAGTTGGTAAAACAACATTATTGAAAAAAATAGCAAATAGTATTACAAGAAATAATCCAGAAGTAGAGCTAATTGTACTTTTAATTGATGAGAGACCAGAAGAAGTAACAGATATGAAGCGTTCTATAAAGGGGCAAGTTATTTACTCAACTTTTGATGAATTACCTGATCATCATGTAAAAGTTGCAGAAATGGTTCTAGAAAGAGCAAAAAGAATTGTAGAACACGGAAAAGATGTGGTTATTTTATTAGATAGTATTACTAGATTAGCTAGAGCTTATAACTTAGTAATTCCATCATCAGGAAGAACTTTGTCAGGAGGTATTGATCCTGCAGCTTTGCATAAACCAAAAAAATTCTTTGGAGCTGCTAGAAATATAGAATTTGGAGGAAGTTTAACAATATTGGCAACAGCATTAGTAGATACAGGAAGTAGAATGGATGATGTCATTTTTGAAGAATTTAAGGGTACTGGAAATATGGAAGTACATCTAGATAGAAAATTATCTGAAAAACGTATATTCCCAGCGATTGATATAAATAAATCAGGAACGAGAAGAGAGGATTTATTGTTAACAGCTAAGGAAAAAGAAACTGTTTTTGCTCTAAGAAAAGCAATGAATAGCTTACCTGTTGCAGAAGTTACTGAACAAGTTATTAAGAAAATGACAGAGACAAAAAATAATGAACAATTTATAGAAAAGATTGATTTATATTTAAATTTATTTAAATAGTAAAAAAAGAAGGGAGACCTTCTTTTTTGATCTGTATAAAAATTAAGTAAAAATTTTGAAAAAACACTTGACATGATACTAGAAATACGATATACTTTTACTTGCATTAAGAAAAAGCTCCCTTAGCTCAGTTGGTCAGAGCAACCGGCTCATAACCGGTGGGTCCAAGGTTCGAATCCTTGAGGGAGCACCAATTATCATAATAAAATATGGGTAGGTGGCCGAGTGGCTAAAGGCGGCAGACTGTAAATCTGTTCTCATTTGAGTACGATGGTTCGAATCCATC
>CANQTV010000024.1 GCA_947626875.1 uncultured Clostridia bacterium | reverse complement strand
GGAAAAATAGCATAGGGAAAAAACGGGCGTCCCCTCTTCCCGATTAGGGAAAAAAAGGGCGTCCCCAATTCCCGATTCCTTACTGCCGTTAGCTTAAATCGGATTTTACTGTGTTAATTTCTGTTACAGTAGCTTTTTGTGCTGGCACATAATATCCTTTTGCTTGTGCAACTTTAAATAGTTCATATTGAAAACTTTCATCATTGTTTCTTATTTGTTGGAACGTTTGTCTAAGTGACATATTTTCCGCTTCTGAAATTGCGGTTTGATATGCTGTTAAATCTGATTTTACGCTTGCTAAAATGTCGTTTACCATTGTTTTTTCATCCATACTTTTCACTTACCTTTCTATCTACAAATTTAGTTTGAAAAAGAATTAGTATATTGCAAGGCGGACAAATTTGAAATCAATGAGGCGTACTCTTTGTACGTTGATGCTGAGGCTATTAAGCTTTAGCTGTTACAGCCTCAGTATGCCGTGCTTTTGATTTCAAATGCAGTCCAACGTAGCAAGATGCTGATTATTTTTCAAACTATCCCTTTCTAATTATTTAAAAACGTCATTAATTTTTGTTTAGTATTCAATGCATCTTGTGCTGATTTGGTAAATAACTGTTTTATTTGCGGATCTACTGCTTGTGCAGAATATGCATTTAGTTTTTGATATGCTGTTTCGTGTGCACCAATTAAGTGTCTTAAATGTTGTAATTCCATCTGATTTAAATCTGCCATTTTAGTATCATTCCTTTCTTTTTATTTCTCTGTTTATTATTTCCATTTTCTTTTTTTCTATACGAAAAAGGTTAGAAATGAAATCATTTCTAACCTTTTTTTGATTGTTCATATGCTTTTTTTACTGCTCTTACTAATTGATCTGCACAGGATGTTCCTCTTCCTCCGCAATCAATTCCTCCTAACTTTTTTTCGATTTCTTCTACTGTCATTCCTTCTACTAGTCTTGGCAATGCTTGTAAATTTCCTGGGCATCCACCATCTAAAAATTCTACATTTTTTACTATGTTTCCTTCTAATGTAAATTTAATTCTTCTTGCACATGTGTTTTGCGTTTCCATGATATATTCCATTACTACAACAACTCCTTTATCTGTTGTTATTATATATAGTTTTGGTTTTGTTGTCAAGAATTATTCATTTTCTTTAATTATATTTTTACTTCCAAAATACGTTGCTAAGAAGTATGCTCCATAGATGATTCCCATTACAATAACTGTTGCTATAATTGATGGTAACAAATCTTCTTTACTTGCCATTCCTGATAATATTAAGATTGCAAATTTTATTCCAAATATAGAATGGATGATTGCTAATATCATTGGTAGCATAAAAAATATTCCTATTTGTTTTAATAATGCTTTATTTATCATTTTTTCATCACAGCCTATTTTTCTTAAAATTGTATATCTTTGTTTATTATCACTACTTTCTGTTAGTTGCTTTAATGCTAAAATTGCAGAACTTGCAATTAAAAATACTATACTTAAATATATTGCGATAAATGTTATGATTGTTGCAAGTCCTACGCTTGATTCTATTAAACTGATTTTTGTCATTCCGTCTATATCTAATCCATTTTTTGATAGTTCTTGAATAAAATTCGAATCATTTTCTGTAAATATTTTTTCAATTTCTTGCTTTTTTTCTTCTGTTTCTGCATTATAATTTGCAGCTAAAAATTGTTCTTTTTTCATTTCTTGTGTTAAATTGCAACTGTCTGGAACGATTATTATTCCTGTATTTGTATGAGATGATGACATTTCTATAAATCCATCTTTACATTCATTGTATTTTGAAATATATTCTTTTCCTGCAATTTCTAATTTATTTTTATCGCCTAATACTCTATTTCTTATTTGTGTTTGATTGTCAAAATCACAAACAACAATATATTCGTTTTCATTTAAATCATATTTTTCTATTCCATAAAGCTCTGCTATTTTATTATAATCAGATATTTTTACAATTTTTTCTGGATTTGTGTATATTAAATGTGGAAATTCAGCATCTATTTCTGCATATTTGTCTCCTAAAAATTTTTCTAATGTTAAATCATTTTGTGCATATATTGGTATTTCTACAATATCTTTTAAAATATTCTCTTGAAGATTGTTATTTTTAAATGTTTCTTGAATTGAAATTTTTGAGTCTACTATTTGTTCTTCTGTTGCATTGAATTCCAAACCATATTTTGTATATTTTCCTGATACATTTGCTATTTTAAATACATTTATATCTACTGGTGTTACTTCATTTATTTCTTTTTGCATTGTGTTTCTTAATCCTAAACTAGATGATAGAATTGTTATTGTTAAAAATAACATAAGACAAATTATACTCATACTGATAACTGTTGTATTGATTTTGTTGTTGATTTGTCTTAGTACAAACATGTTGGTATTTTTTAGATACACTTTTTTCATCATTTGTATTATTTTTAAAATAAATCCTGATAATGACCAAAATATTAATACTGTTCCTGCAATTCCCATTAATACTGGTGGCATTAAGTCTTGTATTGAATTTACCATTCTTCCTTTTGATGTCACTTTCATATATGCATAACCCAACATAATTACTGCTATTATAAATATGATAATTGCGAGTATTGGATTTTTTATTTTTACTTTTTCGTTTTTCTTTGTTGCATTTATTAGATTAATTAATTTGTATCTTGAAATTACTATTGTATTGAAAAACATGACTGCAATGTACATTACTGCAAAATATATGCAAGTTTTTATACAGGCATCTTTTGAAAATACAAATTGAAATTCACTCATATCTGCTTGAAACATTTTTCCTACTAGTATGGACATAAATTGTGATGCAAAAATTCCTACTATTAGTCCTATTCCAAGTGATATTATTCCAATAAATATTGTTTCTAATAAAATTATTTTTGAGATTTGCCTTCTTCCCATTCCTAGTGTCATGTATATTCCAAATTCTTTTTTTCTTCGATTGATTAAAAAGTTATTGGCATATACAATTAGTAGTCCTAATATTACTGCTACAAATATTGATACTACTCCAAGTATATCTATCATTAGTTTTATCATTTCATGTGTGGATGTTGAAACTTGTAGCATTGCTTCTTGGCTGTCCAATGAGTTGAACATGTAAAATATTGCTACTCCTAGCACTAGTGTTAAAAAGTATATTGTATAGTCTTTTATGCTTTTTTTAATATTTTTGAATGATAGTTTAAATAACATTGTTCAAGTCACCTCCAAGAAGTGTTTGAACTTCAATTATTTTTTCAAAAAATTCTTTTCTTGTGTCTGTTCCTTTGATGAGTTCATTAAATATTTTTCCGTCTTTGATGAATAAAATTCTGTTTGTGTATGATGCTGTGAAGGCATCATGTGTGACCATTAGTATTGTTGCTTGTAATTTTTGATTTAAAAATTCAAAGTTTTCTAGTAATTGTCTTGCTGATTTTGAGTCTAAACTTCCGAGTTGGTTCATCTGCTAGTACTATTTGGGGATTTGTGATAATTGCTCTTGCTGATGCTACTCTTTGTTTTTGTCCTCCTGATATTTGATATGGATATTTTTTTAGTATTTCTTTTATTTCTAGTTTTTCTGCTATTTCGCTTACTCTTTTTTCTATTTCTTTGGCATTTACTTTTTGAATTGTTAGTGCTAGTGCTATATTTTCATAGCAAGTTAGTGTGTCTAGCAGGTTAAAGTCTTGAAATATAAAGCCTAGTTCTTCTCTTCTAAATTTATTAAGTTTGTTTCCTTTTAGTTTTGTGATGTCTTCACCGTTTTACTATTATATGACCTGCTGTGACTTTGTCTATTGTTGATATACAGTTTAGGAGTGTTGTTTTTCCTGAGCCACTTGCTCCCATAATTCCAACAAATTCTCCTTTTTTGATTTCAAAGCTTATGTTGTCTATGGCTTTTGTGAGGTTTGTCTTGCTTCCGTAGTATTTTTCTATGTTTCTAACTTCTAGAATATTTCCCATAATTTTTCACATCCCTTTCTGATTACAAGTTTACATTGTTTTTTCTTGTGTTGCAATCGATTTAACTTACAAAAACCTTACATTTTTGTAAGGTTTTTTGATTTCTATTTTATATCAACATGACTTCCATTTGGAAATATTAGTTTCACTTCTGTTTCTTTATTTTCTATTGAATTTATTTCGATTCCAATTCCTAGTTTGTCACATAGTTTTTTGCATAAGTATAATCCTATTCCAGTTGATTTTTTGCTTGCTGTTCTTCCATTTGTGCCTGTGAATCCTTTTTCAAATATTCTGCTTATTTCTCCTTTTTTTATTCCTATTCCATTGTCTTTTATATATAATGTAACGTTTTCTTTAGCTTTTTTGGCGTATATTTCAATTTCTGATTGCTCTTCTTTTTTTCTGTATTTTACACTATTTTGTATTATTTGGTTTAATATGAATACAATCCATTTGCTGTCTGTACTTACATTTATATTTAAATCATGTGTGTTTATTAATATTTTTTCTTGAATTAAAGTTGTTTTATTTTTTAAAATTGATTCATTTACAATCTCTTTTAAATTACTTTTCTTTATATAATAATCTTTTTCAACAGTATTACTTCTTGCATAATATAATGCTTGTTCAATATAATTTTCTACTTTGTTTAATTCTTCGTCAATACTTTTTGTTGCTTGATTTTTATTGTTTTCTATTATCATTTTACTTGTTGCTATTGGTATTTTTATTTCATGTATCCATAGTTCAATATATTCTTTGTAATCTTCTTGTGCATATTTGTATTGATTTACTTTTTCTATCATTGATTTATTGGTTTGCTCTAATATTTCTATTAATTTTTTACCTTCTGTAAAGTTTGGTGTTTTTATGATTTCTGTTATTAAGTATTTGTCCTCTAATTCATTTAATAGGTTTGTTGTATTTTTATAGAATTGTTTTTTTATTAGATATTCTACTATTATTGTGATACTATAAAGTATTATTATGATGCTCGGTATGTATATTTTTATAAAATTCCCTATATGGTATGCTAACAAAAATATTTCTATTGTAATTAGTCCAAATATTATTAGAATTATTTGTAGCATTTTATCTTTTAAAAATTCTGTAAATTTCATATTATACTCCTTTTCTTGAGGGAATTGGGGACGCCCTTTTTTTCCCTAACCGATTTTTCCCTCTTTGTAAAGAAATAAATATTTTATAATTAATAAGCAAAGAGGGAAAAATAGCATAGGGAAAAAAAGGGCGTCCCCTATTCCCTCAAATTAAAATATATCCTTGCCCTCGTTTTGTAACTAATAGTTCTTTTATTTCTAGCTCTTCTAATTTGTTTCTTAATCTCGTTATATTTACTGTTAATGTATTATCATCTATAAAACTTTCACTTTCCCATAAATGTTCCATTATTTCTTCTCTTGATACAATTTTGTTTCTACGTTCTGCTAAATATTTTAGTATTTTAAATTCGTTTCTTGTTAGTTCAATTTCTTTCTGGTCTTTTTCTATTGTGTTTTTGGCTATGTTTAAAATGAATTCTTTGCAGTCTATTTTTTCTTGATTGCTTCCCATATTGCTTCTTTTTAATAATGAACTGATTTTGGCAAGTAATATTTGTATATTAAATGGTTTTGTTATATAATGGTCTGCTCCATAGTTTATGCTTAATAGTTCATCTATTTCGTTGTCTCTACTTGTTATAATTATGATTGGTAAATTAGATTGTTTTCTGATTTCTTTGCATATATATTGTCCATCCGCTCCTGGTAGGTTTATATCTAATAGGATTAAATCTGGATTTATTGTTAATATGTCTTGTATTGGATTATCAAATTTTTTCAAAGATTGTGTTTCATACCCGTTGTTATTTAAAAATATTTCTAGTTCATTTCTTAGTTTTTCGTCATCTTCTAGCATTAATATTTTTTGCATAGTTTTGATCCTCCTTTTTCGCTTGTATTTTATCATAATATATACCACTTCGCAATATGTATTTAAGGGGTATTTTTCATGTTCATTCGTTCATTTAAAGTTACTAAAAAAATTATCATTTTTTGTTTTATTTTGGTTTTTGCTATTGTCTCTGTTTTTATTTATTCTTTTGCAGTTTCAAATGATGATACATCTTCTGAGAAAAAAGATTTTATTAAATGGGTGGATTTTTCTGTGACTTGTCAGGCTTTGCAAGATACTTCCAAATTGGATATTGATTCTCATCAAGGTAAAACTGAGGATGGAATTGTATATAATTGGATTGAACTTTTGGCATATTTGGCTTGTAAAAATGGTGGTAATTTTAAAAATTATTCTAAAAGTGATTTAGATTCTTTGGTTGCATTGTTAAAAGATGGTCAAACTATGGAGAATTTGTCTTCTGATTTGAAATTTTATGATTATTATTTTGAAAGTTATTCTGCTGTTTTGGGTGAATTTATTGGAGAATATTCTGCTGAAGTTGAACAGTCTGATGGTTCTAAAGTTTTTGAACAAAATTATGGAATTAAAGCTTTTTTGCCAATTGCAAAAAATTATCAGTTTAGTCATTATGATGATTTTGGAAATTCTAGGTCTTATGGTTTTAAGAGGACTCATTTAGGTAATGATTTAATGGGGTCTATTGGTACTCCTATTATTGCTGTTGAGTCTGGTATTGTGGAACATCTTGGTTGGAATCAGTATGGTGGTTGGCGTGTTGGTATTCGCAGTTTTGATGGTAAGCGTTATTATTACTATGCTCATTTGAGAAAAAATCATCCTTATGCTGAAGGTTTGGAAGATGGTTCTGTTGTAAAGGCTGGTGATGTGATAGGTTATCTAGGAATGACTGGTTATAGTGTGAAGGAAAATGTAAATAATATAAATGTTCCTCATTTACATTTTGGAATGCAATTGATTTTTGATGAATCTCAAGTAGATAGCCCAAATGAAATTTGGATTGATGTGTATCAGATTGTTGAATTTTTAAAGAAAAATCGTTCTAGTGTATATATGTCTAATTCTGAGACAAAAGATTATTCTAGAAAATTTGATTTTATGGAAAAGAATTTAGAAGAGTGAAGAAGGGACCTAGCCGGGAATTGGGGACGCCCTTTTTTTCCCTAGTCGGGAAAAAAAGGGCGTCCCCTCTTCCCGGCTAGGTCCCTTCTTCACTTTCTTCCTAATTTAATTACAATCTCTTTATTAATTTTTCTTCTGTTTATCTTTAGAGTTACTTCATCTCCAGGTTTTTTTGTATAAATATACTCTCTTAAGTCATTCATTGTGTTTAGTTCTTTTCCGTCAATTGATAAGATAATATCTTTTTCTTGTAATTCTGTTTTGTCTGCTGGTCCATTCGCTGTAATTTGTGCTACATAAATTCCTTTTTCAAATGAAATATTGTCATCTAGGTATGGAATTACTTGTTTATCATATGCATATATCCCAATTGTTGCTTGTTCATAATTTTGTGTTTCTTTATAACTTTCTATGATACTTTTTACTACATTGATTGGTACTGCAAATCCAATTCCTTCTGCTGTTGTGATTTTTACGGTGTTTATTCCAATTACTTCTCCAGTTGGTGTGATTAATGGTCCTCCACTATTACCTGGATTGATTGTTGCATCTGTTTGAATTAGGTCTGACATATATGCATTGCTATCTTCTTCATTTATACGTATACTTCTATTTTTTGCACTTATAATTCCAGATGTTACTGTTCTTCTAAATTCAAATCCAATTGGATTTCCAATTGCATATACTGTTTCTCCTACTTTTATTTGACTAGAATCTCCTAGTGTTGCATATTTTAAATCTTTTGCTTCAATTTTTGTAAGTGATAAATCTAAATCTGAATCGCTCCATGCTACTATTCCTTCGTAGTTTCGTCCATTTTCTAAAGTAATATAACATTTACTATATTTACTCCCTGTTACATGCTCATTACTTAATATATATCCGTTTTCTGTTACTATTACTCCAGTTCCTAGTCCTAATTCTGCTTCATTGCTTGTTGATAAAATTGAGTTTCCTGTATTTTTTAGTTTTGATATTCCGACTATGCTTTGTGTTGTTTCTTCTATCATATCTGCAATTGTTTTGCTATTTTCTTCTGCGTTTTCCACAGTTTGTTCATTTTGTGTGGATAATAATTTTGTTGCTTCATATTCTGGTTCTTGTATTTCAATATTGGTGTATGTAGTGTATATATAAAATCCTGCTATCCATAGAAATAATATTAGACTTGCTGTAATCATGATTTTCTTTTTAGGGTCTGCTTTTTTTCCTCTTCTACTTTTCATTTGAACACCTCTTTACGAGTGTTCCCTATTTTTTTTATTTTAAACAATTAAAGTGTTATATTCTCCTAACCCTATTTTTTGAAATGGGTATAAATTTTCTTCGTTATTTTTTTTATTTTCTTCATATATGATTATTGGAATTACTGTTGGTGTCTTCATATATTTTCTTATGTCTATATTTTTTTCTGCTGTTTTCATTATTTTGATCATATTCTTGAGTAATTTCACTTGTGTTATTTCATCTATTTTTTTTGCATATTCTATTATAAAATACACATTTGTTTTAATAATTCTTATAATATTTGTTTCATTAGAATTACATATTTGTAACATATTGGGTATTAAATTTAAGCCTTCTCCTATGGCTTTATTTATGATATTAATTATTTGTTTTTTATCTATTAATTTTAATTTATTTTTAATTGTTTTTTCATAATTGTAATATTTATAGTCTTCTTGCTCTTTTATTTCATGTGTTTTCAAAAATATTTCTTTTTCTAAATTAAGTTTGAAATGTGTATCTGCATATTGTTTAACTTGTTTTTTATATTCTAGATATTGCTCGTATGTAAATATTTTCATCTTTCCTCCTTTCCCACTATTCTAGCATGAGTTAACTATTTTTTCAATGTTTTAACCTCTTATTTTAAAAATTATTTTTTAAAACTCTTGCAATTTTTATTTGTTATTATATAATATTTTTAATGAAAAAGAGAAATTATTTAGATTGGAGATAAAGATGTTTAAATTGACAAACCCTCAATTGAATATTTGGAATACTCAGCAATTTTTGAAAGATACCAGTGTTTGTAATGTTTGCGGTTCTGGTATAATTAAAGAACAAGTTAATATTCCTTTGTTGAAAAAGGCAATTGTACGCTTTGTACAGGAAAATGATAATTGCCATATTTATTTAACTTTAAAAGATGGTGAACCTATGCAATATATTGCTCATGATATGTCTTATGGAGTAGATGATATTTTAGTTGTGGATTTGCCTTCTATTGATTGTCTTGATGCTTTTGAACAAGATTTTGTGAAAGAAACTTTTTCACTTTTGGATTCTCGTCTTTTTGAAATTAGACTTGCTAGTTTTCCAAATGGTTTCGTTGCCGTTACTTTAAAGTTTCATCATATTATTACGGATTCTTGGTCTATGGGAATTACTATTCAAGAAATTATAAAAATTTATCATTGTTTAGTATCTGGTACAGATTATGTGCCTGATACTGTTTCTTATGTTGATTATATTAATGCTGAACAAACTTATTTACATAGTAAAAACTTTCAAAAAGATAAATCTTTTTGGATGTCTTATTTAGAAAAGCCCCCTGTTCCAGTAAATATCCCTTCCTCGTCTACTGACATCATAGATTCTTCTATTGGGTCTAGAGTGACTTTTTATTTTGATAAGCAATTTATGAGTCGTATTAGTGAATTGTGTTCATCTCTTCATGTTTCTAACTATGTATTTTTTATGTCCATTATTTCACTATTTTTGGCTAACTCCTGTAATATTGCCGATGTGCTTATTGGTACACCAATTTTAAATCGTTCTAATTTTAAAGAAAAACGCTCTGTTGGTATGTTTGTTAATACCATTCCTTTTCGTACTCATATTGTAGGTAACATGCGTTTTTCACAATTTTTAGAGGCAAATCGTTTTCGTTTTACCTCTATTTTGCGCCACCAAAAATACCCTTATTCTCAGTTGGTAAAAGATTTAAGTGAACAAGATAATAATATTACTCATTTATATAATATTGCTGTTTCTTATCAAATTACAAAAGCGGTTTCTCGTGATATTGGAGATTATGAAACTGACTGGGTTTTCCCTGGTTTTTGCATGAATGATATGAGTATTCATTTGTGTGATTTAAATGATACTGGTACTTTAAAAATAGATTATGATTTTGTTAATTCAAAATATACTTCTGATGATGTTATTGCTTGGCATAAACGTTTGTGTTTTATGGTTGAGCAAGTTTTATCATCTCCAGATATATTGCTAAAAGATGTTCAATTTGTTACAGATGATGAAAAGTTGTATTTGACTGAAACTCTTCAATCTGGTTTTTTGGATTGTCCTTTAGATTCTACTATTGTAGATCTTTTTGAGGAGCAAGTAAAATTGCATCCAAATCATATTGCTTGTGTTTATAAGAATACTCGTCTTTCTTATAGTGAATTGGATAAACGTGCAAATCAATTAGCTCATTATTTGCTTGAACAAGGTGTTAAACAAAATGATATAGTTGGCTTATTTATGCATAAGAATGATTTTTTTGTTGTTAGTATTCTGGCAATTTTAAAATTAGGTGCAGCTTATTTACCTATTTCTTTTGATTTTCCAGAAAATAGGGTTCGTTATATATTGTCTGATAGTCATGCTAAAATGTTAATATCAGATCAACCACTTGAATTGTCTGATATTAAAGACTTAGTTTTAGCTAATGTTGATGATATTTGTTTATCGGATTATTCTAGTAAAGCTTTGAATGTTTCTATTTCTAGTAATCGATTATGCTATGTAATTTATACTTCTGGTTCTACTGGTAATCCAAAAGGTGTTATGCTGACTCATCGTAATTTGGTTAATTTTTTACATGTTTTTTCTGATTGGTATGAAGATGGTTTTTCTTCAAAAGATGTTTGTTTATCTAATGCAAATATCTCTTTTGATGCTAGTGTATGTGAGCTTTTTACTCCTTTATGTTTTGGTGCAACCTTAGTATTATATCCTTTAAATACATTAACTGATATACCACTTCTATCTGAGATTCTGGAGAAAGAACGTATTACTTTTATACTTATTCCACCAAATATTTTAACTGATATATATGATTATGTGTACTCACATTGTTCTAATATTTGTTTAAATAAAATTTTGACAGGTATCGAAGCTCTAAAAAAATCAGATTTTCGTAAATATTTTAATTTAAATAAAAATATGGAAATTTTAAATGGTTATGGGCCAACAGAATCTACTATTTGTTGTACATTTTATAAATATTCTTTAGCAGATGATACTATTGGTATGGTTCCTATTGGCTATCCTTTTAAAAATAATTTAATTGTTGTGGCTAATTTCTTAGGTAATATCATGCCTGTTGGTTATCCAGGAGAATTATATATTACAGGTGAAAATGTTTCTAAAGGTTATTTGCACAATGTAGAAATGAATGAAAAAACACATGTAGCACTATCTGGTTTTGGGAGTTCTTTGTTTTATAAAACAGGAGATATTGTACGTTGGGATGTAAATGGTTATCTTTGTTATATGGGGCGTAATGATTCTCAAATTAAATTACGTGGTCATCGTGTTGAATTGCAGGAAATTACAAATCGTATAAAAGGTATTTCTAGTATTCAAAATGCTTTGACTCTTGTGAAAAAAATCAACAATATTGATTGTATTTGTGCTTATATTATTTTAGATGATACTAATTATTCTATTGATGAATTAAAAAATGAACTTTCTAAAATTTTGCCGTATTATATGATTCCTACCCATTTTATGATTTTAGATAAATTTCCTTTAAATAAAAGTGGAAAGATCGATAAACATGCTTTACCAGATTTCGATGTTATATCTAATGAGATTGTTAAGCCTTCTAATGATACAGAATTAAAATTATATAATTCTTTATGTAATTTATTAGAAATTGAAAATATTTCTGTAGAAGAAAATATATTTACTCTTGGTATGGATTCTTTGCATGGCATTCGCTTTGGTTTAGAAATTGAATCAATTTTTGGAAAAGTTGTTACAATAAAAAATTTATTTGAATACCCAACTATACGTGCTTTAGCACAATTTATTGATAAATCCAAAGAAGATACTTCTATGGTGGCACTTCAAAAGGTTGCACCTATGCTTTCTTACCCTATTTCTTCTGCTCAAAAAAGAATTTATTATGCAACTAAAATGGCTGGCGATTCTCTTGTTTATCATGTAAGTGGTGGTATTTTTGTAAAGGATTATTTAGATGTTCAAAAAATTCGTGATGTTTTTAATGAATTAGTTAAAAAACATTCTATTTTTCGTACATATTTTAAGATGGAAAATGGTGAAGTTAGGCAATTTGTTTTAAAACACGTCAATTTAGATATTCCTTTTTATGATGATGGTGTTGTAACTTCAGATTATGTTTTTGAATTGATTGATAATTTTCCAAAAATATTTGATTTGGATTTTGCACCTTTATTACGTGTAGAAATACATTATATAAATTCTTCTACTTTAATACTTTTTGATTCTCATCATATTTTATTAGATGGTACTTCTTTACATATTTTACTATCTGATTTTTGCAAATTATACAAAAATCAAGAGATAGAAAAAAATAAATATTCTTATATAGATTATACAATATGGGAAAATGATATGTTCTCTTCAGAAAATTTTATGAAATGTCAAAAATATTGGAAAGACAAATTTGCGGATATTTCAATTCCTGTTATAAATTTACCATATGATTTTCCTGTTACAAACCAGAAGTGTTATGTAGGAGAAAAATTAACTTTTTCTTTAGAACATGATTTGTTTGATATGATTTCACGTATTGCAAATGATTATAATACTTCTGAATATATGGTATTTTTGAGTGCTTTATATTTATTGCTATATTTATATACTGGTCAAGAAACACTTATTATTGGTTCTCCTATTGAATCACGTTATAATAAGGAATTAAATCATATGATTGGTATGTTTACTAATAATGCTGTTTTGGCTATGAATATTGAAGATAATTGGGATTTTAAGCATCTATTATTACAAGTAAAAAATATGGTTATTGATGCTTTATCTCATCAGCCTTATCCTTATGATATTTTGATGAAAGATTTAAATATTCCTGCAAATTCTTCTATTTTTGATGTGGTATTTGCTTATCAAAATGAAGTAGTAGAAAATTTTGAGCTTGATGGTAAAGTTGTTGAATTATATAATTCTCATACACATACTTCAAAATTTCCTTTAACTGTAGATATTAATCCTTCTACTTTGGAAATTTCATTTGAATATCAGTCTTCTTTATTTAAGGAAAATACTATTTGTAGTTTATATAAACATTATTTATATATTTTACAAAATTTGTCCTCTTTTATGGAGATGCAGTTATGCAAAATCCCTGCTGTGACAGAGGAAGAAGCCGATTTGTTGAAGTCTTTCAATGATACTGATGGTGAAATTGAATATGATACTTTTGTGCAAATATTTGAGAAGCAGGTTTTTTTGCATCCTAATAATATTGCTGTTATTTGTGATGGAAAAAGTTTGACATATGGAGAATTAAATAGAAAGGCTAATTCTCTTGCACATCATTTAATTGCACAAGGTGTTGGTAAAAATGATATTGTTTGCGTTATGACTAATCGTTCTTTTGAAACTATTGTATGTATGCTTGGTATTTTAAAAGCTGGTGCTGCTTTTTTGAATGTTGATCCTACTTATCCGATTGAACGTACTCAATATTACTTACAAGATTGTAAAGCTAAATATGTTTTAGTACAAAAATCTTTAAGGAATTTGGTTTCTGAAATTGAGCATTGTATTGAGATTGATTTAGATAACCATATCTATTTTAAGAATTTTTCTAATCCTGGTGTAACCGTTGAGCCTATGGATTTATCTTATGTAATATATACTTCTGGTTCTACTGGTAAGCCTAAAGGTGTTATGCTACATCAAATTGGGTTTGCAAATATGGTTATTGCTATGGGACATGTTTTGGATTATTTAAAGGAAGGAAATAAGCATTGCTTAGTTTCTGTTACTTCTACTCCTTTTGATATTTTTGTGTATGAAATTGTAGTATCTTTGGGATTTGGTTTGCGTGTTTTGTTGGCAAATAATGAAGAACATCGTAATCCTATTTTATTAGATGCTCTCATTAAAAAATATGGTGGAGATGTAATGTCTGTTACACCTAGCTTGATGAAAATTAATTATGATAATCGTTTGAACCCTTCTGCTTTGTCACAAATTAAATATATGATTTTTGGTGGTGAACCTTTGCCTGAAAAATTTGTGAAAGATTTGCGTGAATTATCTGACGGAGTTGTTATTTATAATATTTATGGTCCTAGCGAAATTACTATACTTTGTAATGTGCAAAATTTGAATGGTGAAAATGATATTACAATTGGTCCTCCTATTTTGAATACTCAAATTCATATATTGGATAAACATCTTCGTCCTGTACCAATTGGTGTTGTTGGTGAAATTTATATTTCTGGTATTCAGGTTGGTCTTGGTTATCTTGGTAAACCTGATATGACTCAAGCTAAATTTATTGATAATCCTTTTGGTCCTGGTAAAATGTATCAATCTGGAGATATTGGTAGGTGGACTTTTGATGGAAAAGTTCAATGTTTAGGACGTGTTGATAATCAAATTAAATTGCGTGGCTTGCGTATTGAACTTGGTGAAATTGAAGGTATTATGGAACAAATCCCTGGTGTTATTTCTAGTGTTGCTCATAAAGTTTCTATTGAAGAACGTGAAATTTTGTGTGCTTATTATGTTTGTGCAAATGGTTCTTCTGTTACGGAATTAAGCGTTAAAGAGAAATTAAAGAAACATTTGCCTGCTTACATGGTTCCTAGTTATATTATCCGTTTAGATGAAATGCCTTATACAATTAACCGTAAAATTGATCGTAAATCATTACCTATTCCTGATATCCATGAGCGTAAAGTTGCAAAAATAATTGATGAAAAAAAATCTCCAAATGAGAAGAAATTGTGGAATATTTGGAAAAATATTTTGCATTTGGATAATATTTCTATTTATGATAATTTCTTTGATATTGGTGGCGATTCTATTTTAGCAATTAATATGCAAATTGAAGCTTTACGTGATGGGTTTGATTTTGAATATGCTGATATTTTTAATTTTCCTACTATTCATGAATTATCAGCTAAAACAAGACATCGTTTGTTAACAGATGATATTGAAAATTATGATTATAGCAAATTTGATAATTTGTTATTAAATAATTCTGAATTACATTTAAATTCTATTCAAAAAACTGATGTTGGAAATGTGTTTTTGATTGGTGGTACTGGCTATGTGGGTGCTCACTTAATTGCGTCTTTTTTGAAAAAAGAAACTGGGGATATTTACTGCTTAGTTCGTAAAAAGGAACATGTTGTACCAATTGAAAGATTAAAAAATATCTTGCAATATTATTTTGGTGAGGCTTTTTATCTTAAATATTGTTCTCGCATTCATGTTGTTGAGGGTGATATAACTGAAATTGGTTTTGGGCTTTCTTCAGATGATGCTATGATTTTGCAAAAAGAAATTTCTACTGTGATTCATGCTGGTGCAATTGTAAAACATTATGGTGATAAAGAATTGTTTGAAAATATCAATGTTTTGGGTACATCCCATGTTGTTTCTTGGTGTTTACAGTTTGGAAAAAGGCTTTTTCATATTTCTACTATTAGTGTTTCCGGTAATGGTGAAAAAGAAGAGTCTGTTGTAGAAACTCCTGAAAATATTGATGATAAAGTACTTTTTAGTGAACGTGATTTATTTGTTGGTCAACATTTAAAAGGTATTTATACAATTACAAAATTTAAAGCAGAACGTATTGTTTTAGAAGCTATTTTGAATGGTTTGGATGGCATGATTTTGCGTATTGGTAATATTTCTAGTCGTTATCGTGATGGTGTCTTTCAAAGAAATGTTGATGAAAATGCTTTTGCAAAACGTATCCAGTCTTTTGTACATATGGGAGTTTTACCTGAGTATTCTTTACAACATGAGATTGAGTTGACTCCTGTTGATTTATGTGCAGATGCTATTATTCGATTAGTTGGGTACACTAGTGATTGTAATGTGCTTCATATTTATGATACAAAATTGTTGCCAATTAAATTGCTTATTGATACTTTGAATGAATTAGGCTATCCTTTATTGCCTGTTTCTAATACAGAGATGACAAATGTAATTAATGAATTTCTTGCTGATGATGATAAAAAACAGATTTTATCTGGTATTATTCATGATTTAGATAACCATAAACAATTGATATATACTTCTAGAATTCGACTTGATAGTTCTTTTTCTGAAAAATTTTTACAAATTATTGGTTTTGACTGGAAAATTATTGATAAAAATTATATAATGAAATATATAAATTATTTTAAGAAGTTGGGCTTTTTATAATATGTTAGGAGGTTCATATGAATTTTATAACTTTGCCTTTTATTTTACTTGTTGTATCTAGTGTTTTATCGATTGTTATGGTAATTTACATTTTACACCATCGTCCTTTAAAACAATTACATAAAGCTTTACTAGCTATGGTTAGTTGCATTATGATTGTTAGTATCGGTGTCTTATTGCAAAGTGTTTTATCTGAATTTTATGGGGTAGATTATATTTACTTTGAATATTTTATTTATATTGGTACTTGTTTCTTCCCTGTTGCACTTTTCTTTTTGGCATTGATTTTTAAAAATACAAAAATAAAATTTCAAAGGTATTATTTGCTTTTGTTTGTAATTCCTACCTTAACTTTATTAGTGTTATGGACTAATAATCTTCATCATTTATTTTTTGTAGATTATTCTTCTGATATGTCACAAGTTGTTTTTGGTAGCTATTTTACGATACATTCTCTTTATACTTATATACTTCTTTTTGTAGGTATGGCTATTTTGCTTAGAACTTCTTTTAGGACATCTGGTATTTTTTCTGTTCAATCTATTTTAATATTGATAGGTTCATTAATACCAATTATTATTAGTCTTTTAGGAACTGCTAAGATTATTGAAATGAATACATTCTGGACTCCTATTAGTTTTTCTGCTACTATTTTGTTATATGGTTTAGCAATTTTTAAGTTTAATTTTTTAAATGTTTCTCCTATTGCGTTGCAACGTATTGTTAATGTTATGTCAGATAGTTATTTGGTATTAGATACTGATGAACATGTTGTGGATTATAATACTACTTTTGTGGAGACATTTCAATTGCAAAATATGTCTATTCGTAAAAAGAAAATTTTTGATTTGTTCCATCATACAAAAAATATTGAGAATTTTAAAAAAGCTTTTTATTCTGCAATTAAAACTGGCAAGACTTTTCGTATAGATTTTTTTGATTCTGCAATTGGAAAATATTTCAATATTGAGCTTAGTCCTTTATATAACAAAAAGGTTTTTATTGGTTCTTTGATTTTATTTAAAGATGTAACTCAACATATGACTGATATGAAAAGGTTGAAAGATAGTCAAGAGACTTTGATGGAAGCAGAACGTTTGGCTTCTCTTGGTCAATTGATTGGTGGTATTGCTCATAATTTAAAAACTCCTATTATGTCTATTGCAGGTGCTACTGAGGGAATTTCTGATTTGATAAAAGAGTATGATTCTTCTATTGATGATCCTCAAGTTAATTCACAAGATCATCATGAAATTGCCCATGATATGATGGTATGGACTGAAAAAATAAAAGAATATTCTGAATATATGTCTGATGTTATTTCAGCTGTTAAAGGTCAAGCTGTGGTTATGTCTGAGACAGATAATATTAATTTTGATGTGGAAGAACTTGTAAAACGTATTAATATTTTAATGAGACATGAATTAAAAAATGCAATTGTATATTTAAATGTGTCTTTGCAAGTACCTGCGAATACTTCTTTGCATGGAGATATTAATAGTTTGATACAAGTTATAAATAATATGATTTCTAATTCTATTTTTGCTTATAATGGCAAGCCAAATCAAACAATTGATTTAATTATTCATAAGGATGATGATAATCATTTGATTATTTCAATTAAAGATTATGGTCCTGGTTTACCTGCTAAAGTTCAGGATAAATTGTTTACTGAAATGATTACAACTAAAGGAAAAAATGGTACTGGACTTGGTTTATATATGTCTTATTCAACTATTAAAGCTCATTTTGGCGGTGATATTACTTTTGAAACAAAAAAAGATAAAGGTACTACTTTTAATATTTTATTGCCTATGAGTAATTAATTATTTCTTGAAAAGGCTTGATTTTATTCTTTTTTGTTAATATAATAAAGATGATTTTATTTATACTAGAAAGGATGAATGTTAGTATGAGAAAAGGCTTACAAAGTGTAGAAAATTCTGAAAATAATTCATATAAAATCATAGCTGTTGATGATGAGATTGGTATCGTTGACTCTTTGTCTATCTTTTTGAAAAGGACTGGGTATCAATTTGTTGGCGTTACTGATCCAATGGAAGCAATTGAACGTGTTAAAAATGAACATTTTGATTTGATGGTTTTGGATTTTATTATGACTCCTATTCATGGAGATCAAGTTGTTGAGGAAATTCGTAAATTTAATAAAGATTTATATATTTTACTTTTAACTGGGCATAAGGATTTGGCTCCTCCTTTAGATACAATTAAGAGATTGGATATTCAAGGTTATTGTGAAAAAAGTGATAAGTTTGATCAGTTATTATTATTGATTGAATCTGGTATTAAATCTATTAAACAAATGAATGATATTAAGCAAATTAATCATGAATTGTCAGATACTTATGAGAAACTTGAACAGGCATATTTAGAAAGTATTGAAACACTTCGTTATACAGTTGAAGCAAAAGATATTTATACACGTGGTCATTCTGAGAGAGTTGCTGATTTTTCTGTATTGATTGGTAAAAAATTGGGACTTTCTGAAGAAGATTTAAGAAATTTACATCTTGGTGGATTGTTTCATGATATTGGTAAAATTGGTGTTCCTGATAGTATTTTGCAAAAGGATTCTCGTTTGACTGATGATGAGTATTCTCAAATTAAGCAACATCCTAATATTGGTGTTCACATTTTGTCAAATGCTTCTATTTTTAGAGATATCTTACCTATTGTTGAACATCATCATGAAAAATATGATGGTACTGGTTATCCAAGTCGTTTGGCTGGTGAAAATATACCTTATTTAGCTAGGATTACTACAGTTGCAGATAGTTTTGATGCAATGACTTCTCGTCGTTCTTATCGTGATTCTCTTCCTATTGAATTTGTAATTGAAGAGCTTGAGCGTTGTCGTGGTACACAATTTGATCCTAAAATTGTTGATGCTTTTTTGGATATTGTTCGAAATGATTTCTCTTCTGTTCAAGAAATTATGGGAAAATATAAATAACCGGGAATAGGGGACGCCCTTTTTTTCCCTATGCTAACCGGGAACTGGGGACGCCCTTTTTTTCCC
>CANQTV010000023.1 GCA_947626875.1 uncultured Clostridia bacterium | reverse complement strand
AAAATCGCATAGGGAAAAAAAGGGCGTCCCCAGTTCCCGGTTAGCATAGGGAAAAAAAGGGCGTCCCCGATTCCCGGGTTTCCAATTCCCAGTCTATTTTCCGTAATAACTATCTAATAGAATTTGTTTAATCTCAGAAACAAGTGGTACTCTAGGATTTGCTGTTGTACATTGATCTTCAAAAGCCCTATCTGCGAGCATATCTACTTTTGCTAAAAATTCGTTTTCTGGAATTCCTGCTTCTTGGAATGACTTTGGCATATTCAAATGAGCATTTAACTCTTGTACTTTATCTATCAAACTTTGAATTGCCTCTTCTTTTGTATCTGCTTTCAATCCTAACTTTTTAGCAATTCGTGCATATTTTTTATCAGCAATAAAATATTCATATTTTGGGAAAGACACAAATTTTGTTGGCTCTGTTGCATTATATCGTATAACATATGGAAGTAAAATTGCATTGATACGTCCATGTGGTAAATGAAATTCTGCTCCTATTTTATGTGCTATAGAATGGTTTACACCTAAAAAAGCATTTGTAAATGCCATTCCTGCAATAGTACTTGCATTATGCATTTTTTCCCTTGCCATTTTATTTGTCCCATCATATGCTTTCTCCAAATTTTCAAAAACTAGTTCAGCTGCTTTTTCTGCCAAACCATCTGTATAATCTGATGCCATATTAGAAACATATGCCTCTAAAGCATGTGTTAATACATCCATACCTGTATCTGCTGTAACAGATTTTGGTAAACTCATTACTAAGTCTGGATCTATAATAGCTACATCTGGTGTTAATTCATAATCTGCTAATGGATATTTCTTATTTATTTTTTTGTCTGTAATAACCGCAAAAGATGTTACTTCTGAACCTGTTCCAGAAGTTGTAGGTATTGCAACCATTTTACATTTTTGTCCTAGCTTTGGAAATTTATAGGTACGCTTACGAATATCCATAAATTTCAGTTTTAATCCTTCTATATCTGCATCTGGATGCTCATAAAATAACCACATTCCCTTTGCTGCATCAATTGGGCTTCCTCCACCTATTGCAATAATAACATCCGGCTTAAATGTTTCCATCATTTTTACACCTTTTTGAATAGTATCAAAAGATGGATCTGATTCAACATCACTAAATATTTCTGAATGCACATGTTTTTGTCTTCTTCTCAAATGATATAACAATTTATCTACATATCCCAATTTTACCATGCCTTCATCTGTTACAATAAATGCTCTTTCAATATCTGGCATTTTCTCTAAATATGCTATAGAACCTGCTTCAAAATAAATTTTCTCTGGAATCTTAAACCACTGCATATTAACCCTCCTATCTGCTACTCTTTTAATATTAATAAGATTTACTGATGATACATTCGCTGTGGTTGAATTTCCACCAAATGAACCGCATCCAAGTGTCAATGATGGCATATTTGTATTATAGATATCACCAATAGCTCCATGAGTAGATGGAGAATTTACTATAATTCTTCCTGCTTTCATCGTTTTAGAAAATTTAAGTGTAACTTCTTTATCCTCTGAGTGAATAACTGCAGAATGACCTAATCCACCAAATTCTAGTAATTGCTCTGATTTATTAATTCCTTCTTCTGCATTTTCAACTATATAATATGTCAAAACTGGACTTAATTTTTCTTTTGAAAATGGATATTCTCTTCCTATTCCCTCTTCATAAACTACTAAAATTTTTGTATCTTTTGGGATTTCAAACCCTGATTCTTTTGCAATTTCATAAGCTGATTTACCTGGTACATGTGATTTTAATTTATATCCATATTCTTCTGTATTGTCAAACATGTACTCTTTTAATTTTTGTTTTTCTTCTGGATTAACAAAATAACTACCAGCTTCTCTCATATATTTTTCAAATTGTTTATAAATAGATTTATCAACTAAAACTGCTTGCTCTGATGCACAAATCATACCATTATCAAATGATTTAGATAATACTACATCATTAACAGAAGTTTGTAATTTAGCTGATTCATGAATATAACATGGCACATTTCCTGGTCCAACACCTAATGCTGGCTTTCCACAAGAATATGCAGACCTTACCATTCCAGTTCCACCTGTTGCTAAAATCAAATTAACATCTGGATGATTCATTAATTCTCTAGTAGCTGTAATGGAAGGTTCTTCTATCCATAAAATACAATTTTCTGGTGCTCCTGCCTCAACTGCTGCATCTCTTAAAATCCTTGCTGCTTCACTACTTGATTTTTGAGCAGATGGATGGAAACCAAAAATAATGACATTTCTAGTTTTAGCAGAAATAATAGATTTAAACATTGTTGTAGATGTTGGATTTGTCACAGGTGTAACACCAGCAATGATTCCTACAGGCTCTGCAATTTCAACATAACCATCTTCTTCATTTTCACTAATAATTCCTACTGTTTTTTCATATTTGATACTATGATAAATATATTCTGTTGCAAACATGTTCTTAGTTATTTTATCTTCATATACACCACGTCCTGTCTCCTCTACTGCTAATCTTGCCAATTCCATATGATGCTCTAGTCCCGCCATAGACATGGCCTTTACAATTCTATCTACTTGTTCTTGATTTAATTCTAAATATTGCTTTGACGCAACTTTTGCCTTTTCAACTAAATCATTTACCATTTGTTTAATTTTCTCTTGCTCCTCTACATTTTCCATAAACTTTCATTCCTTTCTGACGTATATTATATCTTTCTCTTTAGTATTATTCTACCCAATTATATAAATATTATAAACAAAAGTCAATAGAGAACTAATATTCCAATTAGTTCTCTATTTCACTTAATTATACATATATTTTTGAGGATTTACATGTTCCCCATTTATTCTAATTTCTAAATGTAAATGTGGTCCTGTGGAATTTCCTGTTGAACCAACTGTAGCAATAATATCACCTGCTTGAACTGTTTGTCCTGCCGTTACATTCATCGTACTTGTATGTGCATACCATGTTTGCACTCCATTACCATGCTCGATTTTTACCAAATTACCATATGAACCTGTATATTGTGCAGATATTACTTTCCCACTAGCTACCGCTTTAATTGGCGTTCCCTTTGCTGTTGCAATATCTAGTCCTGTATGGTCTGATGAACGAATTCTACTACTAACCCCATACCTTGATGTTATTGTTCCTTGCACAGGTAGCACTGCTAACTTGATACCATTAACAATTGTTTTTTCTTCTTTTTCCTTTTCTTTTTGTAGAAGATTCAATTTTTCATAAGCTTTTGCCTTTGCTACTTCTACTGTATTTGTTTGAATTTCCATTTCATTTTGTGTATCATGTTTTTGTATCTCAATGTCAAGATTTTCATTTTTCTGCTTTAAGTCTGTAACAATTTCTTCTGCTTGCTCTAAAGTATCTACCGCATCAATTTTTTCTTTATTAATATAAATATCAAAATATTGATATGTGATTATCATATCTTTTTGCATAGCAATTACAATTTCTTCTCCATTTGTTTCTTGCTCTTTTGATACAAGTTTTAATGTATACTCTGGTTCTTCTGGAATAGTAACTTCATACACATTCTTTGATTTATAATTTTGCACTTGTGCTGTGACTACACGTTCAAACTCCTCTTTATTATCAACATAGCCTACTTCTTTACCTTCAAATTTGACTTCATATATTGGCTTATATTTTAACATAACAATCCCTAAAATAACAACAGTTGCCAATGTGATAAGATTCAAAAACTTAAAAACTTCTTTAGTATAAAATTTTAGTTTTCGTTTTAAAATAAAATCCACTCTCCTTCATCATGTCATTTTTTATCACAACTATTCTCTATTATACTATATATTCTTTCCAATTTCAAATTATGTATACAGAATTATGCAAAATTTCGAGAAATTTCCCGGAAAAATTTAACATAAAAACCTGTTCTTTCTAATTATATCTCTAATTTTCTTTCGTTTTCTTCGTTTTTCTCCCATTTTTCAAACTTGACTTGAGAATTTTTTATGAATTTTTGCGCCCTGTTATTCAACTTATATGTTCTATTTTTAATTTTACGTTACTTCCAAACTTATGAGTTAAATGATATAGTATGCCATGAATAGGAAGGTGATAAAAATGGCTATTGATTATTCAGTTATTGGTTCAAGAATCAAAGAAGCACGACTTGCCAAAAATCTAACTCAAGAAGATTTAGCAGACCAAATTGATATATCTGTTGCATTCTTAAGTAGAGTTGAAAGAGGAAACTCTCATATCAACTTAAAAAGGTTAAACCAAATTTGCGGATTATTAGATGTTTCAGAAGGTTACATTTTAAATGGCGCATCAAATAATTCTAAAAATTATCTAGAACATGAATTTGCAGAACTACTAAAAAAGGTTTCACCACAAAAACAAAAACTAATATATAATGTAGCAAAAGCAATTGCAGAAACAGAAGAAGAGTAATATATCTATTAAAAAAAGCCTACAGAATAGTGGGTTTTTTGTTACATATATTATAATTTATCATATTTTTTACCATTATTGGTAACAATATAAACAAGGAGGTAATAATTATGAAATTTGATCAATGGAATGGATTCAAAAGTGGAGATTGGCAATCAGAAATAAATGTAAGAGACTTTATTCAACACAACTATACCCCATATGAAGGAAATGAAGATTTTTTAGAAAAACCATCTCCAAAAACACAAAAGCTATGGGAAAAAGTACTAGAACTATATAAAAAAGAACATGATGCTCCTGGTGGCGTATTAGATATTGATACCAAAACTGTATCTACTGTATCTGCACATGAAGCTGGATATATTGACAAAGATTTAGAAACAATTGTTGGATTACAAACTGATGCACCATTAAAAAGAGCTATTATGCCTTTTGGTGGTATTAGAATTGTAGAAAAATCATGTGAAGCTTATGGAAGAAAAGTAGATGAAGAAGTTGAAAATATCTTCCACAATTACCGAAAAACTCATAATGATGGTGTATTTGATGTATACACACCAGACATTAGAGCTGCACGTTCAAGTCATTTAATCACTGGTTTACCAGATGGTTATGGACGTGGAAGAATTATTGGAGATTATAGAAGGGTTGCTCTTTATGGAATAGATTGTTTAATTGAACAAAAAAATCAAGAATTAGAAATCTTGGATGTTGATGATTTAACAGAAAATATCGTTCGCGAAAGAGAAGAAATTCGTGAACAGATTAAAGCTTTAAATGCCTTAAAAATTATGGCATCAAAATATGGTTTTGACATCTCTAAACCGGCATCAAATGCTAAAGAAGCTGTTCAGTGGCTATATTTTGGATATCTAGCTGCTATTAAAGATCAAAATGGTGCTGCTATGAGTATTGGTAGAAACACTACATTTTTAGATATATATTTTGAAAGAGATTTACAAAACGGAACTTTAACAGAAGCCGAAGCTCAAGAAATTATGGATCATTTTGTTATGAAATTACGCCTTGTACGTTTTTTAAGGACACCTGAATATAATGAATTATTTAGTGGTGACCCTGTTTGGGTAACAGAAAGTATTGGTGGAATGGGAATTGACGGAAGAACTTTAGTAACAAAAAATTCTTATCGTTTGCTACATTCCCTAGAAAATTTAGGACCTGCTCCAGAACCAAACTTAACAATATTATGGTCTACCAGACTTCCTGAAAACTTCAAAAAATATGTCACAGGTTTATCTATAAAAACATCTTCTCTTCAATATGAAAATGATGATTTGATGAGAATTACATTAGGAGATGATTATGCAATTGCTTGCTGTGTATCCCCTATGAAAATTGGAAAACAAATGCAATTCTTTGGTGCAAGAGCAAATCTTGCTAAAACACTTTTATATGCTATAAATGGTGGAAGAGACGAAGTATCTGGAAAACAAGTAACACCTAAATATCAACCTATTTTATCTGAATACTTAGATTATGATGAAGTTATGGAAAAATTTGACCAAATGATGGAATATGTTGCAAAAATATATATCAAAGCTTTAAATGCTATTCATTATATGCATGATAAATATTCTTATGAAGCAATTGAAATGGCTTTACATGATAAAGACATTATCCGTACAATGGCTTGCGGAATTGCTGGATTATCTGTTGTTGCAGATTCCCTATCTGCAATTAAATATGCAAAAGTAAAAGTAATTCGCAATGATGATGGACTAGCAGTTGACTATGAAGTAGAAGGTGATTTCCCTAAATATGGAAATGATGATGACAGAGTTGACCAAATTGCAGTTGATATTGTAAAAAAATTCTTGATAAAATTACAAAAGCATCAAACTTATAGGAATTCAAAACATACCTTATCAATTTTAACTATTACTTCTAATGTTGTTTATGGAAAAGCTACTGGTAATACCCCTGATGGCAGAAACGCTGGTGAACCATTTGGTCCAGGTGCAAATCCATTACATGGTAGAGATGCTAATGGTGCTTTAGCTGTTATGAATACTATTGCAAAATTACCTTTTACAAATGCTGAAGATGGTATTTCATATACCTTCTCTATTACTCCAAACACCCTTGGAAAAACACAAGAACAACGCGTTGAAAATCTAGTAAATATGTTAGATGGTTATTTCAAACAAACAGGACATCATATCAATGTCAATGTATTTGATAGAAAATTGTTAGAAGATGCAATGGAACATCCAGAAAAATATCCTCAATTAACAATTAGAGTTTCTGGCTATGCTGTTCATTTCACAAAATTAACTAGAGAACAACAATTAGATGTTATTAACAGGACAATTCATGAGAGGATTTAATATAAAACATGGATAAAGAAGATTTAAAATACTATGCCAAAGTACATTCAATTGAATCATTTGGAACTGTTGATGGCCCAGGTATCCGCTTTGTATTATTTTTGCAAGGTTGCCATTTACAATGCAAATATTGCCATAATCGAGATACTTGGGACATGAACGGTGGTTCATATCAATCTTTAGACGAAATTTATGAGAAAATTTTAAAATATAAAAACTATATTTGTCCAAATGGCGGTGTAACAGTAACTGGAGGAGAACCTTTATTACAAATACATTTTTTAATTTCACTATTTAAAAAATTAAAAGACTCTGGAATTCACACTTGCATTGATACTTCTGGCATGGTAGCTATCACAAAAAATGTAGAAGAATTACTGTCTTTAACAGATTTAGTATTACTAGATATTAAACATATTGATAATGAAAAATGTAAAGAATTAGTAGGTGTTGGAAACACATTAGAATTAAAGTTTGCAAAATATTTAAGTGATCATAATATTCCTATTTGGATTAGACAAGTTTTAGTACCTGGGTTGACAGATGATAAAGAAGATTTATTAAAATTAAAAGATTTTATCTCTACTTTAAAAACTGTACAAAAAGTGGAACTTTTGCCCTATCACAATATGGGATCATATAAATGGAAAAAACTTGGCAATGTGTATTCTCTTGAAAACACCCCACCTGCTACTCCTGAAGATATAGAAAGAGCAAAAAAAATATTAAAAATTTAACTGAAGGGGAATCGGGGACGCCCTTTTTTCCCTATGCTATTTTTCCCTCTTTGTTTATTAATTAAAAAATATTTATTTCTTTACAAAGAGGGAAAAATAGCATAGGGAAAAAAAGGGCGTCCCCAATTCCCACCAATTCCCATGTTTATTTTTTTATTGCATCTAAAACTTTATCTATACTTCTTTGTGGTGTTGATGCACCTGCCATAATACCAATTTTTTCATATTTTTTTATTTCTTCTACATCAAGCTCTAGTTCATTTTCTACACATATACTATTTTCACAATATCTCGCAGCAATATCATATAATTTACGTGTATTTGAACTATTTTTTCCACCTATAATAATCATATAGTCCATTTCTCTTGACATGATTTCTGTTTCCATCTGTCTCAATTCAGTTGCTTTACAAATTGTATTATTTATTACCAATTCTACATCTTTTGCAATTTCATTTTGAACAATTTCTTCTACAACAGCAAATTTCTCCATACTATAAGTTGTTTGCGAAATAATTAATAATTTCTTTATTTTAGATTTTTCAAACTCTTCAAGCGCTATAAAAACATCTTCATCATCGTTTTCAATTATAGAAACATGATTTCCACAATGACTCAAAGTTCCAAGATTCTCTGGATGTTTTTTACTCCCACATAAAAAAATGTAAAAGCCTTGGCTTGCATAGTTTTCTGCAATTTTATGTATTTTTAAAACATTCGGACATGTAAAATCTTTTAATTCAATCCCTTTTTCTTGTGCAATTTCATAGATTTTCTTAGGAACACCATGTGCTCTAATTACAGTAATTCCATCAGCATTATTTAAATCATCAATAAAATTAACACCTTTATTTCTTAAATCATTAATAACTTCTTGATTATGCACAATTTCACCAAAGCAATATATTTTATGCTTTTCTTCTGCCAATTTAATACATTCATCAACTGCTCTTTTTACTCCCATGCAAAAACCTGCTGTTTTGCCTATTTTAATCTCCATTTTTTACCTCTTTTAGAATTTCTTCTTTCAGACATTCAACAATATTTTCCTGTTTAACTTTTTTAATAATTTCACCTTTTTTAAATAATAGTCCTTCTTTCACTCCACCAGCAATACCAATATCTGCCTCTCTAGCCTCTCCAGGTCCATTTACAGCACATCCCATAACAGCAACTGTAATATCAGACTCAACTGTTTGCAAAAATTCCTCTACTTCTTTAGCAATTGGAATTAAATCAATTTGCGTCCTGCCACAAGTAGGACATGCAACCAATGTTGGAGATTTTTTATATAAATTACAATCTTTTAAGATTTCTTTTGCTACTTTAATTTCTTTAACAGGATCATCTGATAGTGAAACTCGAATTGTATCTCCTATCCCCTGCCTTAACATATAACCTAAGCCAATACTTGACTTAACTGTTCCACTAAATTCTGTACCAGCTTCTGTAATTCCTAAATGTAAAGGACATGAAAATTCTTTAGATGCTTCCATGTAACTATCAATACATAAATCCAAGTTAGAAGCTTTTAACGACACAGCATAATCTTGAAAATTCAAATTTTCTAAAATATCAATATGTCGTTTTGCACTTTCTACCATTGCTTTTGCAGTAGGTTTACCATATTTTTGCAATAAGTCTTTTTCCAAAGATCCCGCATTTACACCTATACGAATTGGAATTCTTTTTTCACGGCAAGCCTCCACAACCGCTTTGACTCTTTCATGAGCTCCAATATTTCCTGGATTAATACGAACTTTATCAACTCCAGACTGAATTGCCTCTAAAGCAATTCTATAATCAAAATGAATATCTGCAACAATTGGAATATGAATTTTCTTTTTAATTTCTCTAATTGCTTTTGCATCTTCTATATCTAAGCATGCAACACGTATAATTTCACATCCAGCATTTTCTAATTGTAAGATCTGCTTTACAGTAGCATCAACATCCTTTGTTTTTGTATTACACATTGATTGAATAACTACCTTATTTTGTCCACCTATTTGCACATCTCCTACTATTATTTTTCTTGTTTCATTTCTTTTCATACTATTACATTCCTAATAACTTAACCTCAATATTCTCCATCTTATACTTTCCATCAACCAATTTAAATTCAACTAACGTATTTTCCAAAGTTTCTTGATTTTGTCTCAAATCAGTTGTAAAATACAATTTTATTTGTGGGATTTCCACTTGTGCTCTCACAATCTCCTTGAAAACTTCTGCCATATGTTTTTCATCTTCACACACAAAAATCAATTGTGGCATTGTACTAAAGCCAGAATCTCCTATAACAAAATTTGCATAAAAATCTTGATATAGGCGCATTTTATCTACTAACTTTTTCTCCCATTCTGACTCTCTTCTAATTACTTCAAATAAGAACTGAATTGATTTTTTATTTTTTGTTAATTTTACGCACCCACCAGTTGCTTTAAATATTTTTCCTGCTACTTTTGCATTAATTGCTGGTTTTACAATAAACTCATCAAAAGCCTTTACTTTTCTCAAATATGCTATAATTGTTTGATTTCCTGCTAATCTTTTTTTAATCATTGGAACTGGTTTTGTATTATCTGAAGGTTGCCATTTACATTCAATTTCCTTAGAGTTCAATAAATATTTCCCCATTTTTTCCAAACAATATATCCTATATATACCTTTTCCTTCATCAGAAGTAAAATAATATCTTGTTAAAATTTTAGATTTTACTAATGCATCTAATTTATTATTCAATTTATCTTGTGATTTTGGGTCAATTCCCTTTACTTCTAGCATTTGATATAATTGCCTTGAAGTAATAAATTCAAATTGATTTACTAACTCTAAAATTGCAAAATGAATATCTGTAATATGTCCTATATTTATCTTATGTACAATTTGATTCATAGACACATATCCGTCTTTTCCATCAAATGTTTTAATTTCACCTTCTCTAATTGCAAAAGGTGATACTTGAGCCTTAATTTGGTTATCTTGAACCATAATAATTCCTCCTTATAAAATAAATAATTTAACTTTCTTCCTATTATAGTCAATCTTTTTGATATATACATCTACTTGTTGACCATATTTAAGGTCTGGTCTAAATTCTGACATTCCTACTAAATTTGGCAATAATTCAATAAAAATACCATTCTTATTTTTTTCCGTTTCTCTTACAATTCCTTTTACTTTTTCTCCTACTTTAAATTTTTGAGCATTTTCTTCCCATGTTCCATAGTTTTCCTTATAAGATAACGAAATTTTACCAGTTTCTCTATCTATAGATTTTATCACAATATTGACTTTTTGTCCAATTTTAAGCCTTTCATATGGTGTTTTTATTCTAGCAACAGATAAGTCTTCAATATGTGCTAACCCAACAACACCACCACCAATTTCAATAAAAGCTCCATATGATGTAATATTCTTAACAATACCATTCACTACATCACCTACATGTAAATGGTTTTTAACAGCTTCCATTGCCTTTTCCTGTACATCTTTTCTAGAAAGAATTGGCATATTTTGTTCATTTATTCCGTTTATTTTAAACTGCACATATTTATGAACTTTTCCTGTACATAAATTTTGCTTTGGTAATCCATCCTCTTCAATATTAATTGCTTCTACTTCCTCATGAGGTATAATACCCATCATATTATTTCCTAATTGTACATGTAAATTATAGTTTTCATCACATTTTTCTACAATACCTTGAAAAATATCATCACAGCCTATATATTTGTCAATATTATCCTTCTCTATATTTGATAAACTCTCTGTCCAACCTTCTGGTAAGAATTGAAATGTATTCATTTGTAACTCCCCTTTTTTTCTTATGTTAGTTTTTCATATTATATACTTTTCCCTAAAAAAATGCAAGAGGGAATTGGGGACGCCCTTTTTTTCCCTATGCGATTTTTCCCTCTTTGTTTATTAATTATAAAATATTTATTTTTTTACAAAGAGGGAAAAATCGCATAGGGAAAAAAAGGGCGTCCCCAATTCCCTCAAATTTCATCTTTTCGCAAATAACGCCATTGGCCTATTGGTAAATCTTTTACACTAATGTCTCCTATTTTACTTCTATGCAAAGCTAGTACTTTTCTTCCAATTGCCTCACACATTCTTCTTATTTGCCTATTTTTTCCTTCGTGAATCACTATCTCTAAACGAGATATATTTTTTTCTGCATCTGTTTTTAAAATTTTAACTTTCGCAGGTCTTGTAACATATTCTCCAATATTTACACCTGATTTTAATTGCTCTATTTCTTCATTTGTTACAATTCCTTTAACAGTTACTGTATACGTTTTTTCAATTTCGTGTTTTGGGTGTGTCCATTGGTAAACAAATTCTCCATCATTTGTTAAAATTAAAGCTCCTGATGTATACATATCCAATCTTCCTACTGGTACTACTCTTTCTTTTACTTTAACTAAATCCATAACTGTATCTCTATTATATTGATCTTTTACAGTTGTTACATACCCAATTGGTTTATTTAATAAAATATACACTTTTTGTTCTTCGTTTTCCACTTTTTTTCCCTGATATGTGACAACATCTTGGTTTGGTATTATCTTTGTTCCCAATTCTGTAACTGTTTTTCCATTAACCTGTACTTTTCCTTCTAAAATATATTGTTCACATGTTCTTCTTGAAGCAATCCCTTGATTTGCTAAATATTTTTGCAATCTTATTTCTTCCACTCATATCCCAACTCCTTTGTGATAATTTCTTGCAAATATTCTGGTACTGGGGCTTCTATATACATTTCCTTCCCTGTTATAGGATGCTGGAATTTCAATGATTTAGCATGCAAACATTGTCCCTTAATCCCCCATCTGTTTTTTCCATTTGAATACACATCATCACCGATTACAGGATACCCAATATGTGATAAATGTACCCTTATTTGATGAGTTCTTCCTGTTTCAATTTTGATTTCTAATAAAGTAACATCTTCATCATAAAATCTCTCCAATACTTTAAAATGAGTAATTGCATTTTTGCCATCTCTATTTACTGCCATTTTCTTTCTATCTGAATTACTTCTAGCTATTGGCATATCTATTGTCCCTTCATTTTCTTTGACTATTCCTCGTACTAAAGCAATATATGTTTTCTCTATTTGATGATTTTTTAACATATCACTTAAAGCAATATGTGTTGCATCATTTTTGGCAATTATAACTACCCCTGATGTATTTTTGTCTAATCGATGTACAATTCCTGGTCTAATTTCTCCTCCTATACCTGATAAACTATCTTTACAGATTGCCATTACTGCATTTGCTAATGTTCCATCTGGATTTCCATTTGCAGGATGTACCACCATGCCTTTTGGCTTATTAACAACAAGCATGTTTTCATCTTCATATAATATAGAAATTGGTATTTTTTGTGCTTTCATTTTGACTTCTTTTGGTTCCTCTTTTTCAATCTGTATCTCGTCATTTTCCTGTACTTTATAAGACGGTTTTACTTGTTTGCCATTTATTAAAATATTTCCTTTTTCCAATAACCTTTGTATTGTAACTCTGGAACAATTTTGCCTTTGTGCAAGATAACTATCTATTCTACTATTTGCTCCACTTTCTACAATAATTTGTTCCACTATTCTATCTCCTCACTTAATCTTTCATAAACTGTAAAATTCTTATCTTCATATAATTGTTTGTATTTTTTACTTTCTGACTTTTTCATTAGCATATTCATTTTTGAATCTTTATAAGTAATAATATGTGTAATATCATATTTTTCAAATATATCTTCATAATATTTTCCAATTGATGAAGTTTCTATAAAGTCCATAAAAATATCATCCTCAAGTCCATTAAACTTTGGGTCATATACATCTGCTCTTGAATCAATAAATACTGGTATTCCTCTAAATAACATATAACTTCCATAATTGTATTCATTATAGAATCTTGCTTTTCCTATATCTATATTTTCTAATATATAATCACATGCTTCTACCGGATATGATGATTTGCTTATATATTTATTGTTAATCTTTGGCTTTGCTATCTTATAACTAATAAATATCATTAAAACCAGAATACATATAATAGGAATTGGCTTTAAAATTTCCTTGTTAAATTTATTAATATCCATTTTGTATTCTTTAAATAACTGCATAACAAGCCTTGCTAATACAATTGCTCCAATTATCACAAACATTGTTAATTGTCTTCTAGATGCAAGCATTAAATAACATAGTCCACCAATAAAAAATAAATCTCTCAATCTGATTTTAACTTTTGTAAATGTTAAAACTGCTAAGAATATTATTATTATACACATTGCATTCGTATTTTCCACCAAAGTTAGTGGTAAATGTTCATTTATATTTTGAGTAGTATTTCCCATCATTGTTTTATATAAATACGTATATGGTGTATCTCCAATTGGCGTTAATAAACCTGTAAAAAGACATATAATCATTATTAAAATTAAAAATTTAACATTTTTATCATTTACAATTTGTATTTTATATGGATCTTTTTGCGCCATTCCCCTTTTTATTTTCACACGTGATAATATTTCTGTTTCTTGATTTACTTTTTCCTGCAATTTTTGTAATTTCTCTTCTTTTATTTTCTTACCTTGCTTTTTATTTTTTTCTAACTGTACAATTCTTTTTTTCCAAAAAAACATTTGCACTTTTTTATATAAAATCATATCTGCTATATTTGCTATAATATATTCCCCTATATATGGTAAAAATAGAACAAAGTAAAAAGGAAATACTGCTGCATGAACATTTGCAATAACAATTGGTATAATTATCAGAGCAACTGCATAACGCCATTTTCCTGTTTGTATAAATTTTTCAATAAAAAATATTGTCCATATAAACAATATAAAAGTTACTAATTGTGCTCTCGCTGCAATATATGGTTTTAATACATACATTGCACCTATTGTAATTGCAAAAGATATGATATCATTTTTTATTGATTTTCTTAATACCAAAAATAATGATATTCCCAGAATACAAGAAAGTAAACATGTTGTAATATAAATACCTTTCCATCCGAAACTTGCATATATGAAATAAGAAATTAAATCATATAACCAATGTGGATACGTATATATGAGTCCTTCATGCCAAGAAAATGGCTCCTTCATGTCAACACCATAGTTTGAGATATGTTCTCCTATCTTTATTGTATAAAATGTATCATTTTGCATTGTTACAGGTGTAATAACTACTGAAAATATAACTATAAGTGTAAAAGCTAATACAACAAATAGTGTCTCATATGGTATTTCCATCATTATTTTTGATTTCTTTTTTTCTTCCATTATTTCCTCCATGCTTTTTATACTTCGTAACTATCATACTTCTTTTTCTAAAAAAAAGCAAGAGGACGTTTGCAAATCTCCTCGCAACGTCCTCTTAAACTGCTTCTTGGTTCTCTTCTATAGTTTCTGTTTCTTTTTCAATATTAGATTCTTCTACTACTTCTAAGCTACCTATTGAAACTTCATAAGCAACTCTATTTTCAACTCTGCCGTCTTCATATTTTTTCTCATATTCTCTTGATTGTACTCTTCCTACAACTCTTACTTTTGTTCCGACTTCTAAAGTTTGTGAAAATCTTGCATTTCTACCCCATGCAATACTTGGGATATAATCTGATTTATTATATGCTCTATTTACTGCTAATAATAAATCTGCAATTTCTCTACCAAATGGTGTTTGACGATAAATTGGTTTTTTACAAATAAATCCTACTAAAACCACTTCATTTGTAACACTATCTTTTTTAGCAAATTCATTTTCAGGATCTTCTTCCTCTTCATTCAATTCAACGATATCTTTTGCAAAAACTGTTAAAATTAATTTGTTTCTCTCATTTTCATAACTATTGTATGATCTGAATTGTCCTTTTACTAATAGTTTCTTTCCCTCTGATAACATTTCGTCATTTACAAGTCTTTCTGAAACAGTAATTGGTATTATGTCTGCATTTCCACTTAAACGTGCAATACTTAATTTAAATGTATAAAATCTTTCTCCATAGATTTCATGACTAAATTCTTTCTCTCCTGTAACTTTTCCAACTAATGTTAAATAGTTGCTTTCTAAATAACTTGTATCCAATTTTCTTTCCTCCCTATTTTTATTTTTCAATTGTATAATCATCTCTCCGTGTCGGTTACATATACTATTATACAACATTTTTTGGGTTTTGTCTACATAAAAAGTTAATTTTTTGAAAATTTTTTAAAAAATTCCAATCATGCAGTTTAACTATTATATAACAAAGACAAAACAAACATTAACATATGACCATATATATCTAAATGTTGAACTGTTTTTATTGGTTGCTCTCTAATTTCTTGTAACTTACCCTCTCTATCAAAAATATCCCTTTGTAAAGCTACCATAATATAATCTTCCTGAATACTAGATGCAGTTATTGTAGATTTATGATTTAATCCATATGTTATGACTGTCATTCTATTATTTTTCAAAATATCCACATTCACATTTTTATCAAAATTAACTAAAAAGTAACGCAAATTTTTACAAATCTTTTCAAATGCTTTTACATGTTTTTTAATTGACATTTTTTCATGAATAATAATACTATCAAACTTAATGTTCTGCAAATTTTGAATATTATCATCATCAATTCGAATAATATTAAGTCCATCAAACTTAGATTTCAAGATTTCAAAGTCTTTCTGATTTGCACTCATACCAATAAATGTCATAAATAAAACTCCATTTCTATTGATATAGTATTTGCATTTATGGAAAATTTATACACTTATTTCAACTTTTGAACTCCATTGACATCAATCATATAATTTTCATGATATACTAACTCTGATACTGGAACAATTTTATAACCTTTTTCCTTTATCTTTTGAATTATCATTTCTAAAGAATCTGCTGTATGTGTTGTACCATTATGCATTAAAATAATATCACCATTACTAAGTTTAGAATTTATCCTTTCCCACATTTGCTCTCCCGTCAAATTTGTATAATCTAAAGTATCTAAACTCCATTGAATTGGAATCAATCCTTTATCATTTGCAGATTGAATAACTATATCATTATATTCACCATATGGTGGTCTATATAAGCTAACTGTTGCACCAATCGTGTCTTGAATAACTTTTATACTTTCTTCAATTTCTTGCACATTTTGCTCATAAGTCATTTTACTTACATGTGGATGCGTATTAGAATGTGAGGCAATTTCATGTCCCGCTTCTTTTATTTTTTTAGCTGACTCTGGAAAACGCTTAACCCAATCCCCCACCATAAAAAATGTTACCTTACAATTTTCTTTATTCAATGTCTCTAAAATACTTGTAATATCTGAATCATTCCATGCGCAATTTAATGTTAATGCAACATTTTTCTCTTTTGTATCTACTTTATATACTGGAAGTAATTTTGAAGCCTGTGTAGAAGCTGTTATCATATCTTTATCATATCCCAACATCCCATTAGCAACACAAAAAAGTAAAGCAACAGTAATAATAGATATACAATATGCATATATTTTGTCTTTATTAAATACAAAAAACACTATAAAACCCCCTATGTTTGAAAATATGTAATAATTCCATTATAAATTCCCCATGCTAACTTACTTTGATAAGAATCCTCTAAAAGTTGCTGTTCTTCTTCTGGATTAGATAAAAATCCACATTCTACAATTGAAATTGGAATTTCTACATGTTTCATAATATATACATGATCTAATTTCATTGGTTCTCTCTTGTTATCTTTTTGTATTGCCACATTTAGACTATTTTGCAGGCTTTGAGCCAAAATTTTACTTTTCTCATTATTTGATTTGAAAAAACATTGCCATCCGCTATACTGCGATTGTTGTATTTTGTTCAAATGAATAGAAACAAAAATGTCCGCTGAAGAATCATTCCCTATTTTTACACGATTACGCACATCAGATATTTTCTTTTCTCTTATAGTATTTGCATTTAAATCATATATGCCATTTTCATCAGATCTTGTTAAAATAACTGTACATCCACTTTGCTCTAATATTTGTTGTACTTTTAGCGCTATCTTTAAATTAATTTGTGCCTCTGTAGTCCCATTACTGCTTTCTGCCCCCTCATCTGGTGTTCCATGCCCTGCATCTATAACTACAACTTTGTTGGAAACTGGTGTTGTTGTAACATATTGTGTCTCTTTGACTTCATCTTTAGCAGTTTGGTAAGCAAAAGAAAATATTCCCATTAAAATGACTAACAAAATCACACTGATTCTTTTTCGATTCATTACAATCATAAAAAAACTCCCCATAATAAAATATATCAATATATTTATATGAGGCGTTTTTGTATTTTATTACATTCACTATTATGCAATATTAGGTCATTCAGACTTAAAAATACCCCCAGAGACTAAGAACTAGCTCTGGGGAAGAAACTTAACGGGTTACTTTTTTGGGGGATTTCTCCCATGGCCTCTCTGAAACCATTAGAATTATAATAGCACAAATTTCATATAGGATCCAACACCCCCCCACTATTATACATGGGGTTGTAATCTGTAATATCAACTTGACAAGCCTGCCAGTTACTGTATCCTCAGAGGTATACAGGAACTGTGCAATATCGCTATTTGATATTATATCGTCCCTTTGTGAGAGATACTCATTGTAATCTTTTCTCCTTTCCTCTGTCCAGCCATAGATATTTCCATCTCTTTTGGCATCTCCAATGTTCGTCTCTATTACCCAATAGTCAAAACTTACTATTAGATATTTTGCTGATCCGAACATCAGCAATACTATAAAAGATACAATAATCAACATTATTATTGTCATTTCAAATAGTTCTACCCGAATTTTTTTCTTCATTTTCTTTTACCTTTTCCCCTATAGCATTCTAGGGGTCCTTTCTAAAATTTTTATATATTAATTATACCATATTTGCACACTTTTTTCAACTTAATCCCTTTTTATCCTATGAGTTTGTAAGCTTTCTCCTCACTTATTAGGAAATGTTATACCATTCAGAATATCTTCAATACTGTTTTCATAGCCTTTTATTTTTTGGCTTTCATCTTCACTTGCTGTTCCATATTCGTCTCTTGCTCTTTCCGCCTTCTCAAAAACATTACTATTCCCTGTAAAACTAAAAATAGTTACTGATGCTAAAATTATTAACAATATAATCATTATTACTAGAGCTACTAGTGTTATTCCTTCATTTTTCATAACACAAATCCCTCATCTATATTTTATACAAATTATTTTTTCCTGTCAATCTTTTATTATTTTCTATCAAGTATTTCTTCTTTTAATTTTGATATAAATTCATCCACATTACAAGCACCAATGTCCCCTTTTTCTCTAGAGCGAACACTAACCGTATTATTCTCAATCTCCTTATCACCAACAACAAGCATATACGGTATTTTCTCCATTTGTGTTTTTCTAATTTTGTATCCTATTTTTTCATTTGATGAATCAATTTCTACTCGAATTTCTTGTGCAAACATTTCATCATACAATTTTTTAGCATACTCTAAATGCTTTTCGCTTATTGGTAAAATTTTAACTTGAACTGGTGCTAACCAAGTTGGAAAAGCACCCGCATAATGTTCAATTAAAATACCAATAAACCTTTCTATACTTCCAAAAATAACTCTATGTAGCATAACAGGTCTATGTTTTTCGCCATCTTCTCCAATATATGTTAAGTCAAATCTTTCTGGCATTTGGAAATCTAATTGTACTGTTCCACATTGCCAACTTCTTCCTAGGCAATCCTTAATATGGAAGTCAATTTTTGGTCCATAAAATGCTCCATCACCCTCATTTAATTCATATGGAATTTTTAATTCTTCTAAAACTTTCTTTAATGTACTTTCTGCCATATTCCATAATTCATCACTTCCCATAGAATCTTCTGGTCTTGTTGATAGTTCTACTTTATATGGAAATCCAAATACACTATATACTTTGTCTACTAATTTTATTACACCTGCAATTTCTGATTCCATTTGCTCTGGTAAGCAAAAAATATGTGCATCATCTTGCGTAAAACATCTTACACGGAATAATCCATTTAACTCTCCAGATTTTTCATGCCTATGAACTAATCCTAGCTCTCCTGCGCGGATTGGCAAATCTCTATATGAATGCATATCATGTTTGTAAACTATCATTCCACCTGGACAGTTCATTGGCTTAATTCCAAAATCTACATCATCAATTTTGGTCGTATACATATTATCCTTGTAATGATCCCAGTGACCTGAGCGATGCCATAATTCTTCATTTAATATCATTGGTGTTTTAATTTCTACATAGCCTTTTTCATTATGTAATTTTCTCCAAAAGTCTTCTAATACATTTCTTAATACCATTCCTTTTGGTAAGAAAAATGGAAATCCTGGTCCTTCTGGTGAAATCATAAATAAATCTAACTCTTTACCTAGCTTTTTATGATCTCTTTTTTTGGCTTCTTCTAGAAGGTCTAAATATTCCTGCAATTCACTTGCTTTTGGGAAAGATATTGCATAAATCCTTTGTAGCATTTTATTTTTTTCATTACCTCTCCAATATGCTCCAGATGATGTTAATATCTTAATTGCCTTTACTTTTCCTGTACTCATTAAATGTGGCCCTGCACATAAGTCTGTAAAGTCCCCTTGTTTATAAAAACTAATCTCTTCTCCTTCTGGTAAATCTTCAATCAATTCTTGTTTATATGGTTCTTCTTTCATAAGCTCTAATGCTTCTTTTTTTGGCAAACTAAATCTTTCAATTTTGATATCTTCTTTGATAATATTCTTCATTTCTTCTTCTATTTTTGCCTTATCTTCATCTGTAAATGGCTTTTCTACATCAAAATCATAATAAAATCCATCATCAATACTTGGTCCAATTGCAAGTTTTGCATCAGGAAATATTCTTTTTACAGCCTGTGCCATAATATGTGATGTTGTGTGCCAATAAGCTTTTTTTCCATCTAAATCTTCTTTTTGAAAGGTATGTATTGTTAAATTACAATCTTCTTTTAGTTCATAACGTAAATCTTTTATTTCTCCATTTACTTCCCCACATGTTGCAACCCTTGATAAACCTTCACTAATTTTTTTGGCAACTTCTAAAATTGTTGTTCCTTTTTCTACCTCCATTTTGGCTCCGTCTTTTAAAGTAATTTTAATCATATTAATTCCCCCTATCTAAATTCTAAAAGCACTCCTAAAAGTACCTTTATAATACTTTTAGGAGTGCTTTCATTAGCACGGTTCCATCCTAAATTTAACTTAATTTTAGATTATAATAAAATTTACCTATATAACTATATTTCGGAAAGTTAGTATTTCAAATGTATTTACTTAAATTGGATTTCAGCCACGTCCAATTCTCTCTATAAGCAACCCTCATTTTACTTTTTCTTTCATTTACCATAATCTTATTATATATTGTAATCCCTTTTAGAGTAATTGTCAATAGACATCTTTTAATTTCTTCTATCTATTGAGTAACTACTTCCATATACTGATTTTGCTGCATGCTTTACTTGTGCACCTATCTCTCCAATTTCTAGCATATTGTAAAATCGATTGACATCAGCAACCACTACTCCTATTGAAACAGATGTTAATGGAAATTGTTCTATAATACCTTTTCTATTAGCTACCTCTAAATATCCCCTTTCTATGTCTTCAGGTGTAAAAAACTCTAATACTTTAGCATCAAAATCAGAAATAATCTCTTGACATAGTTTATCACAATGTATTGTTGGCACAACAGCGACAAAATCATCTCCTCCAATATGCCCTACAAAACTTCCTTCAGGAATTGCTTTGTGAACACATTTCAAAATTGTGTCTGCTGTAAATTTAATAATTTCATCACCTTTCAAAAATCCATATACATCATTATATGCTTTGAAATTATCTAAATCTACATATAATACAGAAAATGCTTCTTTATTTAACAATCTTTTTCTCAATTCAGCATGTATTTGTACATTTCCTGGTAATCCTGTTAATGGACTAATACGTCTATTAATAGTTAATAATCTTCCTAAGTTTTTTATAGTATAATATAAATATACTTCATTTACTGGTTTTTTTATATAATATTCAATTGATTCTTGTAAAATATTTTTTCTATGCTCTGAGCTATCATTTGAAGATACTACAATAACTGGTGTTATCGTGTTATCTTCATCATTTCTGATTCGCTTACATAATTCAATTGTATCAACTTCTATGGCATCTTCATTAATAATAATCATCGCAGGTATATTTTTTAATGCAATTTCTATCATATGAGATTTTACACTAATGAATTTATACTCTTTATCATTTTTAAATAGTTCCTGAAATACCAATATTGAAGAATCATCATCATCAATAATATAAACCTCTTGTACCATATCTTTCTCCCCTTATTCATTTGTCATTTAGCCTTTTTATTTGTTTACCTTTTTTAACAATCTCAAATCTCCTGTTTAAAATTTCTGTTATTTCTTTTGATTCTATTGTTGGGAATGCCTTTTTCAAACGATATACATTCTTATATAATTTTCGTAAAATACGAGTTTTCTTAATATCTAATCTATGAATCTCTTTTCTTGCCTTTTCTGTACTTAATACTTTAAGTTCTTCCAATTTTTCTTTCATTTGTGCATTTAGTTTTTCAATTCTCTCTAAAGCTAATTGTAAATTCTTAACTTTTGCAATTGTTGTAGTTGCATCAATCACCACAATCACAAATGCAACATAAATAATTGCATGCAAAAAATAAGTATTTATTTTGCATAATTGTATTTGCATAAATGGATTTATATATTTAATAAAAATAATTCCTAATACTCCCCAATATATTGAGTTTATCAAGCATACTCTTCCTTGAAAATTACATTTATGATCTGAATAGTCCCAATATTTTGTATGAAATACTTTTTCTAATAATGCTCCTACTATATACTCCCATATAGTTAATACAATAAAACCCATAAAGAATAGGAGAATGACATTGTCCTTAAATCGTTGCAAAAATACATAGATAATAATTGCCCCTATTCCATATATTGGACAAAACGGTCCTTTTAAAAATCCAGTGTTGATTAGTTTTTTCTCACAAATACTTCTAAAAACAGATTCTAATACCCATCCCGCAAAAGAATAAATAACAAAATACGTTAATAGTTCAAATATTTGTTGTCTCACTTTCTAAAATACACCCTCTTTTCAGCAGTTTGATTGTCTGAGTTTTTAACTTCAACTAACATTTTATTATCGCTATTCTTCTTTAATGGCATCTCAAATGTAAACTCTTTTCCATTTATTTTTTCTCCAAATTTTTGTGCTTCGTCTTCTTCTCCTAATGTCACAACAACTTCTTGCAATTCAATTTCATCTGTCACAGTAATAATATATTTGGTTTGATCTTCATTAAGCTCTATATTAATTTTAGGAACAGAAATTCCACTTATTTCTTTTACACTAGTTTCTGCATTATTATTTTCATCAACAATAACAACGGTTAATGTATGCAATCCACTTAATGTATCAAGCTCTTCATTTACTTCATCTGCATCAATATCAATCGTCTCTTCTTCTCCATCATCCCAACGATATGTCATATATGCAATTTGAGTATCCTTTTTGCAAGTAACACTGATTTTCCCTTCATCTGTTGCTTCTATTTTTATATTACTATCTAATTCATATCTAGTACTGTCCGTACTAATTTGATTCTGTACGTCTGTTGCTGTAACTTTTAAAATATTACTTCCTGTTGGTATTTGGATTTTTTGCTCTAAATATTTTCCACCATCTCCTTGCAATGTAGTTTCCTTATCGTCATTCCATTGGTATACAACTGTATCAATTCCAATACTACTAGTTACTGTTAGTATAAGTCTAGTTTCATCACCTTCAACCTTTTGCACAGAAATTTGTGGATTCACCATTGCTACACCTTTTTGATTATTTTCTGCTCGATATATAGCATATGAACCTGTTCCTATAATAGAAATTCCAAATATCAATAAAATAATTGCAAAAATTCTTATAATTACTATGGAATCTGCTGGTGTATATTTTATATTTGGTTTTTGACTCTTTTGCTTTTTTGGTCTATTATTTGGATTCTGTGAATTTGTTGCTAGTATTTGATTCACGATTTCAATCATTCCTTTCTAAAATACAAACCTATATTTCTCCTCTTATATAAAATTATATCATAGGAGTTCGCAAAAGTAAACTATTTTTTTTGAAAAAGAAGTAAGAGGGGACCCGGGAATTGGGGACGCCCTTTTTTTCCCTAGCCGGGAATTGGGGACGCCCTTTTTTTCCCTATGCGATTTTTCCCTCTTTGTTTATTATTATAAAAATATTTATTTTTTTACAAAG
>CANQTV010000022.1 GCA_947626875.1 uncultured Clostridia bacterium | reverse complement strand
TATCTTTTATTTCCATAGTAATTACACCTACCTTTTCATAAATTTTATCATATTTGTCTTTTTTATTCAATTCATTTCACTAAATTTTTATATTTCTATTTCATCTTCTATATTGTGAGAATTTTGATAAGTATTTGAATTAGTATAGTCAAATTTTACTTTTTCATCATTTTCTACTAAATTATATGCTAAGTAACCAGCCATAGCTTGTACTATTTGTTCTTCAGTATTTGGATTAATAAATGTAATATTCAAACTCTTTTTCAAAATTCTCACCTTCTTCCATTTCAATACTATTACTAAAAGTTTAGAAATATTACTTTTATTTTTATAGTTACAAGTGGTAAATACAACCCATATGAGATTTGCCCTCATTACTCTTTTTAGAGAATCGCTCCTTTACTATCCAAGTTGTCCAGTGGAGGAAATATTGATATGGTAACGAATTTTGCAATTAACAATAACAAAATTATCATAAAGAATAATCGGAGAATATTTTGGTGCAACTCGTGATTTTGAATATGATATTGGAAACAAATTATATGAATTTGCAATAATGGAATAAAAGAAAGAGAGACTCTAAAATTTTAAAGTTCTCTCTTTCTTTTTGTGCTTGGATAGTCAGTGCTACTTAATATTAAGTGCGGCACGAAAGCCAGTGTCATTATACCTGTAAATAGGATGTACGCAATGGCGATAGGAGACAGTACTCTTCCTTCCAATTCCGTAGTCATAGCCACCACGGATAACACGATGCGAATACATGTGTTTTTCCTGTGTCCATTCAGCTACATTACCTGCAAAATCGTATATGTTATTAGCACTCCATTCTTCATGGCTTGCTGTTTCAAGTACTTCCGGAGAATTATAATTACCCCATTCAGTAGAATCTCTTGCAATTTCATCAAGAGTTTTTGATTTCGATTTGATAAACCATGCCAATACGGAATCATATTCTGCACCAAAAGTCAAATGACTCCTAACAGTTTCATTGTCTTCTAAAGCAGACGCGACTTTTTTAGCCTCGTCAAAATTGATGTTTACCCATGGCATAGCTCCCTTTACTGACTGTGGTTTTCCTTCAGAATCCTTTGAAATGTTGTAACGAGAAATATAAAAGCCTCCGTATTTTTTTACACTTTTTAGTTGTTCAAACAATTCGCCCTCTAGGGCTTCATTGTATCCGATATTCGAAAAGTTATCATTTTGATAGTTTCTTCTTCCGAATTTCTCAGAAAAATGTTCGCCATCAAGTGTTCCATCGGAATCGAGACTTTCAACAGGAATCCATACAAATTGGCTTCCATCAGAAATTCGTTCAATTACAAATCCATTGTTCCATTCTCCACAAATATGTTTGTATCCCCATGGGATCGGGGGATTCACATAATTTGAATTAGCTGTAATAATCGCTCTGACAATTAGTTCTCCCATTGTTCCTTCTGAAACTTCAAAGGTTATACCCTTTTCTGCCTCAAGCACAAATTTTTCATACCGCTTCATAGTGTATACCTCCTAGTAATAATTTTTACAACGGTTTCAATATGGCTATTGCCATTATGTTAATAATAATACCATATTTTTTTGCATTTTTCAATAATGTACCAAGTAAAAAACTTAAAGAATATGCAAAAAAACTTCTCTCTTTTGGGAATAGTTTTTTCAATTTGTCCTCCTACGCATTTATTTGTCGCCAACAGGGTGGCGAGTGCATTTGAGTAATTTTATTTATTATCATTTAACAATATTTTTTTCATTTCAATTATATTATAAAACGGAACATTGATTCCTCTTTGTGCAAGTTCAACTACTCTAAGTGATGTAATAATAACATTATCCCTTTCAGTTGTTGGTATTTCAACATCTATATTAGAATTTGTATATTTCTTTTCTATGTATTTCTCTATAGTTGGAAATATATTTTGTATTAAGAATACTGCTTTTTTACCTAATACCTTACCAAATACGAAGTTATATATTGGTCTATTTCCACTTTTTAACTTCTTATTTTCATATATTCTTTTATATTTTTCAAATTTTGTAGATATTGGCACAAACCATATTATTTCTTTATTTTTTCTATCTCTAAAACAAAAATAACAAGGTCTTTTATTTCCATTTTCTTTATTTACCATTAATCCATAATCTTTAAATACATCAAAAAATTCATCTTTTATAAAGTAAAATTTTCCATCTTCTATTACCATTTTTTCTCCTTTTTATGAAAATATGGGATCTAACTTTTTAGACCCCACATTTTACTATAATTAACATTTTTCCACCTGCACATTTATATCTCGCAAGCAGGGTTGCGGTTCACATTTTCTCACCTATAAATTTATATTTCGCAAATAGGGTTGCGGTTCACATTTTAATTATAGCAGATATTAAATATCTACTACTATTATATTCATTATACAAACTTTTTATTAAAATATCAATACTTTTTGTAAAACTTTTTCAAAAAGTTTTTTATTTTCTAATTCATCTTCTATATTGTGAGAATTTTGATAAGTATTTGAATTAGTATAATCAAATTTTATTTTTTCATCCTTTTCAGCTAAATTATATGCTAAGTAACCAGCCATAGCTTGTACTATTTGCTCTTCAGTATTTGGATTAACTATATTACTAACTCTTTTAGCTTTGCTATGCTATGAAAATGAAGTTTATGACTGGATTTTGAGAAATAAATAAGTGATGAAATAATATAATTCATCACTATAATATATTATAAATTTATGTAATAATACTCAAAATAAATTTCTTGTCCTGCAACTACAGATTTATTATTTGTTTTATTTTTAGTTGGTCTAGCTACTTTTAATTTTTTTATATCCTTTGAGTCTGTTTCAAAATACAAATATCCACTAACAGTTTGTCCAGCCGGTATATCTGATGCTAAGAGTTCACTTTCATCAACCGACTCCGCAACATTAAAACCTTGTAGACCCGTACTTACTTTAGCTAATTCAATATCGTTAGCTCCTAATAAAGAAAAATTATATGCAATAATATTAATATCTGTATCAGAATTATTTTTAATACTTAATTTTACACCCGTATAAGCTGTTTTGTCGCTTAATATTGTATCAAAATATACTGGCTCATCAACTGTATCAACATTTATTGTTATATCGCTGTTTGATTCTTTTATTTTTAATGCTTCATTTTTGCTTACAGAATATCCTCCTCCTGTTTTATTTGTATTTTTTATCATGAATACTATTGCTATTATAATTATTATTAAAACAACTACTATTAATTTTTTATTATTTTTTAAATTTTCCATATATCTTATTCTCCTTTAACTATTTTTTCTTGTTTATAGATAAAAGGGAAAGCTAAACATAAAATTACACCTATACACATTAAATAAAAGCCTAATCCAAAATGATAAGTTATATAATCTGGAGCTTGTATATTTGATACATCCAATACAATTTTAATTAACAATATCAATTGTATTATACTACTTATTAATGTTAATTTTACATTTGTTAGTCCCTTAAAAAATTTGGGAGAAATTCTTTCGCTAGCTATTACCATTAGACTAAATAAGCATAATAAAAAAGTTAAACCTCCATTTGTTGTATTTTTCAATTGTTCTGATTGTGATATACCTAATTCTGGAGATGATACAGTAGCCCATGTACAAAATAAAGAAATAATTATTATGATATTCCCCACAACTCCTAGTATTTTTGTGTTTTTCAATTTTTCCATTAGTACTTCTCCTTTCTTATTTTTTCTTGCTATATAAGCATATTTCCATCAAATGCTTTCTTCTAAAATATATTACTAACTCAATATTTTGTCAATAGTTTTTGAAAATTTTGTTAATATATATCTTAACAAGTTTTAGTGGTATTAAGTTATTGACATTTTAACTTTATAATTTATATATAAACTAAAAGGAGGAAAATACAATGACTTCTATGGAATTAATTGGACTTAACACAAAATGGTATAGATATAAAAACAATTTAACACAAGAACAATATGCAAATAAAACAAAATTTAAAATGGCTTATATTAGTGCTATTGAAACTGGTAATGCAAATTTAACTTGCAAAAATATTGATTTCATTGCAAAATCATTTAATATAAAACCAGAATTGCTATTTAATGAAAAAACTGCTAAACTTGCTAAAAAGTTACCAATTAGAGTTGATATGTATAAAAAGAAATAGACCTTTTTCAATTTATTGCAGTCAATATTTTGGCCACTTTTTGTTTTCATTTTTTTACATAAAATAAAGCATTTTAAGTCCATTTACTCAAAATACTCTATTCTACCTATTTTATTACCAATCCCAACTTCACAACTGGATTGTTTTCTGCTAGGAAAACCTTCTTTATTTCAATACTTTCTGGAATAACTTGTCCTTTATATTTACCGTTCTTTAGTGTTACTTCCTTGTGTACTGTACTTTTGCTGATGCCAAATTTTTTTGCTGCTCCTCTTACTGTATCTTTTGAATCTATAATATAATGTGCTAATTCAATAGCCCTTTCCTCAATCGTTTTTTGTTTCATAATGAAAAACCCCCCTAGCCCAAATACTTTTGTTTAATTGTATTCGTGCTATATGGGTATTAGAACTTTTTTATAAATTAGAATTTATCTGTTTTCGTCAAAACCTTAAAAACGTTTAAATTTCTCCTGTCGTCATCCTCTTTTTAACAATTTTTCAAAAACTCTTGCAAGAAAAATAGTAAACTGCTATAATATAAATGTAAAAATTGAAGAACAAAGGATATATGTGAAATGAACAAAATCGCTAAAAGTATTGAAACACTATATATTACAGGCTTTAATTTTATAAATCATTTATATAGGCATAAGGCTATTTCTCCTATGCATTTTTGATTCAGCAAAATGTATAAGCAAAAATAGTCTTTTTGTTATTTAAATTTGTTTTTAATATTTAAACTTTTACAAAAGACATAGAAAGGATTTGAGTATGAAAAATTTTAAAAGAAATGTTAATGGTATTACACTTGTTGCATTAGTTATAACAATTATCATATTGCTAATTTTAGCAGGTGTTACAATTGCAGCATTATCAGGAGATAGTGGAATTTTGCATAGAGGAAGTGAAGCAGTTGTAAATACAAATATTGAAAATGTAAAGGATGGTATGCAAACAGCTGTACAAGAATGTTTAGCAGATTACTATAATGCAAGATATGTAACATTAGAATTATCAACAGATGCAAATAAGGATGATGTAACATATTATATTTGTAAAAGATTAGCAGACACCCCTAATGCTCAAACAGTTCTTAAACAATCTGATTACGATACAAAAATAGCATCTATATCCCCTGGTGCTCAATTTGTACTTGTATGGAAAGATGTACAAGATGCTAATGATCAACCACTTACTTTGACATTTGATGCTACAAAGGGAACATATGCTTGGAGTAATCAAGAACACAGAAAAACAAATACATCAGGAAATACAACCACTTCTCCAACAAGAGAAAAATTAGCAAAGGAAGTATTATTAATAAATCCAGATGCACCTATTGATTATGAAAAAAGTCCATATGTAACATATAATGGAATACTATGTAGAGTATTTTATAATGATGATTATAATGATGGAAACCATGGATTACAAATAATATCAGCAGATAATAAAGGAACAGTAACATTAGGATCTAATAGTAATTTTGATGAATCAAAAAATGACTACAATAATGCAATAAAAAAATTAAATGATAAAGCAAAAGATTATATGTTAGAAATAGATAAAAAAGAAGAAACGGTAAATAAAATAGCAATAGATGCAAGAAGCTTAGGAAGTATAGCAAAATTAAAGGATAGAAAATTTCAGGGAGATATTACAACAAAATATTTCAATACCAGTAAGTATAGTTATTTATCGTGGTATAGTAATCAATTTTTAGATGAAGATAATAATTATATAGAGGATGCAGATCAAACTACTGGTCAATTACAAAAATTAGATTTAGGAGCAACTTCGAGTAGTTGGCTTGCTTCTCGAGAAGTTTTTTCTAACGATATACATTCAAGCTTCACTATTCGAGACGGCTTAGATTACGAGACTACGAGCGGTTGGCCGTTATGCCAGTGTATTTCGCCTGGAGGAACCAACAAAAATAGTCTTACCCATGGTTTTCGCCCTGTTTTCCTTCTATCATCTGATGTCAAGATCAAAAGTGGAGATGGGACGGAAGATTCCCCTTATGAATTAGAAATATAATATATTATACTTATTGATTATCTCGAGGGTTGAAAATTACCCTCGAGAATTATCTTTCTAACTCCCATTCTTTTTCTCTATCTTCTCGTTTTATTTGTTGTTCTGCATCTAATAAAGAATAAAGTATGAGTTTCTTTTTCAAAATCTCTAATTAAAGTAGGAAACCCTTGTTTTTCGTCATAAGAGAATATACTTCTATTAGTATCCATAATCCTTTTAAATTTAGATTCGACATTGCCATACCCTCCCTTCTCCTAAATTATTTTGCTTCACATTGCCTTTATTTCAATTTTGAGTGTTAAGATAGTATAATTTTATATCTTAATGTTGTAGATAAAAAATTTCCATAAAAAAATCGCCTTAGACTTTTGCCTAAAACGATTTTAAATGTTTATTTAATTCATTATTGTAATACTGTCTAAAGTTTTTCTCAATCCCCTATATTTACCATTTACAGATATATTTGCAAAATTAGTTAAACCTACTATACTATTTTTTCTATTTATATCTAATTCTTTTTTTCTTACAAATTTAGTTTGTTCCTTTATTTTTGACTTTATTTTATTAGGTATTACTAATTTGTTATTTGGAGCAATTACAAAGCCTGTTACTTTTTTATATTCATTTGCTCCATATCTTATAGTTTTTCCTTTACTCAATTTTTGTTTATGTTTTCGTATAATATTTTTTATTTCAGCTTCTTCCTTTTTAGTAATATATCTATTGATTGATGATACTGTGATATCATCTACATATATAGTACATTGTAATTTGTGCTTATTAGTATATTCTATAATTTCATTAAACATATCTATATTAGCTAAATATGATAAAATTTGACTAGTTGGTGTTCCTGATGGTAAATGATTAGTATTTTTTATTTTTTTTAATTTTAAAAATTCATATACTCCATCTTCTATTATTACATTTTCTTTATCATAATTAACTGTTACTATATCTGTACAAATTAATGCTACATCAGAACTCATTTTTAGTTTATTCTTAAAAAATTCATATATACTATTTCTATGTGTATTGGGAAAGAATTTACTCATATCTAATTTTAGCATATATTTGCAATTGATATGATATATTGCGTTACCAAATGCAGACCTACCTTTAATTCCTGAAAATACATATTTGGGAAAATCTAATTGATATAATCTATTTAATATATTTCTTTGTATCTTTTTTAATTCTTCACTTGGCTTCTCTAATAGTCTTTTTTTATCTTTTATACAAACTCTATATTTATATAGTTCTTCATTTAATTTATTTTCATCTATATGTAATAGAATAAATAAGTCCCTTTTCCTTTTTATCTTATATAATTCGCAATTCTTAAAATTCATATTACCTTTTCCTTTTATAAGTATACTTTTATAAAAATCTATTTATAAAAAGAAAAGTTTAATTAGTTTTTAGTGAAAAATTTAATAGCATATTCTTTAATGTCTTTACTTTTTTTGATAATAAATTTAGCATTTACTATAATTCCAAAACCTATAATAAATTTCACTAAACTCATTATCGATTCTTCACTATAACCACAAGCTTTCCCAACTAACATTACTACAATTACTAAAACAATTTGTTTTGGAATTTTCATAATCGTTACACCTCCTTTTTTTAGATTAGAACTTATTTAATGATAAATAAGCGCCCCTCTATTTTCTAATCTTGGAAAGTGTACAGCTTGTTTGTGGTTCCTAATTAAATTTTCAAGGAAGAGCCCCCCATAGGACAATGTTATAGTATATATAATTATTAAATATATCATTATATCTGTAACATTACATAGCATTATATTATTTTGTCCTATTATAGGCTCTTTTAGTGGGTATTTCTATCTATAATATATTCATTTATAGCTAGTCCGCACTAATTATGCGGGAATTACTGTATCAGTAGTTCCTTCACTATTTCTAGCCAAACTGGGGCTAATTTCGAGCCTCGTTGAGAATAATTACATTATACATTGCATTATTCTTAATGTCAATATTCAAAAATTTTTTGTTTTATTCTATTTTAAATGTTTTATAAAATTAGGCAACCACAGTTGCCCAATTTTATATTATTTTAATTTTTCTTCCATTTCATTTTCTATTTCTTCAACACTTGGTAAGTTTGATTTTAAGTCTTCTGGTATTGCTTTTATCAATTCATATTCCGAAATTCCAATAGGTTTACTTATATCTTTTAAAGCATATTCAGCTTTTACTTTATTTTTTTCTTTACATAGCAAAATACCAATAGATGGATTATCATCTTTTGCTTTTAATATATCATCAACAGCAGATAAATAGAAATTTAATTTTCCGAGCAAATTCTGGTTGAAATTCTACTGTTTTTAATTCTATAACAACATATGACTTTAATTTCAAATGGTAAAAAAGTAAATCAATATAATAATCATCCCCTCCAACTTCTATATGGTATTGTCTACCAACAAATGCAAAACCTGCCCCTAGTTCCAACAAAAATTGAGTTATATGTTTTACTAATTGATCTTCTAAATCTTTTTCTTTATATTGTTTTGATAAAGTTAAAAAATCAAATATATAAGGATCTTTTAATGTTTGTTCTGCTAATTCAGATTGTACAGGTGGCAAAGTTTTTGGAAAATTATGTGTTTTATCTTCCAATTTTGTTCTATCATATAAACCATATTCTATTTGATGAATTAAAACACTCCTTGCCCAACCATTTTTTATTGTTTCATTAATATACCATCTTCTCTCATTATCGTCCTTTATTTTGCTCATTAAAACAAGATTATGAGACCAACTAACTTTTGAAAGCTCATCTTTTACATCTAAAAAATTAGAATATGTCTTTGCAAATTGGCACATATATTTTAAATTTCTGCTCGAATAACCTTTTGCTTCTGGAAATGCCGATGTTATATCTTTTGATAAATTTTCTATTACTTTTGCACCCCAACCTTGTTCCTTTTTCTTGTTTAAAATAACATTTCCTATTTCCCAATATAAATCTAACAATGTTATATTTGTAGCAATCACAGCCTTTTGTTGTGCTAATTGTATTTTTTCTATTATTAAATTTAAAGTTTCTCTATAATCGTTTGGTAATATTTCATTATTCATTCTATTGCCTCCTTAAATTAGGCAACCACAGTTGCCTAATTTCAATTATTGGTCTTATTATAACATTTATTTCCAAATTTTTCATTAATTTTATACATGTATTAATTCTTTTAATATAATTTCTTCTGCTTGTTGCTTAATTGTATTCATTGTACCAATCCAATATAGCATATCAGTATTTTTCATATCTTCTGTTAAATTACTTTTTGCTTTTAAATCATCAATAATCAAATCAATTCTTTTAGTTGCTGTTTCTTGTATTTCTTCTAAATAGTTTAATCTCATTCTTCCATATTTATTCAAATGAATTTTCTTTTGTTTTGGTAATACTAAATTTGGAATATAATAATCTCCATGTCTTATATATTCTATTCCTGTTTTTTCATCAACAAATCTTTCTTTTAATTCTTTTTTCTCCATAATTTTTTAATCTCCCCTCAATTTTAATTTTTATTATAAAATCAAAAAAGATGAAATTGTTATTATTTTTACAATTCATCTTCTAAATATTTGAAAATTTATGATTTTTATTAAATTGTTGCTAGGAGGAAACCCTTGTTATTACTACATTTTAATTTTTCGTCATAAGAGAATATGGTTGTATCTTAAGAGTGTTAGAACTTTGAATACTTTTTAATTTTTTATTTACAGTATTTTTTAATTAATTCTTTATACTGTATAACAAGTTGGTTTAAACTTTTTTCAGCAATATGCTCATCAACTTCATGTGCAGTTATTGGCCCTGCTCCTAAAATTATTCTATCACTTTTCAAGAAACTTGCTTCAGTAATAAAATTACATGTTTTATTAGAATTTGCTGATTGATTAAAAAAAGGTGATAATCTATTTAATTCACAAATTTCTGCATGATATTTATTTTTAAGTATTTCTAATTTCTCTATAATATATTCGTATTATTATAACAAAATAATTATTGATTGTCAAATTCGATATGAAACTCAATATATAGCTTTTATCTCTTTTAGAATTTTACTTACTTCTTTATCAGTTGTTTTAAAATAAAATTTATTCTCCTTGCTATAAATCTCATACACTTTATAAACCTGATTTACTGGTGTAAATACTATTTGTATATCTGATGCTGGTGAAACAAACACATCTCTAAGATGAAATACTTCATGTTTTTCACTTATTTCATTTTTTTCTTTCACAAGCATACTGTGTATATGTCCTCTTCTTTCGTACTGTCTTCCTCCTGTAAATTCTGTCCATTCTGGCTCATACCTATCATATTTAGTACCAACTGCATACATTGTTTCATCACTATCTAACTTAAATATTTTTTCTAATCCTATATCTGTTGCATCTTGAAGAATCTTAAATGCCTCTGTTGGCATATGCTTTAATACTCGTCCTTTAATTTCCGTAATATTATTATTGGTATTATGAGTTTGAATACATATTTGTACCGCATAAGCAGATAGTCCAAGTTGAATTGCCGTTTCAGTCAATATATCTAAAAAACTTATTCCTGATTTTGTTGGTTTTATTTTCACATATATACTTTTTGAATCAGTTAATTTACATTTTTTTAAAAATGCTGTATGTGAATAAACAATTCTTTCTTCTCTAAGGCTCTTTCCATCTTCTGCATAGAGACTAACCTTTTTACTATACTCTTTTCCTTGCGGTAAATATCCACTAATACTTTGTGCAATACCACTTGCATCTTTTCCATTAAGTAATTGGACCTCATAAACTTCCCCACCTGGATGATAACTACATTCTCTTGCACCAGAACATCCTATTCTAAGATATTCTTTATTATTTTGCAATAATCCAAATCTCAATAAAATTTTTCTAACCGTATCATCTGTAAATATCAATGATTTTGCAAATCTAAAATTATCTATTCCATGCATATCTATAATAATAGCATCTTCATCACCATATTCTATATTTAATTTTAAATCACTTATATCTTTATTTACATTTTGAACTTCACATATTGCATTCTCTAATTTAATCGTAGTTTGTTTTTTATAGTTATTACTAAACATTCTTTTTAATATTAGATAATATTCATTTCCCTCTTTTGCAATCCATACATCTTTTTCATAATTATTTATTTGCATTGTTTCTAAATTTTTTATTGCATTAACTTGTAAAACATTAGATTTATCAATTAATTTCATCATCATACTCTCTTTCTAAAACCATTTATAGAAATGTGTTGACTATATATTTTGCAACACCATCATTCATATTAGTATCTATAATAAAATCTGCTACATCTTTTACTGCAGTTTCAGCATTTCCCATTGCAATACCAATTCCTGCATTTTTTATCATATCTATGTCATTATAATCATCTCCAAATGCAATTATATCCATATTATTAATGCTTAATTCCTTTCTTAAAAACTCTATACTATTCCATTTTGATGCTTCTTTATTCATTATTTGACATAGTGTTCCCTTATCTGTGATAATTCCTTTACATTGCGTTGGTAATTCTTCTTTAAAATTATAATTTATAATTTTTTTACTACATACTATAATTTTGTAAGCTGTTTGAAAATTCAAATCAGTCAAATTAGTAATTTGTGTAGACACATTTCCAAAAAAATCAACAGGATTAAAATTAGAATACAATTTGTCGTTTATTTCTAAACAAATTTCATTATAATTATATTGCTTAGCTAGTTTAATCACCTCTAAAATACACTCTCTCAATAATTCTCTTTTATATATAATTTTACCTTCCTTTACTATACATGCACCATTATAACAAATAATCGGACTATTTCTTAAAGCATATGGTATGTATTCATATATATCTCTTGGTGCTCTAGCTGTTGCGAACATAATACTATTGTTTTTTTTCACTAAATCAATTAATACATTAGTTGTACTTTCAGAAATCGTTTTATCATCTCTTAATAATGTTCCATCTAAATCAAAAACAAATAATTTACCCATATTTCCCTCTTTACTTATTATTTTCTAATTTATTAACAAACTCTTTCCATTCAGCCATTTTTGTAGGCGATTTTCTTATTTTTATTTGATAAATTCGTCCATCATGTTCTATTTTTTGATATCTTTGCTCTCTGGAATCTATTTCTACTGCATTCTGCATATCTATTCCTTTTATTTTTATATTGAATTTTGATGCTATTTTAAGGTATTCTCCCATCTGTTCCGTTGTTGTATCATCTGCAATGATTATTGGTACATCATTATTTTTTATCTTTTTTACTAGATGATTAAATAATATCTTTTTATCAATGCCTTCTTTATACTCATCTGAATATAATATTAAATCTGGCTGATGTTTAGACAAATCAATAAGTATATAATCTGTTTTTGGGTCTAAAATATTATTCATTTGCCAGAAGTACCTATCAAAATCCTTTTGAAATAATCCAACAGTTACAATTATATTCTTACAAAGTCGTTCTTTTATATTCGTAATATATTTTTCATCTGTTCTATGTTGCAATTGAATATAAAAATCATTTTTAGGCATTCTATACATCTTACAAGTTTTACACATTTCTTCTATATTTAATGGTCTTTCAAAAAGTATAGCTTGTTTCATATTCAACGGTATTACATTTTGCATATCCTGTATAGCATCTAATTCTAACATCCCAACTGGTAATGTTTCTCCAATTTCAAAATTGTTGTTTAGTGGTTTATATTTTAGTTCATTTTTTAAATATTTTATCTTATCCGGATACACAGCATGAATTCCTATCATATTAGCCCCATTTTTCATAACAGTATATAAGTCTTGAACATTTTGTATTCTACAAATTTTAAATATATATTGATTATGTAAATTGTTGTATTTTACAGATTTTATATTGCATATTTGTTCTTTATTATAATATATTTCATGTAGCATTTTTGTTTTTTCACTCGTATTCCATGTATTAAATGCTGTAATATATTCCCCAACTGGAAAAAAATCCAAAACTTGTCTCCAATTAGAAATTAATTTTTCGCAATCTTTTCCTAACAAATAATTTACTATATTATCATAGTTAATTGTAACAGCCGCTGCATATACTTTATTTCCAAATTGTTGTAAAAATCTCTTTGATATATCTATTGTTTTAAATGTAGTTACATTATTATCTAAAAGCAAAATATTATTTTCTCCATTTTTTATTTGTTTTACTTCTTCATTATATATCTTTGGTATATATTTAAATATTGAAAATTCAATATCTTTTTCCACTTTACCTTCTCTTATTTTTTGTTTCGAACTAAAATGACTATTTATTAATTTCGGCAAATTTCTTTTATGTAATACTATTTTCATATAAGATTTAATTGAAAAACCTAAAGTAATTCCTCCATATGGAAAGGATATAATATAGTCAAACTTAATTTTCTCTTTTTCTGCTTTTTTTAAAACAGTCTGTATAAATTTTAGTATAACTATGTTATCATCTAATTCTCTCATCGTTTTACATTTTTTACTATATTTTGGCAATTGTTTTATTATTTCCAATATATCTTTATTATTTATAATATTCTTTAATAATTGTTTTAATTTATTTTTATCATTATATATAAACGAATATAACAAATCACTGCTTTGCTGTGTTAATTCAATGATATCTTCGAGTTTATCTTCTAAAACATTATTATTCTCTAAACTATTTTGCTCAACTTGATTTAATAAAAACAACATTCCGTTTAAATATTGATCTATAACAGAATATATTATTACATTTTCATTATATTCTAACTCACCATTAAATAAATCATTTCTGTATATTATGTTAAATATTTGTATTGTATATGTCATTATATCTTGCCATTTTTCATTTATTGTTTTATTGCTTACATTAATATATTGAGGTAATATATTATAATACAATTTTCCTCTAATATAAATTTTATCATCTTTTTCAAATACAAATCTTTCTATCAACTTTTCAAAGTGCTTTTTATCCTCATCATTTTTTATTTTATGTATAATGCTCTGAAGTGCTTCTATATAATGTTCTTTTAATATAAATGTAATTCCTATTTTATTTGTATTACTTTCTAGTTTTTGTACAAATTGGGGCAACTCATATTTTTCTTTATACAATTTTATATATGAATCATCATTTTGTATATATTTTTTTACATTTACATCAGTTAAAGTACCTATATATTCTTTCCAAGTTTTATTTGTTTCTTTTTTCGTTTCATGCTGTATTTTTAAAGCTATCCCTCCATTATCTTGAATAGTTTTAAAAAGCAATTTATTATCTCCTGAATCATCTGCTAACATTCTTATTTTGCCACCAATTTTAATAATTAACTCAACTATTTTTTGCTTTTCATATTGATCTATATGATATATTTCTTCTATATTTCCTTCTTTAAATTCAATTTTCGAACCTATTACCGAATAATTAATTCCATTTAAATTATTTTCTTGCACTATTTCATCAACCACACCTCTTATAAATGGTTCATACCCTGATGTTAAAAATATAATTTTTAAATTATTTCCATAGTACTTAAATACATATTTAATGTACTTAATTGCTTCCTTATACACTTTTACCAAATTACGAGCAGTATATATACCTGATACATAAAAACTCCATTCATTTCTATTCCTTTTATCAATTAATTTTAATGTTTCTTTCCTAAAATTAGATAAATTTTGTATGTTCGGATTTTTAAAAGTTTCATTATTTATTTTAAGAAATTTTTTTATATTGTTTTTACTAATAAGTAAATTATCAGTAATGCATGCTTGATACCAAGATGTTGTATTTATTATTGTACGATCAACATCTAATATTACAAAATCATTTTCTTTATTTATCATATTTTTTATTTCATCATATATTTCTTTCATTCATACTCTCTTTATATAAATTAAAATTTTTCCTTTATTATACCATATTTACACATATTTTTCCATATGTTAACTTAAAAATATAGCAAAAAGTTACATAATTTTGACAACTTTTTGCTATATTTCTACTTTATTTATTCTTTTTCCTTCGTTAAAGATACTATACTTTTTCCTAATTCATATGCCTCTTGGATTTCTTTTTGATGCTTAGTAAGTAAATCTTCCAATGTACTTGTTTGTGTTACAGCAATATTACCAATTGGCAAAATTTCCATATGCCCAAAATAATGCTCAATAGAATTAATAATATTAAGATTTTCCCTTTCAGTCTTTCCTTCTCGTACCGCTACAGAAATTCCATATTTCTGCTTATTATTATTAAAATTTCTATTATCATTGGTATTAGCATAAGGAGTATTTCTATCAAAAAAAACTTTCAGTTGTCCCGTAATATCTCCCCAATAATCCGGTGTACCAACAACAACAATATCACTTTCTTTTAAATCCTCAATAATCTTGTTCATATCATCATTTTGAATGCATTTACCATCTTTATAACATTCTTTACATCCTAAACAATAATTAATTTTTGTGTTGCCTAAACAATACCTTTTTGCTTCAACTCCACACTCTTCCATTCCCGCAATAATCTTGTCTACAATATATGCAGTACTACCGTTACTTCTAGGACTTCCAATAATGCATAAAGCTTTCATAATTGCCTCCTTTTTTATATTTACAATAAATATAGTATTCATATTTTACCATAATATAAATTATTTGTCAATTTTTAAAGTATTTATGCAAATATTATAGACTACTTCACACTTCTTTTTTATTAACATACACCTTATCCATAAATTCATCTGGATAATGTCTATCAATAAATGAATCTACCCTATTTTTAGGTGGTATTTGATTTTTTCTTGCATCTTGTCTCATACCTGCCATACAAGAAATTATAACATCAAATATCATAAAAATAAATAAACCATAAATAACAGTTCTTGCTAATTTATTCATTATAATTACATCTAACTTTTCAATCCATGGAAACAATAATTTTAAATAAACAACACCTATCAATCCCCAAAAGAAACAATATAGAAACGAGGTTCTTCCATTAATATCAAGAAACATTCCCGAATAATCCCATGAAATAGTTCCAAAGATAACTTCTTGCAAAAATGAAAATATATATTCTATAATACCTCCCATTACAAAACTAATTACAAACAATTTTTTTGGTTCTTTTACTTTACAAATAAGCAAATAATAAAAAACAGCGCCAACGCCATATACTTGTATAAATGGTCCATATATTAAGCCTTTTCTAAAAATTAGCATTTTATCCATAAGTAATCCATATATAATTTCAAGTAAAAATCCAAAAATACTACCAATAAAAAATATTAAAAAAATCTTTAATATATAATCTCTTTTTTTCTCCATATTGTAACTTTGCCCCTCATATTTTCTTCATTTTAATTATACAATATATTTAAAAAAAGAGAAAGTATTTTAAAGTATGTTTTCTAATTTTTCTATCAAATATTCTACTTCTTTCATTGTATTAAAATCACCAAATGTAATTCTCAATGCACCTTGTGCTAATTCTTGTGGTACTCCTATCGCTGTTAACACATGTGATGGATTTGCATTTCCTGATGAGCACGCAGATCCTCCTGATGCACAAATCCCCTCTGCATCTAACTTTAACAGCAATTCTCCTGAATCAGTATTTGGAAAGCAAACATTACAGTTTCCTGGTAGTCTCTGTTCTAAACTTCCATTAATCTGGCATTGGGGAAATTTATTTTTTACTTGCTCAAAAAAGAAATCTCTCATTTCTTTCAATTTATAAATATATTCGCCCATATTTTTTTCTGCTAATTGACAAGCTTTTCCTAATGCTACAATTTCTGCAACATTTTCTGTACCTGCCCTTTTATCTTTTTCTTGATGTCCCCCATCTAAAAATTTATACAAATCAATTCCTTCTCTAACATATAATGCTCCCACTCCTTTAGGTGCATATAATTTATGACCAGAAAGTGATAACATATCAATTCCCATCTTTCGCACATCAATTGGTACATTACCGAACCGCCTGCACCGCATCTGTATGTAACACTATATTATGTGCTTTAGCAATCTTAGCTATATCCTTAATCGGTTGAATTGTACCAATTTCATTATTTGCAAACATGACACTAATTAAAAATGTCTTTTCCGTTATACTATTTATTAAACTATCTATATTAACAAATCCCTGTTCATCTACATCTAGATAGGTAACCTCAAATCCTTGTTGTTCTAAACTATGGCACGAATTTAAAATTGCTGGATGTTCAATGCAAGAAGTAATCAGATGGTTCTTTCCTGTTTTATTAGCTTTTTGCAAAAAAGCCATACCTTTTAAAGCCATGTTATCACTTTCTGAACCACAACTTGTAAAAATAATTTCATTTGGTCTACAATTCAATAAGCTAGCTACCCTTTCTCTAGCGTGTTCTATTGCTCTTTTAGCTTTTCTACCCAAACCATATATAGATGATGGATTACCATATTCTAAACTTAAATATGGAAACATTTCCTCTAAAACTTCTTCCTTCACTCTTGTAGTTGCACTATTATCAAAATATTTTATATTCATACTGGCTTCACTCCCTCTATAATATATGCAAAAACACTACAAAATAGACTGAATTCTATCCATATTTTGCATAGCACACCTATATCCTGCACAATAGCAAACATCAATCTTATCAACATCCAAAATTCCAGTACCATCTGTATCAACTGTTAAAATCAAATCACTTTCTTGAATTCCTTCCTCCGAAATTTTATTCCCCATAATATCTATTGTACGCATAGAAATATCCATAAAGTTACTATTTTCATCAATATCATCTGCTCTAAAATTAACACCTATAACCTTATCCGCCCCTCGTTTTTTTACTTCTTGAACAGGAATATTATCTAAAATTCCACCATCTAAAAATTTGTATCCCTGAAAGTCACAAGGGCAAAATATACCTGGGAAACTACTACTTGCCCTAACCGCTTCTCCTACAGATATATTAGAAATATATCTATCTCCTTGCTCTTTAGTATTAGTAAATACAAACTTCTGTGAAGTATTTACATCTACTGCCGGAATTACAATAGGTTTCTTAATTTCTGCCATACAACTCACACCTTTTTGAAGAGCCATTTTATTATATGCTTGCTGAATTTTCTCTCCAGAATTAAATCCACGTACTTGAAACTTTTTATTTGCTACAAAATCCCCAATTGTATTAATAATCGGCAATGCATCAATACTTACTATATCTCTTGCATAACGTTTGAAAAGGAGATAAATATAATAAGGGGAATAGCCCAAGGCATATAGTGACGCGACCATACTCCCTGAACTTGTCCCCCCTATTACATCAATTTGTATATTATTTTCCTCTAATGCTTTTAATACACCTGCATGTGCAATACCACGAATACCACCGCCAGCTAATGCGACTCCTAGTTGCAAAATAATCCGCCTCCTATTTCACATAATATATTTGAGCAGAACTATATTGCACTCTGTGATATACACCTATAAAATCTGGTTCTGCTTCAAAAGTCAAATTACTTTCATTTGGTTCAAGACCTACTGTTCCATCTTGTTTTATCATACCCCATTTTCCGTCTTTTAAAACACCTGCAAAACCATATTTATTAAATTCTGTTACTTTATCGTAAATTGCTTCTACAACCATCTTTCCAGAACTATCTGAAAATCCCCATTTTCCGTTCTCTTGTGTTGCAAATAACGTATTATTTGCAAATACTTCTTTATTTGTTACCACTTTCCCATCAAATGTAACATATTGATTGTTATTTCCATCAGAAAGACATAGATATTCGTCTTCTTGCATCAATGTTGCATTTTTCATTTGAATAATTGATTTTCCTTCTTCATCTAAAATTTCTGTTTCTTCATCTGTTGCCTTTTGAATTAAATTTGTATTTGGAATTACCTGAATTGTCGTATATTTAAATTCTGATTTTGGTAGGCCTTGCATATCAATAATTCCCAAATTTTCTCCTGTTTTAGATGCAATACATAAATCTTTTTGCAAATATGCAATATATTGATATGTTTCCTCACTTACTGGTTGATCATTTTTATAAATTTGATATGTTGTATTTTCCTCTGTTGTTTCAACATGAATAGTGTAACCTTCTTTTTCTGGAATATCAATTACTGTTGTATTTGGAGAAATATTAGTTAATTTTCCTTCTTTATCATATACTTCTGCTGTTTCTCCATTTTGAGCATATAAATATTTTCCTTTTACATCTAATTGTTCAAATTTACAATCAATTAGTTTCTTTCCTTCTATTGTAAGTGCCCCATATTTTTTCCCTTGCTGTACTATAAAAATTGAATTATCATTGTCCAAACTAATAGATTGATATTGATTTTCAATCACTTGTTTATCATTTTTATATAATCCATATTTTCCATTTTCTGCAACTAGCAAATATGCTTCATCTTTATCCCCAACATCTAATATACGTTGCATATCATTATATTTTGTATCTAAATACATTTCACCTGCACATGAAATATATCCATAACGATATCCATTATCTGTTTTATTTGCTACAATATAACCATCATATCTGTATTGAGTATTTTCATCAAAAAAAGTATCTGCCGAAATTTGATCATATTCTGTATTAACTAATGTAGCACCATGGTAGTTAATTAGACCATATTTTCCATCTTTTTTTACAAGTAATTCTCCTTCTTTATATTGTAATGTATCAATTTCTTCATAAATTGCGTCTGTTACAGTCTCTCCTGCTAAATTAAGCAAACCATATTTTCCATTTTTTTCATATTTTATAACAGATTTTTCATATGGTACATCTGTTGCTACATTTTTTAGTTGTAATGCTTCTACATTTTCATATTGAGTATAAATTTGTTCTCCAAGTTCATTTTTTGCAATATTTCTATCATCTTGTTTGCATATAAAAACTGGCTTTGAAGGATTTGGAATTGCAACCATATCATATTCTTCTGGTAATATTACATTGCCTTGCACATCTATTACACCAAATTTTTGCTCATTTGCAGCTCTTGAAATGAAATATTTATAATCAGTAATTTTCTCAACTTCATAATCTCTATTTTGTTCATACTGTCGTTGAAATGTAAAATATGTGACTGCTGATACTGCTAAAATTATAAGTATACATATAATAAAAACTTTCTTTTTCATATTTAATATCATTCCTTCCTAAGATTCTTACATGCTTTAATTTTCAAAATTCTATTATCTTCATATTCTTCAATCTTATATGTTACTCTCTCTGTTTCAATTACAGGGTTTTCCTCTTCTTTTGGTATTCTATCCAATTCATCCTGCAAAAATCCTGAAATTGTATCATAATCACCCTCTGGAATATGTGCATCTAATAATTTATTTACATCATAAATTGTCATACTTCCAGATAATATATAAGTATTTTCATCTAATTTTTCATATTCTAATTCTTCTTCATCATATTCATCATAAATTTCACCAACAAGTTCTTCCAATATATCTTCCATTGTAATAAGCCCCGCTGTACCGCCATATTCATCAAGAATTATAGCCATTTGAGTTTTATGTGTTTGCATTTCACGGAATAAATCATCTATCATTTTATTTTGTGGTACAAAATATGGTTCATGTATAATATTTTTCATACGAAATGTTTTTTTACCTATATTTTTTAAAATATCTTTTACAAATAATATTCCTTTGATTTCATCTATTGTTTCATCATATACTGGAATTCTACTATAACGATAATCTTCTTTTGAAATAATTTGCATTAATTCATCAATGCTTGTCCCTATATCTACTGCAAATATATCTGTACGATGTGTCATTATTTCTGAAACTGTTATATCATCAAATTCAAATACATTATTTAATAATTCTTTTTCTTCCTCTTCTATTGTCCCCTTTTCTTCTCCTTGATCAATCATCATTTTAATTTCTTCTTCTGTTACTGTTTCTTCTTCATGCTCATCTACTCCAAATAATTTCGAAATTTTATTAGTAACAGCTGTTAAAAGTTTAACAAATGGTGCTGTTACAGTTGATAATATTCTAATAACTCCTATTGTAGCAAATGATATCTTTTCATAATTCTTCATTGCTAATCTTTTAGGCACAAGCTCTCCAAACACCAAAGTAAAGAAAGATAAAACTATGGTAATTAATATAATAGAAATGGTATTCCAAACACCAATACTAAAAATTGGCATTAATTGATGTAATATAGGTGCTAATTCACTTGCAAATGTATCTGATGCAAACGCACTTGATAAAAATCCTGCTAGTGTAATACCTATTTGAATTGTCGCTAAAAAATGACTTGGGTTTCTTAACATTTTTTCAATTTGCTTGGCTTTTTTGTTTCCTTCTTTTGCTTGTCTTTCAATTTTAGCATCATTTAATGAAATAAATGCAATTTCACTTGCTGCAAAAAATGCATTGATAAAAATAAGTATGATTAGTACTATAAATCCCATGAATAAATCTCTCCTCGCTTATGATATCTATTTTATTATATCCGTTTTGTTATTTTTTTTCAATACATTACAAATAAAAATAAAAATTGTACAAAACTATAATTTAATTTTGTACAATTTTGCTACTAGCTATTCACCAGTAACTGGCAGTTTGTCTACTATTTGTGTTATATTTCTTTTTTCATTATCGATTGTAATAACAGTACTTTTATTATAATCTACTGTTACTGGTGTTAATTCCAATTTTTTTAAATATCCTTCTTTTGCTTTTGTTTCTTGCACATAATAAGTCTTTGGCGCCAAGTGTTCAACTTTAATTTCTCCATTTTTATCTGTCTTTAAATCATTATATAATATTTGTTTGTTTTCATCTAAAATCACAAATTCTACACCTTCTAACCTTTCTTTTGTTTTTTCATCTTGTTTTATGATTTTGATACTGCCTTCATCTTCTGCATATTTATCTTCTTTTATTTCTCTAATAATTTCTGTTGCTGATGCTGTTATAGCATATGATTGATAATTTGAATCATCTGGTACACCTTCAACAATTCTTTTCAAATCTACAATTGCATCAATATACAGCTTTATAGACTTTCCTTTTTTCATCAATTCCAATGGAACTAGTACTTTAAATTTTTCATTTTTCTTAAAAGTATATTTAGGGACATTATTTTCATCTGTTATTTTTAATTGCAAAGTATCTTCATCTGAAGCAAATGTCGCTGTATACTCATCAGTAGGACTTTCTATCAGAACTTCATATGTTTTAGATGCATAATTTTTATCTTTTTCATCTATTGTAAATTGTTCTTGTAAACTATTTACTATTATTTCATCTGATGGTCGTACTTTTTTTGAATTTCCCGCATTTGCTACAATTTGTTTTAATGCATTTAGAGTCCTCTGCCCTGCTTCTCCAATTGCTTCAAAATCATCCAAATTATAGTTATATAAATAACAATAAATTGCTTGCTGTGTCGCCATATATGCCTCTTCTACCGTTTGGCAACCTAATTCTTCTTTTGTTTTATATGGATATCCATTTACAATATAATTCCACAACTTATCATCTTTAATGTAATCTTTATTTCTAACACCATATACAACTTGTTCAGTTATACCTTGTTTAGATTTATCAAGACAATATGCTGGATATACTGTTGATTTTGTTTGATATTCTACAACATAAGTTTCTATAATTTCTCCTTTATATTTCAATAATTCTCCACAATTGCTACGAGCATATAAATTCAAAGTCCCTGAAAAAAACGCCTGTACACTATTTAATACAATTAATACATAAAATATAAATATAACACTAATTATTACTATTCTTTTCCCTAGTTTTTTTAGTTTTTTCTTCAATTTTTTCAATCACTCCTTTACATTTAAGCTTCTTTACCAATCACACATCTTCTAAATTCTGGTTCGCCTTCAACACAAGTAATTAATGTAATTGTGTTTTCTTCTGTATCTTCTAAATTCGTCCAATCTGTATCTTCGATAATAATATTATCTGTAACAACATATTCTTTTTTAAATTCTTTATAAGCATATTGAATCTTATCTCCCTTTTTTAGTGATTTTATGTTTGCGAAATAATTTACTGAATAGCCTCTATTATGTGCTGCTAAACCAATATTTCCAGCTGTCTTACTTGTATTTTCAAAATGCCCAATCGCTGAATTTAATATTTCTTGTGATGTTCCTTCTGCTATTTTTGCATCCAAAGAAATCGTCGGTATTTTAAGATACCATTCACTTTCTGTTGTTACTACTTTTTCTTGTATTACGTTTTTCTCCTTGCTATCATTAAATTGTACTTTTACTGTTTTTTGTTTATTATTTGAGAAGATAGGAGTTTTTGAAAAATCTCGTATTTGAATATTAATAAAACATATGAAAAAAAATACAATAATTGTACATATTAAACTGATGGCATTGATTACTTTGGTTGTGTACAACCTATACATGCATATGCCTCACCTGCCTTATTCTGTTTTCTTCTTTTTGGAAATTGAAAAGAAATAAAATTTTTTCGAAAAAATTAAAATAAGATTTAAATTCCACATGGTTCAATCTTATGGAAACATAATAACGCAAAAAGTCGAATTTGTCAATACTTTGCGATATACTTTTCATCGCAAATTCCGACAAAATTCGACTTTTAGAGAGGGAATAGGGGACGCCCTTTTTTTCCCTATGCGATTTTTCCCTATCCCAGAGGATACCAACCTATGAGTAATTGAATTTTTCATAACTTTGT
>CANQTV010000021.1 GCA_947626875.1 uncultured Clostridia bacterium | reverse complement strand
AAAAATAAATACTTTTATACTTAATAAACAAAGAGGGAAAAATAGCATAGGGAAAAAAAGGGCGTCCCCTCTTCCCGGCTAGGGAAAAAAAGGGCGTCCCCTCTTCCCGAATCTCCAAAAAACAGTTGTCACATTTAATAATCAGTGGTATAATAGGAAAAAGTGAGGTGTGATATGAAACTAAAAGAAGCAATAGAAAAAGGAGCAATTGATTTAAAAGTAGAAGACATAGAAAGCCCTAAATTAAAAGCAAGAATGTTAATGCAATTTATTTTAAACAAACCAAGACAATACATCATTGTAAATGACATGCAAGAATTAAGCACACAAGAAGAAAAGGAATATTTTGCAGGCATTCAAAAATTAAGAAATCACATTCCAATTGAACATATCACACACCAAAAAGAATTTATGAAACTCAACTTTTTCGTAAACGAAGACGTATTAATTCCAAGACAAGACACAGAAACATTAGTAGAAGAAGTAATAGATATTGCAAAAAAAATAAATGCAAAAAATATACTAGACTTATGCACAGGCAGTGGAGCAATTGCAGTATCACTTGCTAAATATATAGAAGAAAGTAAAATAACAGCAATTGACATAAGTAAAAATGCAATTGAAATAGCAAGGAAAAATAGCATAAATAATAAAGTAGAAAATCAAATTTCTTTAATACAATCAGATTTATTCCAAAAAATAAAACCACAAAGATTTGATATGATTGTATCAAATCCACCATATATAAAAAAAGACATCCTTTCAACACTAGAAAAACATGTACAAAAAGAACCGAAAATTGCTTTAGATGGAGGATACGACGGATTAGACTTTTACAGAAAAATTATAAAACAAAGTTATCAATATTTAAAATATAAAGGATATTTATGTTTAGAAATAGGTTATGATCAAAAAATAGATGTTATTGAACTATTAGAAAACGAAGAAAAATACAGTGATATTTATTGTAAAAAAGATGGATATGGTAATGACCGTATTGTTATTGCCAGATTAAAATAAAGGAGGCAATATGTCATTTTCATCAGATATCAAAGAAGAATTAAGTAAATTTAACACATTAGCAGATAAAGTAAATGTAAAATGCGAATTACTAGGATATTTATTTACAAACAATACAAGTTTTATAAATAATGGAAAAATATTACGATATGCAACAGAAAGTGAATACACCATAAATAGATTTTCAAAACTATTATCAAATTTAAAAATAGATTATCAAATATCAATAGAAGGAAATACTTTTGTAATTATAGTAAAAAGAAAAGAAATACCATTTGACATACAAATACAAGAAGTAGAAAATAAAGAAGAAAATAAGAAAAGCATGATAAGAGGTGCATTCCTTGGATCTGGCTCTATCAATAATCCAGAAAATGGATATCATTTAGAAATTGGATTTTCAGAAGCAAGTAACAGAGATGAAATACAAAAAATTTTAGAGAAATTTGATATTCATACAAAACAATTGGATATGCCAAATAAAAAATCAATTTATATTAAAGATGGAGAAGAAATTTCTAAATTATTAGCTTTAATTGGAGCAAGTAAAGCATTATTAAAATATGAAGATATTCGAGTTCAAAAAGATATGAGAGGAAAGGTCAATCGACTAGTTAATTGCGAAACAGCAAATTTAAATAAAACAATAAATGCATCAATTGAACAGATTGAAGCAATTAGAAAATTACAAAAAGAAAATAAATTTAATAAATTAGATGAAAATTTAAAAGAAATAGCACTTTTACGTTTAGAAAATCCAGACATGTCACTAATAGAGCTAGGAAAAAAATTAAAAAATCCAATCGGAAAATCAGGAGTAAATTATAGACTAAAAAAAATTATAGAAATTGCTCAATCATAGAGAGGAAGTAAAATGTCATTACCAGAATTAGGAATTTATATTCATATACCATTTTGTAAACAAAAATGTACATATTGTGATTTTATATCTTTCCCAAATCAGGAAGAAAAGCAAGAAAAATATACACAAAAACTATTAGAAGAAATAGAACAAAATAAAGAACTAATTTCAAAATATCAAGTTACAACTCTATATATTGGAGGAGGAACTCCATCGTATATTGAGAGTAAGAATATTGTACAAATTATAAATACAATACAAAAAAATATTAAAGAAAAAATAGAAGAAATGGAAGTAACAATCGAAGTTAATCCAGGCACAGTTACAAAGCAAAAGTTAAATGACTATAAAAAATGTGGAATAAATAGATTGAGTATTGGATTACAGACAACAAATGATGAATTATTAAAAACAATAGGCAGAATCCACAATTATAAAGAATTTTTAAATACATATCAATTAGCACGAGAAGTAGGATTTGAAAATATAAATGTTGACTTAATGATAGGTTTACCAAACCAAACAATAAAAGACATAAAAGAGAGCCTAAAAAAAGTAATAGATTTAAAGCCTGAACATATTTCTATTTATTCTTTAATAGTAGAACCAAATACACCAATGGAAAAAATGATTGAAGAAAAAACATTGATATTACCAACAGAAGAGGAAGAAAGGAAACAATATCATTATGTTAAAAACCAATTAGAATTGCATGGATATGAACACTATGAAATATCCAATTTTGCAATTCCAAAAAAACAAGCAAAACATAATTTGAATTGTTGGGAACAAAAAGAATATATAGGAGTTGGTGTTGCAGCACATTCATACATTAATAAAAAAAGATACTCGAATACCGAAAATTTAGAAGAATATCTAAAAGGAAATATAGAACAAACAAAAACTATTCATGAGATACAGGAAATAGAAGAGCAAAAAAAAGAATACATGCTACTGGGATTACGAAAGCTACAAGGAGTTCAAATTATAAAATTCAAAGAAAAATTTGGAGAAAATCCATTATTCATTTTTAGAAAAGAAATTGAAAAATTAGTAAAACAAGGTCTAATAGAAATAGATTTAGACAATATTTTATTAACTCCAAAAGGATTAGATTTTGCAAATTTAGTTTGGGAAGAATTCGTGTAAAAGGAGATAAACATGAAAGATAAAAAGAGAAATATATTAGAATGGCGTAAACTAGATAATTCAGCAAAATTATTTCCCATTTCAGCAGGGAAAAAATACAGCACAGTTTTTCGAATATCAGCAGTTTTAAAAGAACAAATTAAACCAGAAATACTAGAAAAGGCAGTAAAAATCGCACTTGAAAAATATAAATCATTTCATGTAAAAATGAAAAACGGATTTTTTTGGAATTATTTTGAATACAACGCAAAAGAACCTATAATTGAACCAGAAAGAGATTATCCATGTAAATATATTGACCCTAAGACCAATAATCAATATTTATTTAAAGTAACATATTTTGATAGAAAAATAAATATTGATATTTTTCATTCACTAACAGATGGTAATAGTGGAGCACTATTTTTTAAAGAAATTATATATAGCTATTTAGAAATGGTCCATCCAGAAGATTTTCAAGAAGAATTACGAATTTACAGAAAAGCAAATTACACAATTGAAGATAGTTATATAAAAAATTTTGATAAAAAAGCCAAAAACAATAATTCATCAAAAAAAGCATATTTACTAAGAGGAGGAAAACTAAAATTAGGAGCAATATCAGCAATCCATGAAATTATAGATTTAAATGCATTAAAAGAAGAAGCAAAAAAGCAAAACTGCACAATTACACAATATCTAACAGCAGTATTGATATATAGTATTTACAAAGTGAATTTTATTAATCCAAAACACAGACCAATAAAAATATGTATACCAGTCAATTTAAAAAAATATTTTCCATCAGAAACAATATCAAATTTCTTTTCTTATATAACAGTTGAAGCAGAAATGGAAAAAAATAAATTAGATAATTTTGAAAAAATACTAGAATTTGTAAAACAAGATTTTCAAAAAAGATTAACACCAGAAGAAATTAAAAAAACAATGTCAGGCAATGTGCGTTTAGGAATAAATCCATTTATAAAAACAATACCATTAATATTAAAAAAACCAATTGTAAGATTAAGTTATATAGAAATAAGAAAATATACAACAATGACATTTTCTAATATTGGAAGAATAGGTATTATTGGAAAATACAAAAAATATATAGATAACTTTTTCATGCTAATTGCACCAGAATCAGCAGAAAAAATAAAATGCTCAGCATGTTCATATGAAAATCAAATTGTTTTAACATTTACATCAATATTAAATAATGACAGAATAGAAAAAGCATGTTATGAATTTTTAAAAGAAAAGGGAATTGGAGTAAAAATTGAAAGCAATCGTGTGAATAATCAATAGGAGGAATATCATGTTATATCCACAGAAAGTAAACCCAAAAAAAGGAGATTTAGTTGTAAAAATTGCAATTGGAATATCACTTGCTATTATGTTATTATTAATTTTAATAAATCATTTAACAACTAATGAGATACATTGGGCAGGAGTAGCAAATGCAGGAATTATTTATATTTGGATAACCGTTATTTACGCAATCAATAAAAATACGAATATAGCTACACATGTATTAGTACAAGCAATTGCCATATCGATATTAACAATATATATTGATTATAAAACAGGATTCAGAAAATGGTCAATAAATATTTCTATTCCAATTATTATCATCATAGCAAATATAACAATGCTAATATTAACAATAGTTAGTCATAAAAAATATATACGATATGCAATTTGCCAATTAGTAATTTGTTTATTTAGCTTAATACCAATATTTTTTATATATAAAAATATTGTTGCAAATAAAGTTCTTAGCTATGTAGCAACAGGGATTTGCTTCATGAATTTTCTACTTACAATTTGCTTGTGTGCAAAAGATGTTAAAGATGCAGTTATTAGAAAATTTCATATTTAAAATGATAAATAAAAAACTGAACGACTCGTACAAAATGACATAAAAACTATTGCAATTATTGAGTATTATTTATATAATGTGAAACATGGAAGGAATGGATAAATATGAATAAAACCAAGAGAAAAATATTTGAAACTTCTATGAAATTATTTGCTGAAAAAGGATATGATGCAACTAGTATAGAGGACATAACAGCAACTGTTGGAGTAGCAAAAGGAACTTTATATTATCATTTTTCAAGCAAAGAGGAAATATTCAACTTTTTAATAGAAGAAGGAATTAAATTATTGCAAAATAGTATAGATATAAAAACAGCTAAATTAACGAACTATATTGACAAAATAAAAGCAATAGTTTTAATTCAAATTAAAATAGTATCAAAATATGAAGATATTATTGCTATATTATTGAGTCAATTTTATGGAAAAGAAGCGAGAAATCAAAAATGTCAAAAACATATTTATGACTATATTAACAAAATAGAACAAATTGTGGAACAAGGAATAGAAAAAGGAGAAATTAAAGAAGGAAATCCAAAAGCAATTGCATCTGAAATATATGCTTTAATTTGTTCTAGTTTAGTGTATAAATTAAGAAATGAAGAAACATTTGATATTATGCAACTATTTAAAGAATTTGAAGCTACAATTATTGAAGGCTTAAGAAAAAAGTAAAAAGGGGAGAAAAATCTGATGAGAAAACCAATTCATAAATTTGATACATATACAGATTTAAAAGATATGTTAAAAAAATCCGGAGAAAAATTTGGTGAAAGACCAGCATATATTTTAAAAACAGAAAAAGAAGGAGAATATAAACAAATAACGCATAAAGAATTTAGAGAACAAATAAATAGCTTAGGAACAAAATTGATTGATATGGGATTAAAAGGAAAACGTATTTCTGTAATAGGAGAAAATCGCTATGAATGGGGAGTTGCATATCTATCAATTGTAACAGGAACAGGTATTGTAGTCCCATTAGATAAAGCATTACCAGAAAATGAAATTGAAAGCCTAATTTTACGAGCAGGAGTAGAAGCTATTTTCTATTCAAAAAAATATGATGACATTATGAAAAGATTGAAAGAAAAGAAAAATACAAAAATAAAATATTTTATTTCTATGGATTTAGAACAAAATGAAAATGAAATTTATTCAATGCATCAATTAATTAATGAAGGAAAAGAATTATTAGATAAAGGAAATACTAAATTTATAGATGCAGAGATTAATCCTGAAGAAATGCAAATTATGTTATTTACATCTGGCACAACATCTATGTCAAAAGCAGTTATGCTAAGTCATAAAAATATTACAAGCAATATTATGGATATAGCATCAACAATCAAATTACATGAAAACGATATTATGTTATCATTTTTACCATTACACCATACATTTGAATCAACAGTTGGATTTTTATATCCAATTTCAAAAGGATGTTGTATTGCATTTTGTGATGGAATTAGGCATATTGCACAAAATGTTAAAGAATATAAAGTAACAGCAATGATATCTGTTCCAGCACTTTATGAAGGGATTTACAAACAAATCAAAAAGGGAATACAGAAAAAAGGTAAATGGGAAACTGTTCAAAAAGGAATTAAAATTAGTCAATTTTTACTTAAATTTGGAATTGATATTAGAAAGAAACTATTTAAGGAAATTCATGACAATTTAGGAGGACATTTAAGACTTTTAGTAGCAGGAGGAGCAGCATTTGACCCAGAATTTGAAAAAGGATTTAATGAGTTAGGATTCTGCACATATCAAGGTTATGGGCTAACAGAAACTTCTCCTGTGGTTGCAGCAGAAGATGATAAATACCAAAGGTTAGGCTCAATAGGAAAAGCATTTCCAAGTGTTGATGTTAAAATATTAGATCCTAATGAAGAAGGAATTGGAGAACTAATGGTAAAATCACCAACAGTAATGATTGGATATTATGATAATGAAGAAGCAACAAAAGAAGCAATAGAACCTGACGGATGGTTCCATACAGGAGATTTAGCAAGGATAGACAAAGATGGATTTATATTTATTACAGGAAGGAAAAAATATGTTATTGTACTACAAAATGGAAAAAACATATATCCAGAAGAATTGGAAGTATTAATTAATAAGATAGAAGGTGTTAAAGAAAGTTTTGTTTATGGTAGACCAGATGGCAAAGATTACAAAATATGTGCTAAAATTGTATATGACAAGGAGTTGGTAAAAGAAATTTATAAAGTAGAAAAAGAAGATGAAATAAAAGAAATAATATGGCAAGGCGTTAAAAAAATTAATAAAACCATGCCAGCATATAAATATGTAAGAGATATTATTATAACAGACAAAGAACTTATAAAAACAACAACTCAAAAAATTAAAAGACATGAAGAAATGAAAACAGTTACATAAAATATTACAAAAACGTTACAAAGCTGTAACAAAAATGTAAAATAAAAAATAAAAAAGATACTTGTAGTTTTTTGTAAATTCGTGTATAATAAAAAAGGAAATAGAAAAATAAAGAAGCGTAGGATAAAGGAGGTAGTTTACAGTGTCTAGAACTGGCATAGTAAACGTGAGAATGGTAATCACGGAAGAAAAAATATTATCAAATATAGATAAAGTACAAAAATTAATCAATCCAAATAGCAAAAAACAAATTGTACAATTAGAGGAAGATACATATTTTAAGGACATGGTAGAATCTATAAAAACATATTTAAATGAATATCCTAAAAAGAAAAACTTCCCAAGTAGTGTATATAATGCAGCATATGAATTAGTAGAATATGCAACAAATCAATTTGAAGAAAATACAAAAAAAATAGAAGAACTAATCCGTCAAAGAGAAGAAAATATTTCATTAGCAGGTCAATTAAAAGATCTATTAGAAGCAACAACAAATAAAGCCAAAGATTGGAAAGAACAAGTAAAAGCAGCAGAAGATACATTCCCAGATGATATTATTGAGACATTAAATATTGTAGGAAAAGCAAAAACTGAGACATCACAAAATTTCCAAGATGGAATAAAATTAATTAATGCAAGAATAAATAATTTAGAATCCAATTTACATATTGAAATTGATATGGAAAGAATTGAAGACAGATCAAAAGCACTAAGCTATATAGGCATAGAAGTAGCAGATGCTTTAAAATCAATTCCAACACCAATAGCAATGCCAATTCAAGAAACTGTAAAAGAGCAAAAAACACAAACAGTACAAGCAACACAAACAACAGAGGAAGAAAAACAAGTTCAAACACAAAATGAAGAGCAAGAAGAATATATAGAACAAACTACATTTGAAGTTAAACCATCACTATGGCAAAGAATTAAAAATTCTAAATTAGTAAGAACTATAAAATACATTATGAAAATAAAAGTTGTATTAGATTATCCAGCTTTACCAGAAGGAAAAGAAGAATAAAAGCAAATAAAAAATCCCTAGTGTATGCGCTAGGGATTTATATATGCTAGCAAGGAGGAATACTATGAAAATAAAGTATAACACTGAAGAATATATCATTGAAAAACCAACAAAAGTGGAAGACCTTATGAAAAAAGAAATAGAATCAAGTAAATACAAAGTAATAGGATGTATTTTTAATAACGAATATCAAAATTTATCATATGAAATTCAAAAAGATGGAAGATTAGAATTAATTGACACTTTTTCAAAAGAAGGAATGAAAATATATGCTAGAACTCTTGTATATATTATGAGTAAAGCTTTTGAAAAACTATATCCAAAGGAAAAAATGACAGTTGAATATAGATTGGGAAATGCCATGTTTTGCACATGCGATAACCTAGAAATCACATCAAAATTTATTCAAAATATGACACAAGAAATTCAAAAAATTATTGACCAAAATTTACCAATTGAAGAAGTTATAATGACAAGAAAAGAAGCAGAAGAATTTTATAAAAAAACAAAAACATCAAAAGGAAGATTACAATTTGATTTACAAGAAAACAAAGAAATAAAATTGTATTATTGTGAAAAATTCTTTAACTATTCATATGGAATGATAGCAAATAAAACTGGAGTAGTAGAAAGATTTGAAATTAGTAAATATTGTGATGGATTTCTAATTCGTTATCCAAGTTCAAAAATGCCAAATAAAATGCAAAAATTCAAAGCAACTAAAAAACTATCTTGGGCATTTGAAGAATATGAAAGAATTCATAAAATTTTAAATATGAATGTAGTATATAGGTTAAATAATGCAATTAAAGAAAATAGAATGAAAGATGTAATTATGCTCGCAGAAGCATTACACGAAAAGAAAATTGCAAATATTGCAGACGATATTTCTAAACATAAAGATGCAAAAATAATATTGATTGCTGGTCCATCATCTTCAGGAAAAACCACTTTTGCTCAAAGATTAGGTATACAATTACGATTAAATGGCTTAAAACCGGTTACTATTTCTGTAGACAATTATTTTGTCGAAAGACAAGATAACCCAAGAGATGAAAATGGAGAATATGATTTTGAATGCATTGAAGCCATTGATCTAAAATTATTTAATGAACATTTAGTTAAACTTTTAAATGGTAAAGAAGTAGAAATGCCTAGATTTGACTTTCATATGGGTACAAAAAAATATGAAGGTAAAAAATTAAAATTAGAGAAAGACAATATTTTAATAATAGAAGGAATACATTGTTTAAATGATAAATTAACAAGCCAGATTTCTAGAAAAGAAAAATATAAAGTATATATAAGTGCATTAACAGTTTTAAATATGGATAGATATAATCCAATTTCTACAACAGATACAAGGTTAATTCGTAGAATAGTAAGAGATTACCAATTTAGAGGATATTCAGCAAAACATACACTTAGTACATGGCATAAAGTAACAGATGGAGAAGAAAAAAATATATATCCATATCAAGAAGGAGCAGATAAAATATTTAATACATCATTAATTTACGAAATAAATGCCTTGAAAAGTACAGTGAAACCATTACTAGAAGCAATAACACCAGAAGAAAAGGAATATGCAGAAGCAAAGAGATTATTAAACATACTAAAATATTTTGAACCAATTCCAAAAGAGCAAATACCAAATAACTCACTTATAAAAGAATTCTTAGGAGGAGGAGATTTTAAATACTGATTGACTTTTTCCAAAAAACAGAGTATAATAGTTATGTATAATAAAAAAGGAGAAAAAATATGATAGCAAAATATTGGAAAAAAATAGGATTAGTTATATTAATTATAGCATGTATCTTTAATATAATGAGTAAACTTGTACACAAACTATCACTTAATAAAGAAATGATATCATCAGCAATATATATGTTACAAGACCATGAAGAAACAAATAATGAAAAATAATACAAAACACTTGAAATATATTAAAAAATATGATATGATAGAAAACAGTCAAGTTAAAAAAGCAAAAAAGAGGTGAAAGAAATGAAAGAAGGAATACATCCAGAATATAACCAAACAACAATCACATGCGCATGTGGAAATGTTTTAGAAGTAGGATCAACAAAAAAAGATATTAAAGTAGATATATGCTCAAAATGTCATCCATTTTGGACAGGTAATCTAAGACAAGAAACAGCAGGTGGTAGAGCAGACAGATTTAAGAAAAAATATGGACTTGCATAAAAAGAACGGAAACGTTCTTTTTTTACTTGCAAAAAATCGAAAAGTGTATTAAAATAACAGAAAATGGAGGGAGACAAAAACATGAACGACACAGATATAGAAATAGAAAATCAAAAACAATATATAGAAAAAGTAAAAAAAATAAATAAAGAAAAAAACTTAACTTATACAATATTAACAATGGGATGTCAATTAAATGAAAATGACTCAGAAAAAATAAGCGGAATGATAGAACAAATGGGATACACTAAAACCAATGAACCTAAACAAGCAGATTTAAATATATTAAACACATGTTGCGTAAGAGAAAACGCAGAAGAAAGGTTATTTGGAAAATTAGGAGAATTAAAAAATATAAAAGAAGAAAAAGGAACAATCATAGCAATTGGTGGATGCATGATGCAAGAAAAGCACATAACCAATAAAATAAAAGAAAGTTACCCTTTTGTGGATATTATATTTGGAACACATACACTTCATAAACTCCCAGAAAATTTATATAAAGCTATAGAACAAAAACGAAAACAAGAAGACATAATAGATATTGATGGAAAAGTATATGAAGGATTACCAATAAAAAGAGAAAGTAACTTAAAAGCTTCAGTCACAATTATGAATGGATGTAATAATTTCTGTAGTTATTGTATTGTTCCATATGTGCGTGGAAGAGAAAGAAGTAGAGAACCTAGAAAAATCATAGAAGAAGTACAAGACTTAGCAAAAAAAGGATATAAAGAAATTACATTATTAGGTCAAAATGTAAATTCTTATTTAAGAGTAGAAAAAGAAAAAAATATAAAATTCGAGGAATATCAAGGAATAAATTCATTTGCAACACTATTAAAAGCAATCAATAAAATTGAAGGAATTGAAAGAATACGATTTATATCACCACATCCAAAAGATTTTACAGATGATGTAATACAAGCAATTTGTGAATGTGATAAAGTATGTAAATTAGTCCATTTACCATTACAAGCAGGCAGTACAAAAGTATTAAAAGAAATGAATAGAAAATATACAAAAGAACAATATCTATCATTAGTGAAAAAAATGAAAGAAAAAATTCCAAATTTAACTTTATCAACAGATATAATTGTAGGATTTCCAGGAGAAACAGAAGAAGATTTTGAAGAAACATTAGATGTTGTAAAAAAAGTGGGATATGAGCAAGTATATATGTTTATTTATTCAAGAAGAGTAGGAACACCAGGGGATAAAATGGAAAATCAAATTCCAGAAAATATAAAACATCAAAGATTTGAAAGATTAAAACAATTAGTAGAAAATAAAATTTATGAGAATAATCAAAAATATATAGGAACAACACAAACAATTTTAGTAGAAGGAAAAAGTAAAAACAATGATAAAACATTAACTGGTAGAACAGACAGCAATAAAGTTGTTATATTTGAAGGAAATGATGATTTAATCGGAAAAATTATTTCATTAGAAATTGTATCAGAACATATGTGGTATTTGAAAGGAGAAATAAAACATGGCAGAATATTCACCAATGATGCAAAAATATCTTGAAACAAAAGAGCAATATAAAGATTGCATTTTGTTTTATAGATTAGGCGATTTCTATGAGATGTTTTTTGATGATGCAATAACTTGTTCAAGAGAATTAGAAATTACCTTAACAGGCAAAGACTGCGGAAAAGAAGAACGTGCACCAATGGCAGGTGTACCATATCATGCAGCAGACATGTATATATCAAGATTGATAGCAAAAGGATATAAAGTAGCAATTTGTGAACAATTAGAGGATCCAAAAACAACAAAAGGAATTGTCAAAAGAGGAGTTATTAAAGTTGTCACTCCAGGAACAGTAATAGATTCAAATATGCTGGAAGAACGAAAAAATAATTACATAATGTCAATTTATAAAACAGGAATTTATTATGGTATTAGTGTATGTGATATTTCAACAGGAGAAATGTATTCAGCAGAAATTAAAGATAACCAAAACTTTCCATTATTACTAGATGAAATTGCTAGATATAATCCTTCAGAATTAGTTGTTAATACCATGATGGCAGAATGCCAAGAAGAAATGTCCAAAATCAAAGAACGATTTGAAACTTATGTAACACGCTTTCAAGATAAGTTCTTTAGCAATAAATCAGACACATTAAAATTAAGATTTAATATAGTAGATAATCATCAAAAAGTAATAGAAAATTTAGAAGAAAGAGAATTAGCAATCTGCAGTATTAATGCACTTTTAGAATATATTGAGCAAACACAAATGACAACATTAGATCATCTAAACAAAATTATAATATATCAAATATCTAAATATATGTCTTTAGATATAAATGCAAGAAGGAATTTAGAAATCACAGAAAAAATGCGAGACAAATCTAAAAAAGGAACATTACTTTGGGTATTGGACAAAACTTCAACATCAATGGGAGGAAGACTCTTAAGAAGATGGATAAATGACCCTTTAATCGATACAGTAGAAATAAATAAAAGATTAGATAGTGTAAAAACTCTAAAAGAAGACATTATATTAAGAGGAGACATAATTGAAAACCTAAAAAAAGTATATGATATTGAACGTTTAGCTGGGAAAATGGCATATGGAAATGCAAACGCTCGTGATATGATAACTTTAAAAAACTCATTACAGAAATTACCAGAATTAAAACATATTTTACAAAATATAGAAACACCATTATTAAAAGAATTATATGATAATATTGATGAATTAACAGATATATCTACATTGATTGAAAAAGCAATTGTAGATGACCCACCAATGGCGGTTAAAGATGGAGGAATTATCAAATTAGGATATGATGAAGAAATAGACAAATTAAAAACAGCAACAACACAAGGAAAAAACTGGATTATTGATTTAGAAGCTCAAGAAAAAGAGCAGACAGGAATAAAAAATTTAAAAGTAGGATTTAATAAAGTATTTGGATATTTTATAGAAGTTACAAAATCAAACTTAAAAATGGTACCAGAAAGATATATTCGCAAACAAACATTAACAAATGCAGAAAGATATATTACAGAAGAATTAAAAAATCTAGAAAATCAAATTCTAGGCGCTGAAGAAAAAGTAGTCAATTTAGAATATAATGCATTTGTAGAAATTAGAGAAAAAATTGCCCAAAATATAAAACGTTTACAACTTACAGCTGTGAGTGTAGCAACTTTAGATGTATTAAGCTCATTTGCACAAGTAGCAGAAGATCAAAATTACTGTATGCCAAAAGTTGACAATAACGGTGTGATTGATATAAAAGGTGGTAGGCATCCAGTCATAGAAAAAATGCTAGGTGCAGGTGCTTTTGTAGAAAATGATACATATCTTGATAAAGGAGAAAATCGCTTATCTATAATTACAGGACCTAATATGGCAGGAAAATCAACATATATGCGTCAAGTAGCTTTAATTGTTCTAATGGCACAGATTGGTAGTTTTGTACCAGCTGAACAAGCACAAATAGGTGTTGTAGATAAAATTTTCACAAGAGTAGGGGCATCAGATGATTTAAGCATGGGACAAAGTACTTTTATGGTAGAAATGATGGAAGTTGCAACTATATTAAAAGAGGCAACAGCAAATAGTCTTGTCATTTTAGATGAAATAGGTAGAGGAACTTCCACTTATGATGGATTGTCAATTGCATGGGCAGTAGCAGAATATATTGCTAATAAAGAAAAATGTGGAGCAAAAACATTATTTGCAACTCATTATCATGAATTAACACAATTAGAAAATGAATTAGAAGGAATAAAAAATTATTCTATAGCAGTAAAAGAAAAAGGAGAAGATGTGATCTTTTTAAGAAAAATAGTAAGAGGGGGAACAGATGAAAGCTATGGAATTCATGTTGCACGTCTGGCAGGAGTACCAAAACCAGTCACTCAAAAAGCGAATGAAATATTAAAAAATCTAGAAAGAAAAAGTATTTTAAATAACAAAAAGACAGAAAAAAAAGATAAAAAACAAGTAGAAGGACAATTTGACATGTATAATTATAAACTAGCAGAAATTGCACACGAAGTAGATAAAATCAATTTAAATGAATTAACACCAATTGATGCTTTAAATACATTAGTACATATAAAAGAAAAAATAAAGTAAAAATTAATTTAAAAAACTATTTACAAATTAAAAAAAAAATGATAAATTATATACAGAAAAAACAAAGGAGGAAATTAATTATGCCACAACAAAAAAAACCTAAAACGAGAAATTCAAAACAAGCCAAAAAAACAAAACAATCAAAATTACCATTTTTCTGTATTGTTGTTTTGTTGATTGCTGTTGTTATTACAATAATCATGGTAATTAAAAATAACCAAGCAAAAGATGAAAAAAGCAAAGAACAACAAAGCACAGAAAGTAGTGAAACAGAAGTAGTACCTTTACCAGAGGCTAGCCTAATTGATATGAACAATACTGAAAATGCAAAAGTAGAAAATGGAACAAAACTAAATACATCTTCTAAATTAGCAGAACCAAAAACTTTTAAAGGCCTAACACTCAAAGATATTAAATTAATAGCAGAAGGTGGAGTAACTAGACTAACAGCTAATGTAGAAAATACATCATCACAAAATTTCCAAGAGCAAGGTATTGAAATCGTATTTACAAACCAAGATGGTTCAGAGTATGCAAGGTTAGATGGAATTTTACCATCAATTGATGCTGGACAATCAAACCAATTAGATGCAGCAACAACAGCAGATATTGCAAATGCATATAATTTTACAATACAATAAATAAAAATAAAAAGACGTTATTGATGATATAACGTCTTTTTTGTATACAACTAAGATCTAAAAAAGTCCGCTTTTGTTTTTGCTATACGTAGACAAAAAAAAATAAAAATGTTATAATAAATCTAATAGTATAAAAAAAGGAAGATGAATATGAAAAATAAATTTGTGAATTTTCTTATGATTATTATCACATTATTAATGACTACTATTTTAGGTATCTTTGGAATATTAATATATGAAGAAATAAGTGGAACAGATGCATTAGAACAAGTTGAAAATTTTGTATCAACTTATAATACATTATTTAATGATATGGAAGATACCAATAAGATTACAACACCAGGAATTATAGAATCAACAAGCAATGATATATTTAATGAAATAGAAGATACTCCGAATTCACAAATGCAAACTATAAATGCTAATAATGCAAATGATAAATTTTTTTATTCACAATTAGAAGATGAAGCTAAAGTTATTTATCAAGCTTTATATAACAACAAAGAACAAATGAAATCAGGAACAGCAAAAATTGAGTTAGGAACATATTTTACAGATTTATTAAAAGGACAAGGTGGAGATGAATTGCTAGGTAGATATTATCAATCAGCAGTAGAAAGTTATTTATATGATAATCCAGATATATTTTATATTTCAGCAAATAAACTATATTTGAATATGGAAAAAATAACAAAACGTGGCAAAACAACATATAATGTGTTTATTAATAGTGGGTCAGAGCCAAATTATTTTTCAGGTGAGTACCAAACAGAAGAACAAGTTAGAGTGGCAATTCAAAAAGTAGAACAAGCTAGAAATGAAATTCTATCAATGAGAACCGGAAACACATATAAAGATATTAAAATGGTACATGATTATTTAATTGACAATATAGAATATGATACAACAATTGCAAAAGATAATATATACAACATATATGGAGCATTGATTAATCATCAATGTGTATGTGAGGGATATGCAGAATCTTTTAAATATATATTAGATGAATTAGGTATACCATGCGTATTAATAATAGGGCAAGCAACAAATTCGCAAGGAGCAACAGAAAATCATGCCTGGAATTATGTACAAATAGATGGAATTTGGTATGCAGTAGATGTTACATGGGATGACCCAGTAATTATAGGAAATGGATATGTAGGAAATGATACAAGATATAAATTCTTTTTAAAAGGCGAAAATCGAATGAATAAAGACCATAAACCAAACACAAAATTCACAGAAAATGGTAAAACATATACATATCCATCACTTAGTATGAATGATTATTAAAGGAGAAAAATAATGGACTTATTAAAAGAACTCTTTATACATAAAATAGAAGTATATGCATTTGTTGGCCCATCTGGAACAGGAAAAAGCTATCGTGCACAGATGGTAGCAAGTGAAAAGGGAATTGACTTTATTATTGATGATGGATTACTTATTAAAGAAAATGAAGTTGTTGCAGGTGAATCAGCCAAAAAAGCACCCACAAAGATAGAAACAGTAAAACATGCATTATTTTATAAAGAAGAAGAAAAACAAGAAATCGTAAAAGCCTTAAAACACTATAAACCAGAAAAAATATTAATATTAGGTACATCAGATGGCATGGTAAAAAAAATTGCAGCTAATTTAGGACTGCCAGAAATCAAAGAAATTATATATATTGAGCAAGTTGCAACAAAACAAGAAATGGAAACAGCTAGAAGAATTAGAGTAACAGAAGGAAAACACGTTATTCCAGTTCCTACATTTGAAATAAAAAAAGACTTTTCAGGTTATTTATTAGATCCATTACAAATTTTTAAAAGTAAGGGAAAAGGGCAAAAACCATATATTTCAGAAAAGTCAATTATTAGACCAACATTTAGCTACTTAGGAAATTTCACAATTTCAGACACTGTATTCAGGCAAATATTAGAATATTTGGCTAATAAAACAGAAGGAATCCATAAGATACAAAAAGTACGTGTATCAAATTTCGGCGAAGGCGCAAGTCTATACATGGAAGTATCTGTTACATATGGAGTAAATGTAATGAAAGAAATAAAAGAATTTAAAGAAAAAGCAAAGAAAGAAATTGAAAATTTAACATCTATGAATATAGTTGACCTAGAAATTATTGTAAAAAACATATATGTACCAGAAAGTGAAGAAAACATATAGAAAGAGGGAAAACAAATGTCATTTGTAGTAGCAATAGATGGACCAGCTCGGAAGTGGTAAAGGTACCATCACTAAATTAGTAGGAGAAAAATTGGGACTAGTAAATATTGATACAGGAGCAACTTTTAGATGTGTTACATTAGCAATGCTAAGGCAAAACATAAAAGTAGAAGAAATTGATAAAATTAAAGAATTACTTGAAACTATAAAAATAGAAATATTACATAAAAATAGCCAGCAAATTATTTTATTAAATGGAGAAGATGTATCACTACAAATACGAGAAAAGCCAGTAAATGATATGGTTTCATCAGTATCAACATTAAAAATAGTAAGAGACAAAATGCTACAATTGCAAAGAAAAATAGCAGAAGGCAAAAATGTAATTATGGAAGGTAGAGACATTGGCACAAATGTATTTCCCAATGCAAATGTAAAAATATATTTAGACGCTACAGCAGAGGAAAGAGCAAAAAGAAGAATGCTACAAAATCAAGAAAAAGGAATTTCATCAACATATGAGGAAGCTTTAAAAAATGTAAAAACAAGAGATAAAATAGATTCAGAAAGAGAAATAGCACCATTAAAAAAAGCAGAAGATGCAATTTATATTGACAGCACAAATATGACAATACAAGAAGTTGTAGAAGAAATATGCAATATTGTACAAAAAGATTAGAAAAGAGGAAAAAGATTGAAAAAAGAAAAAACTAGTTCAAAAAAATTTGACAAACCAGAAGATTCATTGTTTACAAAATTTCAAAGAAGATTCATATGGGGAGCATTAAAAGGTTTATATAAAGTTATATACCGAATAAAAGTAGAAGGTGAAGAAAATGTTCCAAAAGATGGAGCTTTTGTAATTTGTGGAAATCATATTGACTTCATAAAAGTTCCAGTTATTGTATTATATTCACCTAGAAAAATAAATTTCATTGCCAAGGCAGAATTATTTAAAAATCCTTTTCTAAAAAGGCTAGGAGAATTATTTGATGTAATTCCTGTTAAAAGAGGAAAACAGGATGTAGACTCTATGAAAAAATCACTAAAGGTTTTAAATAATGGAGAAGGATTAGGACTATTTCCAGAAGGGACAACCAGAGGATTAGAAAAAGGTGTAAAAGTAAAGAATGGAGCAGCTTTTATGGCATTAAGAACTGGGAAACCAATTGTACCAGTAGGTGTTGAAGTAACAAAAAGACCTTTTCCTAAAATTATTGTAAGATATGGAAAAGTTTTAGACTATTCTAAATATCAATCAAGAACTCCTGAAAAAGAAGTTCTAGATAAAGTAACAGGAGAAATGATGGAAGTTATAAAAGATTTAGCAAATTTTGACAAATCTGATATAATGTAGTATAATAAATAGCGTTGAAAAATGCAAATTAGTTGGAAAATAAAAACAATTCCAACTAAATTTATGCCTAAAAGAAAGGAATGTAAAATAAAAATGAACAACCAAAAACTTAGAAATATTGCTATTATTGCCCATGTAGACCATGGAAAAACCACACTAGTAGATGCCATGTTAAAACAAAGTCATGTATTTAGAGATAATGAACAAGTACAAGAAAGAATAATGGATTCAAATGATTTAGAAAAAGAAAGAGGTATTACAATACTTTCTAAAAACACATCAATTATGTATAAAGATATAAAAATAAATATTGTAGATACACCAGGACATGCAGATTTTGGAGGAGAAGTAGAAAGAGTCTTAAAAACAGTAGATGGAGTATTACTATTAGTTGATGCATTTGAAGGAGCTATGCCACAAACAAGAGAAGTGCTAAAAAAATCATTGGCACTAGGACTAAAACCAATAGTTGTTATTAATAAAATTGATAGACCAGGAGCAACACCAGAGAAAGTAGTTGATCAAGTAATAGAGCTATTTATTGAATTAGATGCAACAGATGAACAATTAGATTTCCCAGTTGTATATGCATCAGCAAAAAGTGGAATAGCAAAAATGAATTTACAAGATGAATCTACTGATTTAACATGTTTATTTGAAACAATGATAAACACAATAAAAGCACCAGATTGTGATATAGAAGGACCTGCACAAATGTTAGTATCAAACATTGAATATGATGACTATGTTGGAAGAATTGCAGTCGGAAGAATTGAAAGAGGAACTTTTAAATTAAACATGCCAGTAGCAATTTGTGGTAAAGATGATAAAATAACACAAGGCAGAATTGCAAAATTATATACACATATTGGGTTAAAAAGAGAAGAAAAAGAAGAAGTAAGTGCAGGAGACATCATTGCATTAGCAGGTATTGCAAACATCAACATTGGAGATACAATTTGTGATTTTAATCATCCAGAAAAAATTCCATTTGTTGATATTGATGAACCAACAGTATCTATGACATTTAGTGTTAATAATGGACCACTTGCAGGAAGAGAAGGACAATTTATTACATCAAGACACATTCGTGATAGACTATTTAAAGAACTAGAAAGAAATGTTAGCTTACGAGTAAAAGAAACAGAAAGTCCAGATTCTTTTGAAGTATCAGGAAGAGGAGAACTACATTTATCTATTTTAATAGAAACAATGAGAAGAGAAGGATTTGAACTATTAGTATCAAGACCAAAAGTTATCTTTAAAGAAATCAATGGTGAAAAATGTGAACCAATAGAAAGACTAGTAGTTAATGTACCAGATGATTGTGTTGGAAATGTAATTGAAAAATTAGGTAGAAGAAAAGCAGAAATGGTAAATATGGAGCCAGCAGAACTAGGTCATACTAAAATTGAATTTAAGATACCAGCAAGAGGCTTAATTGGATATAGAACAGAGTTCTTAACAGATACAAAAGGTGAAGGAACAATGAATCACATATTTGATTCATATGAACCATATAAAGGCGATATTGTAGCAAGAGTAAGAGGAACAATTGTAGCATTTGAAGCGGGAAAATCTATTACATATGGATTATATAATGCACAAGATAAAGGAGAATTATTTATAGGACCTGGAGTAGAAGTTTATGAAGGTATGATTGTTGGTTTGAATTCTAGAGGAGAAGATTTAGCAATAAATGTATGTAAAGAAAAACATTTAACAAATACTAGAGCTTCTGGATCAGATGAAGCTTTACGTTTAGTACCACCAATCCAAATGTCACTAGAAAAAGCAATTGAATTTATACAAGACGACGAATTAGTTGAAGTAACACCAAAATCTATTCGTCTAAGAAAGAAGATTTTAGATAGTAAGGAGAGAGAAAGAGCCAACAGAAACAAAAATGGATAAAGAAGAATTAGAAAAAATAAAACAAAAAGCACTACAAGAGCATATCCCAATAATAATGGATGATACATTAGAAACAATAAAAAAATATGTAAAAGAAAATAAACCGAAAACAATATTAGAAATTGGAACAGCAGTAGGATATTCTGCAATGTGTTTTTGTGAATTATTAAAAGAAGATGGATATATTGATACAATTGAAAGAGAGAAAGAACGAATACAAGAAGCAAAACAGAACTTTAAAAAAGTAGGGGTACAAAATAAAATTAATTTATATGAAGGTGATGCAGTAGAAATCTTACCTACATTAGATAAAACTTATGATATGGTTTTTATTGATGCAGCCAAAGGTAAATATCCATTCTTCTTAAATCAAGCACTTAGAATGTTAAATCCAAATGGAATCATATTTGCAGATAATATATTATACAAAGGTTATGTAATGAGTGACTATAACAAACACAAGCAACGTACAGCAGTTAGAAATTTAAGAGAATATATTAAAGAAGTAACAGAAAATCCAGAACTTGAAACAGAAATTTTAGAAGTAGGGGATGGATTAGCAGTTAGTAAAAAAATATAAATAAAGAAGGTATGCGAGTTATTCCAAGCATACCTTTTTTATCAAATTTTGTTTACAGAGTTATGTAATCATTTTGTCATTGACAATGGCCTAAAATCCAGATATAATAAAGAAAAAAGAAAAGAGGAAAATAAATGCAAAAACCAGAATTATTGGCACCAGCAGGCTCATTTGAAAAAGCGAAAATCGCATTTTTATATGGAGCAGATGCTGTTTACATGGGAACAAAAAATTTATCTTTAAGAGCAAGAGTTGATGTAGAAGACAAAGACCTAGAAAAAACAATTAAATATGCACATGAAATAGGCAAAAAAGTATATGTAACAATAAATATATTTGCATGGGATGAGAAATATGATGAAATCATAAAAGTTGCTAAAAAATTAAATGAATTAAAACCAGATGCAATAATTGCATCTGATGGAGGAGTAATAGAAACATTAAAACAGTATGCACCTGATATAGATATTCATATTAGTACACAAGCAAACGTAATTAGTTATCATGCCGGAAATTTCTGGTATCACAATGGAGCTAAAAGGATTATTGTTGGAAGAGAAATGAATAAGGAACAATTGAAAGAATTGATGCAAAATAAACCAAAAGATTTAGAAGTAGAAATGTTCGTTCATGGGGCATTATGTTTTGCATTTTCTGGACGTTGTTTCTTAAGTGACTTTTTATCAGGAAGAAGTGCAAATTTAGGTGAATGTAGCCAAAGCTGTAGATGGTCATATAATTTGTATGCAGAAGAAAAAAATAATCCAGGAGAAATGATGCCAATTGAAATAGATGAACATGGAACTAGTATTTTTTCTTCAAAAGATTTATGTTTAATCAAAGAGATTCCAGAAATAATAGATATGGGAATAAATAGTTTGAAAATAGAAGGGAGATTAAAAACAGAATATTATATTGCAAGTGTTGTAAATTGCTATCGAGCAGCAATTGATGATTACATAAAAAATCCATCTTCTTTTGATGGAGAAAAATATTTAAAAGAATTAGAAAAGGTAAAAACAAGAGGTTTAACAACATTTTATTTCCATGACAAAAACAACAAAGATATACAAGAATATAGCGGTAGGCAATATAATGAAGATTACGAATTTGGAGGGAAAGTTATTGAAGATACTCCAGATAAAACAATAATTGAAATTAGAAATAAATTACAAGTAGGAGATATCTTAGAATTACTTATACCAAATCAATTAGAACCAGTAAAGTTCACAATAGAAAATTTATGGGATGTAGAAACAGGAGAAGAAATCCAGGCAGTTAGTCCAGGAGTAAAGGGACAACAAGTAGTATTGCATATTCCGATAAATGCAAGAAAAGACTGGATTTTAAGAAGGAAGAAGTAATATGAAAATAGAGCCAATAGAAAAACCAAGAATTGCATAAAAAGTAGGAAATCTATAATTAGATAATAAAAATTTAGTCAATTTCATAAAAAATAAACTACCAATAATAAGCCCAATACCTAAAGGAATAAGTACAGGCAGAAATAGAGAAGAAATACTAGATAGGTATGTAGAATAAATACCCAAAAGCATTAAAATAACAGTACTGCTAACACCAGGAATAATAACACCTGCTGACATACAAATACCACAAAATAACAAATACCAAAAACTAATATTTTCTATAGCATAAGATAATTGTAATGCATTTTCTAAAAAAACACTTCCAATACCAATTAGTAAAGCAATTAAAAAGAAAGAAAAATATTGCCATTGAAAAATTGTTTCTGAGTGAATTTGTCTTAAAAAAGAAGGGATATTACTTAGAATCAATACAATAAAAATAGCCTTAGTTTGAATTGGAAATTTATAAAATATATAATTTAATATATTTCCAAATAAAAATACACCCAAAAAGCAACCTAAAATAATAGGAAAAAGAAATTTTAAATTCTTTTTAATATCTTGAAAAAAATTTAAAATACTATCTAACAAATTTTCATAGATTCCAAAAATAACACAAAGCACACCACTACTGATACCAGGAAGAATAGCTCCAGCACCAATAAAAATACCTTTTATACAATTTTTTAAAAATAGCATATAATCACCTAATATAATCATATGGGAGGAAGAATAATAAATATGATAAAAAGAATTATTTTTGATATTGATAATACACTAATTGATTGGAAAGATGAATATGATGAAATTATAATACCAAAAGCATATGAAAAAATTGGGATGGATTATGAAAAAGTAATGCTAGAGCAAACCAAAAATGCAATTAATTTATATGAGCTTGATTTAACATATACAAGATATAAGGAAGAAGAAATGAATAAATTAATTGAAAAAGAAATTGGGAAAAAACTAACAGGCAATTTCATTAGAACATATATGGAAATTTCTATAACAGAAAGTGTACCAAAGATAATAGAAAAAGAAAAAATAGAAACAGTACAATATCTTAGTGAAAAATATGAATTAGTTGCACTTACAAATTGGTTTACATGGTCACAAGAAGAAAGACTAAAACAAATAGGGATAGGAAAATATTTTAAACAAATTTATGGCGCAGAAGATTTTGATAAAAAACCATCAAAAGAAAGTTATGAAATAGCAATAGGGAATAATAAAAAAGAAGAATGTATTATTATACGGAGATAGTATTGAAAAAGATGTAAAAGCTGCATTAAATTATGGAATAAAAGCTATTTGGTATAATCCAAATAAAAAAGAAGCTGATATTCATTGTATTCAAATTAACAATTTTCAAGAACTAAAAAATATTTTATAAATGATGTATCATTGAAAAACAACGGAACAAGCTTTTCAATTGTAAATTAAAAGTGTAAGTACGAAAAGAGCCTTTGGAAATCCAAAGGCTCAAATTCTTAACGGTCACGGGCACAGTTTAGTCTTAATCTGTCGATAAACGACAGATCAACTTAACTTATCTTTTAAATATACTTAAAATCTTATTCAAAATCTTTTTAAATATAGATTCTTTATATTCTACTAAAGCAACTTCTTCTTTTTCTTTTTCTTCAATTACATGTGTAGTCTCCTTTTTATTTTTGAATAAATTATCAGGATTATATTTTATGTATTTTTCTAATTCCTCTTGTTTTTTTCTATCTTGCTCTTTATTGTTTAATTCTCTTTTTTTAGACTGCCCAATAATAAATAGTCTAAATATCATTCCTAAAATATTTTTAGCTGTATCTGAAATATTTTGTTTATCAAATGGTAGAGCAATATTATATATAAAAGGACTATTTTCAGAACAATTTTCTTCCATAAATACAATATATTTTTTAGGTATTTTCTTATATTCATTCATCGGAATATAATTTAATACTTCAATAACTTCAGCATAAGCTTCTTCATAATTATCTATCCTTGCCATTAGTAATCCTCCAATCCATATTCTTCAGCAATTCTTAATTGTTCCGCTATTATATCACTTCGTTCATTCATTCTTTGCATACTTTCTTGGTCTTTCAACACTTGCATTACACTTTTACCATCTAATTTTCCTTCTTGCTCTAGTTCTCCACTTATTTCTTCTACAGATACACTTCCTCTAAATTCATCAATTGCGGTTTCATCTATTTTACGTATTATATCATTAATATTCGTTAATCCTTTTCTATATTTTTTAGGTAAAGATTTCACATATTTTCTAAATTGCAACATATTATTAAAGTTTTCATACATTCCATTTTTTTGTAAAATTTCCTCTAGATTAATACCGCAAAGAATTTCAGTAAAAATTTTGCAATTTCTTTCTGGAGAATATTCATCAAAATAAACTCTTGCTATATTTTGTAAAAATTCTTCCCTTTTGGCTAATAATTCTTCCCTATATAATTCTTTTTCTTCATTTTTATCTGATTGTTCATCTCCATTATAATCATCGTCATCATAATAGTCGTCATCATAATAGTCGTCATCATAATAGTCGTCATCATAATAGTCATCATCATAATAGTGATCACCATAATCGTCAAATCTTTCATCAACTAATCTATCTACTTCATTTTCAAATGCTCTATTTTTAATATAATCAATCATATTTAATATATATTCAAATGTGTCATCTACATCTACTTCTATTGTTGAAAAGCTAGAAATAAACTTTGCCTCTTCTCCAATTGTTGTTCTTTCTAATAATATATTTTTTATATTTGGAGTTAATCTTATTGACACATCTTCATTTTGTTGTTCCAATATTTTTCCAAACAAATCTTCTGTATCATATTTCCACGATTCGCAAAAACTAGCAAAATCTGTACAATAATATACATGACCTTCGTCGAAAAAACCTTTTCTACCAGCTCGACCTGCTAATTGGTCAAATAAATTTTTGCTGATAGGTCCATCATAGTATTTTGCTAATTGTGCAAAAATTACATTTTCTACTGGAAAATTCACTCCAAGAGCTAATGCATCCGTTCCAACTACTGTATCTATCAGACCTTGTTCAAAACATTTTTCGATAAATAACTTTTCTTTTGGCAAAAGTCCACCATAATAACCAGATATACCTTTTTGTACATTATCAATAATTTCGTAATCATCTATTTTTTCTTCTTCTGCTAATTTATCTATAGCTTCAAGTATTTCTTCATCTTGCGTTTTTCTTGATAAATACAATGAATATAAAATATCTTTGATATTTTTTTTTGAAAATGTTACTATTAAAGAATTTCGTATATCTTTAGAATTTATATTTCCTTCAAAAAAAAGTGAAGTTAATCTCGAATCGTTTTCATATGCAAAAAAATCTCTTCCTGATACTTTATTTACATATTCCGTTAATTTACTTATATCTCCTAATGTAGCTGAGCACAATAAAATATTTCTAGCTTTTGAATCATATAATGCGTCAATATATGTTCTTGCTCTATCAGGATTCTCAAATATATAATGAAATTCATCCATTATTAATGTGACATCTTCTAATTCTGAATATTTATTTGTATATATTTCTTGAGTGCAACATATGAAATCACAATTATCTGGAACATTTTTTATATCCCCAGTTTCCAATCCAACTGTATAACCTGCATTTAATAGTTCTCTATATCTTTGATTTGATAAAGCTTTTATTGGAGCCGTTATAATAATTGGTCTTCCTTGTTGGTTTTGTGCCCATTCTAAAAATACTTTAGTTTTACCGCTACCAGTTGGCGAACTTAATATTACATTTTGTTGATTTCTAATGCTATCACTACAATCTTTTTGCCAACTGAAATCACTATCACCAATTTTATTATATTTATCATATGCACTATCTTTTGTATCCATTTAATCTTACTCCTCTTATTATTTGTTTTTATTTTAGCATAACATAAATTAAAAGTAAACATTTTTAATAAGATTATTATAAATTGTAGGTTTGTAAAACAAATATTAAAAATTTGTTTTGTTGGCTTGTATTTTATCTAATAATAAGGTTTATACCTTTAGTATTTTGGGACCTCTAAATTTGGAAAGAGGATGAATCAGTCGAATAATAGGAGTTGTTGGCCAGTCGGGATTTTTAGATAAACCTGTAAGGTCATACGTTGCTGAAATTTGACTATGATATACCAAAAAAAATTTGAGAGTAATCCAACTCTCAAAAGGAGGAGAGATGTAGTTTTTACACAATCCAAAATTTAGGTAGCAGAGTTCTGCTACCCTTCTCTTTTTTATAAATAAATATTACCTTTATCTATGCAATTTTTCATCCTTTAGAACTTTCTTCTTAAGCACAGGAATTCGGCTTTGCCAAAATTTCTAACCATCTATAAGTTGTGCCATACTAACACAACTCCGGGGCTCTGCGAGGCAATAAATTGGGATAAAATTTATTCAAATTAACTCGATACAAATTTATATTTGCTAATCGCAAATACAAATTTATTCTTGTTAATAGTATGATTTTTTTGCAAAAGAAAAAAATCATCCATTTCTAATTAATTTTTGTATCTAACTGTTCCATTAGTTAGAACAGATATGTCGTTGGTGCCGGTGGTGGGACTCCCCGATGGGCCGTGTCAGAAAAATAATCCACAGGATTATTTTTACCTGCGTTTCGGCTGGCCCCAGACCAGCTCGAAACTTGGCAAGTTCCTTTTCGAGCCCCACAATTTAGATACTAAAAAAGAATAGCCAAGCTATTCTTTTTATGGTGCCGGTGGTGGGACTCGAACCCACACGCCATTGCTGACAACAGATTTTGAGTCTGCCCCGTCTACCAATTCCAGCACACCGGCA
>CANQTV010000020.1 GCA_947626875.1 uncultured Clostridia bacterium | reverse complement strand
AAACAAAGAGGGAAAAATAGCATAGGGAAAAAAAGGGCGTCCCCTCTTCCCGGCTAGGGAAAAAAAGGGCGTCCCCTATTCCCGGTTCGTCCACGTTTTCCGATTTTATTCATATTCTACTTTTATTAAATATAATCCTTGTGGTGGTAGTGTTTTACCTGCTTTACTACGATCTTTTGATTTTATTATTTCTGATATTTCATGTGGTTGTATCTTGCCCACTCCTACTTCTACTAATGTTCCTGCAATAATACGAACCATGTTATATAAAAAGCCATTTCCTGTTAATTCTATAAAAATTCTTTCTTTTTCTTGATATACTTTTGCGTCATAAATAGTTCTAATACTGCTTTTGCTACTTGTTCCACTTGCTTTAAATGCTTTAAAATCATGTTCCCCTATAAAATATTTTACTGCTTCTTGCATTTTTAAAACATCTAATTTTTCAGATATATTTGTTTCCAAATTTCGATAGATTGCTGTTCCATTTTCTGAGTTGTTAATTATATATCTATATGTCTTTTTTTTACAAGAAAGTCTACTATGAAAGTTTTCTTCTACTTCTTCTGCTTTTATAATGCGAATACTCTTTTTTAGTTTGGTATTTATTGCTATTGCAAATTTTTCTATTGGTATTTGAGAATTTGTTTTAAAATTTGCAACTTGTCCAAAAGCATGTACTCCTGCATCTGTTCTGCCTGAAGCAAATAATTCTACTGTTTCACCTGTTACTTGATAAATTGCTTGTTCAATGCTTCCTTGTATATTTAGTTTGTTTGGTTGTTTCTGCCACCCGATTGAAATCTTTTCCATCATATTCGATTGTTAATTTTATATTTCGCATATTATCACTCTATTTTTTTGTTATCTTCTTTTTTAAATTTATTTTTCCAATTTTTTAATCTATTTTTTGTTTGTTTATCACTTATTGCAAATCTTTTAGTAACGATATTACTAATTAAAATTTTCTTTAATACATCTTCTCTAACATCCATAATTAGTGTTCCATCTTTTGCAACAGATACCTTTCCTGTTTCTTCTGAAACTACTATTGCTATTGCATCTGATTGTTTTGAAATCCCAATTGCTGCTCTATGCCTTGTTCCAAGACTTTTGGCAATGTCTTTGTCATCAGCTAATGGTAATACACATGCTGCTGCTGCAATTTTGTTATTGCTAATAACAACTGCCCCATCATGTAATGGAGTTTTTGGTTCAAATATATTTACCAATAATTGTGGCGATACTTCTGCCCCCATTGGAATGCCTGTTGAAATGATATCTTGTATATTGATATCTCTTTCTATTACGATTAATGCACCTGTTTTTGCTTTTGATAATTCTTGTGTTGCAATTACTGCTTTATATATATCCTCTTTTGTTTTTGTTGCAATATCTTTATCTATTCCAAAAAATTTTGTAAATTTATTTGTTCCTAGTTGTTCTAACGCTCTTCTCAGTTCTGGCTGAAAAATGACAATGATTGCAATTAATCCTATATTCATAATAGCTGTTAATATTGCATTTAAAATTCTTAGGTTTAGTAAACTACTTACCCATGTTGCTACTAAAACTAGTACAATTCCTTTTATTAGTTGCCATGCCCTAGAGCCTTTTACAATTTTAAAAAAGCAATATAATAAAAAAATAACTATTGCTAAATCTATAATTAATGTTACTAATTCAAATGGGTTGTCTTGCAAATTATGAAAATATCCTAAGATATTTTCTGTATAAAATGTTTCCCAACTAGTTGTTCTTGTAGGTGTGATGGAATCTACTGTACCAATATTTCCCATGTTAACTACCTTCCTTCTCTTAAGTTAGATTAATGCATAAATTAATGTTGCACAAGTACCTGCAACCATCATTAATACAAGAATACCTGCCATAATTCTTCCAAATATTCTTCCTGCATTAAATTCTCTATGTTTTTTATTTTTTTCACTTTTTTCTTTCTTTTTCATTTTGATAACCTCCTCATATTCTTATACGTATTTATTATACCATTCTTCTCGCTTATTTTCAAGTGTTAATTTTTACTTAATATTTTCTATAATCACTAGCCCTTTTGGTAATTCGATTGGTTTATTAGAATATATTGTTAATATTGTTTCTCCTTTTTCTATTTTATCTCCTATTTTTTTGTTTAATACTATTCCTACATCCATATCTATACTATCTTCTTTTTTTATTCTTCCTGCACCTAAATCACATACATATTTAGCTATTACATCTGCTGGAAGTTCTTTGATAATTCCTTGTTGATTACTTACCATATTTTCTATATATGTTGCTTTTTTAAATTTTGTTGTATCTTCTAGATAAGTGATATCTCCACCTTGTCTTTCTACCATTTGCAAAAATTTCTGATATGCTTTTCCATTTGCAATGTTTTCTAACATTTTTTTCTTATTTTCTTCTATGCTATTACCTAACCCTGCTAATTTTATCATATTAGCACCTAAGTCTAAAATAATCTCTTTTAAATCTTCTGCTTGTTGTTCACCTTTTAAAAATTGTATAGTTTCAATTATTTCCAAGCTATTTCCGTACACTATATCCTAATGGTTGATTCATATTTGTTAAAATATATCTTGTTTCTCTATTTGCTAAAGTTCCTATTCTTACCATTTGTTCTGCTAGTTTTTTGGCATCTTCTATTGTTTTCATAAATGCACCTTTTCCATAGGTAACTTCTAACATGATCTTTTGCGCACCACTTGCAATTTTTTTGCTCATAATACTTGAAGCAATCAATGGAATGCTCTCTACGCATGAAATACTATCTCTTAGTGCATATATTTTTTTATCAGCTGGTGCTAAATTCATAGTTTGGGATATCATACTAATTCCAATTTCTTTTACATTTTTAATAAATTCTTTTTCTGTTATTTCTGTTTGATATTTTGGAATTGCTTCTAATTTGTCTATTGTTCCTCCTGTAAAGCCTAGCCCTCTTCCTGACATTTTTGCTACTTTAACACCTAATGAGCTAATTATTGGTAATAAAATTAGAGATACTTTATCTCCAACCCCTCCTGTTGAATGTTTATCCACAATAATCCCTCCTATTGTGGATAAATCTAAAATATCTCCTGAATTTGCCATTGCCATTGTTAAATTCACAAGTTCTTCATCTGTCATTCCATTTAAATATATTGCCATAATTAGAGCTGATGCTTGATAATCTGCTATTTCTCCTTTTGTGTATCCTTCTATAAAAAAATTTATTTCGGATTGAGTTAATTCTTGTTTGTCTCTTTTCTTTTCTATAATTTCTAATATATTCATCTATTTCTCCTAAATATTTTTTGTGAATGTTTTTCTGTGAATTGGGCATAATCCATATTCACGTATTGCTTCCATATGCATTTTTGTACCATATCCTTTGTGTCTTATAAATCCATATTGTGGATATACACTATCCCATTCTCTCATAATTCTATCTCTTGTTACTTTTGCAATTATTGATGCAGCAGCAATTGAATAGCATTTAGCATCTCCTTTTATTATTGCTTCATATGGTATACCTTTTGTATTTATATGTTCTAATGCATCTATTAAAATTAAGTCTGGTTTGTTATCTAACTTTTCTACTACTTCTGTTACTCCTTGTTTAGTTGCATTTAATATATTAATATCATCAATCACATCTTGCCCAATTATTGCTACTGAATAACTGATTGCTTCTTCTATAATTAGATCATATAGCTTTTCTCTTTTCTTTTCTGATACCTTTTTAGAATCATTGACTCCTTCTATCATGGAATCTTCTGGCATAATAACTCCTGCAACAACCACTGGTCCAGCTAGTGGACCTCTTCCTGCTTCATCTATTCCACATATTTTTTTGAATCCTTTGGTATATAATTCTTTCTCCATTTCTTTTAATTTTGTTAGTCTTTCTATTTCTTTTTCTTTCATAACAATTCCTTTTTATTTTAAAATTCATCTCTAATATCATCTAATGCATATTTAATTTCTCCATTTTCTAATTTTGCACCATATGTATTATATACTTTTGCATTAGCATTTTGTACATCATATACAACAACATACCATCCTTTTTTGTCATTTGATTCTACTCCTTTAATATTTATTTCTTCTAAGTCTTCTGTTGATAGTTTATATACTTTTCTATCATCTAAATCTTCTTTTGGTATGCCAATTTTTAGAACCATATTTATGTCTCCATCTGTTAATGCTGTTCCTTTTAATTCACTCATTGATTTATTTTTCATTTCTTGTGTTGCTTCTTCTGGTTTAACACCTAAATCATGATTTGCATTTTCTACATATTCTTTTGCTTTTGCTTCAATTAATAACATATTTGTTTTCATGTTTTGTAAATTTGTTATTTCAATCGCTTCTCTACCATATTTGACTGTGATACTTGTTATAATGATTAATATAATAATTGTAAGCGCAAGCATTGCTAGTGTTATTCCCTTTTCATTTTTTCTTATGTTTTCTATCATGGCATCCATTCCTTTCTTTTTTCTTTTATTATATATGGAAACTATTTTTTTTTCAATAGAAATTACCTTGAATTGTTACATTTTTTTCACAAAATTTTCACAAAACTATTGTATAGTAATTATAAATTCGATATGATATAAAGTATTAAATAAGACTAGGAGGGATTTTCAATGGAAGAAAATCAAAATAAAAAAAATAATTTTAAAACTGTTACAAGTACAAATCCTTATAATTCTAAGAAATTAGAATCTGGATTTGGAAAAAGTGTTCTTTTGCCTTTTATAAGTGGTATATTAGGCTGTTCTGTTGTTATTGGTACATGTTTTGGAGTACCTTCTATTCGTTCTAAAATTTTAGACGTAAATTCAAATATTGTAACAAACAATACTTCTAATTCAAAATCTGATGGATATGTATCACAAGTTAACCTAGAAAATTATTCTGATACAGCTGTATATGCTGCTAATAAGATTTTACCTTCAATTGTTGGAATTAAAATTGAATATACTGTTAATAATTCTTTGTTCCAAATGTTTGGTAGGTCTAGTTCTTCTACTGCAACAGCTTCAGGTTCTGGAATTATTATTAGTGAAGATGGTTATATTTTAACAAATAATCATGTTGTATCTTCAGAATCTTCAGAGTCTTATTACCAAGTTTCAGAAGCTACAAAATTAACAGTTACATTATTTAATGATGAAACAGAGTATGATGCGAAGATTATTGGAAAAGATGAACAAACAGATTTGGCAGTTATTAAAATTGAAAAAACTGGCTTATCTAAAGCTGATTTTGCTGATTCTGATTCTATCAAAGTTGGTGAATTTGCAATGGCTGTTGGTAATCCAATTGGTATGCAAAGTAGTGTTACTTGTGGTATTGTAAGTGCTGTTAATAGAGAGGTTACAGATTCAGATGGTAAAAAATATACTTTAATTCAAACTGATGCTGCTATTAATTCTGGAAATAGTGGTGGTGCATTAGTAAATAATGAAGGAAAAGTTATTGGTATTAATACTTTGAAACTTTCTGGTACTGGTATTGAAGGTATGGGATTTGCTATTCCAATTAATAGTACAACTGATGTTACTTCTCAGCTTATTCAATATAGTAAAGTTAAAAGACCATATATTGGAATTTCTGGTATTGATTTAGATGAAGAAACTGCTAAAAAATATGATTTAGTTGTTGGTGTCTATGTAAAAAGTGTTGAAGATTTTTCTAGTGCAGAAAAGGCTTCTATCAAGCCAGGTGATGTAATTATTGAAGCTGATGGTACACCTATTACTAAAATGGATGATTTAAATAAAATTAAAAATTCTCATAAGATTGGTGATGAAATGAAATTAAAAATAAATCGTGATGGAAATGAAAAAGAAATTACAGTTACTTTAGGTGAACAACCTTAAGATAGGCAAAAAAAGATCGGCGATGCCAGATCTTTTTTATTTTATCTTTTCTTATTTTTCACTTTTAGTTCACACAATGGACAAAAACAAAAGTTATAATACGTTTAAATCAGTAAGAAACTGATAAAAAACCATCCCCTTTTATTTTCAAAAGGAAAAAGAAGTGGCTTTAACTTCTTTTTTCTTTTTATTATATAATAACTATATCCATTTCACTTGTTAATGTTTCTTCTCCATAGCTATATATTATATTTAATTTACCATTATGTACAAAAAATTCTTTTGAATTTTCTATTTTGTATTTATCTGACTTGCTATCTCTGACATAAATTCCTAATCCTACCTGTTGCATTTGTTTTGACTTTTGTTCCTGACTTTTTATTTCTTGGTAAATTTTATTTTGCACTTCGTTTTCATCATATTGTAGTTTTTCAATAATTTCTTCTAAAGTAATTTCTTTTTTATTTTTTAAGTCATAGTGATATGTTTTTATTATTGAACGTTGAGCATTGTTTCCTTCTTTTTCGTTTGAACGAATAATTAAAAATAATATATCATTTTCGGCATATGCAGTATATTCAACAGAATATACAATTTGCTTTCCTTCGGTATTTATTATTTCATTTACTTTTTTCTTGTAATTTTTTATGATTTCGTCATTGATTTTTTCCAAATTTTCATCCATTATATTGATTTGTGGAATATTAACATTTAATGCATAGTTTCCTGGTACGTTTTCCTCATTTGCATATGTTGTAAATACGAAATTTTTACTTTGATTATCTTTGGATATTCCTTGTATATCTCCTATGAACTCATTTTGAAACATATTTCCAAACTCTGTTTTTAATTTTGATAATTCTTCTTCTGTTGTTTTTTGTGCTTTTTTAAATATTCCCTCTCCTAAAATTTGTCTCATGACGATTATTATCAATGATATGATGCAAACGATTATTGCTATAGAATATACTATTATATCTTTTTTCTTAATTTTATAATTTTGTGGCAATAGGACGTTCATTTGTTTCTCCTTTTTTATTCTAAAAATATTATATCATTTCTTAATAAATAGGTCAATAACCCATTGTGTTAAAATTATCCTAATTTTATTGACTATTTCGCAAATTTGCGTTATTATATATATGTTAAATTTACGAAGAAATGAGGAATTCAAAAATATGTTATGTTCAAAATGTCATAAAAATGTTGCAATTTTATTTTTTGAAAAAGATCATAATACAAAAGAATTAGAAGGGCTTTGTTATAATTGTGCAAAAGAGCAAGGTATTGACCCTACAGAAACATTAGCTAGACAAAATGATATTTTATCAAAGGATAAAATTGATTTAGATGATTTAAAAAATCAATTTGATTCAATGTTTAAAGATCTTGCAGATAATTTAAATATAAATCTTGATGATATAGAAAAAATTGATGGTGCAATTACTTTTAGTCAGAATGATTTGTCTGATGAAGATGCAGATAATAATGGTGAGCCTAAAATTACTGGTGCTGCCATTCCTCTTGGTAGTATTTTTTCTGGAATACTTGGTGGTTCACACTCTCAAAATGATGAAACACAAAGCAATTCTAGAAAAAAAGTAAAAGTAGAAAAAAAGAAAAATCAGAAGCAAAATAAAAAGAAGAAATTTTTAGATACTTTTGGAACTAATCTTACAAATAAAGCTAAAAATGGTGAGTTAGATATTGTAATTGGTCGTGATAAAGAAATTCAAAGAATTATTCAAATTTTGAATAGACGTTCAAAAAATAATCCTTGTTTAATTGGAGAACCTGGTGTTGGTAAAACTGCTATTGCACAAGGTTTAGCAATTAAAATTGCAAATCAAAATGTACCTGCAAAATTGTTGAATAAAGAAGTTTATCTTTTAGATATGACTGCTGTTATTGCTGGTACACAGTTTAGAGGTCAATTTGAATCTCGCATGAAGGGAATTATTGATGAATGTAAGCAATATGGTAATATCATTTTAGTTATTGATGAAATTCATAATATTATTGGTGCTGGCGATGGTGAACATTCTATGAATGCTGCTAATATTTTAAAACCTGCTTTGTCTAATGGTGAAGTTCAATTGATTGGAACTACTACTTTAAAAGAATATAGAAAATATATTGAAAAAGATTCTGCTTTAGAGCGTAGATTTCAACAAGTGTTAGTAGAAGAGCCTAATGTGGATGATTCTATTGGTATTTTGGAAGGTGTTAAAAAATATTATGAAGAATATCATAAAGTGAAGATTTCTTCTGATGTAATTAAACAAGCTGTTATTATGTCTGAAAAATATATCCATGATCGTTTTTTACCAGATAAAGCAATTGATATTTTAGATGAGGCTTGTTCTCGTATTAATTTAGAAAATAAAGAATTATATACCCTAGAAATGTTAAAAAAAGAATTAGCTGAAGTTCAGGCTGAAAAAGAAGAAGTTGTTGCAGCTGATTCTACAGAAGATTATCAAAAAGCTGCTGATTTAAAAACTCGTGAATGTCAGTTAATCGAGCAAATTGATTCTTTGAATGAAAAAATGGAATTGAAAAACTTAACAATTCAAGATATTGCAACTGTTATTGAGAGTTGGACAAAAATTCCTGTTAAAAAGATTACCGAAGCAGAAACACAGAAACTATTAAATTTAGAAAAAAATCTTCATAAACGAATTATTGGTCAAGAAGAAGCTGTTAGTAGTGTAGCAAGAGCAATTCGTAGAAATCGTGCTGGTTTGCAAAGTACAAAGCGTCCACCTTCTTTTATCTTTGTTGGGCCTACTGGTGTTGGAAAAACAGAGCTTGCAAAAAGTTTAGCTTATGAGATGTTTGGAAAAGAAGATTCTATGATTCGTATTGATATGTCTGAATATATGGAGAGTCATTCAACTTCAAAATTAATTGGTGCTCCCCCAGGATATGTTGGCTATGATGATGCTGGTCAGTTGACTGATAAAGTAAAAAGAAAACCTTATTCTATTATTCTATTAGATGAAATTGAAAAAGCACATCCTGATGTTTTCAATATTTTACTACAAGTTTTAGATGATGGGAAATTAACAGATAGTCAAGGAAATTCTGTTAGTTTTGCAAATACAGTTATTATTATGACTTCAAATGCTGGTTCTAATTTAAATAATAATTCAATTGGTTTTGGTAAACAAACTGTTGATAAAAGTAAAATTGAAGATAATTTAAAAGATACTTTTAGACCTGAATTTTTAAATCGTGTTGATGAAATTGTTGTTTTTGATTCTCTTACAGAAAAGGAATTGTTGAAAATTGTTGATTTAATGTTAGAAGAAACAAAAAAAGCTTTACAAGATAAAGATATTTCTATGAATATTTCTGATAATGCAAAACATTTTATTTTGGAAAAAGGTACTAACATTAAGTTTGGCGCAAGACCTTTGAGAAGAGCAATTCAAAGATATGTAGAAGATGAAATTTCTGAAAAGATTTTAAAAGGTGAAATTGTGAATGGTCAAACTATAGTTATTGATTGTGATAACAATAATTTAACTTTTAACACCAAAAATTAAGGAGTAAAAAAATGCTAAAACATGTACCAAATATTTTAACAATTATACGTTTTTTGTTAATACCTGTTATTTTGTTTGCTATATTTACAGGTAATTATCTATATGCCTTTGTGTTTTTTACATTATCAGGTTTTACAGATATTCTCGATGGTAGTATTGCACGAAAATATAACCTTGTATCTACTTTTGGAAAATTGATGGATCCATTAGCTGATAAACTAACACAAGTTTCTGTTTTATCAACTTTAGTTTTTAAAAGTATTATTCCTTTTTGGATTTTAGTTATCGTTATTTTAAAGGAATTTATTATGATTATAGGTGCTTCTTTTCTTTATGGAAAGGATGTTGTTGTATATAGTAAATGGTATGGAAAATTAGCTACTGTGCTTTTCTATTTAGCTATTGTACTTTCTTTAATAAATACTCAGTTCCAGTTTACTGGCTTTTGGTCATATTTAGATATGGCTGTGTATTGTATAGCATTAGTTGCAACTGTTTTTTCTCTAGTTATGTATGTGAAGTATTTATATAAAGATGGCTTTATTGATAAAAGTGATTTGAAAAAAGAAAAGCAAGAAGTGGTAATTAATAAAAAGAAATGAATTGGGGCCGGGAAGAGGGGACGCCCTTTTTTTCCCTAATCGGGAAGAGGGGACGCCCTTTTTTTCCCTATGCGATTTTTCCCTCTTTGTTTATTAATTATAAAATATTTATTTTTTTACAAAGAGGGAAAAATCGCATAGGGAAAAAAGGGCGTCCCCTCTTCCCGATTAGGGAAAAAAAGGGCGTCCCCTCTTCCCGGCCCCAATTTACTTTATTCAAAGTCTTCAATTGTTTGATTTAAATTTTCTTTTCCATATATTTTTAACCCTTCTTTTATTGTTATTTTATCTGTTTCTGTTAAATAATCTGTTGCTATTTCTGTTTTTTCGTATTCTTCTTCCCCTTTTTCTCCCATAACATATACTACAATTTTTCCATCTACATCTCTTAAAATGTAATGTTCTCCACATTCTCCGTTTTCTTCTTTTTCTAATATTACTTCATTACTTGTAAAAGTAGTAACTTTCCAATCATTATATAGTTCTTGTATTTCTGATTCTGTTTTATTTACTAATTGTTGTGGTATATTATTGTATTCATTACTTGTGTGTCCACATCCTGTGTAATGTGTTTTGAATGTAAAATTGCAGTTAGGTGATAATTTTATTTGCTCTTGAGTATTTGTTTGTAAGTCTATAGTGTTTTGCATGTTTAATTCTTTCCATTCTTCTGTACATTCATCTTCAATTATTTCAGATACTTTTGCTTGATGTTCTTCTTGATTTCCTTTTTGTATTTCAAATATTTTAATTCCTCCCCAAATGGCAGTAATAATGGCAATAATACTAATAATCGTGATAATTGTTTTGTTCATTTTTTTATTTACCTCCACGTTTTTTAGTATTATTACCAAAAATGGAAAATTTTATACTATTTTTTGAATTTACTTGTATACTTATTTCTCCTTCTTCATCTGTTCTGTGAACTTTTGTACCGTAAATTTTCTAATCTTTTTATTACTTCTTCACTTGGATGTCCGAAATTATTATTTTTCCCAACTCCAATTAAAGCAATTTGTGGCTTTATTAAATTTAAAAATTCCTGTGTTGAAGACGTTTTTGAGCCATGATGTCCAACTTTTAATATTGTAGATTGTAATGTTTTTGTTTTGCTATATTGTTTGCTTATTTCTTTTTCTGCTTCTTCTTCAATATCTCCTGTAAATAGCATGCTAAAATTTGCGAAATTCAATTTTGCTACAATTGCATTGTTATTTAATATATTTTCTTGTATTAGATTTTTTGATGGCCATAAAATAGAAAAATATAAATTTTTTTCTATTGTTATTTTGTCTCCTTTTTGTACAACTCTGACTGGAATATTTTTTTGATTTATAATTTGCAGAAATTTTATATAATTTTCTGACTTTTCTCCTTGTTTTGAAATAATTGCTTGCCCTATTTTTAATTTTTCTAATATTTCTAATATTCCACCTACATGGTCTGAATCGAAATGGCTAATCATTACTATATCAATTTTTGTATATCCTCTATCTAGGATATATGGTAAAATAGTGCTTTCTCCCCCATCGATTAAAATGGTTTTCCCTCTTGGTGTTTCTATAAAAGTACAATCACCTTGACCTACATCTACAAAATGAATTCGTAAATCTTTAGGTCGAAGCCATATAACTAAACTTATTATTATTACTATAATTATTAATATTTTGCCTATTACTTTTGCTTTTCTATTTACTCGATGTAATAAATAAAATTTATATGCTTGTATTATTTTTTGAAAATGTTTTTTTGTTGGGGTATTCTTTTTAGAAAAATATATTTCATGAATTATAATTAAGAAAATAATGATAATGAAATAAATTGCAATTTGCCATCCTCTTGGTGTTGCTATATAAATTGTTGCAAATGGTAATTTTGCAGTTTGTGATATAAATAATAAAAGTGTAATCATAATTTTTGGTAATATAACCAAAGTACTCGCTATTTTTAAATTAATTATTAATATTGCTATAAAAAATATACTAGCTATCATAATTATTCCAATTATTCTTCCTATTAGAATATTGATAAAAATAAAATATGGACAAAATGTATTGAAATGAAATATACTAATTGGTAAGATTATTATTTGTGCTGATATTATAGTTGATATTTTTCCTTGAAATAAGATAATTCCCAGTGTTCCTCCAAAAGTTAATTGGAAACCTATGTCTAAAATTGTATATGGATTATAAATTAAAATACATAATACTGCTATTCCCATATCAGTTAAACTATCATTTCGTGTATGTGTTATTTTAGATATCATAACTAGTATTCCCATAAGGCTTGCTCTGACAATAGATGGTGAGAATCCTGTTATATATGCATAGCCAATTAGTGTGAAAATTGTAAAAATGTATGCTTTTCTTTTTCCAATAATTTTTTTCGTTAATGTCATTATTATTGTTATTATGTATGTTATGTGCATACCTGAAATTGCTAATACATGTGCTATATTGACATTTCTAAAATTTTGTATTACTTCTTCTGGAATAAAGTCTGTGTCTCCTAATGTTAGTGCAATCAATATACCTGATATTTCCTTTTCTGGAATTATTTGTTGAATTCTTTGTTTTAGTATTTTAACTGTTTCATTTGCTTTTTTGTTTAATATTTCTATTATATTTTCTTTGTGTTGTGTTTTTTCTATTTTGTTAATCTGTATTGTTCCTATTATTTGTTGTGTTTTTAAATATTCTAGATAATTAAATCCTCTATAATTCCTGTTGGTTTCTGGTATTTGAAATTTCCCGATTGCTTTTATTGATTGCCCATATGTTAGCTTATTTTCTGTTTTTTTAACAATGATATTGATATAATAATTTTTATGAATTTTTAATTTATATTGTGTGCTATATTCCTTTTCTATTGGATTGCTTGCAATAGTTCCATTTATTTTTATGATTGCTTCTTTTTGTAATTGTTCTTGTATTTTTGTATATTGTGCTTCTTTATAAAATATGTTGATATTTCCAATAATTGATGCTATTGTAAATATTATTATTGTTTGTTTATTTATATATAATTTGATGTATCTCATATATCGAAAATAATTCCATACGATTGGTCTTTTTTTCTTTGAATTGCAATTTGTTATAAAATAAATAATTGCTATTAGTATATAAAAAAGGACTATACTAGATTTTAAGTATAGTCCCTCTATAATACCTATTATATATCCAATCGTTATTATTACAATTGGTCTTTTCAATTAAATTCTCCTTTATTGTACTATTCTTCTTCCTCCAGAAAATCCACTACCTGCATTGTTTATTGATACAATTGAAACTGTTTTTCCTGGTCTTGGTGCATGTATTACATTTCCCCCACCAACATAAATCGCTACATGGCCACTGTAAATTGCTAAGTCCCCTGGTTGTAGGTTTGCTCTACTAACTGCTGTTCCTACACCTGCTTGCCCTCCTGATGTACGTGGTAATGATATGCCAAAATGTTTGTATACATATGATGTAAATCCTGAGCAGTCAAATCCGGTTGAAGGTGATGAACCTCCATATGCATATTTTGTTCCAATAAATTGTTTAGCATATGCTACGATATTTGCTCCTTTTGATGATCCTGCACTTGCATTTGTAGTTGATGTTGTTGATGCTTGTTGTGTTGTGCTTGTATTTGTTGTTGATTTTGCCGTAGTTGTATTTCCTGCTGTTCTTGATTGTGTTGCTCCTCTTGTTGTTTCTTTTTTCTTATCTGACAATAATGATGATAGAATATATCCTTGTTTTCCAGAAACATTTACTTGGCTCCATCCATTTAATTCTCCAACTACTTGCACTTCTGTATTCATAGCTATTTTTGTAACAATCTCTGAATTTGTATCTGCACTGCTTCTTACATTGATTGTTTCAGAGTTTGCATACATTGTTTTTGATGTTTGTAGTGGTGTTGGTTCTGGTTTTGGTTCTTCTATTTTTTCTAGTTTTTCTATTACAACCCAACCTTGTTTACTTTCTGTTTTTATGCAAGCCCATTTATTTATTGTACTTAATACTTCTACTTCTGTGTCTTTTTTTACATTTTCTACTTCTAATGCATGGATTAATGGAATTACTTTAAGTGAAGTATCTTCTTTTATTTTGCATTTTCCTACCATATCTGTTTCTTTTATTTCAGTTTTGTTTTCTTCTGGTACCGTATTTTGTGGTTCTGTGTTTTCTGTAGTTGTAGTTTCTTCTGTAGATGTTTTATTTTCTTCTATTTGATTTGTTTCTTCTTTTTCTTGGTTTTCCGTAGGAGTTTCTTCATTTTCCATTTTTAATAAGTCATTTCTTAAATATCCTACGATGTTTTTATATTTTACTTTGCTCCATTCTCCTTCTGTTTCTAAAACCTCTACGCTTTCTCCTTGATTTACTAAATCTAGGATTGTAGCATCTGTATCTGCTGTTTCCCTAATGTTCGCAGTTTCTACTGTAATAATTGCTGTATTAGCTGCAAAACTAGTATTCATAAAAAACAAACTAACTGATGTCATCATTATTGCTGAAATACTTAGTGCTAGCACGTTTTTTATATTTAATTTTACTTTCATTTTTTTCTCCCTCGTTTCATTATACTCTTTTTTCTAACTGCATGTTCCCTAGTATATCTATTTTTTTTGTAATAGTCAATATTCAAAAAACAGACGTTAAATTCCGTCTGCTCTTGTTTTTGTGAGTATAATCTTAAAATCTCACTTTTTTACATGTTTTTATCAATATTTGGTAGTATTTGTTTTTTTCTAGATACTACTCCTTCTAAAAATGCCATGTCATTTTCTAGTGTTTTTCCAAATCCTTTTTCAACTACATCTGTTTTATTTCCTAATGCAATAATTTGTGTATTGCTATTTAAAATATCTGTTATTGCAAATACAAATAATTGCAAATCATTATTCTCAATTTCTTTCCACATTGCTTTTTCAATTTGTTCTTTTCTTTTTAATACATCTTCTATGCTAACTGTATTTACTTGTGCAATAACAAATTTTTGACCATCTTTTTCACTTTTTTTAGCATCTAAGTTTACTAATTCTTCTTCTGAAAAATCATCTAAGTTCGTTCCTGCTTTTAACATATCAATTCCATATGTATTTACATCAATGTCAGCTACTTTTGCTAGTTCTTCTAATGCTTTTTTATCTTGCTCTGTTGTTGTTGGTGATTTTAATAATAATGTATCTGAAACGATTGCACTTAGCATTAACATTGCTTCTTTTTTTTCAATTGGTTGTCCCAATGCTTTAAATTTTTCAAATAGAATTGTTGCTGTGCATCCATATGGTTTTGCTGTATAATATAATGGTGTTTCTGTTTTAAAATCTGATATTCTGTGATGGTCTGTAACACCTAAAATTTCTGCATTTTCTATTCCTTGTACACTTTGTGAGAATTCATTGTGATCTACTAATAGTACTTGTTGCCCTTCTTCTACTTTTTCTAATAGTTCTGGTGCTTCTATTCCTAAATAATCTAATACATATTGTGTTTCTTTATTTACATTTCCTAATCTTTTTGCTTCTACATTATTACATCCATTTTTTTGACTTAAGATTGCTTCTGCCATGCTTGAGCAAATAGAATCTGTGTCTGGATTTTTATGTCCAAATACATATACTTTTTCATTCATTGTTATTCACATTCCTTTCTAATCTGTATATTATTGCTTCTAATTCTTCTTTATTAAAGTGATATTTCTTGTTGCAAAAGTGACATACTAATTCTGCTTTTTCATCTTCTTGTATTATATTTTGTAATTCCTGTTTTCCTATTGTTTCAAGTGCTTCTTCCATATGTTCTTTTGAACAATCACATTCATATATTGGTTGTATTTTTTCTTCTATTATTTCTATATTATTATCTCCTGTAATTTTTTGACCAATTTCTTTTAATGTCAAGCTTTGGTCTAACATTTTTGAAATGGCTCCTGCTTGAAAAATATGTTGTTCTATTTTACTTATATCCTCTTGAGTAGCATCTGGCATTGGTGTGATGACATATCCTCCTGCTGATTTTACTCCTTCTTTATTTACAAGCACTCCTAATGCTACTGCTGTGTTTTTTTGTTCTGATTTTGCAAAATATTCTGCAAAGTCTTCTGCTATTTCTCCTGATACTAATGGACATATTCCTACATATGGCTCTTTTAACCCCATATCTTTTACTACATTTATATATCCTTGATTTCCTACTGCTTGTGCTACATCTAATTTTCCATCTTCATTTAATGGAATATCTATTTGTGGATTTGCAACATATCCTTTTACTTTTGGGAAATTATTGGCTGTTACTACAGCCATTCCCATTGGTCCATTTCCTTTAATTTGTATTGTTAGCTTATCTTTTGTACCTTTCATATCTGCTCCCATAATACTAGCTATTGTAAGAATCCTACCTAATGCTGCTGTTGTTACTGGGCTTAGGTCATGTATTCTTCTTGCTTTTTCTACTAAATTTGTTGTTTCTGCACATATTACAGATACTTTTCCGTTATATGCTAACATTTTAATGATTTTGTCACTCATTTTTATTCCTTCCTATTGCTCTTTATTTAATCTTGTTTTTGGAACATATCTTTTGATACTCCACAAATTGGGCATACCCATGTATCTGGTATATCTTCAAATGCTGTTCCTGGAGCTATCCCGCTATCTGGATCTCCTTTTTCTGGATCATATACATATCCACATGCTATACATACGTACATTTTATAACACCTCTTTCTTAATTTTCTGGATGCAATTGAAACATATCTTTACTTTCTCCGCAAACAGGACATACCCAATCATCTGGTAATTGACTAAACTCTGTACCTGGTGCAATTCCTGCTCTTTCATTCCCTATTTTTGGACGATATATATATTTACATTGCAAACATTCATAACTTTCTTTTCCTGTTCTCTCTGGTGCAAAATTTTTATATCCTGCTACTACAGCAATAATAACAATAAATAGGAAGGAAAGTGCTTTTCCAATTCCACTGTCTGTTATAATTACTGCAAAAATTCCTAAAATGGCACTAATGCCATATAATAAAATTACTGCTTGTTTTTGACTATATCCTTTTGCTAAAAGTTTGTGATGGATATGTCCTTTGTCTGCTTTAAATACTGCTTTAATTGATTTTCCTTTAATTAGTCTTCTAATTATTGCTGTAAATGTATCAAATATTGGTAATCCTAATACAATTAGTGGAAGTACAATTACTGCTGCTGTATATGTTTTGGCTGAACCTAGTATTGAAATAACTGCTAATGAAAAACCTAAGAAATTTGTTCCTGTGTCTCCAATAAAAGTTTTAGCTGGTGAAAAGTTATATGGTAAAAATCCTACTAATGCTCCTGCTAATGCTGTTATTAATACAATTGATAATAATGATGAACCATTTAATACAAATATAATTAATAGTGATACTGCTGATATTACTGATATTCCAGATGATAGTCCATCTAATCCGTCTATTAAGTTAATTGCATTTGTTACAATTATTACCCATGCAAGCGTTAATATTATTGATGTTACTTCATGTACTTCTGGAAAATTTAAAAATGGTAAAGAAACTCCTTCTATTCTTATTCCTGCAGCAATAATTACAATTGTAGCAATAACTTGTCCAAGTAGTTTTGTAAGTGGCTTAATTGTTTTGATGTCATCTATTATGCAAAATATGGATATTATTCCTATCCCTATTAAAAATCCTAGTAGTTTTTTCCCATATTCGTCTATACCTGTTAGATTTATAGTTTTTTCCATTGTCATTACAATTAGTAAATAAATTGTTGAAACTAAAAATCCTAATATAACACCTGGTCCACCAAATTTTGGTATTGCTCTTTTATGTGTTCTTCTTTCATCTTTTGGTATATCCACTGCCCCTACTTTTTTGGCTAATTTTATTGTATATGGTGTTGCTACAAATGTTACTACAAATGCAAGTATAAAAGCAATTGCAATGTCTCCCCACATGTGAATTCCCCCATACTTATTTCATATTTTCATTTTCAATTTCTTCTATTAGTTTTAGTCTTTCTTCATATCTTCCGCCTTTAAATTCTGTTGCTATCCAATTTCTGATAACAGAAATTGCTTCACTTACTGTTACATAGTCTGAACCTATTGTTAATACATTTATATCATCATCTGCTTTTCCTAGTTTTGCTGCTATTTCATTATATGCTGTTGCTGCTCTTACTCCTCTGAATTTGTTTGCTACAACTACCATTCCACATCCTGAACGGCATACTAATATTCCTTTATCTGCTTCTTTTTTTGATACTGCTTCTGCTACTTTTTTTCCGTAAATTGGGTAGTCTGTTCTTTCTTCATCATATGTTCCATAATCTTTGTATTCAATTCCATTTTCGTCTAGATATTTTTTGATTTCTTCTTTTAATTTGTATCCTCCGTGGTCACTTCCTATTGCTATCATTGTTTTATCACTCCATTTCTTTTTTATTCAATATATCACAAAATACCCCGATTTACAATACGAAATTAAAATTTCAATGAATTTTCTGTAAATACTTGCCAAAACAAAAAAAATGTGTTAGAATATCATATGTTATAGTGTAATTTAGACGAACGGAGGTGCAAACATGCCAAATATTAAGTCAGCAAAAAAGAGAGTTAAAGTAATTGAGAAAAAAACTTTAAGAAATAATATGATAAAATCTGGATATAAATCAGCAATTAAAAGCTTTGAGCAAGCATTAGAAGCTGGAAATATGGATGAAGCTAAAAAATTATTTTCTGAAGCTACTAAAAAAATAGATCAAGCTTGTACAAAAGGTGTTATTGTTAAGAATACAGCTGCTAGAAAAAAATCTAGTTTATCAAAAAAATTAAATGCCGCTATGGCATAATGTTATTTATTAAAGAAAAGACCTGTGATAAACACAGGTCTTTTTGATGGGCTTTTTTTTTATATGTATTCTGCCTCATATCCAAGAGATTGTAAGAGGCGGAACGCCACTCCAATCTCTTCATTTCCTATGATATTCAGCTCAAGATATAAAAATTTTTTGTTTTCTTTTACCCCACATGCTTTTACAGGGTCTGTTAAAAAATAGTCTAAATGTTTGGCATACTCCTCCCGAAGTTGCTCCGTTGGAAATGTAAATCTTACTTCTTTTTTTAATAAAGCTATTTTAATTATCTTTTTCATTTTTTGCTCCCCTTTCTATCTGCCCATCATGATGATATTGCTATCACTCTATATTATATCATTTTTTATGTAAAATTGCAATTTGTGTACATTGTAAAATCACATAATCTGTTTTATATGATTAAATTTAATTTTCCCATTTTTTATATATACTTCTATTACATCAAATCTTATATTTTTCTTTTCTTGTTTTGTATTATATAAATAGTATTTTGCTGTTTGATATATATGTTTTTTCTTTATTCTATTTACTGCTTCTGCTGGTTTTCCAAATTGCTCATTTGTTCTTGTTTTTACTTCAATAAAAATAATCATTTTATCTTGTTTTGCAATAATATCGATTTCTCCTTGCCTTGAATAAAAATTTCTTTGTATTATTTTATATCCTAGTTTTTCTAAATATTTACAGGCTAATTGCTCTCCTATTTTTCCAATTTGTTTTGAATTTGACATTTCCCCTCCTAAATCATTTTTCAATATATTGTTTGCCTGGTAACTCTTCTATAATTCCATCAACTACTAGCATAGTTAATTGATAATTAATTTTACTTATTTCTAAATTACTTTTATAAATTAGTGAATCTATATCAATTGGCTTTTTGCCAATATATTCATATATTGGATATTGTTTTATTATATCTTGTTTATTTGTATTTGATGTTAGACTCATATATTGATTTTCAATATCTTTTTCAAATATCATTTTTGGCTCTCTTTGATTATTTTTTATTTGCTTATTTTCTATTTTGTCAATTATGTCTTGTTCACTTGTTACTAGAATATTTCCTTGTTTAATTAGTTGATTTGGAGTGTAGCTTTTTCCATTATCTAGATTGCCTGGTATGCAAAACACAGAAATTCCAAGTTTATTTGCTTCTTTTGCAGTGATCGTTGTTCCTGTTCTATAATCTCCTTCTACGACTAATATTCCTTTTGATAAGCTTGCAACAATTCTATTTCTTGCTATTAACTTTTCTTTATCCGCTTTTGCCTCTTCTGGATATTCACTGATTACAAGTCCTCCATTTTTTATTATTTGCTGATAGATTGTTTGATTATTTTTTGGACAAATATGATTAAATCCACATGGTAAAACTGCAATTGTTTTTGCTTTTCCTACCATCCCTCCTATATGTGAATAATAATCAATTCCATTTGCTAATCCACTAACAATTGTATATCCTTTTTGACTTAATTTTTTTGAGAAATTTAATGCCATTATTTTTCCATACTCTGTATTTTTCCTACTTCCTATAATTGATATTTTAGGATTTTTTAACAAATCTAAATTTCCTTTTGCATAAATTATTTTTGGTATGTCCTTTAATCTCTTTAATTCTATTGGATATAATTGATTTTGTATTGAAATTTCCATTTTTTGTTCCTTTCTAAATCTCTAACCTGGTTGAAAAAGAATTAAATTGCTGAGACTGTTAAGCTTTAGCTGTTACAGCATCAGTATGCAGTTGACTTTAGTCAACTGTAATCTTTTAACAGTCAAAATTGTAATTATTTTTCAACCCTCTCTCCTATATTGTAGAGCTTCTGCTATATGAACTACTTGTATATTCTTCTCACCTTCTAAATCAGCAATGGTTCTAGCCACTTTTAATATTTTTGTATATGCTCTTGCACTTAGATTCATTGTTATAAATGCTTTCTTCAATAGATTTCTTCCCTCTTCATCTATTTTGCAATATTTTCTAATTAAATTTGGTGTTAATTCACTATTACAAAAAAATCCGTATTTTTCATATCTTTTTTGTTGAATTTTTCGTGCTTTATTTACTCTTTTTTTGATACTTTTTGATCTTTCTCCTATATTTTTATTATCTAATTTTTTATATTCAACAGGTTTTACTTGAATTTGTATATCTATTCTATCTAGTAATGGTCCACTTATTTTTGCTAAATATCGTTTTATTGCTGTTGTGGTGCATGTACATTCTTTTATTCCACTTCCATAATATCCACAGGGGCATGGATTCATACTTGCAATTAGCATAAAATTGCATGGATATGTTAAATTTGCTTTTACTCTAGATATTGTTATTTTTCTGTCTTCTATTGGTCCTCTTAATACTTCTAATGTCTCTTTTTTAAATTCTGGTAGTTCGTCTAAATATAGCACTCCATAATGAGCTAAGCTTATTTCTCCTGGTTTTGGAATTGTTCCACCTCCTATCATTGATGTGGTAGATATTGTATGATGTGGAATTCTAAATGGTCTTTCTTTTATAATTCCTGTTTCATTTTTTAAAATTCCTGCTATACTATGTATTTTCGTTATTTCTAGTGCTTCTTCAAATGTAAGATCTGGTAATATTGTTGACATTCTTCTTGCTAGCATTGTTTTTCCTACACCGTGGACTTCCTTCTAAAATACAATTATGCCCACCAGCTGCTGCAATTTCTAATGCTCTTTTTACACTTTCTTGTCCTTTTACATCTGCAAAATCTAAGTTACTTTCTTGTATCAGTTTTGTTTGCATTATTTGATTTGTATTGCTTTTACTGTTTTCTATTTTCTTTTTTCCGTTTAAAAATTCTATTGTTTCTCTTAAAGTTTCAACTGGTATTATATTTATATCTTCTACTATTGATGCTTCTTTTTCGTTCTGTTTTGGTACATAGATTGTTTTTATTCCCATTTTCTTTGCTTCAATGCATATTGGTAAAACACCTGTTATTTGATTAATTTTCCCATTTAATGCTAATTCTCCTATCAGTATTGTTTGCCTTATCTCTGTTTGATGAACTATCCCTATTGCAGATAAAATTCCAATTGCTATTGGTAAATCATAGCTACTTCCTTCTTTTCTTGTATCTGCTGGTGCTAAGTTTACTAGAATCTTTTTGCTGGCTAATGGTATGTTAGAGTTTTTTATTGCTGATTTTATTCTTTCTTTTGATTCTTTTATACTTAAATCTGGCATTCCTATAATCTCAAAATCTGGAAGTCCATTGCTTACATCTGTTTGAACTTCAACAAGTTTTCCATTAAGTCCTACTAATGAAATTGTTTGTACTATTGATAACATTTTTGCCTCCTTTTTTTGGTAAAATGATTGCTTTTTATATTGGTTTGTTATACAATATTTGTGAAATCTAACGATTTTATACTACGAAAGGATATGATAACATATGAAAAAAAGTCGAGAGAAAAAAAATGTTGTAAAAATGAATCGCGAATTTACTTCGCAAAATTTTATTCATACTAGAAGTTTAAAAGTAATTTTTGTTATAACTATTATCTTTTTGGTTTCATTGCTAATTAGACTAGCTTTTATTCAATTTGTCGACGGTGATTATCTTAAAGAAAAAGCTTATTCCCAGCAAACTATAAATCAAATTATAAGTCCAAAACGTGGTAATATATATGATTCAACTGGCAAAGTTTTAGCTAGTAGTGTCCCTGTTGATACTATTACAATTAACCCTCAAAAATTTAAATTGGATACAGATGAGGAAACAATTGCTTTAAAAGAGAAAGTGGCAAAAGGATTGTCTGATATTTTTACTTTAGATTATCAAGAAACTCTCGACAAGCTTAATAGTTCTTCACAAGTGGAAACTATCGTTCGAAAAGTGGAACATGATAAAGTTGAGACTTTAAAAACTTGGATGAAAGAAAATGAAGTTGATGTTGGAATAAATATTGATGAAGATACAAAACGTTTTTATCCATATGATAATCTTCTTTCTAATGTTTTAGGTTTTTGTGGTACAGATAATAATGGTTTAGTTGGTATTGAATCTACTTATAATTCTACTTTGCAAGGTACTCCTGGTAAAATTGTTAGTTCTAAAGGTAGTGATCAAGAAGAAATACCAAATGCTGAAGAAACTTATATTCCTGCTGATAATGGTAGTGATATTACTTTAACTATAGATTTTAATGTACAATCTGTTGTTGAAGAATATTTGAAACAAGCTTGTTTGAATTTAAAACCTAAAAATGGTGGAACTGGTATTGTTATGGATCCTAAAACTGGTAAGATTTTAGCTATGGCTACTTATCCAGATTATAATTTGAATAAACCTTCTACACCTAATGAAAATATATCTGCAACTTATAATAAATTATCAACTGAAGAACAAAATAATGCTTTGCATACTATGTGGAAAAATAAATGTGTTTCTGATTTATATGAGCCTGGTTCTGTTTTTAAATTAATCACTGCTTCTGCTGCTCTTGAAGAAGGAATTACAACTCCTGATGTTCCTGGAGATTTTTACTGTAATGGTTCTGAAAAAGTCGAAGATCGTGAAATAAGTTGTTGGACTACTGGCCACATTCGGTCCTTTATCTCTTCGTGGAGCTTTAGAGAAATCTTGTAACCCTTCTTTAATGCAATTAGGAAGAAGGATTGGCGTTTCTAAATTATATCGCTATTATCGTGCTTATGGTTTATTAGATACTACAGGTAGTAATTTATATGGTGAATCAAATTCTTTATTTACTAAAGAATCTTCTGTTGGAAGTGTTGAATTAGCAACAATGTCCTTTGGTCAAAGATTATCTATCACTCCTTTACAGATGATTACGGCTGTATCTGCTATTGCAAATGATGGTGTATTAATGAAACCTACAATTGTTGATAAGATTACAAATACTGATACTGGTGTTGTTACAAATGTTGAACCTACTTCTGTTAGGCAAGTTCTTTCAAAAGAAACTGCTACTACTATGAAAGATTTAATGCAATCTGTTGTTGAAGATGGCTCTGGTTATCGTGCTGCTGTTTCTGGATATACAGTTGGAGGCAAAACAGGTACTTCTGAACCACCTATTGGAAAGGAAGCTACTGATGGTTATGTTGCTTCATTTTGTGGTATTTCACCCGTTGAGGATACTCAAGTTGTTATATTAGTATGCTTTTATGGTGTTTCTAAAGGTCAACAAGGTGGTATGGTTGCAGCTCCTGTTGTTTCACAGATGTTAACAAAAATTTTACCTACTTTAAATGTTCCTGCTGATGAAGTTGAATCAGATAATTCTACTACTTTATTACCTGATGTAAGAAATAAGACTTTCACAGAAGCTGAAAAAGTTCTAAAAGCAAATGGATTTACTGTTAAATCTGTTACAGGTGAAGATCAGAATACTGTTACAGTTTCTGATCAGATGCCAAAGCCTGGTATATCTCTTTCAAAAGATTCTGTTATTATACTTTATGATAATTCAAATACTACAAGGTCTTCTGTCACTGTTCCAGATTTAAATTATAAATCAGCCTCTCAAGCAGTAAATGCTTTACATGCTTTAAATTTAAATGTATCTTTTGATGGCGCTGGTATTGTTGTATCACAAGAGCCTCCTGCTAATTCAAAAGTAGAAGAGGGTACAGTTATAAATATTTCATTAAAGAAAAATTCTAATGTTACTCATTGATAATTTATTATAAAAAGTGGGCTTCGACTGTTTAGAAGTCCACTTTTTTTGTATATTATTGCATTATTTTTTACATATTATATACCTAGTCCATTGCTCTGCCTTTTTCATTTTTTAGGTATATAACTTTGAATTATATATAATATAATGCAATATAGTTATTGATTCATAATTTTACTTTCCTACTATTCCTCCCTTCGTTTTTATTTTTTTTCTTCAGTTTAATTGGGGTTTTTTTAGATATAATTTTGGAAATAAAAAATTAAAGAATTATAATTCTTAATTTTAGTATAGATGCATTTTTTCGATTTGTCAACCGTTTTTCCTTGATTTTTCGCACTTTTCATCGCAATTTTCGACAATTTTGGAACTGTCTTGTTTTTGTTTTAAGTATTAGTATACAAAAAAATTTCATTTTGGAGTCAACTGCATCCAAAATGAAATTCACATATAAAATTTAAATTATTTTTTAATTGCTTTGTTGAGTTCATCTCTCATCCTAATAGCCTCAGCTCTAGTTGCTTTCGCATATTCTGTTTCACTATATTGATCTTTCCAATTATCTGATTTATATGCACACATTAAACTTCTTGAAGCATTTATGATTCCACCTAATCCATTTTCATCAAATCCTAGTGCGATATCATCTGCTTTTCCTCCTTGTGCTCCATATCCTGGGATTAGGAAATATGTATGTGGGGCTTTTTTTCTAATTTGGCTTAATTGTTCTGGATATGTTGCTCCTACAACTGCTGCAACACTACTATATCCGTTTTCTCCTCTTAAATCTTCTCCCCACTTTTCCACAAGTTGTGCTACTTCTGTGTATATTTCTTCTCCATTTTCTACTTTTCTATCTTGTAATTCTCCTGATGATGGATTTGATGTTTTTACAAGTACGAATATGCCTTTATTATATTTTTTGCAATCTTCTACAAATGGTTTTACACAGTCTGTCCCCATATATGGATTAACTGTTATAAAATCTACATCAAAAATTGGTAATTCCTTTTCTCCTATTTGTGTTCTACCTAAAAATGCATTTGAATATCCTTGTGCTGTTGAGCCAATATCTCCTCTTTTGCAATCTACCATAACTACCATTCCTTTTTGTTTTGCATATTGGCATGTTTCTTGAAATGCTTTTAATCCTTCTATTCCATACATTTCATAAAAAGCAATTTGTACTTTTACTGCTGGAATAATGTCACATACATTATCAATTAAGTTTTTATTAAATTCTATAATTGCTTCTGATGCTCCTTCTAATGTTTGTGGATATTTTTCTTTTATGCAGTTTGGTAGCATTTCATATCTTGGGTCTAATCCAATTACTGTTGGATTATTTGTTTCTTTAATTTTGTTTATTAATTTGTCTATAGCGTTTTCCATTTTTTTACCTCTTTCTTTTAATTGTAATTGTTTTATTTATCTTCAAATACAACTCTACCACTAACAATAGTATACTTAACTTTTCCTTTTAATTTTTTTCCTATAAATGGACTGTTTTTTGCTTTTGAAACAATCATTTCTTTTGTATATACATATTCTTCATTTGGATTGAATATTGTAATGTCTGCTATTTTTCCTTCTTCAATTGTTCCTCTATCTATTTTTATTAGCTTAGCTGGATTATATGATGTTACTTTTACTAGGTCTAAGTAACTGATATGTCCTGGGTCTACTAAATTCATTATTTCTGCTGGTAATGCTGTTTCAAATCCTATAATACCATTTGGTGTTTTTGCAAGTTCATTTGCCTTTTCTTCTTCACTATGTGGTGCATGATCTGTGATAATGCAGTCTATGGTTCCTTCTTTTATTCCTTCAATGATAGCTTGTCTATCTTTTTCTTCTCGTAGTGGTGGGTTCATTTTTGCATTTGCACCTGTTTGTTTTACTTCATCTACTGTAAATGTGAAGTAATGTGGTCCTGTCTCGCATGTGATTTTTACGCCACGTTTTTTTGCATCACGTACCATGTTCTTTGTTGTTTTTGTGCTGATATGACAAATGTGTGCTCTTACATTATTTGTTTCTGATATTACAATTTCTCTTGCTGCCATGATTTCTTCTGCTTCTGGTAATACGCCTTCTACTCCTAATTCTTCTGCTACTTTTCCTGCATTTATTGCACCTTGTGATACTGATTTTTCTTCACAATGTGATGCTACAAAAGTTCCTAATTCATCTGCTTTCATGATGGCTTCTCTCATAATTCTGCTGTTTACTACTGGCATTCCATCATCTGAAAATGCAATTGCTCCTGCTTTTTTTAGTTCTTCAAAGTCTACTAATTCTTCTCCTTTTTCTCCTTTTGTTACAGATGCATATGGTAAAACATTGCAAAGGTTTACTCGTTTTCCTTCATCTATAATTTTTTGCAAAATAATAGCGCTATCTGGGGTTGGTTTTGTATTTGGCATTGGACAAATTGTTGTAAATCCTCCCGCTACGGCGCTTGCGCTACCAGTTTCGATTGTTTCTTTATATTCAAAGCCTGGTTCTCTTAAATGACAATGAATATCAATCATACCTGGTATAATATATAAATTTGTACAGTCAATTACTCTGTCTGCTGTTTCTGTAATTTCTTTTGCAATTTTTTTAATTTTGTCGTTTTCAATTAAAATGTCATATTGATCATTTGTCTTTGTTTTGTAGTCAATTAGTTTTCCGTTTTTTAGTAAGATTGTCATTTTTCATATCCTCCTATTTCAATTTTGTATATTTTATCACTTTTTTTCTTATTATTCAATGGTTTTTAAAATTAATTTAAGAACCCAGCTCTTTCTTTCGAAATTTCTGGGTTCCTATGCTACGATTATTCTTTTACGAATCGGCACAAGGTCTCTATTGCCTCATACCTCCTCAAAGGTAATACCAAGTTGATAGTTTCCTTGAAGTTTACGTAGTCCGCATCCTTCAAGTTTATTTCTTTTGAAATCGCCCACATGTGAAGTGCACCCCAAAAGTTGGACAAAAAAGTTCAATTTTAGGAGGTGCATTTTATGCCAATAAAAAAATATTCA
>CANQTV010000019.1 GCA_947626875.1 uncultured Clostridia bacterium | reverse complement strand
ATTATTATAAAAATATTTATTTTTTAACAAAGAGGGAAAAATAGCATAGGGAAAAAAAGGGCGTCCCCTCTTCCCGGTCGTCCCCGTTTCCCGTTATTCAACAGTTACAGATTTTGCTAGATTTCTAGGCTTATCAACATCCAATCCCTTTTCTTTAGAAATATAATATGCCAAAAGTTGTAAAGGAATAATTGATAAAATAGGGGATAGATATGTTATAGTATCTGGAATCTGTATAGTCTCATCAAACATAGAAGGATCACAAGCATGGCTTGTAATAACCAAAGTTTTAGCACCTCTTGAAATGACTTCTTGAATATTACTAATTGTTTTTTCCATTAAAGCACTATCTGTTAAAATACTAATAACAGTAATACCATTTTCAATTAAAGAAATTGGGCCATGCTTTAATTCTCCTGCTGGATAACTTTCAGAATGAATATAAGAAATTTCTTTTAATTTCAAAGCTCCTTCTTTTGCAACAGTTTCATCAATACCTCTTCCTAAGAAGAATACATCTTTTTCCTGATAAATTTTCTTAGCAAATTCTTGAATTGCATCCTTGCAAGAGAAAGTTTCTTCAATTTTTTTAGGCAAATTTAACATTTCTTGCTTTATATTACTAATTTCAGAAACATCAGTATTTCCTAAAATTTCAGCAAAATACACTGCTAACATATTTACAAGAAGTACTTGAGAAGTATATGCCTTTGTAGAAGCAACAGCTATTTCAGGGCCAGCATGTGTATACATAGAATAATCTGCTTCTCTAGTAATAGAACTGCCAATGACATTTGTTAAAGCAATTGTTTTGCTACCGCAACGCTTTGCCAATTTAAGAGCAGCAATTGTATCTGCAGTTTCTCCAGATTGAGAAATAAAAATACAAAGAATTTTTTCATTTAAAATTGGATTACGATATCGAAATTCTGATGCAATATCAACTTCAACTGGAATACGACACAATTTTTCAATAACATTTTTTCCAGCCAAACCAGCATGCATAGCAGTACCACAAGCAACAATATAAATTTTATCAATTGTTTCTAAATAAGATTTTGTAAATCTCAATTCTTCAAAATCACATTTATTATCTAAAGAAATCTTAGAACCAATAGTTTCTCTAATAGCAGTAGGTTGTTCATAAATTTCTTTTAACATAAAATCTTCATATCCATTTTTTTCACTTGCTGCAGCATTCCACTCAATACTACTAGAAGGCTTATCAATTTCTTCAAGATTAACATTATAAAATTTAACACATGTATTTTCTAACAATGCAAATTCTAAATCATTTAAGAAATAGAAATCACGAGTATAAGATAAAATAGCTGGAATGTCAGAAGAAAGATATTTTTCATCTTCACATGTACCAATAACAAGAGGGCTATCTTTTCTAACGACAATCATATTTTTAGGGAACAGCTTTGAAATAACTTCAATTGCAAAACTACCCTTTAAATCTAAACAACAATTTCTAACAGCTTTCAAAAAAGCATGAACAGTGTTTTCATGTTCTTTTTCATAATAATAATGAATTAAATTAGGAATAATCTCTGTATCAGTTTGAGATAAAAAATTATATCCGTTTTTTTCTAACATACTACGAAGCTCTTGAAAATTCTCAATAATTCCATTATGAACAACACTAAATATTTTATGATTATCCTGATGGGGATGAGAATTTTCTTTTGATGGTTTACCATGTGTTGCCCATCTTGTATGAGCAATCCCAATCGTACCTTTTAAAGAATTTATTTCTGGTTTATCTTCTAAAACTTTTACTCTTCCTTTATCTTTTACAAGAGAAAGTCCATCTTTTTCAATTGTTGAAATACCAGCAGAGTCATATCCTCTATATTCCAATCTTGACAAACCTGCTAATAAAATAGGGCAGGCTCTTTTAGTTCCTATGTAACCTACAATTCCACACATTTTTAATACCTCCAAATAAAATATGATAAGAATTGAAAGTCTGCAATCATGCTTAATGAAGAAATCTTTGTTACAATATTACTATTGATTTTTAATTCCTCCTTTGGTCTTAAGCAAAACCACTAGAGCATCCGCCGAAAAATTCGATAACTCTAGACCTCGTCAACCAAAATGGTCCAGGCGCTTAAAATAATAACTCCTTTCTAAAATCTGTTGCATTCTCCCAATTTCTATATTATATTACCATAACATCAAAAATGTGGCAATAGTTTTCAAAATAAAATTGATTTTTATGTATAACTATATTATAATAAAAAAGGGGAGGAATATAAATGGATATACTAATTAACGAAGAAAAATTACAAAAAAGAATTCAAGAAATAGCAAAAGAAATTGAAAAAGAATATGAAGGAAAGCAAATTTTATTTTTAGGAGTGCTAAAAGGTTCAGTTCCATTTTTATGGGAATTAGCCAAAAATATAAAAAATGATATAAGATTTGAATTTATAGAAGTATCAAGTTATCAAGGAACTGAAAGTACAGGAAAAATAAAAATAAATAAAGATATTACACAAAGTATAACAGGAAAAGATGTAATTATAGTAGAAGATATTGTTGACACAGGAAGAACATTAACATTTTTAAAACAATACATATTAGAAAAAAAACCAAATAGTTTAAAAATTGCAGCTCTATTGAGTAAGCCATCTAGGAGAGTAATAGAAATAGATGTAGACCATATTGGCTTTGAAATAGAAGATAAATTTGTTGTAGGTTTTGGATTGGATTATGACCAGAAATATAGAAACTTACCTTATGTAGGTTATATAGAATAGGGGATAAACATGTTTGATATTGAAGCAGAACTAAAAAAATTGCCAAATAAACCAGGTGTGTACATTATGAAAGACAAAAATGATAACATTATTTATGTAGGAAAAGCAGTATCATTAAAAAACAGAGTAAGGCAATATTTTAGAAAAAATAACAAAACAAAAAGAATTGAAAATATGGTAAATACAATAGACCACTTTGAATATATAGTAGTGGACAATGAAGCAGAAGCATTAATTTTGGAATGCAATCTAATCAAAAAACATAGACCAAAATTCAATGTTTTATTAAAAGATGATAAAACATATCCATATATAAAAATAAATTTAAAAGAAGATTATCCAACAATTACTTTTACAAGAAGAATTATTAATGATGGCTCAAAATATTTTGGACCATATGCAAATCCGGGAGCAGCAAAAGAAATGATAGATTTTATCAAGCAAAAATATAAAATCAGACAATGCAGAACTTTGAAACAACGTACAAGACCATGCCTAAATTACCATATAAAAAAATGTTTAGCACCATGCATGGGATATGTAAGTAAAGAAGAATATAGAAAACAGGTTAATGAAATAATTGATTTACTAGAAGGAAAAACAGATAAAATACTAAAAGAATTAGAAGCACAAATGGAAGAACTATCAGAAAAATTAGAATTTGAAAAAGCAGCAGAAATTAGAGATAGAAAACAAGCAATAGAAAGAGTGTCTACAAAGCAAAAGGTTTCAAACTTATCAGAAAATAGTATAGATGTAATTGGTATGTACCAATCAGAAATGGAAATATGCATTGAAATTTTCTTTGTACGTGGAAGTAAAATGATTGGGAGAGAGCATTATTTTTTTACAGAATTAAAAGGGATGTCAGATGCAGAAATTTTATCAGGATTTATCAAACAATATTATATGGACAACCCCAATATTCCATCTAAAATTATGCTAAGAGAAGAATTAGAAGATAGGGAAGCTATTGAACAATGGCTTTCAAATGAATTAGGTAAGAAGGTAGAATTAAAAAGTCCAAAAAAAGGAGAAAAATTAAGATTTGTCGAAATGGCAGAGATGAATAGCAAAGTTACTTTAGAAAACAAAGAAAAAGATAAAAGTAGTATATTGCTAGAATTAAAAGAAGTATTAGGACTGGAAAAGATACCACGAAAAATAGAAACATATGATATTTCTAATATGGCAGGAGAACATATGGTAGCAGCAATGTGTGTAATGCAAGATGGGATTATCAAGAAAAACTTATCAAGACGCTTTAAAATAAAAACAATTTATGGTCAAGATGACCCTCGTTGCATGGAAGAAGTGATTACAAGACGATTAAAACATTCAATTGAAAATCCAAATGGAGGATTTGGAAAATTGCCAGATGTAATTTTTGCAGATGGTGGGATTACACAAATACGAGCAACTAAACGAGCTATTGAAAAATATCAACTTCCAATAGCGGTTTTTGGGATGGTAAAAAATGATAAACATCAAACAAGAGCATTAATGAATGAGGATAGAGAAGAATTAAAAATTTCTGAAGACTTAAAAAATCTAATTACAAGATTTCAGGACACAGTTCACGATACAGCAATCACTTATCACAGAAAAGTAAGAGAAAAAGAAATTACAAAATCAGAACTAGATGATATCAAAGGAATAGGAGAGGTAAAAAAACAAGCATTGCTAAAACATTTTGGAAGTGTTTCAAAAATTAAACAAGCAACAATAGAAGAATTACAAAAAGTAAAAGGAATCAGCGAAAAAAACGCAAAAGAAATATGGGAGAATTTAAAATAAAAAAGAAAAAGGGGAGCAAAATTTTTATTTGCTCCCCTTAAAGGTGTAACTAGATAATCTCATCGATAGCATCTATAAGACGATCAACAAAATTACATAATATGGACATACCAACATAATGACAACGCACACAGAAAATATATCCATTACCATCCCCTATGAGGTCACTTAGCTTTGCATCGTTTGCCACAGTCTGTGACTGCAAAAGCGAGTTAATCATTTGCTCTGTAGCATCTAATGCATCATGAGCCTGCTCCTCACTTGCTATAGAGTCTAATTGTTCTCTAAGCATAAGAAGTCTTTCTCGAAGAGCTTCATAGATCTGTTTACATGTTACTGTTGGTGGAGACTTTTGCTCCAAAAAATCAGCTAAATTTTTCCGTTCCAACTTTTCTTTCTCGCTTGCCATTTTGTAACCACCTTTCTAAAATTTTTTATACATGCATTATACCACATTATGTAAATATTAGCAATAGGTCTTTTATAATGAAAAACTTTATTGAAAAATAGTAAAAGATGTGATATAATACGCAAAGAATTAAGAAAAAAAGGAGAATCAATATGTATAGAACAAAAACATGTGGAGAATTAAACATAAAAAACACAAATGAAGTAGTAGAATTAGCAGGTTGGGTACAAAAAATCAGAAATTTAGGTGGAATGATATTTATAGATTTAAGAGACGAATTTGGAATCACACAAATCGTTGTAAATGATGAAGAACTACAAAATCAAGCAAAAGAATTAAAAACAGAAAGTTGTATTCATATAAAAGGCAATGTTGTAGAAAGAAGCAATAAAAATCCTAATATTCCAACAGGAGAAATAGAAGTAATAGCAAAAGAAATAGAAACACTAGGAAAATGCAAAAACATATTACCATTTGAAGTAAACACAGACCAAGAAGTAAGGGAAGATTTACGTTTAGAATATAGATTTTTAGATTTAAGAAATACACAATTACATAATAACATATTACTACGCTCTAAAATTTTAAAAACTCTTAGAGATAAAATGAACGAGTTAGAATTTACAGAGATACAAACACCAATTTTGGCAAATTCATCACCAGAAGGAGCAAGAGATTATTTAGTACCAAGTAGGCTAAACCCAGGGGAATTTTATGCGTTACCACAAGCACCACAACAATTCAAACAATTATTGATGGTAAGTGGATTTAACAAATATTATCAAATTGCGCCATGTTTTAGAGATGAAGACCCTAGAGCAGATAGAGCACCAGGAGAATTTTATCAATTAGACTTTGAAATGAGTTTTGCAACACAAGAAGATGTGTTCAAAGTAATTGAAGAAGTAATCCCATATACATTTGAAAAATATACAGATTGGAAAGTAGACAAAGGACCATTTATTAGAATACCATATAAAGAAGCAATGGAGAAATATGGAATAGATAAACCAGATTTAAGAAATCCTTTAATCATTCAAGATGGAACAGAATTATTTGAAAATACAGAATTTAATGCATTTAAAGGAAAAACAATAAAAATGATTATTGTACCAGAAGGAGCAAAACAAGGAAGAAAATTCTTTGACAAAATGGAAGAATATGCAAAAACAGAAGAAGTAGGAGCAAAAGGACTAGCATGGGTTAAAATAGAAGAAACAGGAGATTTTACAGGAGGAATATCAAAATTTATTACAGAAGAAAATAAAGAAAAATTAAAAAATAAATATAATGCAGTAAAAAATTCTAGCATATTCTTTATTGCAGATGAATTTGAAAAAGCACAAAAAATAGCAGGATTAGTTAGAATTGAATTAGGAAAGAGATTAGAATTAATTGAAAAAAATGTATACAAATTTTGTTTTATTGTTGATTTTCCAATGTATGAATTATCAGATGAAGGAACAATTGACTTCAGCCATAATCCATTTTCTATGCCACAAGGAGGATTAGAAGCACTACAAAACAAAGAACCATTAGAAATATTAGCATATCAATACGATTTAGTATGTAATGGCTATGAAATGGCATCAGGTGCAGTAAGAAATCATGATCCAGAAATCATGGTAAAAGCATTTGAAATAGCAGGATATACAGAAAAAGACGTAAAAGAAAGATTTGGTGCACTATATAATGCATTCCAGTATGGAACACCACCACACGCAGGTGCAGCACCAGGAATTGATAGAATGATAATGTTGATTGCAGATGCACAAAATATTAGAGAAGTAATTGCATTTCCAAAAAATAAAAAAGCACGTGATTTACTAATGAGAGCGCCTTCAAGTGTTATGCCAGAACAGTTAAGTGATGTACACATAAAATTAGATATTAAGCAGACAAAATAAAATCTTTATTTGCTAATAATATTTTTCTAATTAAATCAATCTGACTTTTTGACAAATGAACATTACCATCTAAAGCAAAAAGATTTTTTGCAAGAAGTGCAATCTCTAAGTCAAAATTGATATTTTTAGAAGAATCTTCTTTCTGGTCAGATATTCCTAACAAATAATCAATTGAAACATGAAAAACAGATGCAATTCGTGCAATTACATCTAAACGAGGAGTCCTATCACCACTCAAATAACGAGAAATAGTAACATTAGAAATATCAATTTCTTTTGCTAATTCTACTTGTGTCATGTTAAAATCCTCCATCAAAACAATTAAACGGTAGCCAAACTTTTCTATATCAAAATCCATAAAGACCTCCTATAAACAATATTATAGAACTATAACCAAATGGGTTAAAAATATTTTACAAAATTATAAAACACGAGAAATCTATTAACCAAAAGGAAAACGAAAGCACATCAACAATTATAAAAAAAGCAATAAAAAAATTATTATTAAACGGTATCAAAAAAATGTAGTAAACACAACAAACAAACTATGATAAAAATAAAAAAGTGAAGGAATGATATAAAACGTGAAAAAAATATTATTAGGAATGAGTGGAGGAGTAGATAGTACGGTTTCAGCTATTCTTTTAAAAAAGGCAGGATATGAAGTAATTGGAATAACACTTAACTTATTTCCAAATTCGAGCTGTTGTTCATACATAGAAGTAAAAGATATTTGTAAAAAAATTGGCATTCCACATTATATTTTAGAAGCAAAAGAAGAATTTAAAAAGCGAGTAATAGATGATTTTATTTGTTGCTATTCAAATTGTTTAACACCTAATCCTTGTATAGAATGTAATAAATATCTAAAATTTGGATTAATGTTTGAAAAAGCAAAAGAATTAGGATGTGAATATATAGCAACAGGTCATTACGCAAAAATAGAAGAGTCCAAAAAATATGGACAATTAGTGTTGAAGAAAGCAGATGCAGAAAAAAAAGATCAAACATATTTCTTATATACAATTCCGCAAGAACTATTAAAACATATTATATTCCCATTACAAAACTATACAAGCAAAGAAGATACAAGAAAAATAGCAAAAGAAAACAAATTAACAGTTGCAGAAAAAAAAGACAGTCAAGAAATTTGTTTTATACCAAATAATTCATATCAAGATTTTCTAAAAAAACATATGGAAATAGAACCAGAACAAGGAAATATCGTATTAACGACAGGAAAAATATTAGGAAAACATAAAGGGCTAATCAACTATACAATTGGACAAAGAAAAGGATTAGGAATTTCATATAAAGAGCCATTATATGTAGTAAAACTAGACAATAAACAAAATGAAGTAATTGTAGGAACAGAAAAAGATTTATATAGAAATGAATTAAATGCCAAAGACATTAACTGGATTATTCCAGTAGAAAAAACAGAAAAACAAGGAAAAATAGAATGTTATGCAAAAATACGTTATAGAGCAAAACAAGCAAAAGCAACAATTCATATACAAAAAGATAATACTGTAAAAGTAGAATTTGAAGAACCACAAAGAGCAATCACAGCAGGACAAGCAGTAGTATTTTATGATGAAGAAGGAATTGTATTAGGAGGCGGAAAAATAATTTAGCCGGGAAGAGGGGACGCCCTTTTTTTCCCTATCCGGGAATTGGGGACGCCCTTTTTTTCCCTATCCAATTCTTCCCTCTTTGGATAAGGAAAATAAATAAATTTAATTTATAATCAAAGAGGGAAGAATTGGATAGGGAAAAAAAGGGCGTCCCCAATTCCCGGATAGGGAAAAAAAGGGCGTCCCCTATTCCCGATTTAGATATTTGACAAAAAGGCAAAAATGTAGTATAATGGTACCAATGTTTGCCAAGAGGGCAAAGGATGAGATTTTATTAAAAACTAAAAGACATGAAGAATAGGTTTATAACCCATAAAAAGTGGGAAAAATAAAGTAAGAGATAATAGAATAATGAGAAAAGGACCATTTTTAATGGGTTTTTTAGTCAGTTCAAAAATGAACTTTTAGGAAGATAAAATGTAAATATAACACACAAAGATAGGAGAGAGAAAAAATGACAAGAGAAAACGAAAACAAGAAAGAAAACAAAAACGAGCAACATGTGAGAAAAGAAAAAACACAAAGAAAAACACAAGAAAAGAGAACACAAGCTAAAACAACAAATCGTAAGACAGCACAAACAAGAAATGTAAGAACAAAAAACAAAACAACTAAAGGTACACAATTACCTGTAAGAAAGGAAGAGCAAGGAATAACAGAAACAACACGAGTAGCACCAGAAATATTTAAAAAATCAAAACTAAAAATCATACCACTAGGAGGACTACATGAAGTTGGAAAAAATATCACGGTATTTGAATATGATAATGAGATAATTGTAGTAGACTGTGGATTATCATTTCCAGAAGATGACATGTTAGGAGTTGATTTAGTAATACCAGATATTACGTATTTAGAAAAAAACAAAGGAAAAATTAAAGGATTAGTAATTACACATGGACATGAGGATCATATAGGAAGTATACCATATTTTCTAAAACAAATAAATGTACCAATATATGCACCAAAATTAGCAGTAGGATTGATACAGAATAAATTAGAAGAGCATAAATTATTAAGAAGTACAAAAATGATAGAAATTACAGTAGGACAAACAATCATATTAGGAAATCACTTCAAAGTAGAATTTATCAGAAGTACACATAGTATACCAGATTCTGTTATGTTAGCAATCACAACACCTGTTGGAACAGTATTGCATACAGGAGACTTTAAAATAGATTATACACCAATTGATGGTAAAATTATGGACTTTGGAAGAATTGCAGAACTAGGAAATAAAGGTATTATAGCTTTGATGTCAGATAGTACAAATGCAGAAAGAAAAGGATTTACAATGTCAGAAAGTTCTGTAGGGGAAGTACTTGATAAACTATTTATTCATTGTGAAAAAAGAATAGTAGTAGCAACATTTGCATCTAATGTGCATCGTGTACAACAAATTGTAAATGCAGCAGTTAAATATGGTAGAAAGATTGCAGTATGTGGTAGAAGCATGATTAATATGATTGAAACAGCAAGGCAATTAGGATATATTGCATGTCCGGAAGATGCATTTATTGATATTGATCAAATGAGTGTATATAATGATGAACAATTAGTAATCATTACTACAGGAAGTCAAGGAGAACCAATGTCAGCATTGACAAGAATGGCAGCAGGAGATCATAGAAAAGTAAAAATTACGCAAAACGATTTGGTTATTATATCTGCAAACCCAATACCGGGAAATGAAAAATTTGTATCAAAAGTAATAGATGATTTAATGCAAATTGGAGCAGAAGTAGTATATAGTGCATTAGCTGATGTGCATGTATCAGGTCATGCTTGTCAAGAAGAACAAAAACTTATTATTGCATTAGCAAAACCAAAATACTTTATACCAGTTCATGGAGAATATAGACAGCTAATTTCACATGGTGAAACAGCTCAAAGTATGGGAATAGAATCAAAAAATATTATATATATGTCAAATGGTAGAGTTCTAGAAGTTGACGAAGAAGAAGCAAAATTCAATGGTACAGTACCAAGTGGAAGAGTATTGGTTGATGGACTAGGTGTAGGAGATGTAGGAAATATTGTATTAAGAGATAGACAACATCTATCACAAGATGGACTAATTGTAATAGTATTAACAATGAATTCACAAACAGGAGAAGTAGTTGCAGGACCGGATGTTATCTCTAGAGGATTTGTATATGTAAGAGAATCAGAAAATTTAATGGATGATGTAAAATCAGTAGTAAGACATGAAATTAGCAAATGTGAACAGAGAGGCATTAGAGATTGGGCTACAATTAAATCTACAGTTAGAGAAAATCTAAGAGATTATATTTTTATGAAAACAAAAAGAAATCCGATGATTATTCCTATTATTATGGAAATATAAAAATGGTTGAAAAATAATTACAATTTTGGCTACGTCAAATTTCATTTTGAACGCGGTTATGTACGAATGGGGAAGGAATGAAAAATAATTATGAATTATAAAGATTTAGCAGATTTAATGTTTCCAGATGCAAAGGAAATTAGTTATTATGAAGAAAAATATCCAGAAAGAAATTTAAAAGAAGGAGCAATTGTTACAAGAATTGCTCCAAGTCCAACTGGATTTACACATATAGGTGGATTATATCAAGGCTTAATTGCAAAAAAATTAGCGCAACAAACAGAAGGAGTATTTTTTGTTAGAATAGAAGACACAGATCAAAAAAGAGAAGTAAAAAATGCTGTTAGTGAAATAGTTAATTCTTTAATAGATTTTGGAATTGGACCAGATGAAGGAATGATTTCTGAAGATGGAGAAAAAGGAGAATATGGACCATATAAACAATCTCTTAGAAAAGAAATCTATCAAGCATATGCAAAATACTTGATAGAGCAAGGAAAAGCATATCCATGTTTTTGTACATCAAAAGAAGTAGAAGAAATAAGAGAAAAACAAGAAAACGCGAAAATCAGACCAGGATATTATGGAGTATGGGCAAAATGTAGAAAATTAACAGTTGAAGAAATGATAGAAAAAATCAAAGCAGGAGAGCCATGGATAGTTCGCTTCAAATCACCAGGAAGAGAGGACAAAAAAATAAAACATAAAGATGTAATTAAAGGAAATGTAGAATTTCCAGAAAATGATCAAGACATTGTTATTATTAAAGCAGATGGACTTCCAACATATCATTTTGCACATGCTGTAGATGATCATTTAATGAGAACAACACATGTAATTAGAGGAGATGAATGGTTGTCATCAGTTCCATTACATTTACAACTATTCCAAGAATTGGGATTTAGAGCACCTAAATATGCACATATAGCACCAATTATGAAAAATGATGAAGGAAATAAAAGAAAACTAAGTAAACGTAAAGATCCAGAAGCAGCAGTTAGTTATTATGTAGAAGAAGGTATTCCAAAAGAAGCAGTAATAGAGTATTTATTGAATATTGCTAATTCAACATTTGAAAATTGGAGAAGAGCAAACCCAGACAAATCAATAGAAGAATTTGATTTACAATTAAATAAGATGAGTGTAAGTGGAGCATTATTTGATATGGTTAAATTATTAGACGTATCAAAAACAGTTATATCAAAAATGACAGCAGAACAAGTTTATAATGATACACTTAACTGGGCAGAAAAATATGACGAGGAATTAGCAAACTTGTTAAAAAATAATAAGGAATATTCTTTAAAAGTATTAGGAATTGAAAGAGGAAATAAAAAGCCAAGAAAAGATATTGGAAAATGGTCAGATGTAAAAGAAACAATAACATACATGTATGAAGAACTATTTAAAAAAGATGAAACACCATATCCATATCAAGTAATACAAGACAAAGAAGCAATCTGTAATATATTAAATACATATATCACGAAATACTATGATGAAAAAGATGACAAGCAAACATGGTTTGACAAAATTAAAGAACTATCAGGAGAAATGGGTTATGCAAAAGAAGTAAAGGAATTTAAGCAAAATCCAGGAAAATATACTGCACATGTAGGGGATGTAAGTACAGTTTTAAGAGTAGCATTAACTAAAAGAACAAATACACCAGATATGTATGAAATTATGCAAATACTAGGAAAAGAAACTATTCAAAAACGTTTTCAAAAAGCAATGAGGGAATAGGGGACGCCCTTTTTTTCCCTATCTAAATTTTCCCTTTTTGAAAAATAGAAAGGATAGAAATTAATGGAATATCAAGTAGGTGATATTGTAAAAACGAAAAAACAACACCCATGTGGTAGTAAAACATGGGAAATAACTAGAATAGGTGTAGACTTTAAGTTAAAATGTCAAGGATGTGGGCATGTTATTATATTAGAACGTCCTAAGGCATTAAAAGCAATTACGAAAAAAATAGGATAAAGGAAACAAAACGACAAAAATTGCATATGATATAATATAGTATTTCTCAATACTATATTGGGGGTGACTTTATTTATGGAGCCACAAGATCAATTATGCTGTTATGATAATACAATATATGAATGTAAAAAAACACGTAAATGTAGTAAGAAGGATAGCTGTTTATGGCTTATTGCTGTTATTTTATTAGTATCTTTTGCAACAGTTATCGGATTAATTATTGGAGCAGCAATCAGTGCTGCAGTTTTAGCAGCATTACCAGCAGTAATTATTTTAGCAGTTATCCTTGGATTACTTTTTATTTTGTCAATAATTTTAATTATATGTAAAAAAGCAAAATGTGCTTGTAAAAGCTAATAATGAAAATTTTTAATGTCGAATTTTGTCAGAATTTGCGATGAAAAGTATGTCGCAAAGTATTGACAAATTCGGCTTTTTGTTTTATTATATTTTATAATTTATTTAAGTTCTTTAATTTATATAAAATTAGATTTTTAATTCGAAAAATTTCCCAAATAAAGAAATTGAAAAAAGTTACGCGTAAAAATAAAATCAACATTAACTTTACTACAAAAGAAAACTTGACTTATTAAAAAAGAATATATATAATAGAGAGGAGAAAAATATTATTTATGTGTATGATACGGTATTAAAAAATAAGAAAATAAGAGAAACGTTTGAAGAATGGGAAGAAGGTGAAGGAAATATGAGTTTTATAGATATGTTGTTAGAAGAAAAGGCAAGATTTAGAGCAGAAGGGAGAGCAGAAGGGCGAAATGAAGGTGACAAATGCAGAAAGAAAAAATAGCAAAAAATTTGCTAAAACTAAAAATTAAAATACAAGATATAGAAAAAGCAACAGGATTAAGTGAAAGTGAAATAAAAAAATTACAAAAAAGTTAAAGGTGAACAAAAATTGTAAATTATTGTAGTGGAAGATAATTCATATTTGTAAAAATGGGGGTAGACAATTAAAAAAAATAGTGATAAAATAGAAAAGCGAAAGAAAAAAGTACATACATAAGAGAAAGGAATGAAAAAGTATGGCAGGAAAACACTCATATTCTTATGATGAAGAATTACCAAAAGCAATGCAGAGAAATTATCAGAAAACTTCAGGAAGCGGAAAAAATAGTTCAAAAAATAAAAAAGGTAAGAAAAAAGGATTAAAATTGAAATCCTTTGCAATTATATTTATAGTATTAATGGTTATACTAGTATCAATAGTAGGTGCTGCATATTGGTATGTAAATGATAAATTAGGAAAAATGCAACAAGTAGATATAGATGAAGAACAACTAGGAATTTCAGATGAAATTTCAGAAACGCTATCAAAATATAGAAATATTGCTATTTTTGGTGTAGACAGCAGAAGCAACAATCTAGAAGAGGGAAACAGAAGTGACTGTATAATAATTGCAAGTATTAACAACGAAACAAAAGAAGTAAAACTAATATCTGTTTACAGAGACACATATGTACAAATAGAAGGGCATGGATTAGACAAAATTACACATGCATATTCATATGGCTCAGCACAGCTAGCAATAAATACGTTAAATACAAATTTTGATTTAAACATAAAAGAATTTGTTACAGTAAACTTTGATTCTGTTGCAGATGCAATCAATGAACTAGGTGGAGTAACAATTAACATTGAATCACAATCTGAATTAAAATATCTAAATGATTACATTGATGAAACAGCAAGAGTAACAGGTCTATCAAATGCGAAAGTACAATCAACAGGAAGACAAACATTAAATGGTGTACAAGCAGTTGCATATTCTAGAATTAGATACACAGCAGGAGGAGATTACAAGAGAGCGGAAAGAATGAGAACAGTTATTACAGCAATGTTAGACAAATTAAAAACAAAAAGTGTTGGTGAAATCAATACATTTATGGATAACATTTTGCCAAAAGTATACACAAATATAAAGGCAGGAGATGTTATGTCATTATTACCAAGTTTAGCAAGCTTTAATATCTCAGATAGTATAGGATGGCCATATAAAACAAAGGGAATTACACTAGACAGATGGTATGGAGTGCCAGTTACATTACAAAGCAATGTAACTCAATTACATCAAGAAGCATTTGGAGAATTAGATTATGCACCATCTCAAACAGTACAAACAATTAGTGACAAAATTATTGCAAAAACAGGATATCGTGAGTAAAATTGGGGAAAAATAGTTACAGAAATGTAACTATTTTTTGTTGTGTAAAAATCTATATTATAAAAAACTAAAAAAATGTCAAAAATGCTTGAAATTTGTTTGACAATATAAGCAAAACAATATATAATAAAATAGAATAGTATCATTTGAAACAGAAAGGAATGAGATTACTATGAAGATGACAAGTGAAGATTTGGAATGCACAGCAAATCATGAAGTAATGTCTGTTTCAAGGGAAGTGGGAGAAACCATATTAATTTCCAAAAATAAAGCTAAAATGATAATAAAAAGAATGATAGATATAATAGGTAGCATAGTAGGAATAATACTATTATTACCTTTAACAATTGTGATTTATATAGCCAATATCATAGAAAAAGATAATGGTCCTATTTTCTATACCCAAAAAAGAATGGGCAAAGATGGAAAAGCCTTTTTGATGTACAAATACCGTACAATGGTTGTTGGAGCAGATAGAATATTGAATAAATATCTAAGAGAAAACCCTGAAGCAAAAGAAGAATATGCAAAATATAAAAAATTAAAAGATGATCCAAGAATTACAAAAATAGGGAAATTTCTTAGAAAGACAAGTTTAGATGAATTTCCACAATTTATCAATGTATTAAAAGGAGAGATGAGCTTAGTAGGACCACGCCCATATCTAAGAAGAGAAAAAAAAGACATGGGAGTATATTATAAATATATAACTGCATTCAAACCAGGATTAACAGGTTTTTGGCAAATTAATGGACGTAGTGATGTACCATTCCAAGACAGACTAGAAATGGACATGGAATATTGCAGAAAAAGTAGCTTAAGATTAGACATACAATTACTACTAAAAACAGTTGCAAAAATCCTAAAAAGAGAAGGAGCAATTTAGAAATGAAAATTTTAATGGTAAACAAATTTCATTATCTAAAAGGTGGCAGTGAAAAATATTATTTTGAATTAGCAGATTTGTTAAAGAAAAAAGGTCATGAAATAGCCTTTTTTTCTATGCAAAATGAAAAAAATGAAACAACAGGCAATAAAGAATATTTTGTTGAAAGCATAGATTTGAACAGCAACAACAAGCTAAAAGCATTAGATGTTATTTATTCTAAACAAAATAAACAAAAAATGAAAGAAGCCTTAGAAGAATTTAAACCAGACATAGTACATTTAAATAATTTCCAAAGGCAACTTTCAAGTTCGATTATAGAAGCAATTAAAGAAAAAAATATTCCAATTGTATTTACAGCACATGACATACAGGCAATTTGTCCAAACATCATGATGTTAGACCCACAAAAAAGCATATGTGAAAACTGTAAAAATGGAAAATACATTAACTGCATCAAGAAAAAATGTATCAAAAATTCAACACTAAAAAGTGTATTAGGTGCAATAGAAGGTTATTATTACAAAAACAAAAAAATCTATACAGAAAAAATAGATGCAATAATAACTCCAAGTGAATTTTATAGAAAAAAATTTATAGAAGAAGGCATTCCAGAAGAAAAAGTAACAGCAATTCATAATTTTATAGATATAAATCAATATGATGTGCAAACACAAGATGATGGATATGCACTATATTTTGGAAGGTTGTCAAAAGAAAAAGGAATTATAAATTTAGTACAAGCATTTTCTAAAACAGCAACAGGAACACTATATATAGCAGGAGAAGGAGAAGAAAAAGAAAACATACAAAAAATAATTAAAGAAAACAAGCAAGAAGATAGAATAAAACTATTGGGATTTTTACCAAAAGACCAGATGAAAGAAACAGTTAGGAAATGTAAATTTGTAGTAGTACCATCTATATGGTATGAAAATTGTCCTTATTCAATAATAGAAACATTGGCAATTGGAAAACCAGTAATAGGAACTGATATTGCTGGAATACCTGAACTAGTGGAAAACAATAAAAATGGATTTACATATCAAAGAGATGATATACAAGAATTATCAACAAAAATGGAACAATTATTTACAGATCAGGAACTTGTAAAAACAATGGGAGAAAATGCAAAAAAAATAGCACAGGAGAGTTATACAGAAGATGCATATTATAATAAAATCATTGAAATATATCAAAAAGTGTTGAACAAATAAACCTTAAAGAAAGGGAGAACATTAAATGGCAGAGAAAAAATTAAATGGTACAGTCATTGTTACATATAGATGTAATGCAAGATGTACTATGTGTAATAGATATAAATGTCCTTCAAAACCAGAAGAAGAATTAAGTATAGAAACAATAAAAAAATTACCAAAAATGTACTTTACAAATATTACAGGTGGAGAGCCATTTATTAGAGAAGACTTACCAGAAATTGTAAGGGAATTATATAAAAAATCAGATAGAATTGTTATTTCAACAAATGGATTTTTTACTGATAGGATTATTAAATTATGTGAAGAATTTCCAAATGTAGGAATTAGAATTTCTATAGAGGGATTGGAAGAAACAAATAATAAAATAAGAGGACTAGAAGATGGCTTTAATAAAGGATATTCAACATTAAAAAAACTAGTAGAAATGAAACATCCAGATGTTGGGTTTGGTATGACAGTGCAAGATGCAAATGCAAAAGATTTAGTACCATTATATGATTTATCAAATGAACTAAACATGGAATTTGCAACTGCTTCTCTTCACAATTCTTTTTACTTTGTAGAAGCTAAAAACATTATAAAAGATAGATTAATGGTAGCTCAAAATTTTGAAGATTTGATTAACAAATTATTACAATCAAATTCGCCAAAAAAATGGTTTAGAGCATATTTTAACCATGGACTAATCAATTATATATTTGGGCAAAAAAGGCTATTACCATGTGATATGGCTTTTGATACATTTTTCATTGATCCATATGGAGATGTTATGCCATGTAATGGAACAAAAGAAAAGGAAGTAATGGGAAATCTAAATCAACAAACTTGGGAAGAACTTTGGAATTCAGAGCAAGCAAATGCTGTAAGAACAAAAGTAAGACATTGTGATAGACAATGTTGGATGATTGGCTCTGTGTCACCTGCTATGCATAAATATATATGGAAACCAGCATGGTGGGTTATAAGACATAAATTTTTGAGATTTTACAAAAAACAGAAATATTCTATGTTTGAAAATAAAATTGTAAGAGATTATAAAGATGGCAAAGTTAGTAAAGAGGATTTGGATAAATGTTCTACATGTGATATGAATTGTATTGCAAATGATGGATTATCAGAACAATCTAAAGCACAGTTAAAAGATAAGTCGGGAGAGGATATAGTTAGTGAGGATATTGCAAAACAAATGAAGGATAATGGTTGAGAAATAATTAAGTTTTGACTGTGTCAAATTTAATTTTGGACGCGGTTACATACAAAGAGTATGCGCCCTTGCCTCCAAAACAAAATTTTCCTTGTCAAAAAATAATTCTTTCTCAACTGCGAATTCAACTAGAGTTTTGTGGCTTTGGAAAGGAATGAGGAAATAAATGAAAATAGCAATGATAGGACACAAGCGAATTCCTTCTAGAGAAGGAGGAGTAGAAATCGTTGTAGAAGAACTATCAACAAGACTAGTGAATTTAGGTAACACAGTAGAAGTATATAATAGAAGAGGCAAAAATGTGCAAGACAAGCAAGTAGATAAGCATAAGAAAAAAATAAAAGAATATAAAGGGGTTCAAATCCTTACAATACCAACAATCAACAAAAAAGGAATAGATGCCTTGATGTATTCTTTTTTTGCAAGTATTAGGGCCCTATTTGGAAAATATGATATACTGCACTATCATGCAGAAGGCTCATGTGCAATGCTATGGATACCAAAGCTATTTAAAAAGAAAATCGTAGTAACAATCCATGGGCTAGACTGGCAAAGGTCAAAATGGGGAGGATTTGCAACAAAATATATAAAATTTGGAGAAAAACTAGCAGTAAAATATGCAGATGAAATCATAGTCCTTTCAAAAGGAGTACAAAAATATTTTCAAGAAACATACAATAGAAAAACAGTTTTTATACCTAACGGAGTAAATAAGCCAGAAATAAGGCAACCAAATAAGATAAAAGAAAAATATGGACTAGAAAAAGACGATTACATATTATTTTTGGCAAGAATTGTACCAGAAAAAGGGCTACATTACTTAATAGAAGCATATAAACAAATTGACACAAATAAAAAACTAGTAATAGCAGGAGGGGCAAGCCATACAAATGAATACCTATCACAAATAAAAGAAATGGCAAGCCAAGACAAAAGAATTATAATGACAGGATTTGTGCAAGGAGAGGAACTAGAAGAACTATATAGCAACTGCTACTTATACTGTTTACCAAGTGATGTAGAAGGTATGCCTATATCACTATTAGAAGCAATGAGCTATGGAGCAACTTGCCTAGTAAGTGACATAGAGGAAAACACACAAGTTACAGAACAATATGCAAAAACTTTCGAAAAGGGAAATATACAAAACTTAAAAAATAAACTAGAAGAAATACTAAATGAAAAAAATGACATACAAAAAGCAGAAATACAAGAATATATATTGAAAAAATATAACTGGGACACAATTGTAAAGCAAACAGAAAAAATATACAAGGAGAAAAGCATTGGATATACAGATAAAAAACAAAATAAAAATAAATAGAAATACATTATTTATCATAGGATATCTTATATTTTTTATTCAATTTTGGACAAAGGGATTACTAAAAATAAATGAATACATTTTTTATTTTCCAGCAGCGATTTTTATTATTGCATCAATAGATATAAAAAACTTAACACCACGAGATATACTTGCAATAGCATGTTTAAATTTATTGGGACTGATTAGTTACGTATATTCAGGAACAATGACAATTTTAAAAACCACTTTTATATTATCAGCAATAAAAAATAAAGATATAGATAAAATCATAAAATGCACATTTTGGGCAAGTGCCGGAATATTATTAGGACATATTATTTGCTCATCAATACTACATATAGGTGACTTATATAAAGAAGTAGATTTTGGTAGAGGAGTTATAGAAAGAAGATATTACTTTGGATTTTCACATACCAATACAGCACAATCTTTATTTAACACAATGATGCTTTGTTGGTTATATTCATATTTACAACAAGAAAAAGAAAAAAAATGGAGAATAATAGGATTTGTACTTGTTATAGCATTAACAATAGTGATGTACGAACTAACAAAATCTAGAACAGGTCTAGTTATAGCACTTGTATTTATTTTATTTTCTATGTTAGACTCTATAAAAAAATATCAAATCATGAGAAACTATAAACTAACGAGTGCAGTATATGTTGCAGCTGTTTTAGGAACGATTTTATTTGTATATTGTTTAAATGGAACAGCAATATTCAAAAAACTAAATCAATTTACAACAAGAAGACTAGAATTTTCTAGATTATATACAGAAGAATATCCTATAACCCCATTTGGGCAAGAGATTTCCAACACATTTGAAACAGCAGTTGAAGATGTAGAAAATAAAGTAGCATTTGACCAAGGAATTATAAATTCGCTACTTACTTTTGGATTACTAATAAACTTACTATTTTATTTTACGCAATTGAAATTATTAAAAAAATATAGCCAAACAGGTAATACAAAAAGAATTATGATTATCTGTGTTATGATAATCTATGCCATAACAGAAGATATATTATTCTATCCATTTGTTAATTTTGGATTATTATTTATTGGAGATTTATTATACGAAAATGAAGGAGAAGAAATTGGAAGAAAAGATAGCGATATTAGTACCAATGTATAATGCTGAAAGATTTATTGCCAGATGTTTAAAAAGTATTTTAGATCAAACATATAAAAATTTAGAAATTATTGTAATAAATGATGGCTCATCTGATAGCAGTTTAGAAATCTGTAAAGAAATGGCTGAAAGTGATGAAAGAATTTCCGTATATTCAAGAGAAAACAAAGGAGTTGCAATTACAAGAAACGAATTAATAGAAAAATGCAATTCAAAATATTTAATATTTCTTGACAGTGATGACTTTATTGATGCAGATTATGTGCAAACTTTATATGAGCTAATGAAAAAATATAATTCAGATATGGTAGCATGTAATTTATATTTTTATAGTGATAAAAAGAAAATAAACAAACAACTAAAGCAAGGGGCAGACGAAAAAGAACTAGAGACAAAAGAAGCATTTAAAAAGCTTTTATATCAATATGAAATACAACATGGGCCAACTTGTAAACTATATAAAAAAGAATTATTTGAAGGAATTAAATTTCCAGAAGGTAAAACATATGAAGACTTAGCAACAATTTATAAGATTGTTCATAGATGTAAAAAGGTTGCAATTACATCATATCAAGGATATAATTATGTGTATAATGAAGAAGGAATCACTAAAAACATATTTAAAGAAAGTGATTTATTTATGCTAACATGTGGAGAAGAAATCTTCAAATTTACAGAGCAAAATTATGGAGAGGACTTAAAATTAGCTAGTGAGAATTTATTGATTACACAATGTATTCATCTAGCAATAAAAATTCCATTAGACTCTAAATATAAAGAAGAAATAGGAAAAATAAAAAAATATATAAAGCAATATAGGAAAGAACTTTTAAATGATAAAGAAACATATCCAAGACTAAAAGCATTTTTATTTTCATCTTTTTTTGGAATAAGAGCAATAAAACTGACAAATTCTATGATTGAATTATCAAAAAAAATCAGAAAGGGCTGAAAAGTAATGGAAAGCATAGATATACAGAAACAAAAAGAAATACAGGTAGAAATATTAAAAGAAGTAAGAAATTTTTGTGATGAGCATAATCTTACTTATTTTTTAGGAGGAGGCACATTATTAGGTGCTATCAGGCATAAAGGATATATACCATGGGATGATGATATTGACATTATGATGCCAAGAGCAGATTATGAAAAACTATTGACAGAATTTAATGAAACATGTAATAATCAGTATAAACTAATATCATATAAAAATACGGAAGATTATTATTACATATTTGCAAAAGTAGTAAATACACAAACAATTTTAGTTGAGGACAATTATAAGAAAATCAAAGACCTAGGGATATATATAGATATTTTCCCAATAGACTATTTACCAGATGATGAAAATGAAACAAAAAAAATCATGAAACAATATAGAAAAATGCATAAAATAACAAGTATGTATTCAGTGGACAAACTAGAAGAAGTCACAAAAAGCAAAAGTAAATTAATCATGAAAAAACTTATATTATCAGTTGTGAATAAAAAAGACAGATATAAAAATTTGTTGCAGAAAATGGACAACTTAGCAAGTTCATATAAAGATACAAATACAGTAGCTTGTGTTTCAGGCAGATATTTTGAAAAAGAGATTATGCCAAGTACATATATTGCAGAAACAATATATGCAGACTTTGAAGGAGAAAAATACAAAATACCAGCAGGCTATGATGCATATTTGACAAAACACTATGGAAACTATATGGAACTACCACCAGAAGAAAAAAGAACAAAAGAGCACCATAATGAAGCATATTGGAAAAAATAAAAAGAAAGGAACGGCACAAAAAATAAATGGCAAAAAAATATGTGTATATTAAATGTGGAAACTTTGAAACAAATATAAACCTATATATGTTTTCAGATCTTTTAAAATCAGAAAAAGTGCAAACAATAGAAATAAAGAAAAAAGATATAAAAAATATGTTTTTAAAAATAATGCGCAAAATACATTTAAGTGAAAAAATATCCAAAATTATAAATTTGCCATTTAAATGGATATGGTATGACTTATCAGAATTAAAACCAAATCCAGAAGATGAATATTATATCATATTTTCAACAGATATTTTTTGGGAATATGATTACACAGTATTAAAAAAATATAGTAATTGCAAAAACGTAAAGTTAGTCTTGATATTGCTTGATACTATTGGTGTTGATACACCAGCAGGGAGACTAATTACAAAAATATATAAAAATAAGATGTGGGATTATATTTTTACATATGATCCAAATGATGTAGAAAAATATAATTTTAAATATTTAGGGGAACACTATTATTCAAAACCAGAAATAGAAATACAAAAAAATGAAGAACCTTCAATAGATGCTTATTATATAGGAGCTTTGAAACCAGGAAGGGTACAAGAAACAGTAGAATTATATGAATATTTACAGGGAAAAGGAGTAAAAGCAAAATTTGATGTTGTAAAAAATGATGGAAAAACATTAGAATATCAACAAGAAAATTTTCAAGTATTTGAAAAAAGGCAACCATATTCATATGCACTTAACCAGATACAAGATACAAATTGCATTATAGAAATTTTGCAAAAAGGACAAAAAGCACAAACATTAAAATATTTTGAGGCAGTATGTTTTAACAAAAAGTTATTGACAAATAATCAAAATGTGAAAACATTATCATTTTATGATGAAAAATACATAAAAATTTTTAATACATTAGAAGATATTGATATTGAATGGGTAAAAAAGAGGGAACCTGTTGATTATGGTTATACAGATGAATTTTCACCAATGTGTATTATTGAAGATTTAGAAGGATGAAATGAGGTTGAAAAATAATTACAATTTTGACTGTGTCAAATTTCATTTTGGACGCGGTTACATACAAAGAGTATGCGCCCTTGCCTCCAAAACAAAATTTTCCTTGTCAAAATTTAATTCTTTTCCAACCACTTTGAGCCTAAAAAGGAATGGAATAAAAATGAAAGAAAAATCAATCAAGGTAAATGCAGTTATAAATGCCATAAAAGTAGCAATGTCTATCATATTCCCAATCATAACTTTTCCATATGCATCGCGTGTATTAGGAACAGACAATATAGGAAAAGTACAATTTGGTTCATCAATTATAGTTTATTTATCATTGATTGCAGCATTGGGAATAAACACATATGCTACAAGAGAAGGGGCGATTATCAGAAATGATAAAGAAAAGCTCCAAAAGTTTGCTAATCAGATATTTACAATAAATATAATTACAACAGCCATAACATATGGTATATTAGCAATTTTATTGATAATACCAACAAAACTAGTTGATTATCGTTTATTAATTAGTATACAAAGTTTGAGTATTTTATTTTCCACAATTGGCGTTGACTGGATTTATAATATTTATGAGGACTATGCGTATATTACCAAAAAAAGTATATTAACTCAATTTATTTCTATGATATTACTATTTTTATTTGTCAAAGAGAGTGAAGATTATTATATATATGCGTTAATATCAGTAATTGCAACAGGAAGTGTTAATATTGTAAACTTCTTCCATGCTAGGAAATATTGTAAATTTAGGTTAGTAAAGAACTTAAATATTAAGCAACATTTTAAGCCGATGACAATATTATTTTCAAATGCATTAGCTGTTAAAATATATATCAATTCAGATGTAATTTTGTTAGGAATATTTTCAAATGATTATACAATAGGTTTATATGCAGTAAGTGTAAAAGTATATCAAATTGTAAAAGATATGGTAAATGCTATAACGAGTGTAACTTTACCAAGGATGGCTTTATATGCCAATAAAGAAAAAGAACGATATCAGATATTATTAGAAAAATTATTTAAGACAATTTTGACATTAGTAATTCCAGCGATATTTGGAATTATTATAATAAGTAAACAGATTATATTGTTAATTGCAGGAGCGGAGTATATAGAAGCAAATCTATCATTGCAAATTTTAAGTATAGCTCTAGGTTTTGCTACAATTGGAAATGTATTAGTAAATGGAATATTAGTACCACATAAAATGGAACGCTATATTTTTAGAGCTACAATGGTTGCTGCAGTATTAAATATTTTATTGAACTTTATTGCAATACCACTATGGAAGCAAAATGGAGCAGCAATAACAACTGTTATTGCGGAATTGATGGTATGTATTATTTGTTTTGCATATGCAAAAAATATATATCAATTTAGAAACTTAAAGAGAACAGTAGGAATAAGTTTCGTATCATGTATAGCGATATTCTTAGTAGCAGAAATAATAAAGTTTTTTGTAAAACCACTATTATTACAAACAATTTTAATATGCGGATGTGGAGTATTGGCTTATGGAATTGTAAGTATTATATTGAAAAATGAAATAGTAACAGAATTGTTAGATCAAGTAAAAGGAAAAATTTTGGGAATAGTACAAGGTGAAAAATAAGAAGAAGGGAATGAAGCATATGAATATAGCTGTTATATTTGCAGGTGGAGTAGGGCAAAGAATGGGTAAAACTGATAAACCTAAACAATTTATCGAGATATGCGGAAAACCAATTATTATCCATACTTTAGAAATTTTTGAAAAGAGTCCAAGTATTGATGCAATTATAGTAGCATCAAAGTTAGAGTGGATAGATTATTTGAAAGACCTATTAAAACAATATAATATAACAAAAGTTGCTGAAGTTGTCCCAGGTGGGGAAACAGGGCAAATGTCAATATTTAATGGGGTAAAATGTGCAAAAGAACTATATCCTGAAGATTCAATTGTTTTAATTCATGATGGTGTTAGGCCATTTATTACTAATGAACTTATAGACACAAATATTGAAAATGTTAAGAAAAAAGGTAGTGCAATATCTAGTGTGTATTCTACAGAAACAGAAGTACTGATAGATGATGACAATAATATAAAAACAGTGGTTAAAAGGGATGAATCTTTAATTGCAAAAGCACCACAAAGTTTTTATTTAAAAGATATTTATGAAGTGCATATACAAGCACAAAAAGATGGTATTACAAATTCAATAGATTCTTGTACTTTGATGAATGATTATAATAAGCCATTATCAGTAGTTTTAACAGATTATGATAATATTAAGATTACAACTATTAAAGATCTTTCTTTAGCAGAATCTATTTATAGGAGAAAGAATAATGTATAAAAATCCAATAGTACAACAAGATATGAAAAAAATTTTAGAACAAAAAATTCCATTTGAAAAACTATATAATAAATCTATATTGATAACAGGAGCAAATGGCATGTTAGCATCTTACTACATGTATTTGCTTATGTATTTAAATGACTGCAAAAATGCAAATATTAAAATATTTGCATTAGTAAGAAATGAAAAAAAATTAGAGGAATTAACGCAGTTTTCTAAAAGGTCAGATGTTATACCAATTGTGCAAGATGTTTGTGACAGAGTTATATTATCAGAAAAAGTTGATTATATTATACATATGGCTAGTTCTGCAAATCCAAAGACGATTGTGTCAGATCCAGTTGGAATAATTAATGCAAATGTTATAGGAACATTGCGTGTTTTAGAATTAGCAAAGGAACATGGGGCAAAAATTATTTTTACATCTACAAGAGAAGTTTATGGAAAAATAGATGGAAAAGATAAAATTGCGGAAAATGATATGGGAATATTGGATTGCTTAGAATTGAGGTCATGCTATCCAGAGAGCAAAAGGCTAGCAGAAAATTTGATTGTAAGTTATGCATATCAATATGGAGTTTCTTATCAAATTGTTAGAATTGCACATTCTTATGGACCAGGTATGAATATTGATAATGATGGAAGAATTATGTCAGACCTTATTTCAAATGTTGTACATCATGAAAATATTTGCTTAAAAAGTGCAGGAGAGGCAAAAAGGGCTTTTTGCTATATTGTAGATGCAATAACAGCATTGTTAATGGTGACTTTATCAGATAAATCAAACCAAGTTTATAATATTGCAAATGAAACAGAAGAAATTAAAATTAAAGATTTAGCATATTTATTAGCAGATATGTATGAAGATTCAGAAGTGATTTTTGATATAAAAGAAAATAACAATCAGTATGTAAAATTTGAAAGAACACCATTAGATACAACTAAGCTAGAGGAATTGGGGTGGAGACCTCAAGTTTCATTAAAGGATGGAGTTAAAAAAACGGTTAGTTTTTTTAGTAACAAAGGAGAGTAATAATGGGTAGAGCATTATTTAGAATAATTTTAATTATATTATTGGGAATGACTTTTTATACGATTTTTCAATTTTCAAGTGAAAATTCAGAACAATCAAGTGCTAGGAGTGGGACTGTATTAAGAAAAATTATAAATATATTTCCTTATACTAAAAATTTGAGCGCACAAACAAAAGAGAAACTAGTAAAAAGGGCACAGCCTATTATAAGAAAGGCAGCCCATTTTTCAATTTACGCTGTAGTAGGTGTACTAATTATGAGTTTTGTTAGTACATATAAATTGCTTTTATGGAAAAAGTTTTTTATTAGTATTTGTGTGGGATTATTTTATGCGATTTCAGATGAATATCATCAAAGCTTTGTACCAGGGAGAAGTGCTGAGCTGAGAGATGTGTTGATAGATACAACAGGTGTTATTGTGGGCATTTTAATTGTTTTGATGATTATTTCAGTATATAAGGCATTGGGGGAAAAATATAAGACAATGAGAAGTGTGGAAAATTAAAAAGTGCAACATATAATTATGTTGCACTTTTTTGTAGTAAAAGAAAGATAGTAGAGAATAGATAATATTAGATTTACCCATAGCATATATACCAGAATACCGAAAGACAGAATAAGTTCAAGAATATAAAGAGATAAAGAAGTATAACACAATGTAGAACTTCGAATTTTTTTTAAAGAGTAAAGTTGCCATTAGCACTATCAG
>CANQTV010000018.1 GCA_947626875.1 uncultured Clostridia bacterium | reverse complement strand
CCTGATGTAATTTCACTCTCTGGAGTATCTGCTGATTTCTGATTCCATACATATTTCAAAGTTGCACTTGTCATTCCTACATGTGCATCTGTTACATTTACTACACTTGATTGTGATCTTTGATAATTTCTATTAGAACTTTGCACAAAATTGATATTTTGTGTTATATTTATTACGAAATTTTCTTTTATATTTTAAAATACTTGATATTTTTTTCTTTTTTTAGTAAAATAAATACATAAAATGAGAGGAATGAAAAAAATGTCAAAACCAATTGTTGCGATAATAGGAAAACCAAATGTTGGCAAATCGACCTTTTTTAATTATTTAGTAGGGAGTAGAATATCAATTGTAGAAGATACACCAGGTGTTACAAGAGATAGAATTTATGCTGAAACTAATTGGAGGGGGAGAAATTTTACTTTAATTGATACCGGAGGAATAGAACCAGAATCAGAAGATATCATTTTATCACAAATGCGTGAACAAGCAAATCTTGCTATTGAAATGGCAGATGTTATTATATTTTTAACAGACGTTAAACAAGGGGTAACCTCTGCAGACAAAGAAATTGCATTAATGTTAAAAAAATCTCAAAAACCAATTGTTTTGGTGTGTAATAAAGCAGATAATTATGATAAAGATAAATTAGAAATTTATGAATTTTACAATCTAGGAATAGGAGAACCATATGCTATATCAGCTAGTCATGCTATTGGAATAGGTGATGTGTTAGATGCAATTTATGAACATTTCCCAGAAAAAGATGAAGAAGATGATGATAGTGATATTATTAAAGTAGCTGTAATAGGAAAACCAAATGTAGGAAAATCTTCTTTGATTAACAAAATTTTAGGAGAGAATAGAAATATTGTTAGTAATATTGCTGGAACAACAAGAGATGCTATTGATAGTCAGTTTGAAAATGATAAGGGAAAATATACATTTATAGATACTGCCGGAATTAGAAAAAAAAGCAAAGTAAATGAGAAAATAGAGAAATATAGTATAATGAGAAGTTTACTTGCTATTGAAAGAGCAGATGTATGTTTAATTATGATTGATGCAAATGAAGGTGTTACAGAACAAGACACTAAAGTTGCAGGGGAAGCTCATGAAGCTGGAAAAGGAATTATTATTGTTGTTAATAAATGGGATGAAATTGAAAAAGAAACAGGAACTTTAGAAAAATATAAAAAGGAAGTTTATGCAAAATTAGCTTATTTGACTTATGCGCCAATTATTTTTATATCAGCTAAAACAGGGCAAAGAGTTGATAAGCTATTTAACATGATAAATGAGGTTGCAAAACAAAATTCTATGAGGGTATCAACTTCTATTTTAAATCAAGTTATAAATGAAGCTATTGCAATTGTACAACCTCCAACAGATAAGGGAAAGCGTTTAAAGATTTTCTATGGAACACAAGCATCTACAAAGCCACCAACTTTTGTTATTTTTGTTAATAATAAAGAATTATTCCATTTTTCATATGAGAGATATCTGATAAATCAATTCCGTAAAGAATTTGGAATGCAGGGGACTCCTGTTAGAATTATAGTAAGGGAAAAGGTTGAAAAATAATTACAATTTTGACAATGATAGTAAAAATGAAAAGGAGGAGAAAATATGGCATTAGATGTTATTATAGCAATTATTGCTTATTTGATTGGAAGTGTTAATTTTTCAGTCATACTTAGTAAAAAAATGGCAGGCTTTGATGTTAGAGAAAAGGGAAGTGGAAATGCTGGAATGACGAATATGTTACGAACAATTGGAAAAAAAGCAGCATTAATTACCTTAATTTGCGATGTTTTAAAAGGTGTTATTGCAATTTTAATTGCAATTGCAGCTGGAAAAATATCAGATGTACCAGACAAGGCTATCTTAATACAAATTGCAGGTATTGCTGTTGTTATAGGTCACACTTTTCCAATATTTTTTCAATTTAAAGGGGGAAAAGGTGTAGCAACATCTTTAGGAATTTTGTTAATAACAAATTGGCAAATTGGACTAATTTGTTTAGTATTTGCATTAGTATTAATGGTATTAACACAGATGGTATCATTAGGCTCATGTGCAGCAGCAGTTTTATATCCAGTGTTAACATTATTTATAAATGAAAATTTCATTGTATCAGAAGGAAGTGGATATTTTATTTATAGTGTTATATTAGCTGCTATTGTATTATTTAATCATAGAAGCAATATCAAAAGGATGTTGAATGGAACAGAAAATAAAATTTCATTAAAGAAACAGTAAAGGAGAAAAAACATGAAAATAGCAATTATTGGAAGTGGAAGTTGGGGTGTTGCATTAGCAACACATTTAGCAAAAAGGAAACATGAAGTTAAAGTATGGTCATTTTCAGAAGAGGAAAGAGATTTAATAAATTTAGAAAAAAAATGTAAATTTTTACCTGATTTAACATTACCAGAAAATATCACATGTTCAACAGATTTTGAAGAAGTTATCAAGGATACAGAATGTATTCTACATGTTACTCCATCAAAATTCACCAGAGAAACATTTAAACAATATAAGAAATATGTAGGAACAAAGCCTGTTATTATTTGCTCAAAGGGATTTGAAAAAGATTCAATGAAAACTTTAGATGAAGTTATTTTAGACGAATTGCCAAATGCAAGAGTTGCAGCTTTATCAGGCCCAAGCCATGCAGAAGAAGTATCAATAGCAATTCCTACTGTTTTAGTTGCTGCATCAAAACATGATGATATTTTAAAAATGATACAAGATAATTTTATGTGTGATGAAATGAGAATATATATTTCAGAAGATATAAAAGGTGTTGAATTAGGTGGGGCATTAAAAAATATTGTTGCATTTTGTGCCGGAGTAGCTGCAGGAATAGGACTAGGAGACAATACATTTGCAGCATTAATTACAAGAGGGCTTAATGAATTGTCCAGATTAGGTGTTGCACTTGGAGGTCAAAGAGAAACTTTTTATGGTTTAAGTGGACTTGGAGATTTAATTGTAACTTGCTTGAGTGAGCATAGCAGAAATCGAAAAGCAGGAAAATTAATTGGACAAGGAAAAACTTTAGAAGAAGCCAAAAAAGAAGTAGGAATGGTAATTGAAAGCATAGATAATATAGAAGTTGCATATACTTTAGGAAAGAAAAATGAAATTGATATGCCAATTGTAGAAACAGTTTATAAAGTAATCTATGAAAATTTAAATCCACAGGAAGCAGTAAAAAAATTGATGACAAGAGATAAAAAGAGTGAATAAAAATATGCTAAAAATCAAATAATATAAAAAAGTCAAGAAGAAAGGAAGAGGAAAAATGGATTTTTTAGATAAACTGGGAAAGAAAGCAAGTGAAGCATATAAAGTAACAGCAGATAAAACAGGAAAAATTGCTAAAGAAGCAAAATTAAAACTAAAAATGAATGATTTAAAAGGACAAATAAGTGATATTTATAAAGAAATTGGTAAAAAAGTATATGAGAAACATATTAGAGAAGAAAACATCAACATTAAAGAAGATTTAGAAGAAGAATGTACAAAAATAGACGTTTTAAGTTCAGAAGTAGAAGATATTTTAAAAGAATGTATGAATTTAAAAGACAAAAAAAGATGCCAAAAATGTTATAAAGAAATAGAGAAAGATGCTAAATTCTGTTCAGAATGTGGTGAAAAACAAGAACAAGAACAAGCAAAAGAAGTAGAAGTAGTAGAAGATAGTGGAAAAGAGTCACAAGAACAAGTAGAAAATGATGAATTTATTGATTCAGAAATTGAAGCAGATTCAAATATAGATATTTCTTCAGATGAAGAAAATGATGAAGAAAGTAAAGAAAATTTGGAAAGAACGGTAGAGATTGAATCAGATGTAGAAGAGGATAAAGAAGAAAAATGAAAATTATTGTACAAAGAGTTAAGCAAGCAAAAGTAGAAGTAGACCAAAAAATTGTAGGAGAAATTGAAACAGGATTTCTTGTTTTGTTAGGTATTACTCATACAGATACAAAGAAAAATGCAGATTATTTAGCAAAGAAGTTATGTAATTTGCGTGTATTTGAAGATGAAAATGAAAAAATGAATTTAAATATAAAACAGGTAAATGGCAAATTATTAATTGTTTCGCAATTTACTTTATATGCAAATTGTAAAGATGGTAATAGACCATCTTTTATAGAAGCTGCAAAACCAGATATAGCAAATGAATTATATGAATATTTTTGCCAGCAATGTGAAGGATATGGAATAGAAGTGCAAAAAGGAGTATTTGGAGCACATATGCAAGTGAGTTTAATCAATGATGGACCTGTTACGATTACAATAACAGGATAAAATCTTTAATAAGGAAATCGTTCGTATAAATATTTAATAATTGCATTACCATTTTCATCAGTAATATGCAGATATATGCCTGTATCCAAGGAAACCCACATATTTAAAGTATAATTATCAATATTATCAATATATATGCCAATAATGTCGGCAACTTCGACAGGATTGGCATAATTTTTTTCCCAAGATTTTTGTTCTTCTATATTAAGATTTGTATTATATAATTGGCTTAAAAATTTATTAACTTCACCAGATTTTTCGCTAAACAAATTTACTGTAACCATACTTAGATTCCGTTCCTTCCTAGGTTCCTGATTTGGTTGAAAAAAATTAAATTTTAAATCGCAATATTAGTATACGCAAAAATTGAAAAAATATAACAAATAACGATATTATAAACATGTATAAATTTGATGAAATTGGAAATACTAGTAAAAACAAAAAGGAGTGTAAGAATTTGAAAAAATATAAAACGATGGCATATGTATTTATTGTGGTATGTATTGTATTGGCAATTGCTTTTGTAACATATCAAGTAATGTCAGCTAATGAAGGAGAAGAAAAACAAATCAAAGAAAAAGTACAAACAGAGATGAAATATATCGAAAGTAGAATGTTGTCACTATTTAATCATATGAACAATATCCAATTTGAAAATTATAAAATTTCAATTAGTGAAGTAGATCCTAGTTCATCAGGTGGAGGAAGTGAAAAAAGTAGTGAAGCAAGTTCTAAATCAGGAGAAGGTGGAATGGGAGAAGAAACCAAGAGTGGGTCAGAAAGTAGTGGAGGAAGTGAAGGCTCTAGCAATAGTGGTTCTGAGAGTAGTGGCTCTGAAAGTAGTAGTAGTTCTGAGAGTAGTAGCTCTGGAGGAGATGACTCTTCTAAACAAAGTTCACAAGGAGCTTCAAGTAGTAAATCAGGTAGCAATAATTCAACAACCACATATATATTACAATCAACAGGTGTATTGTTAAATGATCAAGAGGTTGATTGGGATACAGTAAAAAAGGATATTGAAAATATGTATAGCTCTATTCCTACTATTACGTTAGACTTATATCAAACAGAAGCTGAAGATCAAGACATTTTAAATTTCAATACGGAATTTGACAATTTAACAAAAATAGTAGAAGAGCAAAAGAAAACTGATACTTTACAGCAATTAGTAAAAGTGTATGAAAATGTGGTGAAATTTACAGAAAAAATCGCGGAAGAACAGGAGAAGATAGTTGCTAGAACAAAATTAGATATTTATAAAGCATATAGTAAATTGGATGATGAAAAATGGGAAGAAATATCTAATGATATACAATCAGGAGTAGAAGAATTTACAAAATTATTGACAGGTACAGAAATAAAAGAAGAGAAACAATATTCTATTAACAAAACATATGTTATGTTAAATGAGTTACAAAAATCAACAGAACAAAAAAATCCAGAGATTTTTTTAATAAAATATAAAAATACGCTAGAAGAATTAAGTAATATATGATATAATAGAGCATAGAGTAAATTGAATAGTCGCTGGCTGATTTCCGAAAGGAACTGCGAGAGGAAAGTCCGGGCTCCATAGAGCAAGGATGCTAGATAACGTCTAGTGGGGGTAACCCTAAGGAAAGTGCAACAGAAAATAACCGCCAAGTAAATTGGTAAGGGTGAAAAGGTGAGGTAAGAGCTCACCGCTGTTATGGTGACATAACAGGCTGTGTAAACCCCATCTGGAGCAACACCTAATAAAGAAGATTAAGCCTGCTCGGCGCCTTCTTGAATTGCGTGGCTTGAGGTAATTAGTAATAATTATCCTAGATAAATGGCTATTTTAAATGACAGAACCCGGCTTACAGATTTACTCTTAATAGGGAAAAGGGGACGTCCTTTTTTTCCCTATTCTATTTTTCCCTTTTTTATTATTTATAGTAAAACTATAAGTAGGGAATATTTTAATAGGGAAAAAAAGGACGTCCCCTTTTCCCTAAGAAAGGATACCAAATAAATGAGAATACGCTATAAAAAATGGGCAAGACCAGAATTATTAGAATCAACTTTTTATACAGATACTCCAGAAGAGCAAAAAGGAAAATGGAAATATTTGTTCAAAAATCCAGATAATCCTATGCATTTAGAATTGGGGTGTGGAAAAGGACAATTTATTGCAGAACTAGCGTCAGAAAATTTGGAAACAAATTATATTGCAATTGACTTAGTTGATGCAATGTTAGGATTAGCAAAAAGAAACATTGAAACAACTTATGCAAACAAAAATATAGAACCAGATAATATTATTATTACAAGATTTGATATTGAAAGAATACCATTAATTTTAGATAAAGAAGATAAAATTGAAAGAATCTATATAAATTTTTGTAATCCATGGCCAAGAGGTAAACATCATAAAAAAAGATTAACACATACTAGACAATTAGAAAAATATAAAACATTTTTAACTAAAGATGGGGAAATATATTTTAAAACAGATGATGATGATTTATATTTTTCAACATTAAAATATTTAGATGACACAGGATTTGAAGTATATGAAAAGACACAGGATTTACATAGTGAAAATATATTTGAAAAAAACATAGAAACAGAACATGAAAAGATATTTACAGAACAGGGAATAAAAATTAAGGCTTTGAAAGCTAGAATAGTTGATACCTAAAAAAGGAAAGAGATAAAAATGGAAATAGAAGAAATACAAAAAAATGCTGATAATAAAGAATACATATTACAGAAAGTTGCAGAGCAAGGGAAATTACTAGAATTTGCAAGCCCTAATTTGCAAGATGATGAAGAAATTGTTCGGAACAGCAATAAAACAAGATGGAGAAGCATTAGAGTTTGCAAGTGATAGATTAAAAGATAATAAAGATATTGTAATGCAAGCAATTGAAAAGGCACCATGGACAGCTTTTTATGCTTCAGATAAATTAAAAGAAGATAAGGAATTAATATTAGCAAGTGTAAAAAAATATGGACAGACATTGTATTATGCAAGTCAAAATTTAAGAGATGATGAGGATGTTGTTAAAGCAGCTGTTAGTAACAAAGGTATTATTTTAAAATATGCCAGTTATCGACTTAGAAATAATAAAGAAATTGCAAAAATAGCAATTTCACAAGATAAAAGAGCATATCATTTTTTATCAAAAGAATTGAAAGAAGATGAAGAAATAAAAAAACTAATAAATTAATGGACGGAAAATTATTCCGCCCATTTTGCCTTTACTTCAAAATGTAATTTCTGTTTTGTAATTGGATGAATAAACGCTATTGATGAACAATGTAATATTTGACCAGTATCAGATAAATCATTTCCATATAAGCTATCACCAACTAAGGGATGACCAATACTAGAAAAATGTACGCGAATTTGATGAGTCCTACCAGTTAACAAATCACATTGTATTAATGTAGTATTTTCATTTTCAAAATAGTTTAGTACTCTATATTTTGTTATAGATTTTTTACCATTTTCTAAATCAATACGTCTTTCAATAATACTGCCAGGTTTTCTGCTGATAGGTAAATCTATTATACCTTCAGATTTTGACAACTTACCATGTATCATTGCAATATAGGTTTTTGAAAAAGTACCATTTTGCATTTGTACTGATAATTGTTCATGAATATATGCGCATTTTGCAAAAACAACAATACCAGAAGTATGCAAATCTAAACGATTAACAGGACGGATTTTTTTATTTAAACCAATTTCTTTAAAATAATAGCAAACACCATTAGATAAAGAGTCTGTATAATGCAGAATAGATGGATGTATTGCTATTCCAGAAGGCTTATTGATTACTAACAGCCAATCATCTTCATAAATGATATCTAAAGGCATTTTTGTAGGAATGATATTAGAATTATCTTCATCATAATCTAATAAAACCGTAATTATATCACCACTTTGTGCAATATTTTGCGTATTACAAATAATACCATTGCATTTAATTAAATGTTGCTTTATTAAGAAAGTCAATAATCGATTTGATATATTAAGATTTTTTTGTAAAATATCATGAATACGGCAAGGAGTATTTACAATATATTGTATTTCCATATTTTTCACCATATAACATTTTACTATGATTTCAGTAAAAAATCAAATAAATATTTCCATAAAATGTTGTAATTTTGAAAAAAATTGGTATAATATAAGGGAAGAAAAATTTGAAGGAGGAACTCTATGTTGAAAAAAATAGCTATAATAGCAAATGGAGGGGACGTAGCAGGATTTAATGCAGTAATTAGAGGAATAGTAAAAACAGCAGAAAATAGCGGAATAGAAGCATATGGAATTATTGATGGATATAATGGATTATTAAAAAATGAATACGTAAGATTAAGCACAGCAGAAGATGGCAATGCAGAAGGAATCTTACCAAAAGGTGGTTCTATTATTGGATCATCAACAAATGCAAATGTATTTAATTATAAAATAACAAATGATAATGGAGAAGTAGAATACAAAGATGTATCAGATATCTGTATTAAAAATATCAAGGAAGATGGATTCGATTGTATTTTTACACTTGGTGGAGATGGAACACAAAAATCAGCAAGAGATTTTGCAACAAAAGGTGTAAAAGTAATAGGTGTACCAAAAACAATTGATAATGATGTAGCTTGTACAGAAATTACATTTGGATATAATACAGCTGTATCAGTTGCAATGGAAGCAATAGATAGATTGCATACAACAGGAGAAACACATCATCGTATTATGGTATTAGAAGTAATGGGAAGATATGCAGGATGGATTGCATTAGAATCGGCAATCGCTGGTGGTGCAGATGTAGCATTAATTCCAGAGATTCCATATGATATTGAAAGTGTTGCAAGAAAAATAAAAAATAGACAATCTCGTGGAAAAAACTTTAGCATTGTTGTTGTATCAGAAGGAGCCAAACCAAAAGATGGGGAAATGGTTATTCAAGGTACAAGAGATAATGGAGCAGGAGTTGATAATACAAAATTAGGAGGAATTGGACAAGTTGTTGCAAAACAATTAGAAGAAATTACAGGCTTAGAAGCGCGAAATACAACTTTAGGCTATATGCAAAGAGGTGGAACACCAACAGCATTTGATAGAGTTCTTTCTACAAAGTATGGAGTAAAAGCGATGCAATTAGCATTAGAAGGAAAATTTGGAAGACTTACTGTCATGAAAAATGGAAAATTAGATGATGTTAGTTTAGAAGATGTAGTAGGGAATAATACAGAAATAGGGGCAGTATCAGGAAATACAGAGAAAAGTAATATAAGAAAAGTACCAATGGATCATGACTTAGTTAAAACTGCTAGAAGCATAGGAATTAATTTAGGAGATTAGATTATAAAAGAAAGGAAGTATTTATAAATGAATAAAACCTATAATCCAAAAGATTTTGAACAAGAGATATATAAACAATGGGAAGAAAAAGGTTACTTTAAACCTAATATGGATAAGACTAAACCAGCATATTGTATTATGATGCCTCCACCAAATGTAACAGGTAAGTTACATATGGGGCATGCTTTAGATGACACTATACAAGACATTTTAATTCGTTTTAAAAGAATGCAAGGATATAATACTTTATGGTTACCAGGTTCAGATCATGCTTCAATTTCAACAGAAATGAAAGTAGTAGAAAAATTAAAAAAAGAAGGAAAAACTAAATATGAATTAGGAAGAGAAAAATATTTAGAAGAAGCATGGGAATGGACACGTATTTATGGAGGTACAATTCAGGAACAACAAAAACAGCTAGGATGTTCTTGTGATTGGGAAAGAAGAAGATTTACTTTAGATGAGGGACTATCAGAAGCGGTATTAGAAAGATTTGTTAAACTTTATGAAAAAGGGTATATTTATAAAGGAAAAAGAATGATAAACTGGTGTACAAATTGTAACACCACTATATCAGATGTAGAAGTAGAATATCATGAAGAAGAAAGCAAATTGTGGCATATTCGTTATAAAATAAAAGATGAAGATACATATATTATAGTTGCTACAACACGTCCAGAAACTATGTTAGGGGATACAGCAGTAGCAGTTCATCCAGATGATGAAAGATATAAACATTTGGTAGGTAAAACTTGTATTTTACCAATTATGAATAAGGAAATTCCAATTATTGCAGATAGATTTGTTGAAAAAGAATTTGGAACAGGATGTGTTAAAATCACACCAGCACATGATATGAATGATTATCAAGCTGGATTGCGTCATGGATTAGAAATAGTGGAAGTCTTTGATGAAGATTTCAAAATGGGCGATTTAGTTGAAAAATATAGAGGTATGGATTTACTAGAAGCAAGAAAAGAGATAGTGGAAGACTTAAGAAAATTGGATGCTTTAGTGAAAGAAGAACCATATGTTCATAATGTTGCAAAATGTGAGAGATGCAAAACCACAATAGAACCAAAAATATCAAATCAATGGTTTGTTAAAATGGAAGAATTGGCAAAACCAGCAATTGAAGCTGTTAAAAATGGAGAAATACGATTTGTACCAAAAAAATATGAAAAAACATATTTTAATTGGATGGAAAACATTCAAGATTGGTGCATTTCTAGGCAATTATGGTGGGGACATCAAATTCCAGCATATACTTGTAGTGAATGTGGACACATTAATGTAGCAAAAAGTAAACCAGAAACATGTGAAAAATGTGGTGCAACAGAGTTAATCCAAGATGAAGATACATTAGATACATGGTTTAGTTCAGCATTATGGCCATTTTCAACATTAGGTTGGCCAAATCAAGAAACAGAAGATTTCAAAATGTTTTATCCAACAAATACACTAGTAACAGGATATGACATTATTACTTTTTGGGTATCTCGTATGATTGTAGCAGGACTAGAATGTACAGATAAAATACCTTTTAAAGATGTTTTAATACATGGAATGGTAAGAGATAGCCAAGGTAGAAAAATGTCAAAAACATTGGGAAATGGAATAGATCCAATTGAAATTATTGATAAATATGGTGCAGATAGTTTACGTTATTCTGTTATATCTGGTACAACAATGGGAAATGATATTAAATATATGCCAGAAAAATTGGAACAAGCTTCAAATTTTGCAAATAAATTATGGAATGCTACAAAATTTATCAATATGAATATGGTAGATAAAAAAGAGATACTTGCTTTACACGAAAAAGACAAGAAACCATTAAAAATAGAAGATAAATGGATTATAAATAAATTAGACAAATTGATAAAAGAAGTAACCATCAATATGGAAAATTATGATTTAGGAATAGCACTAGATAAAATTTATAGTTTTATTTGGAATGAATTCTGTGATTGGTATATTGAAATGGTGAAACCACGTTTATATAGTAATAATGAAGAAGAAAAAGTGTGCGCATGTTATGTATTAAATCATGTATTTAGTATATCTATGAAATTATTACATCCATTTATGCCTTTTATAACAACTAAAATTTATCAAAATCTAGTACAATATAATGACGAAGAATTGATGATATCAAAATGGCCAGAAACAAAAGAAAAATTTGAATTTGATAAAGAAGAACAATTTATAGAACAATTAAAGAAAATAATTGTAGAAATTAGAAATATTCGTGCTAATAAAAATATTCATCCATCTAAAAAGGCAGAATTAATTTTTGTGACACAAAAATATGAAAATGAAATTTGGGAATCTAAAGAATTTTTATTAAAATTAGGTTTTGGCGCAAAAATTGTTGTCGAAAAGGAAAAAACGGCTAATTTGGAAAACAGTATAAGTATTATGGTAAATGATATTGAATTATATATTCCATTAGAAGGCTTAATTAATTCAGAAGAAGAAAAAGCAAGACAAGAACAAGAAATAAAAAGACTACAATCAGAAGTAGCACGTTGTGAAAAAATGTTATCAAATCCAGGTTTTATAAATAAAGCACCAAAAGAAAAGATAGAAGAAGAAAAAGAAAAATTGAAGCATTATAAAGAAATGCTAGAAAAATTATTATGAAAGGATTAATGTTTATGGCTAATGTAAAAGATTTAATAAAGATTAGAGAAGAAAAATTACAAAAATTACAAGATTATGGTATTCATACACATCCTGAAAGATATGAAGTAACACATACAATAGGAGATAGCAGAAAATTAGAAGATGGAGTAAAAAATATTTCAATAGCAGGAAGAATTTTATCTAAAAGAAAATTAGGAAAAATTTCTTTTATAGATTTAAGTGATATCACAGGGCATATACAATTATGTTTAAAAAGAGATGACTTAGGAGAAGACAAATATAAAATAATTCATGAAACAATAGATATAGGAGATTTTATAGGTGTAAAAGGTGATATATTTACAACACAAGCAGGAGAAAAAACTTTACAAGTTTATGAATTAACATTTTTAGGAAAAGCATTAAGACCATTACCAGAAAAATTTCATGGCATATCAAATCAAGAAATCATATATAGAGAAAGACATTTGGATTTGATTATGAATGAAGATACAAAAAAGAAATTTTTACTAAGATCTAAATTTATAAAACTTTTAAGAGAATTTTTAGATAATAATGGATTTATTGAAGTTGAAACTCCAGCATTACAAAATACTGCATCAGGTGCAACAGCTAAGCCATTTATAGCACACCATAATGCACATAATATGGATGTTTATTTAAGAATATCTCCAGAATTAACATTAAAAAAATTGATAATAGGTGGATTTAATAATATTTATGAAGTTGCAAGAGATTTTAGAAATGAAGGAATAGATGCTAGCCATTTACAAGATTTCACAATGGTTGAAGGTTATAGTGCATATTGGAATTATGAAGATAACATGAAATTCATGAAAAAAATGGTAACATACATTTTAGAAAAACTTTATGATGGAAACCTAAAAATTCAAATTGGAGATAGATTAATTGATTTTGGTGGAGAGTGGAAAGTAATATCATTTAGAGAATTACTATTAAAAGATTGTGGTATTGATATTGATAAATTTGATACAGCAGAAGAATTATTAAAAGAAATTAGAAATAAAAATATCAATCTTGAAGCAGAAGATATAGAAAACTTAGGTAGAGGTAATCTAATTGATCAATTATATAAAAAAGTAAGCAGACCAAAAATTATAGAACCTACTTTTTTAATTAAGCATCCAATTGATTTGTCACCTTTAGCAAGGAGCAATGATGAAAATGCAGCTCTTACTGATAGATTCCAATTGATTGTTAATGGACAAGAAATTATCAATGGATATTCAGAGTTAGTTGATGCAAGAGAACAAGAAAAAAGATTGTTGAAACAAATGGAATTAAAATCAAATGGTGATGAAGAGGCTATGACAATTGATTATGAGTATATAAAAGCTATGGAATATGGAATGCCTCCAATTTCAGGATGGGGACTAGGAGTTGATAGATTTTTACAATTCTTAACAAACAGTGCTAATATTAGAGATGTAGTATTGTACCCATTACTAAAACCAAGAGAATCTGTTGAAGATGATGAAGAAATAGAAGAATAAATAAAAAACGGAACAATTTTTTAAATATGTTCCGTTTTTTCAGCTTGAGGCTTTTTTAAATATAATGGCAAAATAGAATTTTCTCCAAATTGAGAATAATAATTTAAACCAGCAATAGTCAAACAAGAGGAATCTAAGCAATTCATATCATCAGGCACAAAGTAGGCATTAGAAAACGTAGAAGTTAAAAAATCTTTGTATATAACTGCACCATCACCAATAAAAACAATATCAGTAAAATCTTTTAAAGTTTTTAATATATTTGAAATAGTATCAGTAGATGGTTTAATTACGCAGGAAATTTTATCATTTTCTAAGCGATAAACTGCAAAATAACAACTATCATGTTTACAATCAATTAAGCTACAAATAAATTTTGTATCAGTGAAATTTAAAGTCTTAACTCTATAACAAAGAGCTTCCAAAGAACTAATACCAACACAAGGAATATTTAAACAATCAGCAAAAGCTTTGACAGTAGCTACACCAATACGAATACCAGTAAAAGAGCCAGGACCAATATCACAAACAATTAAATCAATATCTTGAATAGTTAGTCCAGACTGTGAAAAGGCATCAGAAATTAAAGGCATTAAAATTTCTGAATGTTTACGATCAGTAAGAGTATCTAAACAACAAATTGGTTTATCATCTTCTGAGATACAAACGCCACAAATATTACTAGCAGTGTCAATACTTAAAATCTTCATTATATTATAACTCCTTTCAAACTTCAAAAACCTTTAAAATACGGATATTTTCATCATTTTTATCTTTTTCAAAACAAATCTTTATATAATGATCAGGTAAAGCATCTTCAATTAATTCGCCCCATTCAATTACACAAACACCATTTTCAAAATATTCTTCTCCGCCAATTTCATAAAATTCAGAAACATCACTGAGGCGATATACGTCAAAATGAAATAGGGGAAAATTTGGGGTATCATATTCATTTACAATTGTAAAAGTAGGGCTAGAAATACAATCTTCTAGGCCAAAATAAGAAAGTAAACCTTCTACAAATTTTGTTTTACCACTACCTAAATCACCAGTTAAAATAATAATATCTTTTTTCTTCAAGAAACTTGCTAATTTTTTAGCAAAATCCAAAGTATCTTGTGCACAATGAGATGTAAAAGTCTTTTTTAACATAAGTTATTCTCCATTCTTTTTGTACTATTATAATACAAAATAGAAAAATATTCAATTCTTTTCAAATATGAATAATATTATAACAAAAAATTGTGTTGACTTTGAATTTGTAAGATGTTAAAATTATATACATAATAAAATAAGGAGAGAAGAATGTTAGAAAAAGGAAGATTTACAGAAATTGATGAAGAATTTATTTGTGATAATTGTGGTAAAAAGGTTACAAAATTAGGTTATTCTTGTAGAAATCATTGCCCATATTGCTTACATTCTAAGCATGTTGATAAAAATCCAGGAGATAGGGAAGAAGAGTGCCATGGAGATTTAGAACCAATTGGATTAGAAATTAACAGTAAAAAAGGATATGTGATTATTTTTAAATGCAAAAAATGTGGAGCAATTCGTAAAAACAAAGCTGCTAAAGATGATAATATGGAACTTATAATTAAATTATCTTAGCCGGGAAGAGGGGACGCCCTTTTTTTCCCTATGCTATTTTTCCCTCTTTGCAAAAAATAAATATTTTTATAATTAATAAACAAAGAGGGAAAAATAGCATAGGGAAAAAAAGGGCGTCCCCTCTTCCCGATTAGGGAAAAAAAGGGCGTCCCCTCTTCCCGGCTAAATTTCTCTATTTAAATTTCCATTTGTATATGCATTTCCTTCAAAACGTTTATGATTTTTAACAGTATTAACAATTGTGTTAATTTCTTCAATGGTTTCATCTAATATATCAATTCTAACTGAATCAACTGGAAATTCATCATATAAAATTGATAAAATTTTACTATTATAAATTGTTGTTACAGTTTGAATATTATCTGGTAAAATTCTAAATTTCATTTGCAATCTATCTTTTAATTCATATATATGATTTGAAGTACATTTACTAGTACATTCTGGATAACATGAATTTGTTTTTCCCAACAAACAATAACGAATATTCATTAAAGGAAGTTTTCCATACACAATCAATTCCTTTTTTAGTATAGGCGAATCACATAAATTAGATAGTATTTGCTTATTCGCTTCACAAGAATTTGTAAATTTATTAATTCCTAGATTTTTTAATTTAGTAACAGTTTGTGTGTTAAAAATATTAAGTGTATGATTTGCAATTAATTCAAATTGTGATAAATCAATATGTGTTGTTTCTAGTAGTTGTAAATTACCAATATTAGATAAGACAAATCCTTTAATTGTAAATTTTTGTAAAGTTTTTTGTATATTAGAAACAAATAAATTTCGATAATTTACTTTAACAACTGTTGGCATATAAATATATACATCAAAATTTTTAGTTAAATCCTGAATGATTGATTTATATGTATTTGATGTAAAATATTTTAATGGAATATATATGCTTTTTATGGATTTATCTAAATTTTCGTAATTATAAGACTTTTCCAATGTATTTAGAAATACAGAAATATCTGGATTTTCTCTTTTTTTAGCATGCGTTCTAGTAGATGACATAAGTTGAACAGGCAATTTTTTAAAACTTCTTGTAATATTATCACGAGCAAATTGTTCTACCTTTTCAAGAGCAGTACGCCTCAATTCATTCAACATTTTTTTTGGCAAAAATAAATTGTCATCTAAATCAATTTGAATATGTTTAAATTGATATGGCGTATTAGTTGTTTTTGTAAGTTGTAAGAATACATTTTCAGCTACTAATGGTTGAGTTTGTGCTTCTAATGGCACACTATCAGGAATTTCACATTTGATATTCATTTTATGATATGCTTTTGGTAATTGAAAAGAAGGTGTTACTTTAATTGAAATTGGTTTTCCTTTTTTAATAGAAATTTTTGCATCTAAGTAAACTTTACAATTTTCTTTTGAATAACTTTCTTTTGCAAGAGTAAATAAATGTTTAGAAGATAGCTTATAAATTTTATCTCCAGATTGGATATTTCCTTTCATTCTACCAATTGTTACAATATCATTAACATGTGTTTCTTTCACATTTTTATTATTTTGTAAAATTTCAGAAATTGTATAGGTACCAGTTTCCCTTTGTAAACAAATTGTATCTCCAATGCTGATTTTATCATTTAATTTGAGTGTAACATGACCTTTTTTGGCATTATATTTTTGAACAATTCCTAAAAAAATCCCCATATTGTTAGGTTTTTCTTTGAATACTAAGTTTCGATTTGGAGTATTCCCTAAATGACCTTCAGAAAAATTACCACGGTTAAATACTTGTAGTAACATTTTTTCATCTTGAGGATCAATTTTATAATTTTCAAGTTTTTTAGATTCAATACAATCAATTGCTAAATCAATATATTTGCGATAAATTTTTGTTACGATTGCAACATATTCACTATTTTTCATTCTACCTTCAATTTTAAAACTCTTTATACCTGCAGAAATTAAATCTGGAAGAAATTGCAATCCACATAAATCTCGTGTACTTAATAAATGTCCAGCATCAATTTTCTTTCCATCTTCTAATAATTCAAAAGGAAGACGACAGGTTTGGGCACATTTCCCACGATTACCAGAGCGCCCACCAATCAAGCTAGAAAATAAACATTGACCAGAATAGGAGATACAAAGAGCACCATGTATAAATGTTTCAATTTCTATAGAAGAATGTTTACAAATGTATTCGATATCTCGCAATGAAAGTTCTCTAGAAAGAACAACACGTTTAAAACCTAATGTTTGTAATTCTAAAACACCTTCTAAATTGTGAATTGACATTTGAGTACTAGAATGAATAGGTATATCAGGAAAGGATTTAATCAGTAAATCAGCAAGTCCTAGATCTTGTACAATAATTGCATCGATTCCAAATTCATAAGCTTTTTTAGCTACATCAAAAGCAGTTTGTAGTTCATCATCTTTTAAAAGTGTATTTAAAGCCAAATGGGTTTGAACGCCACGTAATTTTGCATATAAAATAGCTTTTTCAAGTGCTTCCAAATCAAAATTACCAGCAAAAGCTCTTGCATTAAATGAACTACTGCCAAAATATACAGCATCTGCGCCATTTTGTACAGCTGCTTTTAAAGTTTCAAAATTACCAACAGGAGCTAATAATTCAACCATATTAAAACTTACACTTCCCTTCAAACTTTTTTCCATTATATCATACTATTTTAAATATTACAAATGTATTACATTTTACCAAAAAATACATTTTTTATTGACGAGAAAAAACTGTAATGATATAATAAAGTCGAAAAATTGCATAGTTGTAAAACTAGGAGGAAAACATATGAAAAAGGCAAAATATCTTTGTTTAATTTTATTATTCACAATAATTTCATATACCATATTACAACTATATGGTAATCAATATACATATTCTGTCGCACAACAATTAAGTTCAGATATCAATGGTATTGATGCAGCAGCTTATTCAGGGGTAAAGGAAAAAATTCAAGAATTACAAAAAAAATATCCTAATTGGAATTTTAAAGTTTTATATACAAATTTAGACTGGAATGATGTTATTTCAAATGAATATCAAGGTCATGGTAGTTCACCTAAAAACTTAGTTTCTCAAAGTCGTGATTCAAGTTGGATTTGTTCTATTTGTGGAAATCGTGCTTATGATAATGGTAGTTGGAGATGTGCTTCAGAATCTGCTATTCGTTATATGATGGATCCAAGAAATTCATTAAATGAAAATGATATATTTCAATTTGAAGAATTAACAGGTAGTTCTGCACAATTAGATGTTGTTAAAATGATGACAGCAGGAACTTTTTTACAAGGGCATGAGCAAGGAATTATAAATACAGCAAATAATAATCAAGTAAATGCATATTATATTGTTGCAAGATTAATACAAGAACAAGGTAAATCAGGTTCTACACTTGTTTCTGGAAAAACAGGGTTTTACAACGCTTTTAATATAGGAGCATCAGGATCAACAAGTGATCAAGTTATTGCAAATGGATTAGCATATGCACAGAAAAAAGGATGGGACACATTAGAAAAATCAATTGATGGAGGAATTGGTTTTGTTGCAAATGAATATATAAAGAAGGGACAAAACACATTATATTTCCAAAAATTTAATGTTACAACAAATGGAACATATTGGCATCAATATCAACAAAATCTAACAGCTGCACAGTCAGAAGGAACAACATTAAGAAGTACATATCAATCAGTTAATGCATTAAATTCATCACATACATTCATCATACCTCTTTATAAAAATATGCCAGTTTCATCATCAGTTAGACCAGAAACAACAACAGGTTCATTACCAGGATCTGATTTAGTTAGAATTAATGTTAATAGTAGTTTAAAACTTAGAAAAGCCCCACAAGATAATACACTTGTAGCTTGGCTATGGAAAGATGAGATTGTTGCAAGACTTGAAAAAGCAACAACGAAAATAGATGGTACATATTGGGATAAAGTACAAAAATCAAATGGACAAGTTGGTTACACGGCAAGAGAAACATTTGATTATGAAAGTTCATATAAATTATATTTAGTGCCATTAAATGGAAGTACAAGTAGTGGAAATGCACAAGTAAATACACAAGTAAATACAACGAAAGGTGATGCAAATGGAGATGGAAAACTCACGGCAAGTGATTATGTGCTAATAAAAAATCATATTATGGGGACGACACAATTTGATCAAAATGCATTATTGCGTGCAGACACAAATGGAGATGGAAAAGTAACAGCAAGTGATTATGTGTTAGTTAAAAATCAATTAATGCAATAGCTTTAAGGGAGGAATATAAATAAATATGAAAAAAAATATAATTAAATCAACGCTTTTAATGGGAATGTTTTTGATAATAATGTTTTTATTACAAGGAAAGGCTCAAGCTGCTTCAATATCTATTTCACCATCTAAAACATCAGCAAGTCCAGGTGAAAAAGTAACAATTACAGTTTCATCAGACTGTACTGGAAGAATTAATGTTAGTGCAGCAGGAGGAACTTTATCTGCATCAAGTGTATGGGTGGAAGGAAATAGTCAATCTGTAACATTAACAGTTGGAAATTCAGGTACAGCAACAGTAACAGCGCAACCAGTTACTTTATCATCTAGTACTGGTCAAGATGTTGCAGTTGGTGCTAAATCATGCAGTGTTAAGGTAGCAACTAGCAGTTCAAGTGGGGGTAGCTCAAGCAGTAGTAATAATAGTAATAGTGGGAGTACTAATAATCAACAACCTCAACAAAAATCAAATAATGCAAAACTTGCTAATTTAGGAATTAAGCCAAATGATTTTTCAGGATTTAGTCCAAATAAAACATCATATTCTGTTACAGTTCCAAATTCAGTATCAAGTGTAAGTGTATATGCTAATAAAGGTCAAAGTGGACAAACAATTTCAGGTACGGGAACAATAAATTTGCAAGAAGGTGTAAACCAGGCAAATGTTACTGTAACTGCAGAAGATGGTAAAACAAAAACTACCTATACAATATCTATTACTAGACAAGCTGGCTCAGAAGATGAGAAAGATAAAGAAGAAGAAGAAAATACAACAGATACAAATACTGTTGAAGAAGACGAAGTGGAAAACGGAGAAGAAAAAGAAATAACAGTAGGACTAGATAATTTGACAATTTCAGATGTTACGTTATCACCAACTTTTGAAAAAGACATATATGAATATACTGCAAAATTAATTGGAGATAAAACAGAATTAGATATAAATGCAGTAGCTATTGATGAAGGTCAAAAAATAGAAATTATAGGAAATGAGGACTTAGAAGAAGGCGAAAATACGATTACAATTATGGTATCAAGTGAGGATGGAGAAGAAACAGCTACATATCAGATTATAGTTAATAAAAGTTTGGTAGATGAAGAAGCAATTGCAAGAGAAAAAGAGGAAGAGCAAAAAAAGAAAAATCAGCAAAGAATGATTATCATTGGAGCCCTTGTAGGAGGTATAGTAATAGTTGGAAGTATTTTACTAGTTAGATTCATTCGTTATAGAAAGAACATGGCAGAAGACTATTCAGATATGGATTACCAAGAAAATGATGAAAATATACAAGAATTTGAGGAACATGATGAAAATGAAGAAAATATATACAACTTTGAAGAAAAAGAAGATGACGATATAAAGGATGTAGACGATTTTGAGAAAAAACCTAAAAAAAGAAAAGGAAAAGGAAAACGTTTTAAAGATTAAAAAATAAAAGTGCTATCTATTTAGATAGCACTTTTTAACAATTTTTCAAAAATTACATATGATAACATAAAGGAGGTTATATTATGTATGATGAAACATATGAGGAGTACATAAGGAGCATTTTGGGATATCCAACTCAAATGATGACTAATATGATGCCAGATAATTATGCCCAAGATAATAACACTATACGAGTTAATCAACAATTAAGAAATTATTACCCAGAAGTGTATAAAGTATTGCAACCAATGGTTACAAAATTATGCATGGAAAATACGAATGAATTAACACAAGAAGAAATTGAGAGAATGACAGATGAAATTTATACATCTTTTGAAAATTCAGAAACACCTGAAAAGGGAAATCAAGAAAATAGGCAAGAGAATAGAAATGTAAGAGACAGATCATTAATGCGAGATTTAATAAAAATTTTAATATTACAAGAATTATTGGGAAATTCAAGACCACCCAAAAGGCCACCGAATTGGAGACCTAATCCAAGACCACCGTTTGGACCCAATTTTCCAGTAGGCCCAAGACCACCAATAATGCCAAGAAATAATTATTATCAAAATTTATATGAATAATAAAAGGAAAGAGACCATACTGCTATACGGCTAGCACGGCCTCCTTCATCTGATGTGTTGTGCTTATTGCACAACAAAAATAAAAAAAAATTTTATGTAACATAAATAGTATACCATAGAATTTTGTAAAAGTCAAGAGCTTTTGCAAAATTCTATTTGCATTTAAGGAAAAGATATGCTAAAATGAAAAAAACAAAAGAAAGAGATGATTTAAAATTGAAAAAATTAGTTGCTATTATATTTGTATTATTAGTTATATTTATAGGGATGTACATATACCAAAAACAAGAAAAACAAAATATAGTAACAGCAGAAGAAGTTAGTTCAATAGAAGAATACATATCTAAAATTTATATGTGGAAAGAAGTAACAGGAGATGCATTACCAATATTTGAAAATATTGATAATGCCCCAGAAAAATGGGTTTGGGAGACTGTTAAGAAAAATTTAGATGACTATGATGAAATAATTTATGAGCAAATACAAAATAAAGCAGAGGAATTATTTGGAACTAAATTTACTAAAAAATTCCCACAAGAAGGAAATGAAAGTTTTATATATAATCAAGAGCAAAACACATATGAAGGAACTAATATCGAATTAGATAGCAATAGTGATGCTTTTTTATTAAATAAAATACAAAAAACAAAACAGGGATATGAAGTAGAAATAGCAGAATATATAGAAGATTATTCAGAAGAAACTGAAACAGATACAGCAGAAGAAACAGAATTTACAATTCATATTAAAAATATAAATGGGGAAGAAATTGTTAGTGTAAAAAATACAGAAGGTAAGGATAAAATTGTTGAACAAGTAAAGGAAAATATAGACAAGTTTAGCAAAAAAACAATTGAATTAGAAAGATCAAAAGATAATTCATCTTTAAGTTTAGTACAAGTTAAGCAATAAGGGAGAAAATAATGGAGAACTTATTAGAAAAATGTTGTATATGTCCTCACCAATGTAAAGTTAATCGTTTGACAAAAAAACAAGGTAGATGCAAAGCAGGAGATAAAGTAAAGATTGCACTATACTCAGTCCATAAATTTGAAGAACCATGTATTAGTGGAGAAAATGGTTCAGGGACGGTGTTTTTTTCAAACTGCAATTTACAATGTCAATTTTGCCAAAATTATGAAATTAGTCAATTAGGAAAAGGTAAGGAAATAACTACGCAACAGTTGGCAGATATCTTTTTGGAACAACAAAAAAGAGGCGTAGAAAATATTAATTTAGTCACACCAACAAGTTATGTACCACAAATCATAGAAGCATTAAAAATAGCAAAAGAAAATGGTCTAGTTTTACCAATTGTATATAATACAAATGGATATGAAACAGCGGAAACAATTAAATTATTAAATGGATATATAGATATATATTTGCCAGATTTAAAATATGCAGATAATAAATTAGCAAAAGAGTTATCTAATATAAATCAATATTTTGAAATAGCTACAAATGCAATCAAAGAAATGTATAAACAAGTAGGAACACCTATTTTTAATGAAAGAGGTATTATGCAAAAAGGGCTTATGATAAGACATCTTGTATTGCCAAATTATATAGAAAACACTAAACAAGTTTTACAATGGATACAGAGTAATTTACCCAAAGAAGTATATGTTAGTATTATGGCACAATATTTTCCAACATATAGAGCAAAAGACAATGAAAAAATAAATAGAAAACTAACAAAAGAAGAATGGGAGCAAGTACTAGAATATTTAGAAGAGTTAGGAATAGAAAAAGGTTATACCCAAGAACTGGGAGAACATGAAGAAGAATATGTTCCTAAATGGGAATATGAATTTTGAAAAAAATGTAGAATTTTAATATTAGATATGATATACTTTGACAAGATGAAAGAAAAGGAGGAAGTAATATGACACAAGCAGATAAACATTTTATTGAAACATGCAAAGAGATTATAGAAAATGGATATTCTTCAGAGGGAACTCATGTACGTACAAGATGGCAAGATGGGGAAGAAGCAAATTATTATTCAATTGTGGGAGTACAAAATAAATATGATGTAGGAAAAGAATTTCCAATGATTACATTAAGAAATAATACAAAAACTATAAAAAATGCAATAGATGAGATTTTATGGATATGGCAAAAAAAATCAAATAAAGTAAGTGAATTGCATTCACATATATGGGATCAATGGGCAGGAGAAGATGGAACAATTGGAAAAGCTTATGGATACCAATTAGGAAAAAAATATGAATTTAAAACAAAAGATGGAATACAAAAAATGGATCAAGTAGATTATTTATTATATTTATTAAAAAATGATAAATCAAGCCGTAGAATGTTAACAAATTTATTCAATCATGAAGAACTAAAAGATATGAACTTAGAACCATGCGCTTTTGGAACGCAATGGCTAGTAAAAGAAGGAAAATTACATCTAATTTTAAATCAACGCTCACAAGATATGTTGGCAGCAAATGGTTGGAATGTAATGCAATATTCAGCTTTATTATGTATGTTTGCACAAGTAGCTGGATTAGAAGTTGGAACATTAACACATAATATAGGGGACTGCCACATTTATGATAGACATATACCACTTGTTGAAAAATTGATAGAAGCAAAACCTATAGATGTATGTCCAAAATTAATTATCAATAATCCAACAAAGGATTTTTATGAATTTAAAGTAGAAGATTTTGAAATACAAGATTATGATTATAATAAAGAAGTAAAAATTGGAAAAATACCAGTAGCAATTTAGAAAGAGGAGAGAAATATGTTAAGTATTATAGTAGCAAAAGCACAAAATAATGTAATAGGAAAAAACAATCAACTATTATGGCATTTACCAGAAGATTTGAAAAGATTTAAAGAATTAACAACTGGACATGTTATAATAATGGGAAGAAAAACATTTGAATCAATTGGAAAAGTATTACCAAACAGAAAGCATATTATATTTAGTCAAAATCCAGATTATAAAATAAAAGATGAAAATGTAGAAGTAGTTAATTCAATGTTACAAATACAAGAATACATAGAAAACGAAGACGAAAATTTTGTTATTCGGGGGAGCAATGATATACAATTTATTGATGCCATATGTTAAAAAAATGTATGTAACAGAAATACATAAAGAATATGAAGGAGATGCCGTTTTTCCAAGAATTGATGATACAAAATGGGAAGAAATAGAAAGAATAAAAGAAAATCCAGGTTATGATTTTGTTACCTATCAAAGAAAAGTTTAATAAAGATAGGAGAGATATATATGAGTGTAGAAAAAAGAAAAGACTACTTAGGGTGGGATGAATATTTTATGGCAATTGCAAAATTATCTGCAATGAGGAGCAAGGATCCATCAACACAAGTAGGAGCTTGTATAGTTAGTAATGATAATAGAATTTTATCAATTGGGTATAATGGCGCACCAAATGGATATGATGATGATAAATTTCCTTGGTCAAGAGAAGGTCAAAATTTAGAAACAAAATATCCATATGTATGTCATGCAGAAATGAATGCAATTTTAAATTATCGAGGAAGTAAAAAAGATTTGGAAAATGCTAAAATATATGTTGATTTATTTCCATGTAATGAATGTGCGAAAATTATTATTCAATCAGGCATTAAAAATATTATTTATTTATGTGATAAATATGCTGATACAGAAGGAACAATTGCATCAAAAAGATTATTTGATGAATGTGGAGTGCATTATGAAAAAATACAAATAGAAGCTAAAAAAGAAATTAGAATAAATCTTGAATAAGTAAGGAGAATAATGGAATATTTACAAAAATTAGAATATAATGAAATACAAAAAAGATTAGCTGCATACTGTCATGTGGAATTATCAAAGCAATATGCTTTAACTTTACAGCCAAGTACAAATACTGAAGAGGTAAAGAATTTGATTTCACAAACGACAGAAGCAGTTAATTTATTATATAGATGTAGTTTGCCACCTCAAATAGAATTTAAGGATGATAAAAATGGAATTAGTGTATTAGAAAAAAATGGTATATTATCAATTAAATCATTATTAAATTTTTCTAAAATTTTTATGATAAGTAATCAACTAAAAATATATTTTGACAAAGATTATATTGATAAAACAGAATATCCAATTTTGTCGATAATGTTTTCTGAGTTATATACAAATTTAGGAATTGTAGAAAAAGTTCAGAAAAGTATTTTAGATGAATATACAATTGATGATAATGCATCTAAAAATTTAGCAATTATTCGTAAGAAGCAAAGGAATATGGAACAAGAAATAAAGCAAAAATTAACGAATATTATTCATTCTAAAAATACTGCAAAATATTTACAAGAAAGTTTAATAACTATACGTAATGAAAGATATGTAATACCTGTAAAAGAAGAATATCGATCACAAATTAAAGGTTTTGTGCATGATATTTCTAGTTCAGGATCTACAGTGTTTATTGAACCAATTGCTGTATTTGAATTAAATAATGAGATAGCAAATTTAAAAATTGAAGAAACCATTGAAATCGAAAATATAGTTAAAGAGCTTTCTAAACTATTTTTTCCATATGCAGAAGAGCTAAAAAGAGATATAAAATTACTTGCAAATTTAGATTTTATTTTTGCAAAAGCACTATATGCAAAAGAACTACGGGGCTAATGAGCCACGAATTAATACAAAAAAGGAAATTATATTAGAAGAAGCAAGACATCCTTTAATTGATAAAAATAAAGTAGTACCAATTAATATTTCTTTGGGTAATAATAATAAGACACTTGTAATAACAGGACCAAATACAGGAGGAAAAACAGTAACACTTAAAACAGTAGGGTTACTAACATGTATGGCGTGTAGTGGTTTGCATATACCTGCTAAAAATACGTCATCTATCTATGTTTTTGAGAAAATTTTTGCAGATATTGGAGATAATCAAAGTATAGCTGATTCTCTTAGTACGTTTTCTGCACATATGAAAAATATTGTCAATATTACTGAGAATGCAAATGAAAAGTCCCTTGTTTTACTTGATGAATTAGGTTCTGGTACAGATCCTGTAGAGGGACAAGCTTTAGCAATCAGTATTTTAGAATGTTTGCATAGCAAAGATATTTTAACAATTGCAACAACACATTATCAGGAATTAAAAAAATATGCTTTAACAGCAGAAGAATTTGAGAATGCTTCTGTTGAATTTGATATTGAAACATTAACACCAACTTATCATTTATTAATGGGAGTACCAGGAAAAAGTAATGCATTTGAAATTAGCAGAAAACTAGGTTTAAATGAAGAAATTATACAAAAATCACAAAATAGAATTGATAAAGATGATGCTGATTTTGAATTATTGATGAAACAAATTTATGATGACAAGAAACAAATAGAAGAAGAAAAGCAACAAATTACTATGCAATTGGAGCAAATTGAAGAAATAAAAAAGGCTTTAGAAATAAAACAGGAAGAAAGATTAAAGCAAGAGCAAGAAAAGATTGAAAATGCTAAAATAGAAGCAAGAAATATTTTATTAAAGGCACAAGAAGAGGCAAATGAAATTATTAAAGAACTAAGAGAACTACAAGAAAACGAGGAAGAAGAAAAGGATAAAAAGGCAAATCAATTAAGAAAAGAATTAAATCAAAAAATTAAGGAAACAATGCATAAAGAAAACGAAAATCAAGAAATAATATCACAAAAACAGATAGATTTGAAGCCAGATATGAAAGTATTTGTAAAGACTTTTCAAAAAGAAGGTGTTGTTGTTTCAAATGTATCAAAAGATGGAGAGGTATTAGTGCAGATAGGAAGTATGAAAATGCAAATGCCAATTCAAGATTTAGAAGTGATTAAGAAAGAACAAGAAAACAACAAAAAAATAAATATACACACGCAAACTATTAAAGCAAAAAACTTTTCAACAGAAATCAATGTAATAGGTTTTACAGTGGAAGAGGCTAGATTGGTAGTAGATAAGTTTTTAGATGATAGTCATTTAGCAAAAATTCAAACAGTTCATATCATTCATGGAAAAGGAACTGGAAAATTAAGGAAAGGTATACATCAATTTTTAGATAAACATCCTCATGTAAAGTCATATAGACTAGGAACTTTCGGAGAAGGGGAAATGGGAGTTACAGTTGTTGAATTAAAATAAAATTTATAATAAAAATTGCTAGTAAACATAACACAAAATATCAATTTTGTGCAAAGTTCGGATAATACATGGGCAAAATCACATAGTAAAACGGTTAATGTAACAGATACTAGTGGAAGTGGAATGGCAGGTGCAACTCTAA
>CANQTV010000017.1 GCA_947626875.1 uncultured Clostridia bacterium | reverse complement strand
ATTATGGATGAAGAAGGCTCAATGTCTTTGCCTGTGAAAAATGGAAAACATCTATCAGAAAATTATGTAGGTACACATTTTAAAAATTATGATTCATTTATAGTGTTATCTCATTTTAAAGGTCATGCAATGGCAGGATTTGGTGGTGCAATAAAAAACATATCAATAGGAATAGGCTCTAGTGAAGGAAAGGCTTGGATACATTCAGGTGGAACAAGCAAAACTAATGCTTGGGGAGGTAAACAAGATGATTTTTTAGAATCTATGGGAGAAGCAGGACAAGCAGTTGTAAATTCTCTTGATGGTAAAATTGTATATGTAAATGTACTTAATCGTTTATCAATAGATTGCGATTGTGATGGAAATCCTGCAGAACCAGATATTCATGATATTGGAATATTAGCATCAACAGATCCAGTTGCAATAGATAAAGCATCAATAGATTTAGTTTTTGAGGCAGAGGGTAGCGAATCATTTAAGCAAAGAGTTAATTCAAAAAATGGATTACACACACTTGATTATGCAGAGAAGATTGGATTAGGAAATCAAAAGTATAGGTTGGTAAGTATAGATGATTGAAGTGATTAGAAATCAATTAGTATATTTTTGGTATTACTTTGAAATACAATTTAAGCAGATATTTATATATTGGATTATTGGTATTGTTATAGGTTCTGTAATTTCGGTATTTGCAAAAGACAAAATACATAACTTATTTATGAAAATGAAAGACAAAAATTTTGGAATTATAGGTATTTTTATTGCTAGTTTATTAGGAATAGCATCTCCACTTTGTATGTATGGAACAATACCAATAGCAGCATCTTTTTCAAAAGGTGGAATGAAAGATGATTGGTTAGCAGCTTTTATGATGAGTTCAATATTATTAAATCCACAATTATTAATATACAGTAGCGCATTAGGAAACACAGCATTACTAATAAGATTAAATGTATGTATTTTAGGTGGTTTTTTTGCAGGATTATTAGTAAGAATTTTCTATAATAAAAAAGAAAAAACATTTTTTGATTTTGATAAATTTGAAGGAAAATCACACAACCATGATACAGATCCAAATATGTTTATGAGATTATTAAAAAATATAGGAAGAAATATAAAAGCTACAGGTTTATATTTTTTACTTGGAATTATGATAACAGTATTATTTCAAATGTATATACCACAAGAAGAATTTGCAAATTTATTTAGCAACAAAGGATTCGGAGTATTAATGGCAGCAACAATTGGAGTTCCTGTTTATGTATGTGGTGGAGGAACAATACCACTTTTACAAGAATGGCTACATTCTGGAATGAGTATGGGAGCAGGAACAGCATTCATGATTACTGGACCTGGGACAAAAGTAACGAATTTAGGTGCATTAAAAATTGTATTAGGAATTAAAAATTTTATAAATTACCTAGCTTATGTTATAGTTTTTGCCTGTGTTTCAGGTTTGTTGATAGATTTTATTGGACTAACAGTATAAAGATTAAAAAATAGGTGGTAATATGAAAAAGGTTATAATTGACAATGCAAAACCCCTGTGATATAATGAGGTCAACGAAAAAAGGGAGGTATTGTTTATGAAAGCATTAATCAGTGTATCAGACAAAACAGGAATTGTAGAATTTGCAAAAAGACTAGAAAAACAAGGAGTAGAAATTATATCAACAGGAGGAACTTATAAGAAACTAAAAGATGAAGGCGTAAAAGTAATGGAAATATCAGAATTAACAGGATTTCCAGAATGTCTAGATGGAAGAGTAAAAACATTACATCCAATTGTACATGCAGGTATTTTAGCAAGGAGAGATAAACCAGAACATGTAAAACAATTAGAAGACTTAAATATTGACACAATTGACTTTGTTGTTGTTAACCTATATCCATTTAAACAAACTATTTTAAAAGAAGGCGTAACAAGAGAAGAAGCAGTAGAAAATATTGATATTGGTGGACCAACAATGCTAAGAAGTGCAGCAAAGAATTATCAAGATGTAACAGTTATTACAAACCCAGAAGACTATGAAGTAGTATTAAAAGAATTAGAAGAAACAGGAAAAGTTTCAAAAGATACAAAATTTAGATTAATGCAAGCAGTTTTTGAACATACTGCTAATTATGATGCAATGATTGCAAATTATTTAAAAGAACAAAGACAAGATGAAAGTCTACCAGAAAAATTAACGTTAACATATGAAAAAGTACAAGACATGCGTTATGGAGAAAACCCACATCAAAAAGCAGCATTATATAAAGAAATTGGAAAATGTAAAGGATCTTTAACAATAGCAAAACAATTAAATGGAAAAGAATTATCATTCAATAATATAAATGACACAAATGGAGCATTAGAACTTTTAAAAGAATTTGAAGAACCAACTGTTGTAGCATGTAAGCATGGAAATCCATGTGGTGTTGGAAGTAGCGATAATATTTATGATGCATGGAGAAAGGCTTTTGAGGCAGATAAAACTTCAATTTTTGGAGGAATTGTTGTTGTTAATAGGGAAGTAAATGTAAAAATGGCACAAGAGATGCAAGACATTTTCTTAGAAGTAGTTGTTGCACCTTCTTATGAGCCAGAAGCATTAGAAATATTAAAAACAAAGAAAAATATAAGAATATTAGAATTGCCAGATATTTCTGTTAAACAAAAAGAAACTGCATATGATATCAAAAAAATCAATGGTGGAGTTATTGTACAAACAATTGATGCTAAAACAATAGAGGACTATGAAGTTGTAACAGAAACAAAACCTACGCAAGAACAATTGGAAGATTTATTATTTACATGGAAAATTGTAAAATATGTTAAATCAAATGGAATTGCAATTGGTAAAGGAAAACAATCTATAGGAATTGGACCAGGGCAAGTAAATCGTATTTGGGCAACAAAACAAGCTATAGAACATGGAGAAGAATTAATTGAAAAAGGAATTACAAATGGAGCAGTATTGGCATCAGATGCATTTTTCCCATTTTCAGACTGTGTAGAAGAAGCACATAAGGCAGGAATAACAGCTATTATTCAACCAGGAGGATCAATCAAAGATCAAGAATCTATTGATAAATGTAACGAATATGGAATTGCAATGATATTTACAGGAATGAGACATTTTAGACATTAATAATAAGGAGGAATTTATGTTTAATTTTTCATTTGACAGAAGAACAATGTATATAATTGTAGGAGTATTAATCTTAATAGGAGTTTTACAATATCTTGCAAATCCAGGACAATTATATGGTTTGTTAATTAGCATACCAGGGGTACTAATAGCAATAACATTTCATGAATTTGCACATGCTTTTACTGCTGACAAATTAGGAGATGATACAGCTCGTAGGGAAGGAAGACTTAGTTTAAATCCCAAAGACCATATAGATCCAATTGGAGGATTAATGCTTTTAGTGGCAGGATTTGGTTGGGGAAAACCTGTACATGTAAATCCAAGAAACTATACTAGAAAAATGTCAATGGAAAAAGGAGAAGCCATTGTATCTATTGCAGGACCAATAATGAATTTTGTTCTAGCATTTGTTTTTGCATTGATATATTGTGCGATATATAAATTTGCAGATGTAACATTTTTTACATCAACTGTAGGAAATGCAGTTATTTTAATTGTAGCAGGTGTTATCTCAATTAACATCGGATTAGGAATTTTTAATTTAATACCATTACCACCTTTAGATGGTTCAAAAGTATTAATTCCATTTTTACCATATAAAGCAAAAGAATGGTTTATAAATAATGAACAACTCTTTTACATTATATTTGTTTTAATTTGGTTAACAGGAATAGCAGGAAATATAATTACACCAGCAATCCAAGCTGTTAGTGATGGAATTTTAAGTTTAGCACAATTAATTTTTGGATTGTAACCGGGAATTGGGGACTCTTTTTTTCCTTAGCCGGGAATTGGGGACGCCCTTTTTTTCCCTATCCAAATTTTCCCTATTTGGATAGGAAAGAATAATTTTTTAATAGTATATAAATAGGGGAAATTTGGATAGGGAAAAAAAGGGCGTCCCCAATTCCCGGCTAAGGAAAAAAAGAGTCCCCAATTCCCTCGGAAAGGAATAATAATATGAAAGACATTCTTACATTAGGAATAGAATCAAGTTGTGATGAAACTGCAGTAGCAGTTATCAAAAATGGAAGAGAAATCTTATCAAATATAATTGATACACAAATTCCAATCCATGAGAAATATGGTGGAGTTGTACCAGAAATTGCCTCTCGAAATCATATAGAGGCAATTTCTCGTGTAGCAAAAAAAGCAATAGAAGAAGCAAAAATAACTTTTGATGATATAGATGTTATAACACCAACATATGGTCCAGGGCTAGTAGGAGCACTATTAGTAGGTCTTTCTTATGCAAAAGCATTAAGTTTTGCATTAAAAAAGCCACTTGTTGGTGTTAATCATATACAAGGGCATATTGCAGCAAATTATATTACATATCCAGAATTAAAACCACCATTTTTATGTGTAATGATGTCAGGAGGAAATACACAAATAATACATGTAAAAGATTATTGTGAATTTGAAGTTCTAGGAAAAACGCGTGATGATGCAATTCGGAGAAGCATTTGATAAAGTTGCAAGAGTTGTAGGGTTAGGATACCCAGGAGGACCAAAGGTTGATAATTTAGCACAACAAGGAAATCCTACAATTACATTACCAAAAACACATTTTGAAAATCTTGATTTTAGTTTTAGTGGAATAAAAACAGCAGTAATCAATTTACATCATAAAACACCAGATATCAATAAAGCAGATTTATGTGCAAGTTTCCAAAAAACAGTAACAGAAACATTAATCGAAAATGTTCAAAAAGCAATAGAAATAACAGGAATTAATACAATAGCTTTAGCTGGTGGTGTATCAGCTAATAGTTATATAAGAAAATCATTTTTAGATTTAAAAGAAACAACAGTATATATGCCAGATTTAAAATTATGCACAGATAATGCGGCAATGATAGGATCTGCAGGATACTATAACTATATAGCAGGGAAAAGAGATGATTTAAATTTAAATGCAATTCCAAATTTAAGATAACAAAATAAGCACTGAAGGAGTTGAATTATATGGCAATTTTTGCAATTGGTGATTTACATTTGTCTTTTAATGAAAACAAGCCAATGAATATATTTGGTGATAATTGGGAATCTCATGAAGAAAAAATAAAACAAAGTTGGAAAAAGCATGTAACAGAAAAAGATATAGTATTATTACCAGGTGATTTTTCATGGTCTATGTATTTAGAAAACTGCTTTGCAGATTTTGCTTATTTACAAGAATTGCCAGGTAAAAAAATATTATTAAAAGGAAATCATGATTATTGGTGGTCAACCATTAATAAAATGAGAAAATATATAGAAGAAAATCAATTTACATCAATTGATTTTTTACATAATAATAGCTATTTTTATGAAGAACATATTATAGCAGGAACAAGAGGCTGGGTACAGTCAAATGATGAAGAAGATAAAAGATTAGTTGATAGAGAAATAATTAGATTAGAATTATCAATTAAAGATGGTATAGAAAAATTTGGAGCAGATAAACCAATCATTGTTTGTATGCATTATCCTCCAATTACAAGTTTCAATAGTCAAAACGAAATTTCTTCACCATTTATGGAATTAATGAAAAAATATAATGTAAAAACATGTATTTATGGACATTTACATAGTTTATCTATTCAAGAAGCAATACAGGGAGAAATAGAAGGTATAAATTTAAAACTAGTTAGTGCAGATGCATTAAATTTTGAAGTACTACAAATTGTGTAAAAGGAGCCATTATGGTCGATTTAAAAAAAGATGTAAAATATATTAAAGGTGTTGGACCAAACCGTGCAGAATTATTAAATAAATTAGGAATTTTTACATTACAAGATTTAATTACATATTATCCAAGGGCATATGAAGATAGGAGCAAACCTAAAACTCTATATGAATGTGCTGATGGAGAAGTAGCTTTAATAGAAGTTGTTGCAACTAGCAGAATTGTTGAAACACGTTTTGGAAGAAAAACAATGCAAAAACTAATGATAGGCGATGAAACAGCTAATGCTGAAGCAATTTGGTTTAATCAGACATATTTAAAATCTAAATTTTCAGTGGGACAAAAATATCGCATGTATGGAAAAATAGATAAAAAATATAGAAAAATTCAAATACAATCTCCTGTATTTGACGAATATGGGGTAACACAAAATACTGGAAGAATTATTCCTTTATATCCATTAACATATAATCTTTCTCAAAATATTTTAAGAAAAATTATGGAAAATGGAATTAAAGAAGTATATGGAAATCTTCCAGAAACTTTACCAGACTACTTATTAAAAAAATATTCATTACCATCAATTAATCAAGCGACAAAAGCAATTCATTTTCCAGAAGAACTAAAAGATTTTCAAATTGCAAGAACACGTCTTGTATTTGAAGAATTGCTAATGACACAATTAGCTTTATTAAAATTAAAATATCATGACACGAAAAAAATAAAGGGAATTACATTTTCGAATAAACACAAAATTGCAGAAATGATAGAGCGATTTCCATTTAAATTAACAAATGCACAAATACGAGTATTAAAAGAAATTGAAGAAGATATGGAATCTCCAAAGATGATGAACCGCTTATTGCAAGGAGATGTAGGCTCAGGAAAAACTGCAGTTGCTATGTGTGCTGCATATAAAGCTGTAAAAAGTGGCTATCAAGCAGTAATTATGGCTCCAACAGCTATTTTAGCAACACAACATTTAGAAAATTTTGAGAAAATGCTAGCAGATTTAAATATAAAGTGTGAACTATTGATTTCTGGAATTACAAAAAAGAAAAAAGAAGCTATTTTAGAAAAATTAAAAGATGGAGAAATTGATATACTAATTGGAACACATGCAGTTTTAGAAGACAATGTAGAATTTAAAAACTTAGGACTAGTTGTAACAGATGAACAACATAGATTTGGAGTTAGGCAAAGAAGTAAAATAGCCCAAAAAGGTCAAAATCCAGATGTATTAGTTATGTCTGCAACACCAATTCCAAGGACATTGGCACTAATTCTTTATGGAGATTTGGATATTTCTATTATTGATGAATTGCCACCAAATAGAAAGAAAATAGAAACTTTTGCAGTAACAAAACGTATGCAAGAAAGAGTAGATAATTTTATTAGAAAGCAAATAGAAGAAGGAAGACAAGCATATATTGTTTGTCCATTAGTTGAAGAAGGTGAGGATTCTGGTTTAAAGTCAGTAATTGAATTATCAGAAAAATATCAAAAAGAAATTTTTCCAGAATACCGTATACAATATTTACATGGAAAAATGCGACCAAAAGAAAAAGATGAAATCATGTTAAAATTTAAAAATCATGAAATTGATATTTTAGTTTCTACAACTGTTATTGAAGTAGGAGTAGATGTTCCAAATAGTAATATTATGGTGATTGAAGATGCACAAAGATTTGGATTGGCTCGGACTACATCAATTACGAGGTAGGGTAGGAAGAGGAGAATATCAATCTTATTGTATTTTGAAATATGAAGGAAAAAGTGAGACAGTTCGTAAAAGAATGAAAGTTATGTGTGACACAAATGATGGATTTGTTATATCAGAAAAGGACTTGGAATTGCGTGGAAGTGGAGATTTTTTTGGTACAATGCAACATGGAATTCCAGAATTTAAAATAGCAAATTTATTTGAAGATATGCCTATTTTAAAAAAGGTTCAAGTTGTAGCTCAAGAAATTATGAGTAAAGATGCAGATTTAAAATTACCAGAAAATAAGTTATTACAAAGGGTTGTTAATCAAAAATTAGAAAGCTTAGGAACAGGCACATTATAATACTTGACCTTGAGCCAATTATGTGATACACTAAAACCAATAGAACATAAATATGTTTTGTTACACATATTATTACCGTAAGAGGTGACCAAAATGATTAAATTTACAAAAATGCATGGGCTAGGGAATGATTATGTATATGTTGATGCCATCAGTCAAGATATCAATGAACCATCATCCCTAGCTCAATTTGTTAGCAATAGGAATTTTGGAATAGGGTCAGATGGATTGATTCTAATTTGCAAAAGTGATATTGCTGATTTTAAAATGAGGATGTTTAATAGTGATGGAAGTGAAGCAGAAATGTGTGGAAATGGCATCAGATGTGTAGGAAAATTTGTATATGACAAAGGCTTAACAAACAAAACAGAAGTCGCGATTGAAACATTAGCAGGTATTAAATATTTGCAATTAAATGTCAAAGATGGAAAAGTGGAAACAGCTAGAGTAGATATGGGAGAACCAATTTTTGAACCAGAAGAAATACCAGTTGTATCTTCAGAAAAACCTGTTAAAAATTTACATACAGTATCACAAGGAAAGGAATTTACTATGACATGTGTATCAATGGGAAATCCACATGCGATAACTGTTGTAGATGATGTAAAACAGTTTGATGTAGAAAAATATGGAAGTGTATTAGAAGTAGACAAGGCATTTCCAAAACGTATAAATGTAGAATTTGCAGAAATTGTAGATAAAGATAAAATAAAAATGCGTGTATGGGAAAGAGGTGCAGGCGAAACTTTGGCATGTGGAACAGGAGCGTGTGCTACTGCAGTTGCTTGTAATATAAATGGTTATACTAATAGAGAAGTAACAGTTGAATTATTAGGTGGAAATTTAAAAATAGAGTGGAATAAAGAAGATAATCATGTATATATGACAGGTCCAGCAACAACAGTGTTTGAGGGAGAATTGATTCAAGATTAAATTTGGAAAGGGATGAATTAAATATGAGTTATATAAATGAGAATTTTTTAGAATTACAAGAAAGTTACCTATTTTCAACAATAGCAAAAAAGGTAGCAAAATATACTGAAGAAAATCCGGATAAAAAAGTTATTAAATTAGGAATAGGGGATGTTACTAGACCATTACCTAAATCTTGTATAGAAGCAATGCATAAAGCAGTAGATGAAATGGGTATATCAGAAGAATTTAAAGGATATGGGCCAGAACAAGGCTATGAATTTTTAAGAAAAGCAATTGTAGAAAATGATTATAAATCAAGAGGGATAGATATAGCAGAAGATGAAATTTTTGTGTCAGATGGTGCAAAATGTGATACAGGAAATATTGTTGACATTTTTGCAAAAGACAATGTTGTTGCTATTACAGATCCAGTTTACCCTGTATATTTAGATACCAATGTAATGTCAGGAAGAAGTGGAAAATTTAATCTACAGCAAGGTACATATGAGAATATTGTATATTTACCAGTTATGGCAGAAAATGATTTTAAACCAGAATTACCAAAACAGAAGGTGGATATGATATATTTATGTTTTCCTAATAATCCTACAGGTACGGTTTTGAATAAAGAAGAATTAAAAAAATGGGTAGAATATGCAAAAGAAAATCATTCAATTATATTATATGATTCTGCATATGAAGCTTTTATTACTGAAGATGATATTCCTCATAGTATATATGAAGTAGAAGGTGCAAAAGATGTAGCGATTGAGTTTAGAAGTTTTTCAAAAACAGCAGGTTTTACAGGAGTAAGATGTGGCTATGTTGTTATTCCAAAAACAGTAAAGGGATATACTAAAGAAGGAAAAGAAATTTCATATAATCAATTGTGGAATAGGCGTACTTGTACAAAATTTAATGGCGCTTCATATATTGTGCAAAGGGCAGCAGAAGCAGTATATTCAGAAGAAGGACAAAAACAAATTAAAGAAAATATTGACTATTATATGGAAAATGCTAAAATTATTAGAGAAGGATTAGAAGAAGCGGGAATTACTTATTATGGTGGCGTAAATGCACCATATGTATGGTTAAAAGTACCAGAAGGCAAGACATCATGGGAATTTTTTGATACTTTATTACAAGATATGAATGTTGTAGGAACACCAGGAAGTGGTTTTGGCCCACATGGAGAAGGATATTTTAGACTAACAGCATTTGGAACAAAAGAAAATACAATAAAAGCAATGGAAAGAATAAAAAGTAAAGGATGTTGATTAAAATGTTACAAGCTGTTGTAAGATTAATTTGCATAGTTATTATATGGTTAGGGGTAATCCTTATATTTGATGCAAGAAATTTAACAAATCGTTTTTTTGGGTTTGGAGATCAGAATGAAGGAACAAACGGACTTAAAATATTAGGATTTATTATTGTAATTGTAACTGGAATAATTATGATGGTTTTTAAACTTTAGATTAAAAAAGGGGAATGCTTAATTAGCATTCCCAAATTAATTTCTAGAAATTTTTTCCTGTTAATACTTCATATGCTTCAATATATTTTTTTGAAGTTGTTTCAATTACATCATCTGGAATAGGTGTGCCAGATTCAGGATCATATCCAGTAGATTTAATCCAATCACGAATATATTGTTTATCAAAACTTTTTTGACCTCTTCCTACCTCATAATCATCAGCAGGCCAAAATCTACTAGAATCAGGAGTTAAAACTTCATCACCAAGAACTAAATTACCAGCTTCATCTAATCCAAATTCAAATTTTGTATCTGCAATAATAACGCCTTTTGTTAAAGCATATTTTGAACATGTTTCATAAATTTCAATAGCTTTAGCACGTAATTTTTCAGCTAAATCTTTTCCAATTAAATCACAAACTTCGTCAAAAGAAATATTTTCATCATGACCTTCACTTGCTTTTGTTGTAGGAGTAAAAATTGGTTCAGGTAATTTTTGTGATTCTTGCAAACCTTCTGGAAGAGTAATTCCACATACAGTACCATCAGATTGATAGCTTTTCCAACCAGAACCAGTTATATATCCTCTTATAATACATTCAACAGGAAGCATTTTTAGTTTTTTTACTAACATACTTCTACCTTCAAATTCAGGTGTTTGAAATTCAACAGGAAAATCTTTGTTGTCTATTGATATAACATGATTTGGAATGATATCTTTGGTATAATCAAACCAAAATTTAGAAATTTGATTTAATACTTTTCCTTTGTTAGGAACCATGCTTGGTAAAATATAATCAAAAGCAGAAATTCTATCTGAAACAACTAAAAGAAGTTTGTCATCATCTACTTCATAAATTTCACGAACTTTACCACTACTAATTTTTTTCATATTATTTTCCATCCTTTCTATTTAAATATTCTTCATATCCCAATTCTTGTAATGTTTCATCTTTTTTAGAAACAGCATCTTTTAGAGATTTTTTATAATCATTTAATTTTGCTTTTATTGTTTCATCTCCAACAGCTAAAATAGAAGTAGCTAAAATTCCAGCATTTTTTGCACCATTTATTGCAACAGTAGCAACAGGAATTCCTGAAGGCATTTGAACAATAGAATATAGAGAATCAACTCCGCTTAAAGTTTTTGTATGAATTGGAATTCCAATAACTGGAACAGTTGGTACCATAGCAGCAAAGACTCCTGGTAAGTGTGCAGCACCACCAGCACCAGCAATAATAACTTTTACTCCATTTTCTTCTAATTCTTTAGCATATTGCATTGCCTTTTCTGGTGTACGGTGTACAGATAAGATTTTCATTTCATAAGAAATGTTCATATCTTCTAAAAATTTGGCAGCATCTTTCATAATTGGTAAATCAGAATCACTGCCCATAATAATAGCAACATCAAATTGCTTCATATTATCAACTCCTATCAATATTTAGTTTATTATTTGACTTGATTATATTACAAAAAAGTAGAATATGCAAGAAAAAAAGCAAATCAGTAAAAAATTATGAAAATTACTAGACTTTTTGGAAAAATTTATATATAATAATAGAAAATTGTTTGTAGGAGGGAAAACAATGTATGAGAGAAGTGCAATCGTTCTAGAAAGATACTTAAATAAAGTGTTTGGGCAAGATAATACAACAGGAATAAAAGCAAATTATCAAATATATACAACTATTCTAGAAGAATTAGAAAAATATCAAACAGTTACACAAGATGAAGAAAAAGTCATAGAAGAATTTGATGTGATTGCACAGAAACTTCAGACTCTACAAAAAAAGCAAGAGATGTTGTGTTCAGATAGTATTGAACAAGAAGAAGAAAGAAATAAATTATTTAATGATTTTGACCAAGAGCCAACTTCTATTGAAAAGAAAATATTGAAAATAGAGAAAATATTAGAAGAAAATGCAGAAGAACAAAAACAAATAAGAGAAGAATATATTGAACTATTGAAAGAATTTACAGAAAAACAAAAATCTAGAAATAAATGTGCCAAAACTAGAAGAATAGCTGAAGCAAATTATATGAGAATACTAAATGAAACAATAGAAAACATAGAAAAAATTGATTTAGAAGCTATTGAAAAAACTAAGCAATTTGTTTCATTAGACAATGAAGAAATTTGCAAAAGACTAAATAAGATTATGCTAGAAAATGGTAGAAATGAAAGGATAAAATTTGATGCTAATGTTATAAATAAAGCAGTACAAACGAGAATTGAAATTGCAAAAAAAGAGGCAGAATGTTACTTAAACAGTTATGATAAATTAAATAAATTGATGTCAGAAGTTGAACGAGATACAATTAAATTAGCCAAATACCAAAAAGTACATAGAGACACACATGTCAAATTGCAACTTTTAGAAGCTGAAAAAGATTATATAGTTAGCTTCTTAGACTATGAAAGAATGACAGCAATTAATGGTGATAAATTACATAAACAGATGATGAAAGAAGCTTGTGAAAAATATGATTTAGATATTACTCAAATTAACAATTTATATAAATTAGTTTTAAAAGAGATATCTGGAAAACCAACAAAGAAAGCATATAATGAGCTGTATAATAGTACATATCTAAGAGATATTGAGGAAACAGAAAAAAATTTCAATCAAGAAATGCATAATATAAAAGCAAACATAGGAACAATGATTAATACTAATTATTGGAGGATACAAGGTATTAAAAACATTTATGAAATTTTTAATGAAGAGGTGGAAGATAATTTTGGACGAGATTTATCTGCATTTATGCCAGAAGAGGAATCACCAAAAACGGAATTTTCATCAAAAAATACTACTAAATTTGAAGAAGATGATGATTGGTTTATTAGTAACGATGAATTGAAAGAACAAGAAAAAAAGTATGAAGAAAAAATAGAAGAGAAACCTGATAACAACAACTGGTTTGAAGAAGATGATGACTGGGATGAAGAAGATGATGATTGGGAGGAAGAAAGTGATTCAGCTGATGATTGGTTACAAAAACTAGAACAAGTAAATATTGAAAAAGAGGAAGAACCTATAGAGGAACCGAAACAAGTGGAAGAAGCTATAGATTGGTTTGAAGAAAATGAAAAAAGTTTAAAAAATAAGATTAGCAAAAATGAAAGAAAAAAAGACAAGCATTTAGAAGAAGATAATAGAAGAATTTTAAATAAACTATTTAGGAATAGAGATAAAGATAAGGTATGGGACTAAAACCATACCTTTTCTTAGTTTATTTTCCTAATTCATAGATTGCTTTTGCATACATAATTGATGCTAATATTAAATTTTCAATTGAAATAAATTCATCTGTTTGATGGCACATATCTTTTTCTCCAGGGAAATTTGCACCAAAAGACACACAATTAGGAAAGGCTCTTGCGAATGTTGCACCACCGATTGCAATTGGTTCAACTTTGGAATTCATAGTTTCATTATAAATTTTACAAAGTGTTTTAACCAAGGGATTTTCTTTAGAAAGGTGAAGACATGGAATGATAGCAGGCTCTTTTACAGATATGAAAGGATATTCTAATGCAAGTTTTTGTATTTTTTCGTAAACCTGATATGGATCAAATGTAACAGGAATACGTAAATTCAAACTAACTGTAATATTATCTCCATCAAACTGTAACTTTCCAACATTTAGAGTCAATGCACCAGATTCATCTTCACACGAAATGCCACAAGATTTACCATCAAATTCTGTTCCAATATATTTAGATAAAAAAGATATAATAGGGATTGAAGTATGGTATTTTTCTAATACTTCATTTAAATTTATCACAAGTTTTGAGATTGCATTTACCCCTAAATCAGGATGTGCAGCATGTGCCTGTATACCTGTAGAAGTTAATACAGTTGTATTACCATTATCTAATTGTAAAACTGCACGACAAATTTTAGGAACAACATTAACAGCATTTTCTTCATCATCAATTTGTAATAATTTTACTTTAGGAGATTCAGACAAGCTATTTAAATATTCATGATATGACATTGTAATTGTTTGTGTTAAAACGCTTTTTTCTGCATAAATACAAGGAAAATCCGCATCAGGGCTAAAACCAATAGAGGGGATTTCTTCATGTTTTTTATAATAATTAATGCAATCCCAATTTTTTTCTTCATTTAAACCAACAATTAAACGAATACGTTTATTTAATGTCAAATTATTATCTTCTAAATAATCTTTAACTGCTTTAATAGCATATAAACTGGAAATAACAGGTCCTTTATCATCAATAGCACCTCTGCCGAAAATTTTACCATCATTAATTGTTCCAGAAAATGGGGGATATGTCCAATTTTCGCCTTCTGGTACAACATCTAAATGACCAATAATACCTAACAATTCTTTACCTTCACCAAATTCCACATATCCACAGTAACCATCTACATTCTTGGTTTTAAAACCTAAGTCTTTTGCAAGTTTTAAGAAAAAGAGCAAAGCCTTATTGCAACTATCACCAAAAGGAAAATCAGAGTCAGAGTTATTTTCGGAAACACTACGAATAGATATGAGCTTTTGCAAATTTTCGATCATTTCAAGTTTATATTTTTCTAGATATTTTTCGAACATAAATATCACAACCTTTCTTATTAGATTATATCACTTTATATGATAAATTAGAAATGTATAAAAAAAATTTAAAATGTCTATTGACAATTAAAAACAGATGTTCTATAATACATACAATAATAATGAATTACAGTTAAGTTAGGAGTGATTATTATAGAGCAAAACCAAAACGTATTATTAGCAAATAATGAAGTTACAAATATCAAAAATTTGATTTATAGTATAAGAGAAAAACAAGTAATGCTAGATAGTGATGTAGCTATGTTATATCACTATGAAACAAAAAAAATTAATCAAACCGTAAAAAGAAATATAAAAAGATTTCCTGAAAAATTTTGCTTTCAATTAACGCAAAATGAAACAGAAAACTTGAGGTCACAAATTGTGACCTCAAGTTTGGAAAATTATGGAGGTAGAAGATATTTACCATATGTATTCACTGAACAAGGAATAGCAATGCTTTCAGGATTGCTAAGAAATGAAATAGCCGTTCAAGTAAGTATAAATATTATGGATGCCTTTGCTGAAATGCGAAAATTCATGTTGTCTAATGGACAAGTATTTGAAAGATTAACAAGTGTTGAATATAAATTATTAGAGCAAGATAAAAAATTTGATATGGTGTTTAATGAATTACAAAAAAACAAAAAAGAAGAATTTAAGCAAAAAATATTTTTCGAAGGACAGATTTATGATAGTTACAGTCTAATTATAGATATTATAAAGACTGCTCAAAATAAGGTTTTAATTATAGATAACTATATAGATGATAGTATTTTAAAAATGTTATCAAAGAAAAATAAAGATGTAGAAGTAGTAATATTAACATCTTCAAATAGTAATATAAGAAAAATAGATGTACAAAAATTTAATAAACAATATCCAAGTTTAAAATTATCTTATACAAACAAATTTCATGATAGATTTATGGTAATAGATAACACAGATTTATATCATATTGGAGCATCACTTAAAGATTTAGGAAAAAAGTGTTTTGCAATTTCTAGAATAGATGATAGTGAATATATAGAGAAAATAAGTAAATTAAGTTGAATTTATAATAGATTTGTGATAGCATATTAAATATAATAAATTTATTTAGGAAAATTAAATGATAAAACTAATGACAATATAAACAAAGCAATGCAATATTTAAAATTAACTAATAGTATCAACAAAAACTAAAATTAGTTAAGGTTGCAAATTGCAACCTTAAATTTATATTTCTATTTTAGGTTGATATCTTTCAAGCCACATATTTACTTGGCAAAGATATGCCATAAGTTGTGGACCAGTCATCAACTGTCCAAACCAAGGTCTTGTAAAAGCATTTCCATCACTTTCTAAAATTTCTTTAATATATTGTGTATTTAATAAATTATGAATAGGAGCATTTTTATTTTGCATTATTTGAGAAAGCATTTCTTTGACTTTTTTCAAATAAGATGGATTATGTGTTTTAGGATAAGGCGATTTTTTCCTATCAACAATTTCTGCTGGTAAGAAATCACGGCAAATATATCTAAGCAAGCCTTTTTCACGTCCATTTAAAGCCTTCATTTCCCATGGGATATTCCATACATATTGAGCTAAGCGATAATCACAAAAAGGAACACGAAGTTCAAACCCACTATACATAGCCATTCTATCAGATCTATCTAACAATGTTTGCATGAACCAATTTAATGTCAAATAAGAAATTTTTCGCTTTTCTGCTGTCTCTGGAGTATCTGTTGATAAAATATCAACTTCAGATAAACTTTGATTATAACGATAATCAATATATTCTTTTAGATGAACTTTTTTACCAATTTCTGGATTTAATAATTTTTGTCTTTCATTAAGAGCAATGGACCAAGGAAAAGTATTACTTTTTAGACTATCTTCTCTGAAGAACCATGGATAACCACCAAAAATTTCATCAGCACATTCTCCAGTCAAACTAACAGTCATTTCATTTTTTACATGTTTGCAGAATAGTAGTAAAGAAGAATCAATATCAGCCATACCAGGCATATCTCTTGCAATCATAGCATCTTCTAAGTAAGAAGCTAATTCAGGAGTATCAATCACAATAGGATGATGATTTGTACGTAGATTTTTATTCATTAAATCAATATAATATTTATCAGAATTTGGTTGAAAATCACTTTTAACAAAATTTTTATCGTTATCTACATAATCAATAGAATAAGTATCTAATGGCGGTAAATTCTCTTTTTCACAATAATCAGCAGCAAGTTTTGTGATAATACTAGAATCTAATCCACCGGAAAGAAATGTACATAGAGGAACATCAGAAACTAATTGTCTTGTAATTGCATCTTTTAATAGGAAAGTAACTTCTTTGCAAGTATCTTCCAAATTTTGTGTATGAGGTTTAGAAATCAATTTCCAATAAGGTTTAATTTGTAAACCATATTCATTAAAAATAGCAAAATGAGCAGGTTTTAATTCAAAAATATTTTTAAAAACAGTAGTACCAGGTGTGTGACTAGGACCTATTCCAAATAATTCAGAAATTCCTTGTTCATCTAAAATTTTTTCTACACCAGGATAAGCAAAAATTGCTTTTATTTCTGAAGAAAAAAGTAATGTGTCTTGCAACATGGTATAAAATAAAGGTTTAACACCAAAATGGTCACGAGCAAGGAAAACTTGTTTCTTTCGGGAATCCCAAATAACAAAAGCGAAAATTCCATTCAGATGATTTACAACATCTTCACCATAGTGAATATAACTTTTTAGTAAAATTTCTGTATCACAATGCCCATTAAATGTAAAACCATTTTTTAATAGTTCATCTTTTAATTCTTTGGTATTATAAATTTGTCCATTATATACAATACAATATTCACCAAATTGATATTTTTCTATCATTGGCTGTTTTCCGACCTTCAGGATCTATAACAATTAGACGTTTATGAGCTAAATAAATGTTTTTATTTGTATAATAACCCTCTTCGTCAGGACCTCTTTTTGATAGGCATTGATTCATATTTTTTAAAATATGTATATTTTCAGCAGAATCAATATTATTTTTTAAATTTGTAAAACCAACAAAACCACACATAAAAAAACCTCCATTTGTTTATTCGTAATAGTATATGCAAAATTTTCAAAAAAATTGCATATTGACTTTTTGTGGTGAAAAAATTATAATATTGTAGGAAAAGGAGGAAAAAAAATGAATTTACTCCAAAAGACAATCAAGCACTTGTGCTTAATAACAAAACACAAATGGATTGTTTTTAAGTTGTGTGTTAGAATAGGGGAACCAGTAAGAGGGCTATTGCATGATTTATCTAAATATTCCTGGACAGAATTTTCAGAAGGCGTAAAATATTTTAATGGAAGTCATTCTCCAATTACCGAATGTAAAAGAGAAAATGGATTTTCAAAAGCTTGGCTACATCACAAAGGTAGAAATAAACATCATTCTGAATATTGGATTGACTTAGAAGCTCCAGAAAAAACGCCGATTATTCCGTATAAATATGTAGCAGAAATGTTATGTGACAAAATGGCAGCAGGAATAGTTTATCAAGGTAAAAAATGGACAAAAGAATATGAACTGCAATACTGGTTAAACGAAAAGAATGAGGTGTTGATTAATCCTAAAATAAAAGATATGATAACAGATTGTTTAACACAAGTGAGTGAAAAAGGTATAAAACCTGTATATACTAAACAAAATTTTAAAAAATTATATAAAAAATATTGTTCTTAAACATTGACAAATTGCAAAAATACTAGTATAATTTTATAGTATATTTAAAAAGAAAATAAAATAGATATATACATATATCTGATTAAGGGAGGGATACGAAATGGCACAACCAAAAAGAAGATGGTCAAAAGCAAGAACACATTCAAAAAGATCAACATGGAAAAAAGAACAACCAAAATTTTCAACATGCCCACATTGTCATGAACCAATTTTACCACACAGAGTTTGTGAAAACTGCGGATATTACAATGGAAAACAAATTGTTGTAAAAAAAGAAACTGAAAATGCTTAGAATAAAAACGGAAAATAAATCCGTTTTTTATTTTACAAAAATTTCATTTTTTTTACAAAAAATATATACAAAAAAAAAATAGTATGATAAAATAAATTAAATAAAAACACGAAAGAAGGAAGAAATACACATGATTGAAAATTTTTTTAAAAGATCTAATTGGACAGATATTACAGTAACATTTGTTTTTGTGCTTTTAGGAATCTTATTGATTCTTAGGCCAGATGTGATGATATCAGTTCTCTCTATTTTATTAGGTGCAGTATTTATTATTATAGGATTTTTAAAGTTAGTAGATTACTTTACTTCAGAAGATAAAGAAGATTATCTATTAACAATGGCTTTAATATTTGTAATTATAGGAACTATTGTTATACTTTGTCCATCAATTATATCTAATTTATTTAGTATTGCTTTAGGTATATGGATTATTTCAGCAGGATTACGCAATTTTCAAATAACTTTAATTTGGAAAGAAGTAAAATCAGCATATTGGACAACAGCATTAGTATTTTCTATTTTAACAATTTTGGGAGGAATTGTTATTTTGGTTAACACAACATTGGCTGTACGAATGATTGGTAGTATCATTACAATTTATGCGGTATTAGATATAATTACAAAAATAATTTTTATGAAAAAAATAGAAGACTATTTGAAAGATTAAAAAATTAAGTCTTAAGGTAAAATAGCCTTAAGACTTTTATTTAGATAATAAAGTCATATAAATAATAATTTGGGATAAACTAATATTAAGAAAGGAGTAAAAGTATGGAAATAAAAAAAATATCAACAGAGAGTTTTAAAAAAGAAGTATTAGAATCAGAAGTACCAGTATTGATTGATTTTTATGCAAACTGGTGTGGAGCTTGTAGCATGATGTCTCCAATTATTGAAGAAATTGCAAATAATGAATTAGGAGACAATGTAAAAATTGGTAAAATAAATATTGATGAAAATCAAGATTTAGCAATTAAATATGATATTGAAAGTATACCAACATTAATTTTGTTTAAAAATGGAGAAATAAAAAAAACAATGGTGGGAGTAAGTAGCAAAGATGAAATATTAGATGCAATTCAATAAAAGGAGGAATTTATATACATGGAAATGGAACTAGGAAGTATAAATAAAATAAATGAAATGCTAAATCAAATACCAGTTACACTAGAAAATGAAGATGAAATAGAAAGTGCTAAACAAGCAATGGCAGATCAAGATTATATAACAGCATTAACGATTATAAATTCTTTAAATGCAAAAGTAAAAGTTAAAAAAGAACAAGATAATAAAGAGAGTGATACTGAATATGATGAAGAAGATTATGACGACGATGATGAGAACAAAAACTCAGAAAATACGGATGAAGAGGTTATTGTACCAGTTGATATTGAAGAAAAAAAAGAATATACTTTTGAAAATGAAAATGGAAAATATCCAAAAGAATTAAGTAATATTGAACTAGAAAAAATATATATTGGATTATTATTACAAGAACCAAAGCTAATTGTAAGATATCATATTTTATTTGATGATTGTTTTTTTGAAAGTGAAAGTCTATTAAATATATATAAAAGTATTTTATTTACAGAAGGTGGTGATTATACTCCAGAGAGAGCAAAACAAAAATTTAATTTTTCCAAAGAAGTAGATGGTATATACCAACAAAAACTTCAGCTAAAAAAATATGTTGAAGGAAAAAACTATAATATGGAAAAAATATACACTGACTTGAAAAAATTATGTATTTTGCGAAAAAAATATACAGAAATGCCAATTGAAACAATTCAAGAAAAAATTGTTGAAATTGCAAAATATGAATTATATGACAAAATGACAGTAGAAGAAGTAGAAAGTGCTACAAATCAGGTAACAGTAACAGACAAATTTAAACAAGCTGTATTAAATTTAGAGTTAACAGACTTTTTACAATCAGGAGAAAGTAATTTAGCAAATGGTTTATCCTTACCATTTCCAATTTTAACAAAAGTATTTAAAGGAATACGCAAAGGTGAAACAATGGCTATTGCAATGCCTTCAAACGCAGGTAAAAGTAGATTTACAGTCAATTTAGCAACATATACTGCGCTAATCCATCATAAAAAAGTGTTAATTATCTCAAATGAAATGTCAGAAGAGAAGATGAGATTAACACTTATTACAACTATATTAAATCATCCAGAAATTCAAAAATTGCATAAACAAAAAATTAGTAAAACAGAAGGGGAACTATTAGATTTTAAATTTCGACCAGATAACCCAAAAGATGCAAAGGTAGACGAAAATGGATTTGTCATTCAAGAAAGCAAAGAAACTAGAAAACAATTTGTAAATCGTTTATCTAAAATTTCAACAGAATTTAAAATGACAATTGCTGTTACTGAATGGATTAACAAACAAATTAATAATGATATTTACTTTATTAATATTACTGACCATACAAATGATGAATTGAAAAAAGTTATTATGAATTATTATTATAAAGAAAAAATAGAATATATTTTTTATGACACATTAAAAACTGATACAGATAATATAGGTAATGGAGAAGAATTGAAAAGAACAGCAACAATTCTTTCTAATTTGGCACAAAATTTTGGGATTTTTATTTGTTCTACATTACAATTAACAGAAAATAAAACAAATCCAATTAATTTGGATATAAATGATTTAGCTGTTAGTAGAACAGTAAAGGAAGTTTTAGATACATTATGCTTAATGAAACAGATTCCAAAAGATATGTATGATGATTTCCAATATTCTGAAAATGAAGTAGATACAAGATTTTACCCATTAGAAAAATATGAAGATCCTGATGAAAGGTATTATGCTTGTATTGTTGATAAAAATAGGGCTGGTGCAAAACCAAAATTATTATTTAATTTGAACTTAGCATATAACCGTTGGGAAGAACTAGGATATTTGAGTTTGAAACAGTAACAAATATAAAAAAGAGGTATTGGAGTAAAAGATGAAAATATTATATGTATCTGACTTGGATGGAACATTACTTAATATGAATCAACGACTTAACTCATGTACAATAAATAAACTAAATAATCTAATAAAAAAAAGAGTTAATTTTACAGTTTCAACAGGACGTGGAGATTCAATTAGAACTATTTTAAAAGATATTGATTTTAAACTTCCTGTTATGATATTAAATGGAACTTTAAACTACGACTTTGCTAAAAAAGAATATGTAAGTGCAAAGCCTATACCTAATGAAAAAGTTTTAGAACTTATGAAAGTACTTAATAATTTTAATACTAAGACATTTGAAATACAAACTATTATTGACCATCAAGTAAGTCGTTTTTCAATAGCAAATTGGAATAAAAGTTCAAAAGTATTAGCAATTAATCTACTTTTTAATGAAGAAAGAAAAGAAGAACTTTCAAATATTTTAAATAATATACAAGGAATAAACTTTTTTATTCATAAGAAAGTTTATTCAGATGGTGAATGCTTTTGTGATATAGTTCTAGAAAATGTTTCAAAAGCAAGTAGGTTAAAAGAATTAAAAGAATTGTATGGATTTGATAAAGTAATATCTTTTGGAGATAGTGAAAATGACTTACCATTAGCAGAAGTTTCAGATGAATTTTATGCAGTAGAAAATGGTGCAGAAATAGTCAAACAAAAAGCTACATCTGTTATAGAAAGTTGCTACGATGATGGAGTTGCAAATTTTATTGAAAAAGACACCATAAATAAACTCTTTTCATAAAATATACAAAATGAAAGGAGTTTTTTTATGGATTATGAGTTATTAACAAATGGAAATGTAAAAATAGGGCAAAAAGCACCAGAGTTTGAAGCTAACAGTACATTCGGAAACATATCTCTAAATGATTATAAAGGAAAGTGGCTTGTGTTTTTTTCTCATCCCCGGAGATTTTACCCCCGTATGACCCTAATGTTAGAAACAATCAACAAAAGTTAGATATATAACCTTATATTTAATGTGAAAAATTGAATATAGGGTTATTTTATTATTTAATGGGTATAAAATAAAAATTTTCAAAAATTGTAAAAATTTAAAAAAGAAAAAACGGATAAAAAAGCTAAAAAAGAAAAATAATAAATGTATAAAAAATTAGCAAAATGTATGGAGTAAAATATTAAATACTTAATTTACAATAAAGTTAATTTAAAAATTTTTTTAGGAGGTAAAAAATGAAAAGAACAATAGCAATATTATTATCTTTAATTATTTTAGTAATAATGTTATTACCTAATATTGCTAATGCGGCAGGAGAAGAAGCTCAAGTTAAAATAAGTACAGATGCTACATTAGTAGAAGTAGGGGATACAGTTAAAATAACCGTAACTCAACATAAGAAGGGAACATCAGAATTAAGGACTTCAAAATATATTGAATTTAAGTTATCATTTAACAACGAAATATTTAGTTATGTAGATGTAACAGGAGGATTTAGTGCTGAAGATGTAGAATCAAATGGAAATCTTACAGTAAAAACAAATGAACCTCATGATAGTGAAGATATCTCAAGTGTAACCTTAACATTTAAAGCATTAAAATCAACAACTAGAAATGAAGGAAACTTTAAGGTATCAGAATTTAAATCAGGAGAAAATTCTGTTTCTGCACAAAAAACTAATTATTATTCAGCAATGCAAGTTAGTGTTAAAGTAAGAGACAGATATGAAGGAAATATAAGTATACAGGCTAATAAAAAAAGTGTACCAATAGAAAGAAAAGTTAATATTTCTTTAGCACAAACAATACCAACCAATTATGTTGAAGCAACAATATCATATGATAATGCTCATTTTGAATTTGTTGCACCAGCAAATTCTGAATATGAAGCAGATACTTCTACAAATGGACAAGTTACTGTAAAGGCATCAGGAACAGGATTAACAGATGTAACGCTATTATTTAAAGCAATAGCAGTAACAGAAGGAAATTCTCCAAGTAGCTTTAAGATTTTAAACTACAAAGCAGGAAATAGCAATGAAGAAGCTTTAAATGCACATCTATATTATTCAAAAGAAGTATCTGTTGCAGTAACTGAAAGAAACAATTCAATGGTTGACATAAAAACAGATTTAACAGATGATATAGCAAAATTAGGAGATACATTTGTAGTAACAGTATCTCAAGATAAACCTACAGATTATCTACAATTTGATTTATTTTATGATCAAGAAATATTTAAATATGTTGGTTTAGGTGAAAATAATGCAGAAATTTCAGCAACAGAACAAGATGGAATGCTTAGTATATCAGCTACTGGAAGTCAAATGTCAGAAATAAATATAAAATTTCAAGCATTAAAATTGACAGAAGGAAGAAATGAAACAAACAAAGAATATATAAAAGTAAGTAACTTTCTTTCTGGAGATAATTCAGGAGATACAGATATAGCAGAATATAATATACAACAAGTAGGAATTGAAGTAGTAGATGTACCTGTTGTAGCAGAACCAGAATTACCAAATGAAGAATTACCAAATGAAGAATTACCAATTGAAGAATTACCAAATACAGGTTCAGTTATAACTACACTTATAGCAGCAATTATATCAGAAATGTCTATAGTAGCTATAGTTTTAAGAAAATATATAAACAATAAAAGATCTTAAGTTTATTCCTGTAATATTGCTTTTAAATAAAGTTAAAGGCAGATTATAAAGGAGCTTATATAAAATGAAAAATAAAATAATTTATTATATTCTTTTTGGAATAATTACTTTTTGCATTATTTATATAGTGTATAGTAATAATCTCTTTAAAATAGGTAAAAGTAGTAAACAAAATGATAATCAAGCAAGCAAAATGAGTATACAAAGAAAAATAGGAGAAGAACAAGAGAAAGAAGAAAAAGAAGAAAATAATAATACTGAGGAAAATAATGAACAAAATATAGAAGACAAAGATAAAATTCCTGCTGAAATGGGAGGATATAATGTATTAGGAAGACTTGTAATAGAAAAAGTAAATATTAGCAAAAATATATTAAGCGTATCAAATAAAGAATCACTAAAAGTATCAGCAGTTAAATTATATGGACCGAATATAAATGAAATAGGAAATTTTTGTATATGTGGACATAATTGGAAAAACATGTTAAAAGGAGTTCTAGAATTAGAAGTAGGTGATACATTCTATTTAATTGATAGAAAAACATTAAATAAGGTAAATTACGAAATTTATGATATATATACTTGTATGCCCAAAGACTTAAAATGTTTAAATCAAAACACAGAAGGAAAGAGAGAAACTACTATTATTACATGTAATCCCGGAGGAATAACAAGACTAATAATAAAAGCAAAAGAAATATAAGAAATAAAAAGTATATCAATTACAGTACAGTAGATTGATATGCTTTTATTATTTTTACAAAATAAAAGTGTTCTTAATATATAGAAAAAGCATAATATTTATAGAAAAATATTATGAAGGAGTATGAAGATGCAAATTACTTCTTGTAACACTGCTAAAACAAAGTATGTTCAAATTTATTTAACAGAAAAGGAGTTAAATAAGCAAGAAACAAAAGATATAATTGAAGAATATAAACAAAAGAAATATAGTGTTGCTACTTTCATAACAGGAAAAGAGAACTATCCCGAGATTCTTAAAAGAATTATAGAAAAGCAGGTTGAAATAAGCCGTTATGTATGCTAACATGCAAGACATAGCAATATCAGGCGGTAAGGAGGAAAAGATGACAGTTGTAGGATATGTACGATTGTCTAGAGATGAAGATAAAGAAAATTATGCAAGTATTGAAGAACAAAAAAGGATTATTCAAGATTATGCATGTTCTCGTAATTGGTTTATCTCAGAAGACAACTTCTACATTGATGACAATGTTTCGGGATACACTTTTAACAGACCTGAATTTTCCAGAATGATTGAAAGAGTAAAGGAAGGAAAAATTGATGTAGTTATAGCGAAAGATTTATCAAGAATAGGAAGAAATAATGGACGAGTATTGGTTTTAATAGACGAATTTAAAAATATGCAAAAAAATTTAATCTTAGTATCAGAGATGGGAGGAACCTATGATGTTTTAAATGACAGAGATGATACTATTGGAATTACAACATGGTTTAATGAAAGATATGTTAAAGATTGTTCAAGAAAAACAAGGGATCATATGTATTCAAAACAAAAATCTGGAAGGTTAATTATGGGAAATTATTATGGCTATGTAAAAGATAAAGAAGATGTTACAAAATTATATGTTGACGAAGATATAAGACCTGTAATTAAGTTAATATACAAATTATATACTGAAGATGGTTTTGGTAGAAAGAAAATTTGTGATATACTAAATAGTAAATATAATTATCCAACCCCATCTGTATATTATCAAGGTAAGCATTTAGAAAGAGGAAGAATATATAAACATCCAGTACAAAAATTATGGTCTACATATATGATAAGCAATATACTAAATAATGATGTATATTGTGGTACTTTAAGGACTCATAAAAAAAAGACTATTTCAATTAGAGGAAGAGCAATAAAACTTCCGGAAGAAGAACATTTTATCTTTGAAGATCATCATGAGGCAATTATCTCAAAGGAAACCTTTAAATTAGCACAAGAAATAAGAAAGAGAAAAGCAAATACTAAAAGTACGTCAGGCACAAGGAAAAGAAAATATATTTTTTCGGGATTTTGCAGATGTGGAGATTGTGGCTTTGGAGTAAGCGGAATTACAATAACAAGAAAGCAACAACAAAAGGGATATGAGTGTTCACAGTATAGAACTTATGGTAAGGCTAGATGCAAATGTCATGAAATTAAAGAAACAGATATGATTATTCATTTAAAAGAGTTTTTTAAATTCACAAAGGAACAATATATTGAAGAAATAAAAAAAATAAAAATTGAAAGGAAAGGCATTGATAAAACTAATAATAAAGAAAAAGTTAAAATAGAGCTAGAAACATTAAATGCTGAATATGAAATATTGATAAATCAAAAAATAAAAGATTTAGCAAGTAGCACAAATGAACATCAAAAAAATGTAATTGAAAATACATATAGAAAAATAGAAAAAAGCAAAACTAATAGAATCGAAGAACTTCAAAAACAACTAGAACAGGAAGCGGAGAAAATAGCTAAAGAAAAAGTAAAAAAGTTAAAGACAGCAATAGAATATTTTGATGAGATAATTTTGTCAGACGAGCCTAATAGATATATTTTAGAATGTTTAATTGACAAGATATGGATTTATCATGATAAAAGCATAAAATTTGAATTAAAACCAGATATTAAAAAACTAATTTAATAAAAAGTTATTCCACTGTATCAAAATAAGTTTTAAAAATAAAAAGTTATTCCAATACATCAAAATATCTTTTACAAATTTAAAATTTAATAAAAGTCTAGTAAAAGATAAAAATAAGTATTATGTTTTTCTTGATGAAGTGCAAAAAGTTGAAGATTTTGAAAAAGGTATTAACTCTTTAAGAATCACAAATCAATTTAGTATTTTTATAACTGGTTCTAATAGTAAAATGACATTTTTAGAATTGTCAACCGATTTATCTGGTAGATATGTTAGTTTTAGAGTTTTACCATTAACATTTAAAGAAGTTGTAGAACTTACAAAAACAAAAGAGAAGGACTATAAAAAATTATTATTTGATATATTTGAATGGGGAAGCTTACCACAAAGATTTTCTTTTGATAATGAAAGGGCGAAACTTAATTATATTTCAGATGTTTATGATTCAATATTACTAAAAGATGTAGTAGAAAGGTCAAATATAAAAGACATTGCTTCATTTAACAAAATTTTGCAATATGTTTTATAGACGGAAGGAAAAGAATTTTCAGCAAATAACATTTTAAATTATTTAAAAAAGAACATCATGAAATAGCTACAGATACATTATATAGCTATTTAGAAGCTTTATGCTTAACTTTTATTATGAATAAAGTTTATAGATATGATATTCAAGGAAAAAGTATTTTAAAAACATTAAACAAATATTATGTTTCTGATTTAGGAGTAAAGAAAATAAAAACAAATAGTAAGGAAATAAACTATTCTATGGCCATTAGAAAGTATAGTTTATAGCGATTTACTTGCTAAAGGATATGAAGTATATATTGGAAAAACAAAAAAGGGAGAAGTGGACTTTGTAGCAACTAAAAATAAAGATTTTAAATATATACAAGTTTGCTATAAATTAGCTTCAGAGGAAACGAAACAAAGAGAATTTGAAGCATATAAAGGAATTAATGATTCATATCCGAAATATATTATATCTTTGGATGATGAAGATTACTCAAAAGATGGAATTCAACATGTTAATATATTTGATTTTTTATTGAATGATGATTTTTAATCCCCAAATTTAAAGATTTTACCCCCGTGTGTACAACAGAAATAATAGCATTTACAAGAGCACATACATATTTTAAAAATTTAAATACAGAACTTTTAGGATTAAGCGTAGATAGTAATAGTTCACATTTAGCATGGATTTATGATATTTATTGCAAAACAGGTATTAAAGTTTCATTTCCTATTATAGCAGATAGAAATGGGCAAATTGCAAGGAAATATGGAATGATTTCGAGTGATATAAGTAACACAGAAACTGTAAGAAATGTATTTGTAATAGATGATAAAGGAATTATTAGAACTATTTTGATATATCCATTAAATATTGGAAGATTTATACCTGAAATAATAAGGATTGTGCAAGCATTACAAATGGCAGAATGTGGTAATCGGATCAACTGCGGCAAATTGGATACCAAATCAACCTATAATTGTTCCTCCACCACAAACATTTGAAACACTACAAGCAAGAAATGAAGAAATAAGTAAAAATAGAAATGGAATTAGTTGGTATTTAAGTTTTAAAGAGCCACCAGAAAAATGTATTAAGGAAGATAATAATTCTGATTAGTATAAAAAATAATATGGGAAATATCTAAATTAAACTGATGTTTCCCATTAATATATAGTAAAACAGCATGGTAAACATAACACAAAATATCAATTTTGTGCAAAGTTCAGATACTACATGGGCAAAATCACATAGTAAAACGGTTAATGTAACAGATACTAGTGGAAGTGGAATGA
>CANQTV010000016.1 GCA_947626875.1 uncultured Clostridia bacterium | reverse complement strand
GCCCTCCAGTTGATTCTTGATACTGTCTAGTTAAATAGCTTTGAGATCCACTTTTGAAGTCAATTGAAACTGATACTTTTCCATTAGTCCATGAGTTTCCATTAGGTGTACAAGTAATTACTGGGTCTTCAATATTTTCAGTTTTGATGTTATTTAAGCTTTGAGAAGTTGTTGGACCATTACCAAGTGAGTCTGATACTTTTGTTCGTACATCATAATTTGTATTTAAGGTTAATCCTGAAAACTTATGAGAAGTTCCAATATCTTTTTCCCACTTATCTCCCCAAGAAGTTTGAGAAGAAGGTTTTATCTGATAATACCTAGTATTTGCATCTAAAGTACTAACATTTGCATCAGTTTGTGCACAAGTTACTGTAATTGAATTAGATGTATGAGTTTCTGTAGGTTTTGTATCACTTGGTGGTGTATTATCTAAATAGAATGGTCCTGTTTTTTCAATTTTAAAGTTACCTAGAGAGTCTTTTGCAAATATCCATAGATACCAGTTAGATCCTGAATCTGTATTTTTGGTAATTGCAGTTCCTGATTCGAATGTTCCATAATTAGGTGGACTTCCTGTGAAGTGAGACTCTTCAGTCATACCTGTATCAGATTGTTTCCATGCATATTTTAGAGTTGCACCTGCCATTCCACTTCCACTAGTATCTGTTACATTAACCGTTTTACTATGTGATTTTGCCCATGTAGTATCTGAACTTTGCACAAAATTGATATTTTGTGTTATGTTTACCATGCTTTTATTATTTATTTTTACAGTAAAAGCAAAAAGATATCTTCTTATTTTGAAGATATCTTTCATTTTTTATCTATAATAATAATCCATATCTACCCTTCCAGTTATTCCATCTACTGTTCCTGAACTAGTATATTGCCACATAACATATGGCTTATTATAATCACATTTATTACTCCATTGTGCTACCCATTTTGGGAATTGATCTAAACGTGAATCATTTAATTTTCCATTAAGCCAATTTAGATTTGCATAAATTCCAACATTATACCCTCTGCTTTTCATTATTGAACAGAATGTATATGTAATATCACGGCACATTTGATCAGAAACATTATATCTACTCTTGTATCCATCTGCATCCTCCATATCAAACCAAATACCATATGTTGGCTTTGATCCACGTAATAATCTAATTACATGATTTACTTCAGATTTTGCTTTATCTAAATCTGTAGCATATGAATAAATATATACACCATATGGAATACCGTATTTTTCACATTCTGCAACATTGCGATAAAACATTTTATCATCTTGTGCTGCATCATCTACTCCATATCCACAACGGATAATTGCAAAGTCAACTTGTTTCTTAACTTTTTCCCAATTAATTGTTTTATTATGTTCAGAAACATCAATTCCTACTAATATTTTTCTATCAATAGTAAGTTTTTTACTACTACTTGCTAAAACAGTTCCCTCTTTTGTAGTTACATTTACTGTAATTGTATAATTACCTTCTTGTAAAGCAGAAATATCTAATATTGAGCTAAATCCAGGTGTTGGATTTTGAGCAACTGTTCCATATCCCGTAATTGCTTTTTGCACATCTGTTCTTGCTCTTCTTGTGATAGTAGCATTTTGTAAAACCTTGTTAATATAGATTTGTATATTAGCATTTGTATAACCAGACATTACCCAACCAGAAACTTCTAGCTGTTTCTTTCCAGTTATAAAATTGTCTTCAGGAATATCAATATATAATGTTGATGGATATTTTTTTAATGAAAATGATTTTGTATATGTTGCTAAAACTTCTCCTGTATCTGCAACACTATTAATTTTTAAAGTATGATTTCCATCTGAAATTTTTGTTAAATCTAGAGTTGTTTTAAATCCTGGTTGAGAATTTTGTGCTACTGTTCCATAACCAGTGATTGCTTTATGCACATCTGGTCTTACTCTTGTTGCAAGACTTGGTTGTTGTAATTGATTATCAATATATATTTGGATTGTTTTATTTGCGCATGTTGACATTATCCAACCATCAATTTGCATAGTATCTTGTCTTATTTGAGATGTATTTGGATAATCAACATTTAATTTTGTTGTATATTTTTTTAATGTGAAATTTCTTGTATATGTTGCTAAAATTTCTCCACTATCTGCTACAATATTAATTTTTAGTGTATGATTTCCATCAGCGATTTTTTTCAAATTTAATGTTGTTTTAAATCCAGGTGTTGGATTTTGAGCTGTTGTACCATAGCCTGTAATTGCTTTATGTACATCTGGTCTTGCTCTCATTGCAATGTTTGTTTGTTGTAATTGATTATCTACATATATTTGGATTGTTTTATTTGCATATGATGATAAAACCCATCCATTTATTTCCATACTATCTTGATTGCATTGTGATGTATTTGGATAATCAATATTTAATTTTGTACTATATTTTTTCAAATTAAAGTTTTTTAAATATGTTGTTAATATCTCTCCTGTGTTTGATAGAACTTCAATTTTCAAAGTATGATTTCCATCTGATATTTTTTTCAAACTTAAAGTTGTTTTAAATCCAGGTGTTGGATTTTGTGCTACTGTCCCATAACCTTTAATTGCTTTGTGTACATCAGGTCTTTCTCTCATAGCAAGATTTACTTGTTGTAATTGATTATCAATATATATTTTAATTGTTTTATTTGGTACTGTTGACATTACCCATCCATTTATTTCCATACTGTCTTGATTGATTTGTGATGTATTTGGATAATCAATATTTAAATTTGTATTATATTTTTTTAGTGTGAATTTTTTTGTTGAAGAATATAATTTTTTACCTGTATCAGATACTACTCTTACTTCTAATGTATGATTTCCATCTTTTACATTTTTTAAATTCAATGTTGTTTTAAATCCAGGTTTAGGATTTTCCGCTTCTGTGCCATATCCTTTGATAGATTTATGAACATCTGGTCTTGGTCTTGTTTCTATAGTTGCTTGTTGTAATATTCCATCAATATATATTTGAATTGTCTTATTAGCATATGTTGACATTACCCAACCATCAATATATAAACTATCTTGATTAATATTTGTTGTATTTGGATAATCTAAATACACATTTGTTTTTACTTCTTCTGCAGATTTAACATTATGTGGTATTAATAATAATATAATTATAAATAATAAACATATTCCGCAGTGTTTTATTGTTTTCATAAGTTATTCCCCCTAGCTCTTCTTAAAAATTTAGTATATCGCCAACTTCTAGAATTTTTAATTGCCTGTATTTCATCAGTAAGTAATTTGTTTTTCTTTTCTAATTCTTCCATTAAGTATCCGCGATTATCAATTTCTCTTTGTTTTTCTGCCAATTCCTCATCTTTAATTTTATAAAATTCAATCGTTTTTTCTTTTAGTACTTGTTCTTGTCTTCTTTCAGCATGTTCTGCTAATCTTTTTGTTACAAGTAAATTTCTCTCATAATTCTCATATTTTTTCCTAATTGATTCTATATCAATATCTGGCGATTTTTCTATTTTTTGCAATATTTCTTCCATTTTCTTTTCAAAGCAAAAGTTTTCTAATGCATATTGTTTTATAGATTCTAATTGTGAAAGTTCAGTTTCAAATTTTTCTATGATTTCATTTGTAATTGTTTCACCATCTTTTTTTCCAAAACTTCTCCCTGAAAAATTATGACTTCTATTTTGTTCAATATTATCCATTGTTAAATATCCATCTCCTCCATGGATATCATATACATATACAGGGATTTTTAGGGACATTGCAAATTGTACTGTCTTTCCTATTGTAATAACACAATCATATTTTCCTAATACTTCATCTGTTATAAAAGTTTTATTTCCTGCAAGTCCATAAACGTCAACAGTATATCCCTTTTGACGTAAAATTTCTATTGCTTCCATTTCTTCTGGTGGTATATGGTTTGACACAACTGCTATATTGTGTAATTCTTTTACTTGTATTTCTTTTTCAAAATAAGAAGTAAATGAGTAATTCTCAAACAAACTAACATTTTGTATTTTTTCTTTTTCAGTTAATTGTGCATATGTTTCTTGAGAGTTTGCTAAGCAAAATGTTAGTTCATTTGCATATATTGGTACACTCTCAAATGGTTCTACAGGTGATAAAGAACCTATAATTATTTTTTTTGCTTGTAATCCTTTTTCAAAAATCAACCAATCTAATAGAAAAGAATGATGTACCCAAACCAAATCAAATTCAACTGTTGAAAAATCAAAATCATCTTTTAATAAATATATTACTTTGTCAAAATTATCTTTTACAACATCATATAATGGGCTACCTGTTTCTATTACTCCCATATATACTTCGTAACCTAACTGTTTAAAATATTTTGCAATTGTCGCACTATGAATTTCAGAACCAGAAAATTGTACAATTTCAAAATTTGTTATTAGTACTTTTTTCACACTATACCCCCTTTAGTACTTCATAATCGCAACTACTCATTCCTTCAGAATGAAGTACTCCAAAACTATTTCTAGGCACTCTTATTTTAAAACTTGTTGCATAGTCAATTTTATCATAACTAAATAATATTTTTTCATCACAAATTGATACTGTTACATAGTAAGTTCCTTCTGCAAAATTATTTCTATTTATTTTGAATGTAATTTGCTTTTCATCTTTTCTTATATATTGATCAACTCTAATTGAATTGATAACACTAATCATTTCACCTTTTGTATCTGTAATAATCATTCCTGCACCATAATTATCAATTTGTTTTAAATTTTCTACTGTGATGGTAATTGAAATATCATCAAACAAATTATATTGCTCTTTATCTGTTTCTACTTTTACAATTTTGATAGATTTATCTTCTTGCTTTTTCTTCTTTTTTTGTTGCTCCATGACTTGTATTTTTTCTTGAATCTCTCGCTCTCTTGGATTGTCAATCATATATTTTTTATATTCTTCTGTTACAAAGCTTGTTTCTCCATCTAATACAATCTGCCCATCTCTCATCCAAATAGCACGACTACAAAAGTTTCTAACAGCTGGTAGAGAATGAGAAACAAATAAAATAGTTGTTCCATTATTTCTAATTTCCTTCATTCTTGTAATAGATTTTTCCTGAAATGCCATATCTCCTACTGATAGTACTTCATCAACTATAAGGAGTTCTGGTTCTACATTGATAGCACAAGCAAAAGCTAATCTAGCAAACATTCCTGAAGAATATGTTTTTACTGGTTGATATAAATGTTCACCAATATCTGCAAAATCAATAATACTTTTTTCTTTTTCTTTTATTTCTTCATTTGTTAATCCCATGACTTGTCCATGCTGATATATATTTTCATATCCTGTTAATTCACTATTAAAGGCTGCTCCTAATTCTAATAATGAACTTATTTTTCCTTTTACTTCAATTTCTCCACTTGTTGGTGCAACAACACCTGTTACCATTTTTAATAATGTTGATTTTCCTGCTCCATTTCTTCCTAATATTCCTAAAATTTCTCCTTTTTTTACTTCTAATGATAAATCATTTACAGCACGGAAAGAGTGATGTCTATTCATTTTAGGGAAAAGGACTTCTAGTAAGCGGTCTTTTTTTCTATCATACATTTTATATTCTTTTACTAAATTTTTAATTTCAACTGCATTTTCTTCTTTCATAATTATTTAATCCTTTCTATAGCACATCTGCAAAATCCTTTTTGGTTCTTTTGAATACACGATTTCCCCATACAAATAAAAATATGGTAATAAACCAAAATACAGCTGTATATACTCCATAGCCTTCTACTATAATATTTCCAGAAATAAATGCTTCTCTAATTCCTGTTACAAGATATGTAAATGGCATACATTTTGCAATATTCAATAAAATACCATCACCTAACATATTTAAGTTCCAAATAATTGGTGTAAACCAAAACATCAATTGCATTACGATAGATAATAGTTCTGAAAAATCTGGAACTACTGTACAAATTGCAGAAGTTAATCTTGTTAATGCAATAATAAATGCATATGCTGCAATTATAAAATAAACTAATGTAAGTATATTTGGCATATATCCAAAACAAATACCAACAACAACTGCAATTAGAATTAAAAACAAACCTACAACAGTACATGATACAATTGTAATCATTGGAATAATATCTATAGGAAATACAACTTTTTTTACAAGATATGCATATTGCCTAATAGATGTACTTGTTTTTAAAATAGTATCATTTAAAGTAAGCCACATAGCTATTGCTGGTATGTACCATACAACAAATGGATCATCACCTGCTGCTCCTGTTTTTAAGATATATTGGAAAACTATTACATATGTTAACATGAAAATAAAGGGTTGTAAAAAACCCCATATACTTCCAAGACTTGTACTAGCAAACCTATTCCTAAAATCATTTTTCCCTAACTGCAATATTAACTTTTTATTTTCTATTAACATTTTTAAAAAATTCACTGTGTTTCTTTCCCTTCTTTTTTATTGTAACCGATAAATATTGCTTTGTCAATTACAAATAATGGCATCAATCAATTCTTGATTTGAAAGTTTTTTTGCTTGATTTGTAGTTAAAACATATATTTTTTGGTTATCATTTTCATAGCATTCATATGCTTGATATGGATCCATTTTTTCAAATGGATATTCTACAACTTCTCCTGAAATTTCATCAAGAATATAACATGTACCTGTCATAGAAATTATATATAATTTATCACTTGATAATATATCAGTTATTTTTTTATCTGTTTCATTAGCATCAGTATTTGTTTCACAAACTAAATATCCTTCTTCATTGATACTGTAAGTATTTTTAGTTGTTTCTTTTAAAAGTGTTTGAAATGTTTCTCTGGAATTTTCTGCTATCCATATACCATGTTTTCCTAGAAAGTTGGAAGTTTTTTCTTCCAACTTTTCTAAGTTATTTTCAGGTTGCTTATTTTCTAAAATTCCTGATAGCACAACACAAAATTGCACATCTGGTTTAATAGTTAAAATCTGTCTTCCATCATATTCTGTTGTGATTTCATAAATATTATCATTTCCAGTAGCTCCTACATCTTTTTTTAATTCATCAATTGTCGCATCTTTTTGATATGCTACTTGATTTTGGTCAATATCTATTCCTTCTTGTGGTTCATATTCTATTACATTTTCTTGGTTTATTTCATTTTCCGTATTAGTATTTTTATTATTTATGATTATACTGCTAATTGTAAAAATAACAATTACTAATAAAATGATAACTATTGCAATAATATATTTTTTATTTTTCATAGGTATTGTTCCTTTCTAATGGAAGTTGACAAAGTCAAATTTATAATTATTTTTTAACCCCTAAGCATATTAACAGTCGCGCGTATATACTTTCCTGCAAAATCATTATTAACAACTTGATTATGATTTGAAACATGTGGTAGTTCTACTAGTACACTTCTTGTATTTGGCAATGTACGAGCCCAGTTTATTAGATAACCTCCACCATAAGTTGAAATATGAGTTCCCATTCCATATTGGTTACGATAAAATGTACCTAAGCCATTATCTCCTATGGTTTCATTTAGCCAACCATGTAAATCTACTACAACAGTCCTTCCTAAAGCTGCTCTTCTACTAATCATGAAATCTCGTAAATATCTTGCTTCATATGCTTGGAATGGTTCTGTTCCATTATATTCTCTATTAGATGTTCTTCTTGAGAAACTTACTGACCAACATCTGTTCATATCAATTCCTCTGTTTCCAGGAGCTGCACTATATAATGTTGTTCTACCTGAGCCATTGTTATCCCAACCATAATATTGTCCATCAGAATTTGCACATGGGATAATATAAATTGTCCAATTATTTAAAATGTCTTTATAATTTGCTTGCTTATTGATTAATTCATCTCTAAATTGGTTAGCAATATATGTTAGTTCTGCCCCATCTCTATACCAACTGTCTTCAAATCCGTGTACAGAAAAAACTGCAAACATTACATTATTTCCATTTCCAATTTGGTAATATTTTAGGTCATTTCCCCAATTTGAATGTTGTACTCTCAAACCACTTTTACCATACACACCTTCTTCATAGGTAAATTGATTTAATTTAATTTTTGTTTCTTGTGTTTTAATTACTTCATTATTAGAATTTGAATATACTTCTATTTTAAGTGTGTATTCTCCAGATGCATAACCTGAAACATTTATTGTTCCATCAAATCCTGCTTGTGGATTTTGTTCTGCTGTTCCATATCCTTTTACACTTCCCGTTACATCTGGTCTGTTATATAATTTTATTTGATTAGATATATCAACATTATTTAAATAGAAGCGGATTTGTTTATTTGCTTCTTGTGACATAATCCAACCATGTATTGCTAAAGTGTTTCTATAGTTTTTAGAAGCTACTGGATAATCTAAATAAATTTGAGTTTTATATTTTTCTACATAAAATGTTCTTCTTTCTTGTCCGTAATACTTCTTTTGTATTTGAATCAATTACTTTAACAATTATTTCGTGTTTTCCTTCTTTTAATTTGCTTGTGTCAACTGTTCCAGTATATCCTGCCAATTGGTTTTGAGCGGCTGTCCCATAACCTTTTATACTTCCTGTTACATCTGGCCTATTATATCTTTGAATATTTGCTGTTACATCAGTATTTTCATTATCAAGATATACTTTAACTTCTTTGTTTTCCTGTTCAGACATTACCCATCCATGTACATTAACACTTGTTTGAGCTGTTGAATTTGCAACAGGATAATCTATATAAAGAGATGTGTTATATTTTTTTAGATTAATTTTTCTTGAATCTTCTGCCATGATTTCATTTGTTTTTGGATTGATAGCTCTTATTGTAACTGTATGTGCACCATCTATAAGAGTATTTGGTAAATATATAGTTCCATCATATCCTGCTAATGGATTTTGCTCAGCTGTTCCATAACCTTTTACACTTCCAGTTACATCTGGTCTGTTATATCTCTTTAAATTTGTATTTGTTTCATTGTTATCAATATATACTTTTATATCTTTATCTTTTAATTCAGACATTACCCAACCATGTACAGATATACTACTTTTGTATACAGTATTTGTTTTTGGATAATCAATATATACTTGTGTTTTATATTTTTTTACAATAAAAGTTTTTGAAGTTTGTCCAATTACGTTTCCTGTTTGATTATCAATTACTTTAGCAATCAAATTATGTGTTCCATCTTTTATCTGACTAATATCAACTGTACCTTTATACCCTGCTAATGGATTTTGCTCTGCTGAGCCATATCCTTTTATGCTTCCTGTTACATCTGGTCTATTATATCTTTGAATACTTGAAGTTACATCTGTATTTTCATTGTCAATATATAATTTTAATGATTTATCAGCTACTGCTGACATAAGCCATCCATGAATATATAATTTATCATTACAATTTTGATTTTGTGTTGGATAATCAATATATACTTGTGCTGTATTTTCAGTTGCTTTTACGATATTTGAAATTATTGAGATTACTAATACAATAAACATCATGCATATGATACTAATTTTTCTTTTCACTTTATTTTCCTCCTTTGATTTGATAAGCTTCTGTATCTAATGCAAAATTACAGTTAAAAAATGGATCTCCTTGTTGCAGTTGTTTTTTCCATTTTTCTTGAAATTTTGCAGTTTCATTTTGGAATCTTTCTTGTTTTTGAGGTGTATTTTCATAACCTCTTGATTTTGATTCATAATGTTTTAGTTCTATGTAAGGTGTCCAAACAATCCAATATCCTTTTTCACGTATTTTTAGGCACAAATCTATATCATTAAAAGCTACAGCAAAATTTTCGTCCATTCCTCCTACTTCTTCGTAAATTGATTTTTTAGTAAATAAGCATGCTCCTGTCACGCTACTGAAATTTTGCACATAACCTTGCCTTCCAAAATATGCTTTTTTTTGCTTAGGCATATTTTTCAATATATGTCCTGCAGTTCCTTGAATTCCAATAATAATCCCTGCATGCTGAATTGTGTTATCTGGATAATATAATTTGGATCCTACTACACCAACATCATTTCTTTGGGCAAATCCGATAAATTGTTCTAACCAATTTGGTGTTATAAGCTCTGTATCATTATTTAGTTGCAAGACATATTCTCCATCAGCATTTTTAACACCATAATTGATGATTTTAGAATAATTAAATTCTTTTTCTGGATATTGTATTACCTTTATATTTTTTTGTTTTTGAATTTCATCATAAAAATCAAATGTACTTTTTTCTGTACTATTGTTTTCGATAATAATTATTTCATAATTTGTATATGTTGTCTGTTTTATAATTGATTGTATACATAGTTTTAAGTCTTTTGCATGGTCTTTATTTGGTATCAAAATAGATACTTTAGGATTACCAATTACAGAATATGTAATTTTATAAGTTCCTAATAAATCACCATGTTCCACAGTTCCTGTTATTCCTATTCTTTGCAAATGACTTTCCAATGCTTTTTTTCCTGCTTCATATGCATATGGTTTAGCATCTCCTGTTGCAGCTGATGCTGTTGAACCTGAATGAACTCTCCAATGATATAAAACTTTTGAAATATGCACAATATTTTTAGTTGTTTCTGCTATTCTTAAAAATAAATCATAATCTTGTGCTCCATCAAAACCTTCTCTAAATCCTCCTATTTTTTGCATTAACTCTGTTTTGATAACAGAAAAATGACAAATATAATTAACAGAACGCAATGTATCAATTGCAAAATCTGGTTTGAAATGTGGATCAAATCTTTCTTCTACATTTTCTGTTATTTTGTCTTCATCTGAATAAAGAAATTCTACTTCAGTATGTTGATTTATTTGAGAAACAACTTCATATAATGCAAAATCTGCCAATACATCATCATGATCCAATAAAGCAATATATTCTCCTGTTGCCATTTTAATAGCTGAATTTGTATTTCCTGCTATTCCTAAATTATTCCCTAAAAATTGGTATTGTATTCTATTATCTTGTTTTGTTAATTCTTCTATTTGCAAATTTTTCTCTGGACTTCCATCTGCTAGGCATAATTCCCAATTAGAATATGTTTGGCTTATCATATGTTGTATCAATTCTTCAAAGTCTTTTTGATTTGTGTTATATAATGGAATAACTACACTGATTTTTGGCATAATTGCAAATTTTTTATTTTTTTGCTCTTGTAATTGTGCATCAGTTGGCTCATTTTCAATAATCCATTGTTGATATGCTTGGTTATTATCTTTATGTCCTTTGATGTCATATGCATGAATTTTTGAAAGTGTATCTTTTATTCCATTTTGTTTCAAATTTACAAGAAACTTTCTTATAATACTTCCTTTTGGGAATAACACATCTTTTAGTTTTTTGTGCACCTTTTAGATTACACCTCTTTTCTCTTTTTTAAACTTTTTCTAATGTTAAATAAAAATTCTCCTAGTAGTGGCATATTTAAGATAATAAAATTTAAAATGTAGTAACTAAATGTTTCATATTTATATAATTGATGATATATATTCCAGCCTCTAAAAGACATTTTTTTTGGCTCTATCATTTCAAAATATGATTTTGCTTTTTCATTTAAAATCTTCAATTTTTCTGGAAATTGTTCTTGATGCTCTGTATATACAGAAAATAATTCTTTTTTTACTTCAATAAAAACTTTTCGTATTTCAGAAAATTCTTGTGCTTGATAAGATTTTCTGCCTGCACCTACCTGATTATTACCATGTTGCCTATATAATACAGTTGGTTCGTCTAAATAGGCAATTTTACCATGCAATGAAGTAATAAGACCTATCCATGAATCATGAATAATATATTTTGTATTTTCAGGTAAAGGCAATATCTTATTTAAGTCTTGTTTTTTGGCTAATATTGTACAACCTGTTATATTATTAGACAAATATTCTAGTTGATTTGTTTCAAGAGTTTTATTTATTTTATGTATTTTTTTCATATGACGATTAAAAGATTTTGCCTGTGTTTTTCCTTCCTCATTTACAATTTCTAAGTCTGTAAATACTAAATCTGCTTGTTTTTCCTGCATTTTTTTATAAGTTTTTTCTATTTTTTGTGGTAACCATATATCATCTTGATCACACAACATATATAAATCATGCTCTACATGTTGTAATAAAAATTCAAAATTTTTCATATATCCTTTGTTTTGTTCTTGGTAGTATATCTTAACTTGTGGATGGTTTTGATATGTTTCTAATATGTTTTTTGTATTATCTTGAGAGCAATCATCTGAAATAATAATTTGTATATTTTTGTAAGTTTGGTTTAGAACACTTTCAATTTGCTCTTTTAAATATTGTTCTCCATTATATGTTGCAAGTAAAATATCAATCGTTTTTTGTTCATCCACTTTTCTATCATTCCTTTCAAATGAAGTTAAAATCATAGAATATAGCGTAAATATCCTAATATAGGAATATGAAAAATCATCAATTCTTTTATTGCTTTTTTTCTCATATTTTTTCCACCTAAATATTTGAAATATGGTTTTATATTTAAGTTAATATATTTTGTTTTTTCTAATTTTTCATAATACTGAATTAATTTTTCTAAAATATTTTTAGTTGCTTTTTCAGTGGCATAAGATAAGCACATTTTTGCACCATCTAAGTAGGCTGGCTCAATTACAGCTTCTTTTCTATATTGTAAATATCCTTTATAGGTAGTTCCATATTTTTCTTTCCAACGTTTTAAATTTTGTGCTAATGATCTTCCACCAAAAATATTGCCCGTATGTCGCCTATATAAAAATAATGGTTCTTCTATATAAGAAACACCTTTATTTTCATTAGCAATAAAACTAACGAGCCAATCTTGTGCCATTACATTTGTAGTAAATGGTAACATTTTTTCTTTTACAGCTCTTGTAAATATTTGGGAACATCCGATTCCTAAGTATCTTGACATTCCCAAAATTTGATGTTTTCCATTTACAAGTGGCATATTTTTATATTGAAAATAATTTTCATGAATAATTTTTCCTTGTTCATCAATTTGCATACAGTTGCAATAAACCATATCCACATCATTTTGCTTCAAAGTTTGTAATTGTTTTTCTATTTTTTCTGGATTCCAAATATCATCATGGTCACTAAAACAGATATAGTCAGCATTTGATTTTGTTAACAAAAACTCAAAGTTTTTTATATATCCAATATTTTGTTCTTGAATATGTAATTCTACTCTTTTATCATTATTAGCTACTTCTTTTAATATAGATTGAACATCTTGACTAGTTGAATTGTCATCACTAATAATAAGATGTATATCTGTATATGTTTGTGATAAAATGCTGTCTATTTGCTGTTTTAAATAATGTGGATTAGTTTCATAAGTTGCCATTAAGACATCAACTGTTTCGCTCATTATTTTTCAATATTCCTTTCCTAAGTATGTAACCGCGTCCAAAATGAAATTTGACGTAGTCAAATACTTTTTTTGCATACTGACGCTGTAACAAGCAAAGCTTTAACAGCCTCAGCAATTGTAATTATTTTTTAACCTACTGGTATTGATTATCAATTTCCTTAAGAATAACATCATGTGCTCCACCCTCTGTAATGCTAATTTCTGACACAGGTGTTAATCTTGCTTTTTCATGAAATTCTGGTATAGTTATGCTTCCGCAGTTGCACATTGTTGATTTAATTTTTGCACATGTGATTGCTAAATTATCTTTCAATTTTCCAGCATATGGGATATATGAATCTACACCTTCTTCAAAAGAAAGTTTTTTATCTCCTCCCATATCATATCTTTGCCAGTTTCTTGCCCTATTAGAACCTTCGCCCCAATATTCTTTTACATATCCATTTCCTTTTTTAATAACTCTTGTTGGGCTTTCATCAAAACGTGCAAAATATCTTCCCATCATAACATAGTCTGCTCCTAGTGCTAATGCAATTGTAATATGATGATCATGCACAATTCCTCCATCAAGGCATAATGGAATATAAATTCCTGTTTCTTTCAAATATTCATCACGAGCAGCAGCTACATCAATCAATGCTGATGCGTTTCCACGACCAATTCCTTTTGTTTCACGAGTGATACAAATAGAACCTCCTCCAACACCAATTTTTATGAAGTCTGCTCCTGCATCTACTAAATAACGGAATCCTTCTCTGTCTACAACATTTCCGGCACCTATTTTCACAGAATCACCATAATTTTTACGAACAAAATCAATTGTATTTTTTTGCCATATAGAATATCCATCAGAAGAATCCATGCAAAGTATATCAACTCCTGCTTCAATTAGAGCAGGTATTCTTTGTTCATAATCTCTTGTGTTGATACCAGCACCTACAATATATCTTTTATTTTCATCCAATAATGAGTTTGGATTATTTTTTCTCTCTTCATAATCTTTGCGGAATACTAAATATTTTAATCTTCCTTCATCTGTTAAAATTGGTAAACATGCTTTTTTATGTTTCCAAATTAAATCATTTGCTTCTGATAAACTAACACCTTCACGAGCCCAAAAGATACTTTCTTTTGGTGTCATAAAATTATCAATTGGTGCATCCATATCATCTCTCGAAATACGATAATCTTTATCTGTAACTAATCCTAAGAAGATTCCATTTGCTGTTCCATCATCTGTTATTGTAACAGTTGAATGTCCAGTTTGTTCTACTAAGCGGATTACATCTTTTAAAGGTGTACCAGATTTTACATTAGAATCACTCACAACGAAACCAGCTTTATGCTTTTTTACATGACGTATCATTTCAGCTTGTGATTCAATAGATTGTGAACCATATATAAATGAAACACCACCTTCTCTTGCTAATGCAATTCCCATCTCTTCACCTGAGACAGCTTGCATAACAGCAGAAACCATAGGTACATTTGCATAATATTTAGCTTCTTCTCCTTTTTTGTATTTTACTAGAGGCGTTCTTAATGAGACCGCACTAGGAATACATCTTTCATCTGTTAAGTTTGGTAATAATAAATATTCATTTAAAGTTCTTGAAATATCATCTAAAATTTTTGCCATTTTATTTTCCTCCTTTATTTTATTAGTCTTTCTGTTTCTTTAGCAATCATTAATTCTTCGTTTGTTGGTATAACATATACTTTTACTTTTGAATCTGGTGCTGATATAAGTTTTTCTTCCCCTCTCATGTTGTTTGCTTCCTCATCAAGTTTAACTCCCATAAACTCTAATTTCTTGCAAACGTCTTTACGTATATTGATTTGGTTTTCTCCAATACCTCCTGTAAAGATTATATAGTCAACACCACCTAATGCTACAGCATACTTTGCAACATAACCAGCAATTGCATAATTAAATTCATCAATTGCAGTTTTTGCCATTTCATTATTAGTATTAGATGCTTCTTCAATTTCTCTAAAATCTGGTGCCATTTCAGATATTGCAGATAATCCAGAAGTTTTGTTTAATATTGTTTCAACTTCTTCTGGTTTCAAATTTTCTTTTTTCATTAAATATGTAATAACAGATGGGTCCATATCTCCTGATCTTGTTACCATAGGAATACCACCTAATGGAGTTAATCCCATACTTGTATCAATTGATTTTCCATCTTTTATTGCACAAATGCTAGAACCTTGTCCTAAATGACAAGTAATTATTTTGACATTTTTGCTATCTTTATTTTCAATTTCCAATAGTTTTTGTGACACATACATGTGTGATGTTCCATGGAATCCATATTTTCTTACATGATATTTTTTATAAAATTCATATGGAATTGGGTAAATATATTTTTCTTTTGGAATTGTTTGATGGAATGCTGTATCAAATACTCCTACCATAGGCTTATTTGGCATTACTTTTTGACATGCTTCAATTCCTAAAATACATGCTGGATTATGTAATGGTGCTAAATCTGTATATTCTTTTAATACATTTACAACATTTTCATCAATAATAACAGATTCTGCTATTTTTTCCCCTCCATGAACAAGACGATGTCCTATTGCTGAAATTTCATCTAGTGTATCAATTACTTTATATTCTGGATTAACTAATTGTTTTAGTGTAAAATCTATTGCTTCTGTGTGATTATATGCTGGATTTTCAATTTTAATTTTTTTACCAATATTTTCAATTTTATGTGTTAAAAATGCTTCTTTTTCCCCTATTCTCTCATATTTACCAGAAGCAATTACTTCTTCTGTTTCCATATTGATTAATTGATATTTTAGTGATGAACTACCACAATTTAATACAAGTATTTTCATATTACTTTCTTTCCTTTCTTTCTAATTGGAAAAGAATTAAATTTTGGCAAGGAAACTTTTATCAAAAAGGCAAAGGCGCGTACTTTTGGTACGTAACTGCGTTTTTGATGAAAGTTGACACAGTCAAAATTGTAATTATTTTTCAATTTACTGATTCTATGACGTCTCTAGTTTCTCTAGCAATCATAAGTTCCTCATTAGTTGGAACAACAAAAACTCTTACTTTTGAATTTGCTGAAGAAATTTCACCTTCATCTTTAAGTTCTTGATTTGCGTTTGAATCAATTTCTACACCTAAAAATCCTAAATAATCACAAATTGCTTGTCTAGAATCTTTTCCATGTTCTCCTATACCTGCTGTAAATGTTAGTACATCAATTCCTTTCATTGCAACTACACATCTTGCAATATAACAAGCAACTAGGTAGTGATAATTATCTAATGATAATTTTGCATTTGCATCTCCTGAATTTGCTGCAGTTTCAATATCTCTAAAATCAACAGAAACACCTGATATTCCGTATACACCAGATTGTTTATTTAATACATCACTTACTTGATCTGGATTCAAGTTTTCTTTCTTCATAATATATGATACAACAGATGGATCTAAATCTCCACTTCTTGATCCCATTGGAATACCACCTAATGGTGTTAAGCCCATGCTTGTCTCAACTGACTTTCCATCTTGAATTGCACAAATACTTGCACCTTGTCCTAAATGGCAGTTTACAATTTTTAAATCTTTGATATCTTTATGTAATAATTCTGCAACTCTATGTGATACAAATTGATGTGAAGTTCCATGGAATCCATATTTTCTTACACCGTATTTTTCATAATATTTATATGGTATTGGATAAATAAATCTTTCTTTTGAAATTGTTTGATGGAATGCTGTATCAAATACTGCTACCATTGGCATATCAGGTACAATTGTTTGACAAGCACGGATTCCTAATATTGCTGCTGGATTATGTAGTGGTGCTAATTCATTACATTCTTCAATTTGTTTAAGAACTTCATCTGTAATCAATACTGTACTTGCAAATTTTTCTCCACCATGTACAACTCTATGTCCAATTCCTCCTAATTCTGATAAATCTGATAAAACTCCATATTCTGGGTCAATTAATTTGTTAATAACAAATTCAATTGCCTTTTCATGATTTTCTGCATAATAGTCAAATTTATGTTTTTCTCCATGGATTGTGTGTGTTAAAAATGAATTTTCTTGTCCTATTCTTTCAAAATAGCCTTTTGCTAGCATTTCTTCTGTTTCCATATCAATTACTTGATATTTTAATGATGAACTTCCTGAGTTTAGTACTAAAATTTTCATAGTTTTACCTCCATTTTTTATTTAATTTATTTTATCTGTGCTTGCACAGCTGTTATTGCAATTACACCTGCTACATCATTGCTATTACATCCTCTTGATAAATCATTTACAGGTTTACTAATTCCTTGACATAGTGGGCCATACGCCTCTGCTTTTGCTAGTCTTTGTACTAGTTTGTATCCAATATTCCCAGCATCTAAATTTGGAAATACCAATACATTTGCCTCTCCTTTTAAAGGACTTCCTGGTGCTTTAGAATTTGCAATTTCTGGAATAATTGCAGCATCTAATTGTAATTCTCCGTCACATAATAAATCTGGTGCTTTTTCCTTTAATAATTTTGTTGCTATAACCATTTTATCTGTTAATTCTGATTTTGCACTGCCATATGTTGAATATGAAAGCATTGCAACTTTTGGTTCTTCTCCTAATAATTGTTCAAAACTTTTTCCAGATGAAATTGCTATTTCTGATAATTCTTCTGGTGTTGGATTTTGATTTAATCCACTATCTGCAAATATAAATGTTCCATTACTACCATATTGACAATTTGGTACAACCATAACAAAAAAAGCAGAAACAAGTTTTGTACCAGGTGCTGTTTTTAGTATTTGCAGTGCTGGTCTTAATGTGTCTGATGTAGAGTGAATTGCTCCAGACACTAAACCATCTGCTGAGGATTGCTCATCTTTTACCATTAACATACCATAATATACAGGGTCTAATACTAATTTTCTTGCTTGCTCAATTGTCATGCCTTTTTCTTTTCTTAATGTATACAATAAATCTACATATTTTTCATAATTTATTGAATTTGATGGGTCTATAATTGTAGCTCCTTGTATATTAATATCATTTGTTTTTGCTTTTTCTTTAATTAGTTCTTCATTTCCAACTAAAACAATATTTGCATACTTTTCTTTTAGTGCAATTTCAGTAGCTTGTAAAATACGAATATCTTCTGCTTCTGGAAGAACAATAGTCTTTAATTCTTTTCTAGCTCTCTCTTTAATTATTTCAATAAATGACATTTTTTCAAATCCTTTCCTAGAATAAAATTTTCATAGAGCCATTATATCATATATTTTTTGTTTTTTCTACACTTTTTGTATATTTTATTTTTTTCATTTGTGAACTATAAATCTAATTGGAAAAGAATTAAATTTTGACAAGGAAACTTTTATTAAAAAGGCAAAGGCGCGTACTCTTTGTACGTAACTGCGTTTTTAATGAAAGTTGACACAGTCAAAATTGTAATTATTTTCCAATTTTACTCTTTATCGAAAATTGTTTTCATAACTCCCCCATCAATTAAAGTCGCAAAAATATTTTTCAAAATAATTAATATGATTGGTCCAACTAACATACCAATAATTCCTATAAAGCGAAATCCTGTATACATAGCAATTAAAGTAAAAAGCGGATGTACACCAATATTTTTACTAACTAATCTAGGTTCTAAAAATTGTCTAACAACAGACATAATGACTAGTAGTACAATAATTGCAATTCCTAAGCGTAAATCTCCATTAATTCCACAAATAATTGCCCACGGTACCATTACAGTTCCAGAACCTAAAATTGGTAGTGCATCTACAAAACCAATTCCTATTGCAATTAATAATGGAAATTCAATGGCAAATCCTATAATTTTTAAAATATATAAGCCTATAAGAGATATTATAAATGATACTAATATAAGAGTTGCTTCTGCTTTTAAGTATCCTCCTAGTGTTTTTGTTAATTCTCTCAAATGTTTTCCTACTCTCATAACCCATGTTTTTGGAAGATGATGTTCAATTTGATCTATTATATATATTTTATCTACACAAAGAAAATAAAGAGCTATAACTGTAATTGAAAAATAAATTGCAATATTCGGAATTGCTGTTACAACATTAATCAATCCATTCAAAAAATTTTTAATCCATTGTGATACTGTTTTTATAATATCTCCAGTAGAATTTTGTAATATTGATTGAATTTCATCTGGCAATTTTAAATTTCCAAAGTCTGCATTTTCAAGAATTTTTTGAAATATGGAATATGCTTTTTCAATATATATGTTTAAATTTTGTAATAAATTAGAAGCCTCTGAAAAAAGTGTAAATATAAGCCAAGTAAGTCCTCCTAAAATTATTAATGATACTAATATGAAAATAATAATAGAACTCATTTTTCTTGTTACATTTGTTTTTTTCATAATCCATTTTATGGCTGGTTCCATTACTAAATAAATAATAAATGCAATTAAAAATGGCATATAAAAAACTGATAATTTTAATGCAATTATGAGTCCTGCTAAAATTAAAACAACATATAAAATTCGAGTAAAAACTCTTGTCCAATAAGACATGTCAACAATCATTTATTTTCTCCTTTTTCTTAATATATGCAAAAAGGACGGAAATATCCGTCCTTTTTACTATTCTGCATTTTGTGCATTCGTGTTACAATTACAAATGTTTCCTAATGTTTCACATACTTCTTTTGTTCCAATTTCTTGTTCATTTTGTGATAAATCTCCTAATGTTAAAATTCCTATTACATGATTATTGTCGTCACATACTGGTAGTCTTCTAACTTGCTTTTCAGACATTTTCCATTGTGCATTATGAATTTCATCATTTTGTCCACAACTCCATACATTAGTTGTCATTATTTCACTGATTGGTGTTGTATTTGCATTTTTGTTACATGCTATTGTTCTTAATAAAATGTCTCTGTCTGTTACAATTCCACATAAGCAATTATTATTATCACATATTGGAATAGATCCTACATGATATTCACTCATTAATTTTGCTACTTCGCTAACTGTTGTTTCTGGTTTTGCCCAGCAAACATCATTACACATACAGTCTTTTACTTTCATCATACATCATTCCTTTCAAAATTTCTCATTTTTATTTTAAACAATTTTTTGAAATTTATGCTGTTGTTTATTTTCAAAAAATGGGAAATTTTGTAAAAGAAAGCAACTATGAAATTTTTAGTTTCCTTGATATGTAAAATTAATTCCTTCACTTGCTTCAAGTGTAAATTGATTGTTTCCAGTTACTTTAAAAGGCATTCCTGAATTTCCTTTTATATAATTTCCACTTACTGTATATTTACCACTATTTCCATTGTGTGTAATTGTTCCATCTTGTTTAATAATTACTGTATGTTTTACAGTTTCATTTCCTGATGGATCATATAATGTTTCATAGCCTATATATGTACCATATTTTATTGTGTAATTTCCAACTTTTAGTTCTTTTGCTTCTTCTTCAGCTTTTATTCTAGTTTCTTCCTCCGCTTTCTTTGCTTCTTCTGCTTCTTTTTGGGGTTTTTGTTCTTCAGCAATTTTTATTTCTTCTTTTTTAGCTTCTAACTCTTTTAAATTGTTTTCAGTTGCAGTTTTTATTTCATTGTTTATTTCTTCATTCATTTGATTATATTTTGATATGTTTTCTTTCATTTCACTTTTTATATCTTTTTCTTTCATATCAATGGTTATTGTAAAACTTGGGCATAATTTTTTTACGAGTTCATCATCTATTGTCACAAATGTTTCTTCAAATTTTGATATTGTTGCTTGTTGTATTTCTTCCTTATTAAAATTATATAGCCTATTTTTGTTTATTTCATCTTCTGATTCAATTATATTATTAAAATCTTCTGCTTTATCAAGTTCATCAAATCTTTTCTTTACATCATTATAAGAAATCATTTTTGAGTTTTCCATAGTGATATACCATCTATTTTCTTTTTGTTCTATATTGTAAAGATATTTTATATTGTAGTCATCTTCAGTATTTTCTTCATTAGTCATACTAGTTCTAAATATATTTTTATTATCTTCATTATTACTATTTCTTTCCCTATAAATATCGATTTTCTTTTTGTCTTTTTCTTTATAAATAATTGTCATCATAGGAGTTGAATCTTCTTTTAAAGGCATAAAGCATATTTCTATACTATTATTATCAACGTTTGAATAATCACCTTTTTTAATATCTTCTTGTAGTCTTTCAAAATATGCATCTCCCCAATCAGTTCCTGTTGTTTGAGAATCTTTCCAATATTTATATCCAAAATATGCGCCAATAATAGCGATTATCAATAGAACAACTATAAGTGGTATAATAAATTTCATTTTTTTATTTTTTTTCTTTTCTTCCATTTTATTTACAAAAATCTCCTTTATTACTTTCCTGAATATGAATAATCATGCCATTGATCTCCAAAACCACTATTGCTACCTACTATAAACATAAAATTTTCTCCTGCATTTGTAGTAAACGTTAAAAAATCTGCATATTCATCTGGATAACCTGTTGGTTGATTCAATTTAACTACATATGTTCCATCACTGTCCATAGATTTGCTTGATACAGTTGAATCATCATCCTCATTAAAATTAGCTGTTATATGAAATACACCATTTGGTTTTAATGTAATGGTACTTTTTAATGTTTTTCCATTTTCTCCTCCATTAGGCATATTAAAAGCATATGTTCCATATTTTAAAGTAAAATTCCCTACTTTTAGCCCTTTTGCTGCTTCTTCCTCTGCTTTTTTCTTGGCCTCTTCTTCAGCTTTAATTCTAGCTTCTTCCTCTGCTTTCTTTTTAGCTTCTTCTGCTTTCTTTATTTCTTCGTGCTTTGTTTCTAATTCCTTTAGTTTTTCCTCTGTTTTTTCCTTTGTTTCTTCTGTTATTATTTCGTCTTGTGATTTATAACTTTCTACTGCACCTTTTACTGCTTCTTTTAAAACTTTCTCATCTACAGTTGAATTCAAATCTATACTTGTTTCATTATCTTCTATTTCTGGAATTACAAATGTTTCTTCAAATTTTGAAATTGTAGGTATTTCTCCTTCTGCTACTTCTTGAGATTTCATTTCTTCATCTGTAAAAGTATATTCTGCATTTTGTTCTATCTTTGTTGCTGTTTCAGTATTTGTTTCATTAGTTATTTCATTAGCTATTGTATTTTCTTCTGTATTAGTTTCTTCTGATTTTGTCTCTATTGCTTGGTATGAGTGGTTATTTCCTTCAACTATATGCATATACCATATATATTGCTTTAATTCTATATTGTATAATAATTGTAGTGTAGATGGTTGCTTATATGATTTGTAGCTAATTGTATCGTCATCACTAATATAATAAATATTAGTATATTTATTACCTTCTAAATCATAAGTTAATGCCATTTTTGGTACTTCATTTTTTTCAGTTTCTATAAATTGTATTTTTGTATCTTTTATATCAATTGGCATTCCATATTTTTCGTTTCTATCTGCTTGTGTATCTTGCATGGCAGTTTTTAAATATACATGATATTTATCTCCCCACTCTGTACCTACTGTTTTATTTTTTTCATGATTTTGGTAGATATAATATCCACCTATTCCACCAACAATAGCAACTATCAACAAAAGAACTATGATTGGTATTATAATTTTAAATTTTTTGTTATTTGTTTTTTCCATCTCTTTTTTCCATCCCTTTCTTTTTATATTTTATCATTAGCATTGTATCGTAAGAATATGATTTTTTCAAGAAATTTTCAAAAAATACTATACTTTTTCTAATTTTTAGTGTATAATTAAATAAATTAAGGAATATTATACATTGTAGATAAATATTCTACTATGTCTGAAATAGTTTACTAGACTAGGACCTGACCCGAACTGATGCTAAGCGTCAGTAAAAGCCATTCACACGAATGGCTTTTTATTTTATATTATTCCAATTCACTAGCATTTTTTTGTTTCTCTTGTACTATTTGATTTTCATCTCTTTGTTGTCTTTCTTTAGCTTTATCTTTTTTCATTGTAGATATTAATGTAACAGCTTTACCAATTTGTTGTTCATTAAATGGTGATTCTCTTTTGTACATAATTTCCTTTTCTATTAATGGCATTAATTCTTCTTTACGCTTTCCTTCTCTTATTCCTTCAATAATTTTTTCAATATTTGCTGTTAGAAATTCCTTTGTTATTGGTGTAAATTCACTTGATTTAAAATTTGTTATTGAATTACTAACAGCCTTTGTTAAAACACTTGAAATCCCCACAGACAAAGATTTATCTTTAAGTATATAATCTTTTAAGCTATGTTCTCCATTTCCATAATGAAAATAATATCCTTCATCATAATAAACTGTATCATTTGCTTTCGCTACCTCTTTTATTCCTTGTGATGCACATACATCTCCATCATTTACATCTCCAAAAGTTATACATGTTGATTCTATCTTCTTTTTATCTACAAATTCTGCTCTCATTTTTATGTCTGTTGCATATCCAATTACACACATTTGAGATTGTATTTTACTTATTTCTTGCTCACTATAACCTAATTCACTCATTCTATTTTTCAAGCATTCTTCCATTCTTAAAGCACTTGCAGTTGCTCCACAATATGTCATTATATTAACATTTCTCATATTTCTCATAGCTTGTAGAACATCTAACTTTTTCCCCTCATCTTCTATTAGTGGAAATAAATATTTTTTAGTAAATTCATCATCTAATTTTTCCTTTCTTGCAATACCAGTAGACATTTTTTTGCCCTTTACTCCAGACTTTTCAGAAGGCTCTCCATATGCTACAGATAATATTCTTCCTTCAAAATTCTCTAATTTTATACCAGTATTTTCATTATGGTTAGTTTTTAATCTTAATGCTTCCATTCCTTGATTTAAAGCTCCATTAATATCTTTTTCCCACATTGCAATAGCAATCATACTTACTAAACATGGACCATCTTTAAATGGATTTTCGGAATTTTCTAGTAATTTAAGTCCAAATTCATATTCATCACTTTTTGGTACTTTTTCATATAATCTATACATTTTATATTGAACCTCACTCTCTACACTTTATGTTGTTTTATAAGTGAAATAATTTTTTAAAAAAGTTTACAATTTTTTCATAAAATTTTTCTTTTTTCACTTCTATAGGTAAATTATTGTTCACTGCTTGAATATTTTCATCTTTTTCATTATCTTTTTGTTTTCTCTTAAATATATCATTTGGATTATATTGTTCTCTTTTTTCTTCTTCGTATTTTTGTCTATCATATTTTTCCTTTGCTTCTATTCTTTCTTTTTGATATGGTGTAGCCCAATAATCTCTAAATATATTAGCAAATATAGCTTTAGTTTCTTCTAATAATTCCTGTTCCTCAAAAGCTTTATTTATATCAACAATAAAATTGTATTCTTTATCCATTTTTGTTTTAAATGTATCAAGCATTGTTTGTGGTATTTTATTTACACTTTTTTCTGGTACATATTTTAATATTTCTATAACTTCTTTATATGCTTTTGGATAATTGTCCTCCATCTTTGGTTTCCTCCATCATACTCTGTGTTAAATTCTTTTGTTTTTAATAAATTTATAATATGTCTAAAATCTTTACCCCGTAAGAATAAGTTAAGTACACTTTATAAAAATTTATATTTAAAGACAGCTTTAACAGATATAAAAGTATAGATCTATAATGTGTCCAAGACAACAACATTCCAGATTGTCGACTCAGCACGTCGACAATTTGTGGGAAACTTTTGTAAAAACTTAAAAATCGATATTAACTGACTGATAAGCATAATTCTTTGCAGAATCTATAATAGCGCATACATCTTTTAATACATTATCGGTTTTTTTATATTTTATAATCATTGAATTGTTTTCTTTTTTTCTAAATTCATAATTTGCTAACTTTCCTAAATATAATTTTATTGTATTTTTTCTTCTACCCATTCATACAATCCTTTTGGCATCTTTGATAATCCATATATATTTTCTTTTGTATTTGTATAATAGCAATAACTTTTTTCTTCTAATTGTATTTCAATAGTTATATAATCATTATATTGTATCTCAATTTCTTTTGCAAGTGCTAAGCTAACCATTTCACTAGTAGTTAATGGCTTTAATTTTTCTACATATTTGCTTAATTTTTTTTTATCATTATCATTCTCTATATTAATATTTTTTAATTTAGAAAAAGTTCCAGTTTTATATTGTGTAATACTAATATTATTAGAAGATTTGTTTGAACTATTATTTTTTAATAATATGCCAATTATTATTAATATAAAAATTGCTATTAGAATTAAAAATACATTCTTTTTTTTCATACATTATTTCCATTCTCTAATTAAAAATTAAAAGATGAAACAAATTATTTAGCTCTTGTTCTCTTTCTAAAAGTATTATATATAAAATTATATTATATTTCAATAGATGTATAGAAAATTTTGTTATTTTATAGTATAATTAGTTTAAATTTTGTATAGGAGGCATAATAAATGCATAAGTATTATGATAATATTAATAACGAACTAAAAGAATATTTTAAGATTTTAGAGCCAAATTATCCAGAATGGTTAAATGAATATATAGATACAAAAGAATTATTATCACAACAATATATCAGTATTACTTGTGGTACAATTTATTCTGATTTATTTGAAAGTAATTTTTTCTTTTCAAGCTTAGATCATTCAGTAGCAGTTGCTTTAATAATATGGCATTTTACACACGATAAAAAACAAACTTTGGCTGGGTTATTTCATGATATAGCAACACCTGCATTTAAACATTGTGTAGATTTTCTTAATGGTGATTACATGACTCAAGAATCCACAGAAGATTTAACAACCGAATTAATTAAACAATCAAAAGAAATTATGACTCTTTTAAAAAGAGATAACATTGATATAACAGAAGTAGATAACTATCATCTTTATCCAATAGCTGATAACGATACTCCAAAGTTATCTGCTGATAGGCTAGAATATTCTTTATCAAATGCTCTATTTACTTATAGATTATTAGACTTGGCAATTATTAAAGAAATCTATAATGATATAGAAATTCAAAAAAATGAAGAGAAAGAAATTGAATTAGGATTTAAAACTAAAAAAATAGCGAGAAATTTTATAAAAGTTACAAGCAGATTATCAGTTATATATCGTGAAGATAGAACTCGATATTCTATGCAACTTATAGCAGATATTTTAAAAAAGTTAAATGAGGAAAATAAAATATCAAAAAAAGATTTATATGAAATGAAAGAAAGTGAAGTAATTAATATTATTGAATCTTCTAAGTATAAAGAAATCTTTAATATATGGAAAAAAGCGAAAAAAGTTCAAGTATCAATTGAAGAACCAAAAAATGTATATTATGTACATCATGGAGCAAAAATAAGATATATTGATCCTTTATTTAATGGAGAAAGAATGTCTAAATGTTGTAAAATTGCTAAAAAAATGATTGATAATAATTTATCTTATGATATGAATAAATTTGTATATCTGAATTTTGATTTTCCAAACTAAAAAATGTTAATAGAATAAGAGAGACAAATATTCGCATAAATGTCTTTCTTATTTTATTCTTATTTTTCTCCTAAAAGTTTTTGCATATTGCTATCTAAATTTTCTATTCTTTTAATCCCTTTATGATCTTGTAAAATTTCATATTGCCTTTTAGCTATTTCATTTAATCTCTCAAGTCTTTTGTTTTGTTCAATTCCATGATTTATCATTTCTGCATTCAGATTTTCTAAATTTATTAAAATTACTAACTGAAGAATATTTGCATAATCCCTCATATTACCTTCCAAATTTGGATTTTTCTCTTTCCACTCTTTAGCAGTCATTCCAAATAGTGCAACATTTAAGATGTCTGCTTCATTAGCATAGATATATTGCTTTTGCTTTTCAGTTAATGTAGGAATAATATTCTCTTTTATACTATCAGTATGTATTCTGTAATTGGTTTTAGCTAGTTCTCTTCTTACAGACCAATCAATTTTATTTTGATATGCTTCATTTTGTTTTAGCCTTTCAAATTCTGTAATTAGATATAGTTTAAATTCAACATTTAACCAACTTGCAAATTCAAAAGCAATATCTGGATGAGCAAATGTTCCTATACTATATTTTCCACTACTTGGAATAATTCCAATGCTGTTAAATTCTCTTTTCCAACGATTTGGAGTCATTGTAAAACGATTATAACCAACTTCATCAATTTTAATTCTGTGGGATTCCACGGAATTAAAATTATCATTGTGTAATTCTTCCCATAAGCTATAAAAAGCAAAAGAATCTTTATTTGACATCCAATTTCTTATAACACCAGATGGATCTTTTGGATTTTCATATTTTGCTAAATCCGTTAATGAAATGTAATCTACATTTTCAACTCTCATTACTCCAACTATATTATCTTTTACTTTCATTTCTGTTTTTATAATTTCTTTTTTCATTCATATCACGACCTTATATAATTTTTATTATTATAAAACATTTGTTTGTGTTTGTCAAGCACTTTATAAACATTTTTTAGTTCGATTCTCTAAAAACAGAAAAAAACTTACGAAACTTTTAAAGTTCGTAAGTTATCTTATTTTCTTATAAAAAATATTCTTTAATTTTTCAAATAAATTTATTTATTTTCTCCTATTATTTACTTAGCAATTCATCAATTAGTTTTTTTGCTTTATCATAAATCTTCATATCATCTTTAAATCCCTTATTGTTTCTTATTTTTTTCTTACTCCCTTTTATTTTTTGAAATAAAAGTAACATTTTTTCCCTCTAATTCTTTTGGAATATTATTATAATATTGATATATATAGATATCTTTATCTTCTGTTATAATTGTTCCTCTATATCCTGCATTTCGTAATCCCCACCATTCGCTTACTTCTATAATAGACTTCTCTCTAATTTCATCTAGTTTATCATTAAATTCTTTTTGACTATTCATTTTATTCAACTCCATATGATTTATATAGTTTTATTATATTATCTACTGCTCTATAAAGTTAGAACAGAAATGTCGTTGGAGCATTTAAGGAGGTTATTTGCGAAAATTTTTCCTCCTACTTTTGCTAAAAAAATAATTTGATTAATCAACTGTATTTGAATTTTATTTTATATATTCAAAAAAACTATTTGGAATGCCATATCTGGCAAGATAACCATTTTTATATGACAAATCTGTTGTAACATCTCTCACAACCCAGTTTGGAGTCAAATACTTATTAGCACTTTCGGTATCAACAAACTCTATCTCTAAATATGCTAGTCCTTTTAAATCTCCTGAAAATATATCAATTTCCATTTCAATTCCTTTTTCATCTTTAAATCTATATCTTGTTTTATTTATAGTATTTCCTTCTTTTTTAGTTAATAAGTTATCATATTCTTCCTTAGATATTAACCATTCATGTTCTTCTCTAACAAACCCCTTCAATGCTGTATCACATTTAATTGTCAGTATATATTCATTATTATTAATATTTCTTACTCTTATTTCTGGTGAAAAGTTTAAGTATGTCTGAACTATTTCATATTTTTCTGCTTGAGATAAATCATAGGGAATATCTTCTTGTCGTATTAACCACTTTTTTTCTATTTCTGAGTCATATTTTAATATATCATTTTCATTATACTTTAATATTATCGCAATAGATAAAGCTATAATTATAACTAGTTCTATTATTATAAAAATATTTTTTTTCATTATATATTCACCTTATTCTAAAAATTCATTGATCTGCTAGAATATGTTGCTCCTGCTTTATAAACTATATCAGCACAACAATATAATATTGTAGCTACTATTGTTAATACTATTAACCATATAACTAATCTTTTTATTTTTATTTTTTTGTCTTTTTTTGATCTCATATAATAAATAATAGCACCTATAAAATAAGCTATAAATAAAACGACTGGAGTGATTTTCATCATATTAGATATAAAAACATTTACTGGATTATATATAACACGAGCTACAATTGCATTTACTTTTGTTGTATTTAGAATAAAAATCATTGCAAAACTTAATATAGATAATGATATTTTTTTTGTTTTCATAACAAACCTCCTTTTACATTAATATACCATATAATTACTTATATTAAAAGTCATATCAAAAAAATTGTCTAATTTTCATTATTTTTATCTAAAATAATTCTTGCTTAATTACTTTTATATTAGACACCATCCTTTCATTATAAATTTAGGATGATTTATGCAAAAGAAAAAATCAACCATTTCTGATTGATTTTTATATCTGCTGTTCTATTAGTTCGAGCAGAAACGTCGTTGGAGCGGTTGAGCTACAGGTTACGAACTATTTTGTTCTCTTCCAATATACTAATATTTAAAAATGTACATTATTTTCGAGTCGAAATTTATACTTTAAGTTCATTTATCAATTTTTACTTTTTTGAGTAAAAAACTTTTAATAGATTTTACTTATCTTCATTTTCATCTTTTTTAGTTGCTTTTTTAATATTCTTATTTATTCTTGTAGAATTTTGTTCAGATGTAAATTTTGAGTGTATTCCTAAATTTATTTTTGCAGAATTTATTGCTGATTCAAATGCTGGATTTATTCCTAAATTTGTTTTTACAGAATTCATTGCTGATTCAAATGCTGGATTTAT
>CANQTV010000015.1 GCA_947626875.1 uncultured Clostridia bacterium | reverse complement strand
AAAAAATAAATATTTTTAATAAACAAAGAGGGAAAAATAGCATAGGGAAAAAAAGGGCGTCCCCAATTCCCGGCTAGGGAAAAAAAGGGCGTCCCCAATTCCCGGCTAGGGAAAAAAAAGGGCGTCCCCGATTCCCGGTTCAGCAACTCTTCAATTTTTTTTCAAATTTATTGCTTTTTTATAGAAAATATAATACAATAAAGAAAAAAATAAAAAAAAAGAATCACTTTTTGTAGAAAACTTTTTTAAGATAAGTGACGAGAAAAGACAAAAAATACAAAGGACAAGTAGTAAAATAGGCATGTAAAAAAGTTTTAGAGGTGGTAAGGATGTTTCAAAACATAAGTGAAGAATATATAGAACAAGCAAGACAAAGGAAAACAACAATTTTTTCCAATGTATTTTCATTACAATATATACCATTGTATATTATTTCTTTCATGATATCAATTGTAGGGATAGGTGGACAAGTTTCACCATTTAGTATCAGCATGATGGCAGCATGTATGGCAAATTCAATTCCCATTTTAGGAATCATAATAACAGGATTAATAGGAAATGCAATAGGATTTGGATTTGAAGGAACCTTAAGTTATTTACTAATTTCATTAATATTGATTATTACAACTTTCATTATCAAACCAATATATCAAACAGAAGAAAAAAATGAAAAAATGCGTTTATCAAAACATATTTTTATATCAAGCGTAATTGTTCAATTGGTTAAAGTTGGATTAGGTGGATTCACAATATATGACATTTTATCTGTTATATCTTTTGCTATAATTGCAGTTGTATTTTATAAAATATTTGTCAATGCAATAGGAGTAATACAAAGTATAGGAGAGCGCCAAGCATTTTCAATTGAGGAACTACTAGGAGCAAGCTTATTATTAGCAATAAGTGTAACATGTTTTGGAGATTTTGCAATTTTAGGATTTTCAATCCGCAATATTTTCAGCATCTTAATTGTATTAGTTTTAGGATGGAAAAATGGTGTGCTAGTAGGAACAACTGCAGGTGTTACAATAGGAGTTACACTAGGAGTAATTACATCAGCAGACCCACTAATGGTAGCAGCATATGCAATTTCAGGTATGTTTGCAGGTATTTTAAACAGATTTGGAAAACTAGGTGTCATTATAGGATTTTGCTTAGGAAATGTAGTATTAGCATATGTATCAAATGGATATACAGTAGAACTAATCTACTTTAAAGAAATACTAATTGCATCAATAGGACTATTAGCAGTACCAAAATCTATTCAAATAGATATAACAGAATTTTTCGGAAATACAAAATTATTACCAACAATACCAAACGGAGCATTAACACAAACCAAAAAAACAGCCGAAAAATTAAATAAAGTATCACAAACAATACAACAAATGGCAAAATCATATAATGAAGAAGAAACTATGCCAGCAGAAGAAAGTAATCAACAAATTTTTGCAACAGAACTATTAGACAACCTAAGAGGTTATGAACAAAATATGTTATATGATGATATTGCTGACACAGATGGAGAAATTGTAAAAGAAATATTTGAAATATTAACAGATAAGCAAGAAATAAATGATACAGATTTACTAAAAATATTTGCAAATTGCAACAGTTATATAGTAGGATTTGATGACAAAAACATTAGTGAATATTTAAAAGATAATATCACACAAATGGTTAGAGTAATCAATATGTCATACAAAATTAGCAAATCAAGTTTTGTATGGCAAAGGAAAATGAAAGAAGACAAAAAGAACATGAAAAATCAGCTAAAAGGAGTATCAAAAGCGATTTCCAATTTAGCGCAAAACATTGAAAAAGAAATCAAAAGTGAAAATGAATTTGAAGAAGAAAAAATACAAATTATTGAAGCACTTAAGCAAAAAGAAATCACACTTCAAGAAATATCTATAAAAAAAGAAGAAAGATATTTGATAGAAATTTATATAGAATCAATATACAAAAATAAAATAGAAGACATAGAGAAAATTCTAAGTGACATATTAAAAGAAACAATAGTTCTAAATGATGAAGAAAGCTTAGGAAACAGACTAAACTTTTTATCAGAAGATAGATTTGTTATGGCAATAGGAACAGCAGATACAGTAAAAAGTAAAAGTGAAATATCAGGAGACAGTATACTTAATATTCGTTTAAAAGATGGAAAATACTTATTAGCAATAAGTGACGGAATGGGTTCAGGAAAAGAAGCAAAAGAAAGTAGTAGTAAGGCATTAAAAATGTTAGAAAACTTATTATTAGCAGGATTCCAAAAAGAAACATCTTTGGAATTAATCAATACAAGCTTAATGAACCAAAACAAAGAAGTATTTGCCACACTAGACATAGCCATTATTGACTTATATAAAGGAAATATTGAATTTATCAAAAGTGGCGCATGTCCAACATATATAAAAAACGGAGGAAAGGTGCAAATTATAAAAGCAAATTCTTTACCAGCAGGAATTGTACCAAATGGAAATTTACAAGTATATGATAAAGATATAGAAAACGGAGATATAATGGTAATGTGCTCTGATGGAATTTTAGATTCAAATGTAGAATACAAAAATAAAGAGCTATGGTTACGTTATATATTAGAAGATATAGAAACAGCAAATACAAAGAAAATTGCAGATTTAGTTTTAAATGAAGCAATTGATAATAATTATGGAATTGCAAAAGATGATATGAGTATATTGGTGTGCAAGTTTTTAGATAGGACATAAGTTGAAAAATAATTATAATTTTGACTGTGTCAACTTTCATTAAAAACGCGGTTACATACAAAGAGTATGCGCCCTTGCCTTTTTAATAAAAGTTTCCTTGTCAAAATTCAATTATTTTCCAACTCCAAGAGAAAGAGGTAGGTACATGAACAATAGAGGAAAAAGATATGATGAACCAAAATTAAATATAAAAAAAGTAATAGCAGTTATAATAGCATTTATTATTATTGTTATGTTTATAATCTTTTTAAAAGGACTATTTACCAAAAATGAACCAAACACAAAAATCACAAGTCAAAGTTATTTCTCTATTTTTCAAAATGGAAAGTGGGGAGTAATAGATGGTAATGGAAATATTGTCATAGACCCATTTTATGAAGAAATGGTTATTATACCAAACCAAAAAACAGATATCTTTTTATGTACCTATGATGTAGATTATGAACAAGGAACATATAAAACAAAAGCACTAAATAGCAAAAATGAGGAAATATTGACTCAATATGAAACAATAGAAGCACTAGCAAACAAAGATAATAGCCATTTATGGTATGAAGAAAATGCCCTAAAAGTTAGTCAAAATGGCAAATATGGAACAATTGATTATACAGGTAAACAATTATTGCCAATAGAATATGAAGAAATTACACCTTTATTAGGAATAGAAAATGCATTATTAATTAAAAAAGAAGGTAAATACGGAATAGCAGGAAATGATGGTAAAATAGTAATACAACCACAATATGCGGAAATAACAGCATTAGGTAAAAACAGTATAGCAGGATATATAGTAAAAGACGATAGTGGAAAATATGGAATTATCGGATATTCAGCAAACACTGTATTACCATGTCAATATGATGGAATTACTGGAATTAATGGAAATGACTTATATGTCGTTTTACAAGGAGAACAACAAATATTAGTAGATAAGCAAGGTACAGAAGTATTAAAAACAGGATATGATGAAATTACACAAATTTTAAAATCACAAGACAATGGAGTTATCTATAAACAAGGAAATAAATATGGTGTAATGTCAACAACAGGAGAAATAAAAATCCAAGCAAAATATGATGAACTACAAGAAGCAAAATCAGGAATTTTAATCTACAAAGAAAATGGAAAATATGGAATAATTGATATGCAAGATGAGAAAAAAGTAGAACCAAATTATACTTCAATAACATATCAAGAAACAGCAGACATATATATAGCAGAAAAGGAAAATTATGAAGCAGACATTTTAGACAGCACATTTGCAACAAAATTATCAGGAATGTTATTAGAATGTAACACAGAAGAAGGATACATTAAATTATTACAAGAGGGAGAAAATAAATATTATACTTTACAATTTGAAGAAAGGAAAGAAAATCAAATTTTCCCAAACCGTACATTATTTGTTAGCAAACAAGATGGAAAATATGGATTTATTGATAAAGATGGAAAAGTAGTAGTTGATTATCAATATGATGATGCAACAGAGCAAAATGACTGCGGTTTCGCAGGAGTAAAAAAAGATGGAAAATGGGGATCAATTGATCGTACAGGAAAAATAGTACAAGAACCAAAATATGACTTAGAGAATTATTTATTAGTAAACTTTATTGGAAAATGGCATTTAGGTGAAGATATTAATATGAACTATTATAATCAAGACTAACTTTGAAACCAAGAAAGGAATGAAATAATAATGGGACGAAAGATAAAATACCAATATACATACTTTATTTACCCATTTGTGGTAAAAGAAAGCAAATACCAAAAATACATGTTAAAAATGTTAAGAGATAAAGACATTTATTTGAGAATTTTCCAAAGAGAAAAAGATTTACAGTTATATCAATATTTTTTACCAAAGATGAGTGAATTTTTATTTTCTAGTTTTAATTTATCAGAATTGAAACTAAAAAAGTTTGAAGAATTACCAACTGACACAAAAGCAGCAATTTTAAGCAAATATCCATGCACAATTTTTGCATATCATTTACCAAGAGATGTGCAAGGAAAAACAGAAGAAAATAGCATATTTTTCAAAATACAAAAAATAGAAGTAATATGTTTTAAGACAGGGATATGCTTTTTATTACTAAAAACTAATGTAGAAGATAGTGACGAATTTGAAGACATTTTAAACTTTAATTGTAAATTTAGAGAAATTGAAAATCAAAATATAGGAAATCATGCCAATATACATCTACAAACAGATGCATTTGATGACATAGAAGAATTAACAGATGTTATAAAACATATTACAGGTTCCAATGCAGAAACAATAAAATTAGACCTTGATACACAAAGATTTTTAAGCTATTCATATATTTGTATAGACCAACAATTATGGGGAGCAAATAAAGGATTTGAAAATGTAGAAGAAAATTTCATGAAATTTTCAAACTTTTTATCAGCAGATAATAGTGTACAACTCACTAAAAGAGAAGAAGCAATTACGTTTTCAAAGTGGAAATATGCTCAATTAAGTGTTTCAAAGCAAGGAGTAGCATTATTTACATCTGATGCAGATATGTATAATTATACGAAACTACCAACTGAATTTGAAGGAGTTTACTTATACACATACATTTTAAACTTATACAAAAAAATCTATCTTAAGAAATTAGATTTTGAATTTGAACATCCCCAAAAAGTTTCACAAACAAGAAAACATTTTGTAGAATTTACAAAACAATTATGGATTCAAGAAATAACAGATGATGAAGTAGGCTCATGGTTAAACCATCAAATTGCAAAAAAACTGGAAGTAGACAGATTATATCATGAAATAAAAAACCAATATGATTTATTATATAAAGATATGAAAGTAGAAAAAAATACAAAAATAATGGTAGTTTTAATAGCAATACTGGGAATATCTTTAATTGTAAACATTATAAGCCTTTTGAATTTATTTTAAGAAAGGTAGATGTAAAAAATGCATTGTGGCACAGATATAATAGAAATAGAAAGAATAAAACAAGCAATTCAAGAAAAAGGCAATCAATTTTTAGAAAAAGTTTATACACAAAAAGAGATTGAATATTGTGAATCAAAAAAAAATCAAAAATATCAGCACTATGCAGCAAGATTTGCAGCAAAAGAAGCTGTATTTAAAGCTATATCTATGAATTTACAAAATAAATATAGTATTAGTTGGAAAAACATTGAAGTACAAAATGATGAACAAGGAAGACCATATATCAATTTTATAGATATAGATAAAAGTAATTTTGAGAATATAGATATCAGCATATCACATTGTAAAAGTTATGCAATAGCATATGTAATTGCATATTAGAGGGAAAAAAAGGGCGTCCCCAATTCCCTCGAAAGGAGAAAGAGAATGTTATTTGATAGTCATGCACACTTAGATGATGAAAAATTTGACAATGATAGAGAACAGGTAATTAAAGAAATCAAACAAGCAGGTATTAAAAAAGTAATATCTGCTGGTTATAGTTTAGAAGGCTCTCAAAAAGCAATCTTATTATCAAAACAATATGATTGGATATATGCAACATGTGGAATTTCTCCAAATGACATTCCACAGCAAGAAGACGAATTGTGGAAAAACATTGCTAAAATAGAAGAAATGCTGAAAACAAATAAAGAGAATGTAGTTGCTGTTGGAGAAATTGGACTAGACTATTATTGGGAAAAAGAAGAAAAAAGAAAAGAATGGCAAAGAAAAGCATTTAAAAAACAAATAGAAATAGCAAATGAATTAGAACTACCAATAGTAATACACACAAGAGATGCAGTAGCAGATACATTACAAATATTAAAAGAAAATCCAGTTAAACAAAAAGGAGTTTTTCACTGTTGCCCACAAAATAGAGAACTTATAAAACAAGCATTACAATTAGGATTTTATATATCTTTTGCAGGACCAATTACATTTAAAAACTCTAAACATGCAGATGAAATGATTGCTTTAATACCAAACGATAAATTATTAATAGAAACAGACAGCCCATATCTAGCGCCAGAACCTGTAAGAGGCACAAGAAATACACCTAAAAATGTTCAGTATGTAGCTCAAAAGGTTGCGGAAAGCAAGCATTTACCATTAGAAGAAATTGAAAAAATAACTTATGAAAATACATGTAAAATTTTTAAAATTTAGTCATACCCCTTATTTCCGTAGCATAATATATTATATAGAACATCAAACCCAAATGGGACAAGGAGTTGCAAAATTTGACAAATTGTCCAAAATATAGTATAATAATTACTGTATTGCCAAAGGAGGTAAGAAAAGATATGAAAAATAAAGAGAGCGCTTCACTTTCAATCATGAAGATTATCTGTGTAAGCATTATCTTAATCTTAATATCAGGAATTAGTGTTTTAGCGGTAAATACAAACTTGTCAGATGTTAAAATTATGTTACAAAATGGATATGAACTAACGGCACTAACAAGTAAACAAACAGTAGCCGAAGTTTTAGAAGAAAATCATATTATATTAGAAGATACACAAAAAGCAACACCAGCATTAGACGAAAAAATATCTTCAGGAACTGTAATAAAAATTACAGACAAAACATATAATGAAGTAAAAATAGCAGAAGTATCAGAGCAAGGAGTACAAACATCACTAGATGAATTAATGCAAAATTATGCACCAATTACAGAAAAAATCGTTGTAGAACAAGTAGCTATACCATATGAAACAGTCACTAAAAATATAGCAGGAACAGATAAAGATGTAGAAAACAAAATTATACAACAAGGAGCAGAAGGGCTAAAAGAAATCACATATAAGATAAAATATCAAAATGATGTAGAAATTGAAAAGACAGTTTTATCAGAAGTAGTAGTAAAAGAACCAGTCAACAAAATTGTACAAGTTAATAAAAAAGCTGTAACAACAAGAGGAGCAACAGACTCAAGAACATCAGCAGTATCATATGGTGGTGGAAAATGGTCATATTCAGCAAGTGATATAGACTTATTATGTGCAATTACAGCACAAGAATGTGGTTCAAGCTATGCAGGTTCATTAGCAGTTATTTCATGTGCATGTAATAGAGCAGAAAGTGCAAAATGGAAGAAAAATGGTTCAGACCCATTAAGTCAATATAAGGCAAAAGGACAATTCTGTTATTCAATAGACAGCCATTGGAAAAAACGTTTAAATGGAAATTATGCATCATATGTAAAGCAAGCAGTAACAGACGCATTAAATGGAAAAAGAAATCACAATTATTTATCATTTAGAGCAGGAGGAACACATTCAGGTGTATATATAGGAGGAAACGTATATTTTTAAGAGGAGGGGATGTTTAATCCCCTTTTTTGTTCGCTTGACAAAGAGGCTTAAATGCAGTAAAATAAATACAAATTATTATAAAAAGGAAGGATTATAATTATGCAAAACAATAACCGAAAAGTTTTTGATAATTTAATATCCAGAACAAAAATATATCTGGTAATTATCTTACTTTTACTTGTTATTATTAGTATACAAAATACACAATGGGTGATTCCATCCATTATTATTTTAGCACTTGTTGTAATATACACATATTTTGCAAACAACAAAAGGAAAAACGAAATTTCAGAAACACTACAAGACTTAACAATTAGTGTGGACTCAGCAGCAAAAAGCACACTAATTAACTCACCATTTCCACTACTTATCTTAGAAACAGATGGAAATATAATATGGAGAAGTTCAAAATTTGTTTCTGAATTTGAAAATATAGATATGAACACATATATTGATGACATAATACTAAAAATCAAACAAGAAATTGAAAAAGGAAAAACAATAGATAAATATGCTAAAGCACCACAATATCTTGAAGAAGAAATAACAATAGAAGATAAAATTTATAGAGTAATAAGCAAATTCGTACATTCAAATAATAAAGAAAAAAAAGCAAAAAAAGAATATATGATAATGGTATATTTCATAGACATTACTGAAAATGTCACACTACAACAAAAGTATACAGATACCCGTTCATGTGTTGAAATCATTAGTATAGACAACTATGAAGAAAATATGCAATTAATGGATGCAGAAGAAAAACCACAAATTGTAGCCGAAATTGATAAAGCAGTTTTAGAATGGGCGAATCAGACAAACGGAATTTTAATAAAAACAGATCGCAGTAGCTATATTTGCGTATTTGAACAACGTTATTTAGAAAGTGTAAAAGAGGATAAATTTAGTATATTAGATAAAATCAAAGAAATTCATACAAGTGAAAAAATCCCATTTACACTTAGTATTGCAATATCAAATGAAGGTGATACAGATAAAGACAAATATAAATCAGCACAAATGGCAATGGACTTAGTGCTAGGTAGAGGTGGAGACCAAGCAGTTATACGAGAAAATGAAATATATCGTTTCTTTGGAGGAAGAGCTCAAGAAGTAGAAAAACGTACAAAAGTAAAAGCTAGAGTAGTAGCACATGCATTAGAAAATTTAATGAGAGAATCTGACAAAGTTATGATTATGGGGCATACAAATCCAGACATTGATGCAATGGGATCAAGTTTGGGAATATATCGTCTAGCAAAAAGTTTAGGCAAAAATGCATATATTATTCATAATGGAGAAGGTTCAGCAATAGAAAACTTTAAATTAGAATTAGAAAAAGAACCAGAATATGAGGATGTTTTAATTACAAAAGAAGTTGCAATGGAAAACATTGAAGAAAACACACTTCTTGTTATTGTAGATACACATAAAAGAAATTTTGTAGAAGCACCAGAAATCTTACAAAAAGTTGAAAAAGTAGCTGTTATTGATCACCATAGAAGAAGTGAAGACTATATAGAGGATGCAACACTAACTTTCCAAGAAGTATATGCTTCATCAGCAGCAGAATTAGTAACAGAACTATTACAATATGCAGAAACTAATGTAGAATTAAAAACAATAGAAGCAGAAAGTCTATATGCGGGAATAATGATGGATACAAAAAACTTCACATTCAAAACAGGTGTTAGAACATTTGAAGCAGCAGCATATTTACGTAAATGTGGAGTTGATATCATACGTGTAAAAAAATGGTTTCAAAGTGATTTATTTAGCTTTAATAAAATTGCAGAAATAGTAAAATCAGCAGAAATGGTAAATGACACTATTGCAGTTGCAATAAATCCAAACACAGAAAAAGACACAAACCTTGTTTGTGCAAAAGCAGCAGACGAATTATTAACAATCAGTGATATAACAGCATCATTTGTATTAGGAAACATGGGAGAAAAAATATGTATTAGTGGACGTTCCATTGGAGATATTAATGTACAAGTTATTTTAGAAAAATTAGGTGGTGGAGGGCACATCACATTAGCAGGTGCACAAGTAGAAAATATGACAATGGAAGAAGCAAAGAAATTATTAATAGAAAAGATTCACGAATATTTTGATGAAATTAAAGGATAGAAAGGAATAGGTGATAGAATGAAAGTCATATTAAAACAAGATATAAAAGGAACAGGGAAGAAAGACGAAATTATAAATATTTCTGATGGATATGCACGTAATTTTCTATTTCCTAAAAATTTAGCAGTAGAAGCAAATGCAGAAAATATGGCAAAACTAAAAGCAAAACAACAATCACAACAATTTAAAAAAGGACAAGAAAAAGAAGAAGCACAAAAATTAGCAGAAAAAATGGGAAAAATCATGTTAACATTTCCAGTAAAAGTAGGAGAAAATGGTAAAGTTTTCGGAGGAATTTCCACAAAGGAAATAGCTGACAATTTACAAAAAACGCATCAAATTACTGTTGACAAGAAAAAAATAGAAATGAAAGAAGCAATTAAAGAATTAGGAACAAAAACAATAAAAATAAAATTGTATGAAGGTGTTATAGCTAACCTAAAAATTAATGTAATAGTTGAAAAATAATTACAAATTTGGCTGTGTCAACTTCCATTTTGAACGCGGTTACAAATAGGAGGAATATATGGAAATAGGAAAAATACCACCACATGATTTAGAAGCAGAGCAAGCTGTTATTGGAAGCATGTTAACAGATCATGATGCTGTAATTAGTAGTATGGAAAAACTCAAAGAACGTGATTTTTATAGAGAAGATAATAGAACCATTTTTTCAGCTATGGTTAATCTATATAGCAAAGCAGAGCCAATTGACTTAATTACTGTAAAAGCAGAATTAGAATCAATGGGCAAGTTTGAGCAAGTAGGGGGATTTGAATATTTAGCAGATTTACCAGAAAAAGTACCAACAACAGCAAATGCAGATAAATATATAAAAATAGTAGAAGAAAAATCAATTTTAAGAAATTTAATTAAAACAGCAAATGAAATTATAGAATTAGGATATGATCCAACAGAAGAAATAGATGACATTGTAGAAGGAGCGGAAAAACGAATATTTAATTTATTGCAAGATAAACAACAAAAAAGTTATTCAGCAATTAAAGATGTATTAGTAGAAAGTTTTACACAATTAGAACAACTATATAATAGAAAACAACATATAACAGGAGTACCAAGTGGATTTGCAGATTTAGACTATCGAACATCAGGATTTCATAATTCAGAATTAATTTTAATAGCAGCAAGACCAGCAATGGGAAAATCAGCATTTGCTTTAAATATTGCCACAAATGCAGCAGTTAGAGCAAAAGTGCCAGTAGCAATATTTAGTTTAGAGATGGCAAAAGAACAAATGGTAAATCGTATTTTATGTAGTGAAGCAATGGTAGACAGCAACAAAGTTAGAACTGGAAAACTAGATGAAGAAGATTGGGCAAAGCTAGCAGAAACTATTGGACCACTATCAGAAGCAGAAATGTATATAGATGATACACCAGGAATATCTATAACAGAAATTAGAGCAAAATGTAGAAAATTAAAATTAGAAAAAAATATTGGAATGGTTGTTATTGACTATTTGCAACTAATACAAGGCTCTGGAAAACGCTCAGGAAGTCGTGAGCAAGAAATATCAGAAATCAGTCGTTCTTTAAAAATTTTAGCAAAAGAAATAAATGTACCAGTAATTGCTTTATCACAATTATCAAGGGCAGTAGAACAAAGACCCGACCATAGACCAATGCTATCAGATTTGCGTGAATCTGGTGCAATAGAACAAGATGCAGACATAGTTATGTTTTTATATAGAGACGATTACTATAATGAAGACAGTGATAAAAAAAATATTGCAGAAGTTATTATTGCAAAACACAGAGGAGGTTCAACAGGTAGTTTAGACTTAGGATGGTTTGGTACATATACTAAATTTGTTAATCTTGAAAGAAGATTTGATGGCTGAAAAAATAGTCAATCAGCAAGAAAGAGGGAATTAGTACGAAGCAGAAGGTAAAACAAACAATATTAAAATACAATTTAATAGAAAATGGCGATAATCTGGTGGTGGCATGTTCCGGCGGACCAGATTCATTAGCAATGTTACATATCCTGTATGAATTGGAGCAGGAGCTCCAACAAAACGGGATATCTTTTTGTTTTTCAGTAGCACATGTAAATCATATGTTACGAGAAGAAGCAAAAGAAGAAGAACAATTTGTAAAAACATTTTGCCAAAATTTAGGTATTAAATTTTTTTCAGAAAGTATAGATGTAAAGCAAATAGCACATAATAGAAAAATAGGACTAGAAGAAGCAGGGCGAAATGTACGCTATGAATTTTTTGATGAAATAGCCCAAAAAACAGGAGCAAATAAAATTGCTATTGCACATCATTTAAATGATAAAATAGAAACAATTATCATGAATTTACTAAGAGGAACAGGAATATCTGGACTAAAAGGAATAGAACCTATAAAAAGTGAAAAATATATTAGACCATTAATTGAATGTAAAAAAACAGAGATTATTAGCTACTGCGAACAAAATAACCTACATCCAAGAATCGATAAAACAAATTTTGACAATGCTTATACAAGGAATAAAATCAGAAATATTGTGATTCCGTATATAGAAAAGGAATTTAATCCAAACATAATAGACACATTAGATAGGCTTTCAAATTTAGTATCAGAAGAAGATAAATATTTAGCAAAACAAGTAGAAATGATTTATAAACAAATTAGAATACAAGAAAAGCCACATATTATTTTAGACTTAAAAAAGTTTAATAATCAAGAAACAGTCATAAAATCAAGACTTTTACTATATACTATAACGAAGGTTTTAGGAGATTGTCAAGGAATTGCAAAAATACATATAGAAGATATCATTAAATTATGTGAGAATAATATAGGTAACAAATATTTAACACCAAATCAAAATATAAAAATTTTTGTAAAAAGTGGACAAATTCATTTTATTGACCAAAGATAAGTATCCGTAGAAATACCTGAGATATCAACATTTTGTCACAAAAAAGACATATAAAAAAGACTTGCAAAACATATTTTTATATGGTATAACCTTGCAAAAGGGACAAAGAGGAGGAATTATAGTGAAGAATAACATCAAGACATTAGCTATGTGGCTAATTATAGGAGTCATTTTTATTATTGTTTTATCATCTGTAATGGAAAACTCAAACAAAAAGATGAAATATTCAGATTTGATTGCAAAAATAAATGAAAGCAAAATAGAATCAATCCAAATAGAAGCAGATGAAAAAACAGCAAATGTAAAAATAAAAGATGAAGGAATTATAAAGCAAGTCAACATTCCAGATATGGAAAATTTCATGAACTATACAAGTGAATTCATTAAAGAAGGATCATTTACATTAGAACAAAAATCAGAATCCATATTTGTTACAATATTAAGTTTATTAACACCATTTGGACTATTAATAATTTTCTTTATTTTCTGGTTTATTATGATGGGAAGTGCAAATGGTGGAACTCAAGGAGCAGGAAAGACATTAACATTTGGTAAAAGCAAAGCTAGAATGATGACACCAGCAGACAGAAATAAGATTACATTTGAAGATGTTGCAGGTGTAGATGAAGAAAAAGAAGAACTACAAGAAATCGTAGAATTCTTGAAAAATCCAAAGAAATTTACAGACATGGGAGCAAGAATTCCAAAAGGTGTATTATTAGTAGGTCAACCAGGTACAGGAAAAACACTTCTAGCAAAAGCAGTAGCAGGAGAAGCAGGAGTACCATTTTTCATTATCAGTGGTTCAGACTTTGTTGAGATGTTTGTCGGTGTAGGAGCTTCAAGAGTAAGAGACCTATTTGAAGAAGCAAAAAGAAATGCACCATGTATTATATTTATAGATGAAATCGATGCAGTAGGACGCCAAAGAGGAGCAGGGCTTGGTGGAGGACATGATGAAAGAGAACAAACATTAAATCAATTACTAGTTGAAATGGATGGCTTCTCAGAAAATGAAGGAGTTATTGTATTAGCAGCTACAAACAGGCCAGATGTATTAGACAAAGCATTATTAAGAGCAGGAAGATTTGATAGACAAATCGTTGTTGGTGCACCAGATGTAAAAGCAAGAGAACAAATATTAGAAGTACATTGTAGAAAGAAAAAATTAGCAGATGATGTTGATTTAAAAGTAATTGCAAAAAACACATCAGGTTTTGCAGGTGCAGACTTAGAAAATGTTTTAAATGAAGCGGCATTACTAGCAGCCAGAAGAGATTTAACAGAAATAGGAATGAAAGAAATTGAAGATGCCATGGTAAAAGTTACTATGGGACCAGAGAAAAAGACAAAAGTAAGAAGCGAAAAAGAGAATAGACTCGTTTCATATCATGAAGCAGGCCATGCAGTTGTTAGTCATTATTTAGAGACACAAGATCCAGTTCATCAAATATCAATTGTACCAAGAGGTATGGCTGGAGGATACACAATGTATCGTCCAACAGAAGACAAAAACTTTATGTCCAAAACAGAAATGGAAGAAAACATTGTTTCACTACTTGGAGGAAGAGTAGCAGAAGCTCTAATCTTAAATGATATTTCTACAGGAGCAAGTAATGATATCGAAAGAGCAACACAAATTGCTAAAAGTATGGTAACAAAATACGGAATGAGTGATAGAATAGGAGCAATAATGCTAGGTTCTAGTCAAAGTGAAGTATTTTTAGGTAGAGATTTTGCACAATCAAAAGAATATTCAGAAGAAACAGCAGCAATAATTGATGAAGAAATAAAGAAAATTATTGATAAAGGATATGCACAAGCAAAACAAATTTTAACAGACCATATTGAAAAACTACATGCAGTAGCAGGAATTCTTTTAGAAAAAGAAAAAATAGAAGCAGATGAATTTGAAGCAATTTTTTCTGAGTAGAGGTTATAATGAAGAATTATTATGAAATATTGCAAGTAAATGAAAATGCATCTATAGAAATCATAGAAAAAGCATATAAAGTACTAGTAAAAAAATACCATCCAGATTTGCAAAAAGATGCACGAAAAAAAGAATTAACAGAAAAGAAATTACAAGATATAAATGAAGCATATGATGTACTTTCTGATGCATTTTTAAAAGAGCAATATGATATCGAATTGAAAAAGGAAAAAGAAGAAAGGCTAAAAGAAAAATATGGTGAAAAAGATTATGGCACAGAAAAAAACAACTTTTATAATATACCAAAAAAAGAAAAAACTGAAGAAAAAATGAAAGATAATAAAACTAATAACCTTTGGAGTATAGTAGATTTTATAAAAGTGTTATATCATGATAGACCAAAACGTCAGCAATATAAAGAAATGACCAAAAAAGACTTACTAGCCATATTTCTAACAATTATTGTTATCATTTGTTTAGGAATTATATTATGGTGTATTCCATTTACAAACGGATGGATGAGAGAATTAACAGTAGAAAATCCAATATTCAACTGGATTGGAGGATTTTTCAAATAGGGAAAAGGGGACGTCCTTTTTTTCCCTATTTATTTTTTCCCTATTCAATTCTTGCTAATTCGAAAAATTTCTTAATGTCGAATTTTGTCAGAATTTGCGATGAAAAGTATGTCGCAAAGTATTGACAAATTCGGCTTTTTGTTTTATTATATTTTATAATTTATTTTAGTTCTTTAATTTATATAAAATTAGATTTTTAATTCGAAAAATTTCCCAAATAAAGAAATTGAAAAAAGTTATGTGTAAAAATAAAACCAACATCAACTTTACTACAAAAGAAAACTTGACTTATTAAAAAATAATATATATAATAGAGAGGAGAAAAATATTATTTATGGTAAACAGAAAAACAAATCAACCATATGACAAGATTTATAGAAAAATATTGTCCAACAAAACACAAGTAGTAGGATTATTAAATAGATGTATTAAAACTGAAGAGAAAATTATAGAAGAAAATATAGAAAGATATCAAAGCAAATTTGTAAATGCGCAATTTGAAAATAGAGAATCAGATATAGTTTATAAAATAAAAAATGCAAATGTATTTTTCTTGATAGAACATCAATCAAGAATAGATTATAATATGGCACAGAGAATAGCAGAATATCAAATAGAAATAATGAAATTAGAAAATCCAAAAAGGGAAAATAAAAAAAATATTGTAGTTCCATTGGTTATTCCATTAGTAATATATACAAGTAATAAAGCAAAATGGAATGCCCAAAGAAGTATAAGAAAAATGCAACCAAGATTGAAGGGATACAAGCGACTAGCATTAAGTGAATATCATCTATTGGATATAAATCAGTTAGATATAAATCAATTATTACATGAAAACCTTTTTGTATTAAGAATATTTGGATTAGAAAAGGCAAAAAGTCAAGAAGAACTAGGTAATATTTTTGAGTATATTATACATACAGAACAGGATAAAGAAAATGTGCAGTTATTGAAAGAGATCGCATATTATGTGTATAATACGGTATTAAAAAACAAGAAAATAAAAGAAACGTTTGAAGAATGGGAAGAAGGTGAAGGAAATATGAGTTTTATAGATATGTTGTTAGAAGAAAAGGCAAGATTTAGAGCGGAAGGAAGAGCAGAGGGAAGAGCAGAAGGGCGAAATGAAGGTGAGCAAATACAAAAAGAAAAGATAGCAAAAAATTTGCTAAAACTAAAAATGAAAATACAAGATATAGAAAAAGCAACTGGATTGAGTGAAAGTGAAATAAGGAAATTGCAAATTAAAAATTTGACAAATTAAGAAAAATATGTTAGAATGGATTACAATATTTAAGAGTTTACCTAAAACGTAACTGTTTGAGCGGTAAAGGGTAGCAAAATAAAAGCTACTTACACTAATAAAGTGAGAAAATAAAGTCTTGCAAAGGAGTCTTAAATGATTCTTTTACAAGGCTTTTTGAATTAAGGGGGGAAATAACATGCAATACATTATTGAAAGAATGCAATTAGAAGAATTAACTGAAACATTGAAATTAGTAAAAGATGTATTTAATGAATTTGAAGCACCATGCTATAATAGAGAAGGAATAGAAAATTTTTATCAATTTGCAAATTATCAAAATATAAAAAATCAATTAGATAATGTAATAACAATATTTGTTGCTAAAAATAAACAAAAAATAATTGGAATGATAGCAATAAAAAATGCTTGCCATATAGCAATGTTATTTGTTGACAAAAAATATCATAGACAAGGAATAGGAACACAACTAATAAAAGAAGCCAAATTTTATTGTAAAATAAATAATCGAGATATAGAAAAAATCACAGTAAATGCATCACCATTTGCTATTCCATTTTACCATAAAATAGGTTTTGAAGATACAGGGAAAGAGCAAATAGTAGATGGAATAAAATTTACCCCCATGAAATTAGAAATGTATCGTTTAAAACTAGTTTTTCCAACACAAGAATATAAAGAGCAGTTAAAGGAATATTTGCAAGAACATAGAGATAATAATGAAATGACATTATCAGGTGCTGGTGGACTAGATAGATTAAATAGTATAGATGAATGGTTAGAAAAAGTAAAAAATGATGTAACTAGAAAAGAAGAAGGAAAAGTTCCAGCAACATTATTTTTAGCAGTCAGAAAATCAGATAATAAAGTTATAGGAACAATACAAATTAGGCATTATTTAAATGAACGATTATTAAAAAATATAGGACATATAGGTGATGGAGTAAGACCAACTGAAAGAAGAAAAGGATATGCCACAGAAATGATACAATTAGCATTAAATGAATGTAAAAAAATAGGAATACAAAGAGTAATGATGGGATGCTATAAAGATAATATAGGCTCAATGAAAAGTATTCAGAATAATGGAGGAATTCTAGAAAATGAAATTGTAGAAGAGAATGGAAAGATTGACCAGAGATATTGGATAAGCTTAAAAAAGCGATATGCAGATAAATCTGTAAATAATAGAGTACAAAAGTCAAATCAAAATATGTTGACAGTCAATGATAAAAAATTTACAGGAGATGTATATTTCTATGACTTTATAGAAGTAAAAAATAAAATGATGATATCAAATGGAAAATGTATATTAGATAATGGATATAAATGGCTAGAATTTTATGATTATAATTCAAAAATAAAACTATCAGCAATATATAATGAAAAAAGTGAGATAGTGGAATGGTATTTTGACATTGCAAGAGAAATAGGAAAAGAACATGGAATACCATATGAAGATGATTTATATCTTGATGTAGTTGTTACACCAAGTGGAGAAATTAAATTACTAGATGAAGATGAATTAAAAGAAGCCTATGATAGATTAGAAATTTCTAAAAAGGATTATGACATGGCATATGCTGAAGCGAATAAATTGATGGAATTGCTAGAAGAAAACAAAAAGGAACTAAAAACTTTTACAGATGAATATATAAAAATTTTTATAAATGTAAAATACCAAAATTTGATTTAGAAAGGAATGATGAAAAATGAAATATTTTAAAAAACTAGTTGGAGAAAGAATATATCTATCACCAAGAACACCAGAAGATGTAGAAAAATTTACAGAATGGCTAAACGATTTTGAAATAACAGACTATTTAGGAAGAAGTGATGCATTAGTAACATTAGAAGGAGAAAGACAATATTTGCAAAGTGATAGCAATTCACAAGCAAAATTTGCTATAATAACATTAGATAAAGATGAAATAATAGGTACAATATCATTAGAAAAAATAAATCAAACGCATAGAATAGCAACTTTAGGAATATTTATTGGAAATAAAGAGTACTGGAGCCAAGCATATGGAACAGAAGCAATTAGACTAATATTAGACTATGGTTTCAATTATATGAATTTACATAGTATCAAATTGAATTTAATGAGCTTTAATGAAAGGGCATTAAAATGTTATAAAAAATGTGGATTTAAAGAAGCAGGAAGAATAAGAGAAAGTAGATATATTAATGGAAAATATTATGACACAATTTACATGGATATTCTATCAACTGAATTTACAGAAAGCTATATAAAAAATAAAAATATATAAATAAATTGCCAAATTATCTATTGACAAGCCTTTATCTTTAATGTATAATGGATAAAGTTATAGGGTAATCCCGCATACAGATTCGTATGGCTGGAAGGAGGGAAAATATAAATGTCAGAGATTAAAGTAAATAATGGAAATATAGAAGACGCCTTAAAAAGGTTTAAAAGGCAATGTGCAAGAAATGGAGTTATGCAAGAAGTTCGTAAAAGAGAGCATTATGAAAAACCAAGTGTAAAAAGGAAGAAAAAATCAGAGGCTGCAAGAAAAAGAAAATTTTAAGAAATAAAAGGGGGAGTAATGTAATAAAACAGTACTTCCCTTTTGTGATTTACCAGTATAAAAATCCAAAAAATGGATACAATAAAAATAATTGTTATAGAAAGGAAGAGAGTATGAATTACCAAGTAAAAGAGATAAAAAAAGGAATCAATATGCATTTGATTAATAATAACAAATTTAAAACAAATTTAATATCAATCTTTTTAACAACAGAACTTAATAGAGAAAATGTAACAAAAAATGCAATCATACCAGCGATATTAAGAAGAGGCTCAAAAACTATGCCAACACAAGAAAAAATAAGCATAGAATTAGAAGAAATGTATGGAGCATCATTTAATTGTGGAATTGACAAAAGAGGAGACAACCAAGTTTTGAAATTTTACATGGAAAGCATCAACAATAATTTTTTACCAGAGGGCGAAAATGACTTATTACAACAGACAATGGGAAAATTATTAGAAATTGTATTTAATCCACTTGTTGAAGAAAACGGTTTTCATGAAGAATATGTGGCACAAGAAAAAAATAATATCAAACAATTAATTGAAGGCAAAATTGATAACAAAGCAAGATATGCTATAGATAGATGCACAGAAGAAATGTACAAAGGGCATCAATTTTCATTATACAAATATGGTTATGTAGAAGATTTAGAAAACATTGACAAAAATGAATTATATCAATATTATCAAGAACTATTAAAAACTTGTAAAATTGATATTTTTGTATCAGGAATTATTGAAGATAATATTTATGACATTGTTTGTCAATCTAATGAGATACAACAATTAGAATCAAGAGAACCAAAATATATAAAAACTTCTTTGGAAGTAATACCACAAAACCATGAACAAATTGTACAAGAATCTATGGATGTTACGCAGGGAAAACTAATTTTAGGACTTAATATATCATTAGAAGATGAAGACATGCAATATGATGCTTTAATTTACAATGGGATTTTAGGAGGAAGTGCAAACTCAAAACTATTTCAAAATGTAAGAGAAAAAGCAAGTTTAGCTTATGTTGCAAGTTCAAGTTATCTAAAAGCAAAAAACAATATTTTTATAAATTGTGGTATTGAAATTGAAAATTATGAAAAAGCACTACAAATAGTAAAACAACAATTAGACCAAATGAAACAAGGCGAATTTACAGAAAATGATGTGGAAATAGCAAAAAAAGTGATGATAGATGCAATTCAAACAATTGATGATGAACAAGATACAGAAATTATGTACTTTTTTGGACAAGAATTTTGTGAAAACAAATTAGATATTGAGCAATATATTAAAAGAATAGAAAAAGTAACAAAAGAAGCAGTTTTAAAAATTGCACAAAAAGTAGAAATAGATACAATTTATTTTCTAAAAAATTAGTAACAATTTTCTAAATAGGAAGGAGGAAAATTATGCAAGTAATTGAAAATTTAAAAGTAAAAGAAAAACTATATACTGAAAAATTAGAAAACGGTTTAACAGTAATGATAATTCCAAAAAAAGGAATGAAGAAAAAATATATTATTTGGGGAACAAATTATGGCTCAAACGAAAGCTCATTTATTGTCCCAGGAGAAACAGAAGTCACAACAGTTCCAGACGGGGTAGCACATTTTCTAGAACATAAAATGTTTGAACAAGAAAATGGAAGGAATAGTTTAGACGTATTAACTGAGATAGGAGTTAATGCAAATGCATACACAACAAATGACCATACAGCATATTTATATGAGTGTACAGAACATTTTTATGAAGCATTAGATGAATTTATGGACTATGTACAACATCCATATTTCACTGATGAAAATGTAGAAAAAGAAAAAGGAATTATTGGTCAAGAAATTATGATGTATGATGACTATCCAGATTGGAAAGTATATCTAAATGCTTTACAAGCAATGTATCATAAATTTCCAGTTCGACTAGATATTGTAGGAACAATAGAAACAATTAGTAAAATAGACAAAGATATATTATATAAATGTTATAATACTTTTTATAATCCTTCCAATATGGCAATGGTAATTTGTGGAGACTTTGAGCCAGATAATATTTTACAAGAAATAAAGAAACGTTTAATTGACATTAAAGCAAATGGTGAAATAAAAAGAATTTATCCAGAAGAACCAGAGGGAATTGTAAAAGAAAAAATAACGCAAAATATGGAAGTTAGTAGACCACTATATACAATAGGAATCAAGGACAAACCATTAGATACATGTGAAGGCAATGGAAAAGAGGAACTAGTAAAAAAACATATTGCGATAGAAATTTTATTGCACCTTCTTTTTGGTGAAAGTTCAGATTTATACAAACAACTATATGATAAAGGAATTATTTCCGGATCACCAAACATGGAATATGAATTTTCAAGAGGATATGCACATATATTGATTTCAGGGCAGTCAAATCAACCAGAAGAAGTGTATAAAGCATTTAGAGAGCAATTGAAAAAAATGAAAGAAAATGGAATAGATGAGGCACAGTTTAATAGAATTCGTAAAACATTATATGGAGATTATATAAAAGAATATAATGATGTCACAGATATTGCTAGAATGTTTTTAGCAGATTATTTCAAGGGAATAAATAGTTTTGATTATATAGAACAAATTATGACAGTAAATACCGAATATGCTCAGCAAGTTTTGAAAGAAGTTTTTAACGAAAATATGATGGTTTTGTCAGTTGTTTCTATGTAGAATTTATGGCGTAAATCTTGTTTTATGATTTATGCCGTTTTATTTTATATTTTGATGTCGAAAAATGTCGACAAACGTCACACGAAAGTTGTGAAAAAAGAAGAAAATTGCTTGACTAAAAAGGAAAAATATGGTAATTTATAAGTGTACAAAAGAGAAATGGTAAAAAAAGGAGAGATGTATATGTTAAATGATGAAATTTGTAAATTGAGAGATAAATTGAACAAAAGTATCGAGGATGGAGAGGACTATTCAGTTATATATAAATTAAGTGTTGAGCTTGATGAGTTAATTGCAAAATATTATAAGGATGATAAAAAAAAGTGATAAATTAAAACATTCTAGTTTTTTATGCTAGGATGTTTTTTATATTAAATAAAAACCCCTCACACCGGCATTGCCAGTATGAGAGGAGGAATTACTAGTATCTGCGCATCTCGAAAGATGCGATAAGTTTTTCATTGTTTTCTCTGAAGATTATGTAGGATACGCTACACCCAGAGTAGAATCTCCGGAGATGTTCAGAGAGCATATTTTTTAGAGTTTCGAGCATTTTTTCTCGAGGCAATCGAGAAAGAAATGCTTTTTCTTTTTTATTTTTTTGGTTGTCCCAGAGGACGACCGTTCCTATGAACGCAAAGCGTTCGTAAACGTCTTGTGCTTGTTTTTCTGTCAAGCCTCTTTTCCGCAATGTCGCAATTGCGGAATGTACTACTGCGTGGCAGTATCTCTTGATTTTTTCTTCTCTTTTTTCTAATAACCGTGAAATTTTCATTTTGTTTCTCCTTTTCTACCTGACCTTTTTACTATAAATGTTCAAGCCAGGATTTTATAATAAGTTGATTGTTACACTTATATTATACCACATAATGCCACTTTTTTCAATGTATTCAAGCAATACAGAGCACACACTTTTTTAACTTTTCCACACTTGCAAAATAAAATATTCTATGATATAATTCTTAGCCAGAAACATATAGACTGAAAGGAAAAAATAATATGGATAGCAGGTATAAAAACTTTAGGCAAATTGTAACAAACTTTTATAATGAAGAGTTAGGAGAAATCCATCAAGAACAAGAAATTATTGTAAAAAATAAAGGAAGTATATCAATAGAACCATATCTTATTTATGATAGATTTTCAAATGAAATAAAAGTAGAATTTAAAATTGGAAATAAAAGAATGTATAAAATAAAAGACTTATCAGAATTTTATGATAGAATGTTAAATAATAGTTTTTATCGTTATGGTGATAAACTCCAATTTATACACACAAGAGAAATTTTTAAAGAAGAAAGTTTACCACTATTAGATTTTATTTTGAAATATGCAGAAATTATCAAATATGTAAATTCCAATTCAAATAGTCAATATCGTTATTATGGCAAAATATTAAATGAAACATATATCATGTTAAGTAATACAGGTTTAGATAACCTATTTGATATATTAAAAGGCAAAACAGTAAAGATGAAAAAAGATTCCATTGAAATAAATGTTACTTTTGTTGATAGTAATCCGAACTTAGAATTTACTTTAAATCAAATAGATGAAAATGAATATATAATAACACCAAACCAAGATATTTTTAGTATGAGTATGCTTCGAGGGAAAAAACATCAATATATTTTGCAAGATGATTATATTTATAGGATGACCAAAGAGTATGAAAATACCAATTTTAAATTATGGCAAAGTTTTAGGCAAAATTACATAACAGAATTATACCTATCTAAAAAAGATTTAGTGCAATTATTTTCAGTTGTTATACCAAAAGTAAAAAATGCTATAAGAATGGGAAATATAAATGAAGAAGAAATAGAAGCATTAAAACCAAAAGACTTGAATGTTAAAGTTTTTATGGACTTTGACGAAAATAATTATTTAGTAGCAGATGTCAAATTTTGTTATGATGATTTTGAATTTAATCCATTAGACGAAAAGCAAAAAATAGATATTCCAAGAAATATGGTAGAAGAAGCGAAAGCGCTTAATATTTTTAGACAAACAGGATTTATGTTTGATGTAAAAAATATTAGATTTATTTTACCAGATGATGATAAAATTTATGATTTTTTAACACAGGATATTACAGAATATATGCAAAAATTTGAAGTGATGGTAACAGATAACTTCAAAACAAAACAAATAACAAAACCTAAAATAGGTAGTTTAGGAGTTAAAGTTGAAAATGATTTATTAACAATTGACTTTAGTAAAATTGATTTTGATGTAAAAGAATTACAAAACATCATGGAAAAATATAAATTAAAAAAGAAATATCACAGACTAAAAGATGGAAAATTTTTGGAATTACAAGACAATCCAGAAATGAAATTTATAGATCAACTAATTACGGGGATGGATATCAAATACAAAGATTTGCAACAGGGAGAAGTAAAACTTCCTGTTAATCGAAGCTTATACCTAAACCAATTATTAAAAGGACTTAAAGGCACGCAAGTTACAAAAAACCAAGAATACAAAAATATTGTTAATCAATTTAATCAAGACATGATAGAAGACGAATTTAATTTACCAGAAAATTTACAGGCACAGTTACGTTATTACCAGAAAACAGGATTTAATTGGTTAAAAATCTTAGATAAGTATCAATTTGGTGGTATATTAGCAGATGATATGGGTTTGGGAAAAACCTTGCAAATATTAGCAGTTATTTTGGAATATGTGGAGCAAAGTAAAAAACAAAAAGAGAACAGAAAAACGAGTTTTGTTATATCACCAAGCTCATTAACATTAAATTGGTTAAACGAAGCACACAAATTCACACCAGATTTAAAAGTACAAGTAATTAGAGGGACAGCTTCTGAAAGAAAAAGTCAAATTGAAAGAATTCCAGAATATGATTTAGTTATTACATCTTATGATTTGCTAAAAAGAGATATTGAAATATATAAACAATGTAATTATGATTTCAGGTATGCTATTGCAGATGAAGCCCAATACCTAAAAAATAGCAATACACAAAATGCAAAAGCAATCAAACAAATAAAAGCACAATCAAGATTTGCTCTAACAGGAACACCAATCGAAAATTCTTTATCAGAATTATGGTCAATTTTTGATTTTATTATGCCAGGATATTTATTTAGCTACAAAAATTTTAAAGCAACTTATGAAACACCAATAGTAAGAGATAATGATGATATTGCAATGAAAAAATTAAAAATGCTAATTGAACCATTTATCTTAAGAAGAACTAAGAAAGAAGTTCTAACAGAATTACCAGAAAAAACAATTACTATATTAAATAATGAAATGGAAGAAGAACAACAAAATGTATATTTGACATATTTAGCTCAAGCCAAAGAAGAAGTAGCAAATGAAATTAATATAAATGGATTTGAAAAAAGTCAAATTAAAATTTTATCATTATTAACTAGATTACGCCAAATTTGTTGCCATCCAAAACTATTTTTAGATAATTATGTAGGAACAAGTAGTAAGTTAACACAATGTGTAGAAATTGTGGAAGATGCTATATCTGCAGGACATAAAATACTAATATTTTCTACATACACTTCTATGTTTGAATTATTGGAACAATCATTAAATAAAAGTCACATTCCATATTTCAAATTAACAGGAGCTACGAAAGTAGATGAAAGAATAAAAATGGTAGATGAATTTAATCAAAATGCAGATATTAAAGTATTTTTAATATCACTAAAAGCAGGAGGAACAGGATTAAATTTAACAGGTGCAGATATGGTAATACATTATGATCCATGGTGGAATTTGTCAGCAGAAAACCAGGCTACAGATAGAGCTTATCGTATAGGGCAAAAAAATAATGTGCAAGTATATAAACTTATTACGAAAAACTCAATTGAAGAAAAAATATATGATTTACAAATGAGAAAGTCAGAACTGATTGACAATATGCTTAGTACGAAAACAACTTTTATAAATAAATTATCAAAGGATGATATAATGCAGTTATTTAGTTAGAGGGAATTGGGGACTCTCCCTAGCCGGGAATCGGGGACGCCCTTTTTTTCCCTATCTAATTCTTCCCTATTTATATATTATTAAAAAATTATTTTTTCCTACCCAAATAGGGAAGAATTAGATAGGGAAAAAAAGGGCGTCCCCGATTCCCGGCTAGGGAGAGTCCCCAATTCCCGAAAAGGAGAGGAGTTATAACAATATGGAAAAATACATAAATATAGTAGGTGGAGGATTGGCTGGTACAGAAGCGGCTTATCAAATTGCAAAAAAAGGAATACCAGTAAAATTATATGAAATGAAACCACTTCAATTTTCACCAGCACATCATAATCCCAATTTAGCGGAAATTGTATGCAGTAATTCATTTAAATCAAACCTTCTAACAAATGCATGTGGTTTATTAAAAGAAGAACTTAGAAGACTAGATTCTTTGTTAATTCGTATTGCAGATGAAACACAAGTGCCGGCTGGACAAGCTTTAGCAGTAGATAGAGACTTATTTGCAAAAAGAATAACAGAAGAAATAGAAAAACAACCATTAATTGAAAGAATTTCTTGCGAAATAGGAAAAGAGATTTCATTAAAGGAATTAGCTAAAGATGCAATAACAATTGTTTGCACAGGACCACTCACATCTGAGCCACTTGCAAAAGAAATTCAGGAAATAACAGGCCAAGACAAATTATATTTCTATGATGCAGCTGCACCAATTGTATCAAAGGATAGTATTAATTTTGACATAGCTTTTTATGGGGATCGTTATGTTCAGGAAAAGAAAAGAGATGAAACAGAAGAACAATGGAGAAGTAGAATAAGTATACACAATAGTGCAGAAACTGTGGAAAACAGTTATATAAACTTACCATTTACGAAAGAAGAATATGAAGCTTTTTATGAAGCACTAGTAAATGCAGAAATTGTGACTTTGCATGAATTTGAAAAACGAGAGATTTTTGAAGGATGTATGCCAATTGAAATTATGGCAAAAAGAGGAATAGATACATTGCGTTTTGGACCATTAAAACCAGTAGGATTTGATGACCCAAGGACTGCAAAAAGACCTTATGCAGTTGTTCAATTAAGACAAGATGATAAGCAAGCAAGTTTGTATAATTTAGTAGGATTTCAAACAAACTTAAAATTTGGGGAGCAAAAGAAAGTATTTTCAATGATACCAGGTTTAGAACAAGCGGAATTTGTTAAATATGGAGTAATGCATAGAAATACATACTTAAATGCACCAACTGTATTAGACGAAACATATCATCTTAAAAATAATGCTAATATATATTTTGCTGGACAGATTACAGGAGTAGAGGGATATGTTGAATCAATATCTTCTGGAATAGTAGCAGCTTTAAATGCTATTTCTCAATTAGAGCAGGGGGAGAATTTTAAAAAAATAGTATTTTCTGAAAATACCATAATTGGTGCATTGGCAAAATATATATCTACTCCAAATTCTAAATTTCAGCCAATGAATGCAAATTTTGGAATTTTGCCAGAACTTGGTGGTAAAAAAATAAAGGACAAAAAAGAAAGATATATGGCATTTGCAAAGCGAAGTTTAAAAAAATTGACATAAAACTATTGCGTTTTGTGTCAGTTTTTGGTATAATTATAAATGAATGGTAAAAATATGTACAAAAGGAGAGATATAAAATAGAAAGGGGGAATATATTAGTATTTAATGCTAATATATGAAAGTGTATGGAAGATATTTTACAAGATATTGAAAATCAAATAAATAGCATAATGGATTTGCAAAATGAAATAGAAGAAATTACTCAAAATAGTGAAAAACTTAGAATGGAAGAAGAGAATCTAAAGCAAGAACAAGCAAGTATGACTGATAGACAAAATTCATTTTATCAAGAGTTAACAGAAGAAATAGCAAAAAAGCATGAAGAATTTATTGCAGCTAATAATGAGCGAATGGGAAAAAATAAAAAATTAGACAAAATGATTGATGAGAAGAAGCAAGAAATCAAGCAGAAAATATCTGATAGGAAAAAATTAATTGAAGATAGAAAGCAAATGGATGAAGAATTAAAAGAAGAAAAAGCAAGAATAGAAAAGGAAATAAAGTTGAATGATTTTCCTAGGGAAAAATTTGATTCGCTTTCAGATTCTGAAAAGAAAGAGGTAAGACAGGCAAAAGAAAAATATTTAATTAATAAGAGAAGATTATCTGAGATTGAAAATCAAATGTCACAAAGTATAGAAATGCTTAATATTTTAGAAGGACAGACATTTAAAGATAAATTTATGGAAGCAGACAAATGGGATAAATTTATAGATACTAATTTTAATAAGGATGGTATGCATATAATATTAGAGCAACTTGGAAAAGAAAAAGAAAAAGAACAAGAAGAGCCTGTTGTAGAAGAACAATCAAGTCAAGAGCAACCAGCGAGTTCACAATCTGAAATTGAAGTACCATCTGATTCGAACGAAGAAGATCAATCAAAAAATCAAGGCATAGATGAAAAAATTAATAGATTGATTAAGGAATATAATTATACAGAGGAAAATGTTAATGAAGTGCTTAAGAACTATGAAAAGGAGATAAATGACTTTTTTGAATCAAAAGGAATAAATGGCCCTAATATTGTAAAAAAAAGTGTATATGAGGAATTTAGTAGGAGAAAAGATTTGATACTAGATGGTATTTCTCGTAACACTCCTTTTTCTTTAGAGATGGGAGTCCATGAATTTGGAGGTTTTATTGCAGTTTATAAAGATTCTGGAATAGTTAACGTAATGAATGGTTTATTATGGGACCATATGCTCTTTGACCTAGGTAAAAACATAGAAACATTAAAGGGTGATGCTAAAAATGAAGCAATTCAAGAATATAATAATTTATTAGAAGAAGCGAAAAAATTAGGTTTTACATTATTTGGTATAGAGCCAAAACAAGGAGAGAAAGTACAACAACAAGAAGAACAGGAAGAAGTAGAAGTAGCAGCAGAAGAACAACAACAAGAAGCTGGAACACCATATAGTTGGGGTGTGCCACAATCAAGTCAATGGGAAGAAGTAGAAGAAGAACAGGAAGAAGAAATACCAGACGAATTTAAAATAGAAAGAATAACATGTTTTGCTAAAAATGGATTTTATCATATTAAATTTGCTGACGGAACTGCGATAGGAATTAATAGAGTTTCTAAATTTGATAGAGAAACTATGAAATCTTTACAAATAGCTTATGGAAATTATGGAAGGAAAAAAACTATAGATTACAATTTAATGGCTGCAATAGATTTGGCATTTGATAAAAAAAGAGAGTATGATAGAATTTTTTCAGAAAATGAGATTAAAAAATATAAAAATACATATATAGATAACTATATTGATGGTATGAAAGATATAGCTTTGTGGAATTTCCCTGAAATGGTGTATGATAATGTGACAACAGCAAGTGAAGTGAAAGAGATTCATGAAGAATCATTAAATAGTTACGAGAAGATCACAGGAAGACCTGGCATAGCATATAAAAGGCAAATGAGAAAAATAATGAAATCAGCGAAGAATATAGATAAATTAACTGTAAAGGGACCAGTAGGAAGATGGGAAGAAATAAAAGATTTTATTTCTAGAAAAATTAATTTACTTTCTCCAAATAAGAAGGAATATAATTACTTGGGTAAACTTAAGGAAACTGCTGTTGAACCTGAAGGAGAACAAACACATGATAATAAATATAGAGCAACATGGAAAGATGGAATAGAAGTACCGGACAAAGTAAAAGAAGAAGTAGAAAAAATTTCTATTAAATATGTACAAAACCAGGATAATGATGTTGTTGAACCTGAAGAAAAAGAAGAAGAAAAAGGATCAGAGATTGAATTTTAACAAACCGTAAAAAACTTGGAAAAATTTCCAAGTTTTTATTGACTTTTCAGGCTAAACATGATAGAATGTTAAACGTTATTATAAACTGCGTGAGATATGCAGTTCCGTAATGATTTAGAAATTTTAAATAGGAGGTGAAATTTAAGTGCCAACAATTAATCAATTAGTTAGAAAAGGAAGAAAAACAGGTGTTACAAAATCAACTGCACCAGCATTACAACATGGATATAACTCAAAAAATAAAAGAGTAACAAACAACAGAGCACCACAAAAAAGAGGTGTATGTACAGTTGTAAAAACAGTTACACCTAAAAAGCCAAACTCAGCTTTAAGAAAAGTAGCCAGAGTTAGACTTTCAAATGGCTTTGAAGTTACATCTTATATCCCAGGTATAGGACATAACTTACAAGAGCATAGTGTTGTTTTAATTAGAGGTGGTAGGGTAAAAGACCTTCCAGGTGTTAGATATCACATCATTAGAGGAACACTTGATACAGCAGGAGTAAAAGACAGAATGCAAGCACGCTCTAAATATGGAGCGAAAAAACCTAAAAAATAGGTTGTAAAATTTAGTGCTTGTAACTTTTCCTAACTTAAGGTACTTAAATTTGGAATAGATTATAAAGCACTATACGGGAAAGTATAACTTTCCAGAGTAACTTGGGTATTTTTATACCTATAAAAAAGGAGTGAAGAATAGTGCCAAGAAAAGGTTTTATAGCAAAAAGAGATGTACTACCAGATCCAATCTATAATAGCAAAGTTGTTACAAAATTAGTAAACAATATTATGTTAGATGGTAAAAAAGCAATTGCTCAAAAAATAGTATATGATGCATTTGATATCATTAAAGAAAAAGAAGGAAAAAATCCTTTAGAAGTTTTTGAAGCAGCTTTAGAAAATGTTATGCCAGTTCTTGAAGTAAAAGCAAGAAG
>CANQTV010000014.1 GCA_947626875.1 uncultured Clostridia bacterium | reverse complement strand
GTATCTGTTACATTAACCGTTTTACTATGTGATTTTGCCCATGTAGTATCTGAACTTTGCGCAAAATTGATATTTTGTGTAAAGTTATGTAAACAGAATGCCAAATTTTTACATTATTTGAATGTTTTTCTATTTTGTATTATAATATTTAAAGCATCCTGTAATAAATGAAAAATGAACTTTGACAACAAAATGCCCCCTAATATATAATTTCAATATAGACAACAAACTCAAAAGTATAGGAGATGAATTTTTAATGGAACTTAATATTTCTAATATGAATTTAAAAGATTTAAATGAAATTTCTAACTATTTAGTTGAGAATTTTGATGACTTTTGGTCATATGAAGTTTTTAAAAGTGAATTACTTTGTGATAATTCTACATTTTATGTGGCACGACTAAACAATAAAATTGTTGGGTTTGCTGGTTTCAAAACGATTTTTGATGAAGCTGAACTTATGAATATAGTTGTTCACAAATCTGCTAGAACTAAAGGAATTGGAACGGCTTTATTAAAACATATTATTTTAGAATTAAAAAAACAAAAAATAGCCACTCTTCATTTAGAAGTGGCTAAAGACAACTTGCCTGCTATTCATTTATATGAATTTTTGGGTTTTAAAAAAGTTGGCATACGCAAAGGTTATTATAATGGAATTGATGCTATTCTTTTAGATTTAAGTTTATAAATACATGTCCTCTAATTCCTCTACACTACCATGTTCTATAAATTTATCTGGATATGCATGTGTCTCTATTTCTTTATCCATCATATTTTCCTCTGCCATAATTTCTTTAATAGCTGTAGCTAATCCATTTATTATTGTACCATCCTCAATTGTAATAATTTTTCTTGAATCTTTTATGGCTGTTATTATAGTCTCCCTATCTATTGGTTTTAAAAAACGAACATTTATAACCTGTGTATCTGTATCTTCTGTTTCCATTTTTTTTGCTAGTTTCATCCCTTTTGCAACCATTTTTCCTATTGCAATAATTGTAATCTTTTCTTTTTTATGGTCGCTATCTTGTCCTTCATTTTCAAATTCTTTTACAATTTCTGCTTTTCCCAACTCAATTTTTTCATGTTTTTCAAATTTAATTTCCTTGTCTTCTCCTCCTCTTGGGTATCTAATAACTACTGGCTTTTTTAATTCTACTGCAAATTCTAACATATCTTCTAATTCCTTAAAATCTTTTGGTGCCATAATATTTAGATGTGGAACTAATCTAAAAAATGCTAAATCTAATAGTCCTTGATGCGTTTCTCCATCTGCGCCTACCAATCCTGCTCTATCTACACACATAATAACTGGTAATTCTTGTATAGCTACATCATGAATTACCTGATCATAAGCTCTTTGATAAAATGATGAGTATATTGGTACTACTGGTATCAGGCCTTCTTTTGCCATTCCTGCTGCTAATGTAACCGCATGTTGCTCAGCAATTCCTATATCAAAAAATCGTTCTGGAAACTTTTTTTGAAATTGTGCAAGTCCAGTTCCATCTTTCATTGATGCTGTTATTGCTACAATATTTTTATTTTTTTCTGCTAATTCTATTAATTTATTTCCAAACGTTTTTGAATAATCTTGACTTTTTGGTTTTTTGGGGTTCCCTGTTTCTATATCAAATGGGCCTGTTGCATGAAAACTATCTGGATTTTCTTCTGCTATTTTATATCCTTTTCCTTTTTTAGTTAATACATGAATTAATACTGGTGTATCTACTTGTTTGCTCAATCTTAAAATATTTTCCAATTCTGTTATATTATGACCATCTACAGGTCCCAAATATGTAAAACCAATATCTTCAAAGAACATTTTTGGTATAATTAATTGCTTAATACTTCTTTTTACTCTTTGTATAATTTTAACAGTTGGTTTGCCAATTACTGGTATTTTCCAGATGATTTTTTTTGCTGATATATTTGATTTAGTATATAATTTTTTTGTTCTTAATTTGCTTAAAAATTTATTTAATCCACCTATATTTGGTGATATACTCATTTCATTATCATTTAAGATAACTGTCATTTTACATTTGCTATACCCTGCATCATTTAGAGCTTCTAATGCCATTCCTCCTGTTAATGCGCCATCACCTATTACACTTATTACCGAATAATCCTCTCCCTTTAAATTTCTAGCTCTTGCCATTCCAAGTGCTGCTGATATTGAAGTGCTACTATGACCTGTATCAAAACAATCTGTTTCAGATTCCCTTGTTTTTGGAAATCCTGCTATACCATTTAATTTTCTTAAAGTCTTTAGTTCTTCTTTTCTTCCTGTTAAAATTTTATGTACATATGTTTGATGACCTACATCCCATACAATTTTATCTTTTGTTACATCAAAAACTGTATGTAAAGCAAGTGTTAGTTCTACAACACCTAAATTTGAAGCTAAATGTCCTCCATTTTCTGATACAATTTCTAATATGTATTTTCTAATTTCTTCTGCTAATTTCTGCTTTTCTTGTTGATTTAATTGTTTTAAATCTTGTGGTGAATTTACTTTTTCTAACATATTAACTCCTTCTTTTCTTTTTCTGGTCCTATTGTACTATATTTTCTCTAATATTTCAAGAGGAGTCAATTGACGCGCATTAAATTTCATTTATTATTTTGGCTAGATATTTCATACTTGTCAGACATTGTTCCAATGTATTTCCTGTTGCGCCTACCTCCATAATACTTGCATATTTCCCTGCATGTTGGTTATATCTATTTGGTGTTACCATAATTGGCTTAAATAGACCCGGATATAATTCTTCTGCTTTTTCCTGAAGCTTAATAGCAAATTTTAAATTTTGTTGCCAATTAGGATGTTGCAAACCTCCTTCATTTGTTCCCATAACAAACATAATCTGTGCTGCATAATCATCCCCTATTTTAACAGTTGGCGCATAATCACTTCTACTGCCTATAGCATCTCTATGTAAGTCTATTATTATGTCTGCTGGATTTGTCTTCAATATATTTTCTACTGTTGCTAATGATCTTGTATAAGAGCCATTATATGCTGGATAATCATGATAACTTGTGTCATGTACTACCGGAATATTATATTTTTTCAATTGGCTTTCTAATTCTGTTCCTACTCCTGTTACTGTATACTTTAAGTCTGTTGTTCTAAAGGTTCCTGTTGGAGTATATGGATATTGCTCACTTGAGGTATAACTTTCACAACTATGTGTGTGATATATGATTATATTTTTGTTTTCTATTGTAATATCTGGTGTTAAAATTTGCTCTGTTAATGTTATATTGGTTGTATTTTTTATTTTAACATTTTTATATTGTACATTATAACTTTCAGCTATTGGATTTTGCGTTACAATTTCTGTTTTTTGTCCTGTCTTTACCCCCTCTTCACTATCTTCTTTTTCATTGTCAGTAACTTCTTCTATTGGTACTACTTCTTCCTGCTTCTTAGGAGTAGTTTTTATAGCACTAATTTGTGTTCCTAAAAAAGTAGCAATTGGATTGCTTTGATTTGTCTGTTCTTTTGTTTGGTTCTTTTCTATTTTCCCTATTAACGGAATTTGTGTTTCCATTCCTATATTTAAATGAATTTGCTTTTGGGTACGAAAAAATCTTGTAGTTTCAATAACCATAAAAATGGATATGAACATAACTACAAGATATTTCAATATATCTTTTAATCTAAAAACTGCAACATTAAACATATATATTCTCCTTAGTAATCATCTTATTATATATATTTATGCTACAGTTTTCATTTTATGCATAACTATTCTTCTTCATTGTCTTCATTTTTTTGCTTTTTTGTTTCGTTTTTTGTTTCATTTGTTGACTTATTAGTTGATGTTGTTTGCGAATTATCAACTGTTGCTTTTACTCCTATTGAATCTAACCAATCTTCTACATCATTTTTCTTATTATTATAATTCAAGTAATAATAACGCTTTCCTGATTCTATTGATAAATAAATATCATCTGCTCTTGTTGGGAATATTTCTTCCCCTGCACTATTTATTAATCCATATTTTTTATCTTTACATGTTACTATTACATTATAGTTTGGAATAAGTAATAAATTCAAAGCATCTTTATTATTGTTTGCTACATATCCAAAACTATCATATTTAAAGTCTACTATCTGTTTACCATTTTTATTTACCAATCCCCAAAGTTTGTCTTTTCTTACTGGTATTAAGTTATCTATTAATAAATATTTGCTACGAATATCATTTTTCTCAAACTTTTCAATATCTATACCTATTTCATCATTTTCAACATATACCTTTACATTTCCTTTTACATCTATAATTCCATATTTTTTCTCTCTTTCTGCTACATATAGTCCTGCATCCATATCCATTAGTTTTAAGCTGTCATATAATATTTGTACTTTTCTCTCTCCATTTTTTGAAATAACTCCAACTTTTCCGTCACTTGTTACAAAATAGTCACCTGTTTCTGGAATATATTGAATGTCTTCATATTTTGGCTCTATAATAACATTTCCATCTAAATCTATTACCCCTAATTCCTTGTCACTATCTCCTTTTTCTACTACTAATCGACTATCAAAAATTGCTTTATTATTATTAAATTCTTGATTAATTTTAGAATAATTTTCACCTAATACAAAACTTTGGTAACTATTAATTAAATATGGCATTGTATAAATGTCAATTCTATTTTTATCTTCATTATATATATAACTTACATTAAAAGCTTTTTCCATTCCATCTGTTGATACATATAATTTTCCATTTATAGCTTTTACTGGTTGCTTACTATAAAAATATTTATAATCCGCTTTTGATTCTGTAGTCTCTAGCTTATATATTTTATCAGAATTTAATACAAAATTTGCAATTTCATTTTCATTTTGTATATAACATTTATTTTTTTCTTCTGATTTTTCCGCATAATCTCCGTTATAGCTTTGATATCCTAGATAAGAAGCAATATCACGAATTGGTACATATGTAGTTTCTTCTTCAAATACAAACATATCTTTTAATTTTGTTTGTATTTGACCATCAACATATACTTTTAATGTTGAATTTTCAATATATGCTATTGTTGCAATAATAGCAATTATTGCTATTATAACTAAAATAATAATGGCTAATATTATTTTTGGTAATATTTTCTTATCTTTTGTTTTTTTAGTTGTAAAATTTTCTTCAATAATATTCATTTGTAATCCCTTTCCTTTCTTACTTTAATCCATATAGCCATATCTTCTATAAAATTCATTTTTGAAATTTAATAAATTATCCGCCTCTATTTCTATTCTAACTCTTTCCATCAAATTCGTCAAGAATTTTAAATTATGAATTGATAATAATCTTACCCCTAAGATTTCATTTGTTTTAATTAAATGTCTAATATATGCTCTTGTATAATTTTTACAAGCATAACAATCACAGTTTTCATCTATTGGATTCCAGTCTCTTTCATATGTTGCATTTCTTACTACTATTTTCCCATTCCATGTTAGTGCTGTTCCATTTCTGGCAATTCTAGTTGGTAATACACAATCACACATATCTATTCCTGCTATTGCTGATTCTATTAAATAATCTGGTGTACCTACCCCCATTAAATATCTTGGTTTGTCTTTTGGCATAAGTGGTGTAGTATAATATAGCATTTTTAAAAATTCTTCTTTTGGTTCTCCTACACTAATTCCTCCAATTGCATATCCTGGCAAGTCCAATTGAGTTAATTCTTCTACTGATTGTTTTCTTAAATCTTCATAAAATCCACCTTGTATAATTCCAAAGAGGGCCTGATTTTCTGTTGTATGTGCTTCCTTGCATCTTTTTGCCCATCTCATAGTTCTTTCCATAGAATTTTTAGTATATTCATATGTTGCTGGATATTGTACACATTCATCAAAAGCCATTATAATATCTGCTCCTAAATCTTCTTCTATTTTCATTACACTTTCTGGTGTAAAAATATGTGTACTTCCATCTAAATGTGATTTGAAAGTTACTCCTTCTTCTGTTATTGTTCGTAAATCACCTAGACTAAAAACTTGAAATCCTCCACTGTCTGTTAGAATTGGTCTATCCCAGTTCATAAATTTATGGAGTCCTCCTGCTTCTTTGACTATTTGTTGCCCTGGCCTTAGATATAAATGATATGTATTTGATAATATAATTTGTGCTCCTACTTCTTCTTTCAATTCTTCTGGTGTCATTGATTTTACTGTTGCCTGAGTTCCTACTGGCATAAATACTGGTGTCTGAATGTCTCCATGTGGTGTATGTATTATACCTCTTCTTGCTCCTGTTTGTTTACATTCGTGTATTAGTTCATACGTTACTGGTGGTTGTTTCATTTTCCCTCCTAATTAATAAACATTGCATCTCCAAAACTAAAAAATCGATATTGCTCTTCTACTGCTTTTTTATATGCTTCCATTACAAAATCTTTTCCTGCAAAAGCTGATACCAACATTAATAATGTAGATTGTGGTAAATGGAAATTTGTAATTAATGCATCTATACATTTAAATTTATAACCTGGATAAATGTATATTCCTGTATCTGCTTCTGTTGGTTTTACATATCCATTTTCATCTGCTATAGTTTCTAATACTCTGCATGATGTTGTTCCTACTGCAATTATTCTTTTTCCTTTATTTTTTGCTTGATTGATTTTATCACAGTCTTGTGCTTTAATATAAAAATGCTCTGTGTGCATTTTATGTTCTTCAACTGTTTCTTCTTTAACTGGTCTAAATGTTCCTATCCCTACATGTAATGTAACATCCGCAATTTGTACACCTTTTTGCTCTATTTTCTGCAATAATTCTTGTGTAAAATGCAATCCTGCTGTTGGAGCTGCTGCTGAACCTTTATATTTTGCATATATTGTTTGATACCTATCTTTTTCTTTTAATTGCTCATGTATATAAGGTGGTAATGGCATTAAACCAATTTTATCTAAAATTTCATTAAATATTCCATCATATAGAAATTTTACTTTTCTAGTTCCTCCTGGCATTGGTTCAATGATTTCTGCAGTTAATAATCCATCTCCAAATATAACTTTTGCTCCAGGATGTAATTTGTTTCCTGGTCTTACTATTGTTTCCCAAATATCTCCTTCTATATTTTTTAATAGTAAAAATTCTACATTTGCTCCAGTTTCTTTTTTTCCATAAATACGTGCTGGTATAACTTTTGTGTTATTTCTAACTAAACAATCTCCTGGTTCTAAGTAATCTATAATATCTTTAAATATTTTTTGTTCTATTGTTTGATTTTTTCTGTTTAATATCATCAATTTAGATTGGTCTCTTTGTTTTATTGGAGTTTGTGCTATTAAATTTTCTGGCAAATCGTAATCAAATTCTGCTACTTTCAAGTATTTCCTCCTCTACATATTGTGCACTTTTATTCATATAATCAATTAGTTCTTGTTTTGTAAATAATTGATAATTTTCCTCTGTTTTTTCTTTTCTAATTTTTATATTATCTTCGATGTATTGAATTGTTTTCTGTATATCAGAAACTGTATAAGTAAATTCTTTCAAAGTTTTACTATATTCTAATATTTTTTCATCATATGTTGGATATTTTATATTTGTTTCTCTATTCAAACACTGTGAAAATATTTCTAAATCTTTATGTTTAATCTCTTGAATTTCTATGAATGAAAATATTTTTTTTGTACCATCATTCATCTTTATTTTTAGTAATCCTTTTTCTTCATCATACATTTCATAATGATTTTGATATAATGCTTTATTCCAATAGTTATCTGTTACTAGATGTGTATAATAACCTAAAATTATTGGATTTTTAAAATCTTTTCCATATTGTTTTTTAAATTTTTGTAAATCTGGTAATTCTACTTTCATTCCATTTATTTCTGCATTATATGGATAATGTGTAGAATACTTTTTTGCAATTGTTGACGGATTTGGTGTTTTATGCCCTTCAAATATATCTGGCATTATGTTGGCAAAGGCAAATATATTGTCATTTGATATTTGTGCCTTTTTACACACTTTGTCAACAATTGCTAAATGAATGGTCCATGATGGCATAATATTTTTCCTCCTTTGGAGTTTAGTTTTTTAAGTCTTTCATTGTTAAATTAATTCTACCTTGATCATCTATGTCTGTTACTTTTACTGTAACCTTATCGCCTACATGTAAAACATCTTCTACATTTTTTATTCTTTCATTTGATATTTTAGAAATGTGTAATAAACCTTCTTTTCCTCCACATCCTAAATCTATAAATGCTCCAAATGCCAATATTCTTACAACTTCTCCGTAATAAATTCCGCCTACTTCTACATCTCTTGCAATATCTTCTATCATTTCTAATGCTTGAATTGCCTTTTCTGAATCTGTTGAATAAATGAAAACTTGTCCATCTTCTTCTATGTCTATTTTTACACCCGTTTCTTCAATTATTTTATTAATTGTTTTTCCACCTGGTCCAATTACATCTTTGATTTTATCTACCTTAATTATTGTTGAAACAATTCGTGGTGCATATTTTGAAATTTCTTGTCTTGGTTCACTTATTACTGGTTTCATAACTTCATCTAAAATATATTTTCTTGCAACTCTTGTTCTCTCAAATGCTTCTTCTATTACTTTATATGATAATCCATCAACTTTGATATCTACTTGGATTGCTGTAATTCCTTTTTCTGTTCCTCCTACTTTAAAGTCCATATCCCCGAAAAAATCTTCTAAACCTTGTATATCTGTTAGCATAACATAGTCATTTTCATCTTCAGGATTTGTTACTAAACCTGTTGATATTCCTGCTACTGGTCTTTTAATTGGTACACCTGCTGCCATTAGAGATAATGTACTTCCACATATACTTGCTTGTGAAGTTGAACCATTTGATGATAATACTTCTGATACAACTCTGATTGCATATGGAAATTCTTCTTTTGCTGGCAATACTGGTACTAATGCTTTTTCTGCTAATGCTCCATGCCCAATTTCTCTTCTTCCTGGACCTCTTGATGGTCTTGCTTCTCCTACACTGTAACTTGGAAAATTATATTGGTGCATATATCTTTTTGATTCTTCTGTATCAATTCCATCTAAAGTTTGTTCTTCACTAATCATTCCTAATGTTGTTACTGATAATACTTGTGTTTGTCCTCTTGTAAATAATGCACTTCCATGTACACGTGGTAATAAGTCTATCTCACATGATAATGGTCTAATTTCATCTAGTTTTCTTCCATCTACTCTTTTATGTTCATTGAAAATCATGTTTCTTACACATTTTTTCTCTAATTTATAGATAGCTTCTGATATATCTTGTTTGTGTTTTTCTAATTCTTCTTGTCCAAATTTTTCAGCATAGTTTTCTGCTATTTTGTCTGATAATCTTGAAATATTATTATCTCTTGTTTCTTTATCTACTTCTTGTACTTGTTCTTTCATATCTTGTGTGAAGTTTTCTTCAATATATTCATATACTTCATGATCTACTTCAAAAGATTTATATTCAAATTTTGGTTTTCCTATTTCTTCTTTCATTTTTTCAATGAATTTGCAGATTTTTTTGATTTCTTCATGTCCTTTTTTTATTGCTTGTAGCATAATGTCATCTGGTATTTCGTTTGCTCCTGCTTCTATCATTGCTATTTTTTCTTGAGTTCCTGCTACAGTCAAATTCAAGTCTGATTTTTCTCTTTGCTCTTCTGTTGGATTTATAATAATTTCTCCATCAACAATTCCTACATTTACTGCTGCTGTTGGACCTCCAAATGGAATATCTGAAATTGATAAAGCTGCTGATGCTCCTATCATAGCTGCTACTTCTGGTGAATTATCTTGTTCTACTGATAAAACTGTTGCTACTACTACTACATCATTTCTAAAGTCTTTTGGAAATAATGGTCTTAATGGTCTGTCTATTGCTCTTGATGTTAGAATTGCTTTATCTGCTGGTTTTCCTTCTCTTTTTTGAAATGATCCTGGTATTTTTCCTACTGCATATAATTTTTCTTCATAGTCTACTGACAATGGGAAGAAATCTATTCCTTCTCTTGGCTCTTTTGATGCTGTTACATTTACCATAACAACTGTGTCTCCATATCTTACTAGGACACTTCCATTGGCTAGTCCTGCCATTTTCCCTGTTTCAAATATCAGTTTTCTTCCTGCTAGTTCTGTTTCAAATGTTTTAAACATAATAATTTTTTCCTCCTTCATGAAAATGCTTTTTATTCTACAAAAAGCCTATGCCAAATAAGCACGGGCTTTTTTGTGTTTTATTTTCTTAATCCTAATTTTTCTATAATGTCTCTGTATCTTTGTAAGTCTTTTTTAGCTAGGTAGTTCAATAGATTTCTTCTTTTACCTACCATTTTTAATAGTCCACGTCTTGAGTGATTGTCTTTAACATGTACTTTTAAGTGTTCTGTTAATTCATTAATTCTTTGTGTTAAAAGAGCAATTTGTACTTCTGGTGAACCTGTGTCGTTTTCTTCTCTTTTATATTTGTTAATTATTTCTTGTTTTGTTTCTTTTGTCATTATATACACCTCCTATATTTTTTTAACACCTTTAACTGAGCAAATAGTTGGTGTTTTCTATTGGCTAAGTAAAAGGTTTATTTTTAACGTACTTATTGTACTATATTTTTTGGGAAAAATCAAGTGTTTTTGGAAAAAAATACTTATTCAAATTTTTCTCCTTCTTTAATTGGGTTTCCTCTTAAATAATCTTGAATAGACATTCTTTTTGCATTTTCTCCTTGTATTTCTATTACTTTTAGAGTTCCTTGCTTTGTTTTGATTTCAATTCCCTCTTTTGGATTTACTTTTATAATCGTACCATTGGGAATTTCTTGAGCTATTTCTGTTTGCCCCTGAGTAACTTTCCAAAATTTGATTTTTTTATTATTTAAATATGCGTATGCTCCCATAATTGGATTAAGTCCTCTTACTAAATTTTTTATTTGCACTGCTGTTTGTTCTTTCCAGTTAATTTTTGCCATTTGTTTTGTTAGCATTGGCGCAATTGTATAATCTTCCCCTTGTTTTTGTCTTGGTGCTGTTCCTGTTTCTATTTTTTCTAATGTTTCTACTAATAATTTTCCTCCTAAATCAGATAATCTATTCCATAATTCTCCTGTTGTTTCTTCATCTCCTATAACCACTTCTTGTTTTAAAATAATGTCCCCTGTATCCATTCCCTCATCCATGTACATCGTCGTAACACCTGTTGTTTTATCTCCATTTAATATAGCCCATTGGATTGGAGCAGATCCTCTATATTTTGGAAGTAAAGATGCATGTACATTGATACATCCATATTTAGGTATAGACAAAATCTCTTTTGGTAATATTTTTCCATATGCTACAACACATATAACATCTGGATTTTGTTTTCTTAATTCTTCTATAAATTCACTATTGCCTTTTATTTTTTGTGGTTGCAATACTGGTATATTTTTTTCTATTGCATATTGCTTAACTGGTGATGGTGTTAACTTCATTCCTCTACCTTGCTGTTTATCTGGATTTGTTACAACACTTATTATATTATGTTTTGCTTCAAATATTGCTTGTAAAGATTCTTTTGCAAAATCTGGTGTGCCCATAAAAATTATATTCATATTGACTCACTTTCCCCTCTTCTTGGTTTACTCTGGCTCCACATATTCCAAAGTTCCTGGTATTATTTTATCAATAAAGACTTCTCCTTCTAAGTGATCTATTTCATGGCTGATTGCTTGTGCCAATAATTCTTTTGCTTTTATCTTTACCATTTTTCCATCTCTATCTAGACATTCTACAACAATTTCAGCTGGACGAATTATTTTTGCAAAACGATTTGGAAAACTCAAGCATCCTTCCTCTACTTCTTGTTCACCTTTGCTTTTTAGAATTTTTGGATTAATTAAAACAATTGGACCTTTATCATCATATAAATCTATAACAATTATTCTTTTTAACACTCCTACTTGCACAGCAGCTAATCCTACTCCATTATATTTGTGCATTGTTTCAATCATATCATCAATTAATTCTTGAATCCTATCATCAATATTTTCTACTTCTCTGGATTTTTTATATAAAATTTCATCTCCATCTAAGCGTAAATTTCTAATTGCCATTGTTTTACCTATCCTTTCTAATTATTTTTCAATTCATGTTGTTAGGATTAACATCAACCATAACCCTCAAATCCTTTTGATTTTGACTATAAATCTCTTTTAATAAATTATTCAAAAGTTCATTTATTTTTGTTGTCGTATTTCCTTTTAAAATCATTCTCCAACGGTATCGGTTTTGAATTTTATCAATAGGAGCTGGCATTGGTTTAAGAAGCGATATCTCCTCATTATTTTTCACATACTGATATAATTTATTGTAACTTTCTAGTGCTAATGCTTTAACCTCTCCCTCGTTTTTTCCTTCAAACCTTATTACTATTATATCGCAAAATGGTGGATATTTCAACTGTTTTCTTAATGCTATTTCTGTCTCATAAAAATCTTTATAACTTTGCTTTTGTGCTGACTGAATACTAAAATCTTGAGGATTATATGTTTGAATAATCACTTTCCCTGGTAAATTTCCTCTACCTGCTCTACCTGCCACTTGAGTCAATATTTGAAATGTTCTTTCATTTGCCCTATAATCATCTATATTTAATGAACTATCTGCTGCAATAACTCCTACTAGAGTAACATTTGGAAAATGATGCCCCTTTACGACCATCTGTGTTCCTATCAAAATATCAATATTCTGACTTTTAAATGTATTTAATATTTGTTCATGAGAATTTTTCTTAGTAACTGTATCTGTATCCATTCTAATTGTTGTACTACTAGGAAACTGTTTTTTTATCTCTTGTTCTAATTTTTGAGTACCTGTCCCAAAATAGCGTATTTTTTTACTACCACATTCTGGGCAAGTTGTAACAATTGGCTCTTCCTGCCCACAATAATGGCATTTCAATTTGTTTTGATAGCCATGATATGTCATACTAACATTGCAGTTCCTACATTTTACGGTATATCCACATTCTCTACACATTACAAAAGTTGAATATCCTCTACGATTTAAAAATAAAATAGTTTGATGTTTGTTTTTTAAATTTTTTTCAATTTCTGAATATAAATCCATACTCAGCATAGAATGGTTTCCATTTGCTAATTCTTGTTTTAAATCTATAATTTCTACTTTTGGCAACTGCGCTTCATTAGCTCTTTTTGTTAATTCTAACATTGTAATAGTATCTGTTTTTATTGCTTTATAATATGTTGTAATATCTGGTGTCGCACTTCCTAATACAAGTGGAATTTCTTCTTGCTTTGCAATATAATTTGCAATTTCTTTTGCATGATATCTTGGATTTGCCTCTGATTTATATGAACTATCATGTTCCTCATCTATTAAAATTATTCCCAAATTTTGCACTGGTGCAAAAATTGCTGATCTTGCTCCTATAACAATTCTAGCTTTATTTTGTCTAATTCTTTCCCATTCATCATGTCTTTCTCCAATTGATAACTTACTATGTAATACTGCAATTTGCTCTTTTCCAAATCTAGCAATAAAGCGTTCTATCATTTGTGGTGTCAAAGATATTTCTGGTACAAGCATAATAGCTGATTGATTTTTTTTAATTGCTTTTTCAATTAATTGTAAATATATTTCTGTTTTTCCTGAACCTGTAATTCCATAAATCAAAAATTGTTCATATTTCTTTTGGTCCATTGCAGATTCAATTTTATCATATGCTTTTTGTTGCTCTTGATTTAGTTTATATTTTTGTGTTCTTTCTATTTTTTTATTTGCAAGTGGATTTCTTTCTACTTTTGTTTCAACAACTTCTAAAAATCCATTTTTTATTAGTGTATTAACTATTGCTCTTGAACAGTCTGTAAATAACTCTATTTCTGGAATAGTCACACCTTCATTTTCTTTTACAAATTGTAAGATTTTTTGTTGCTTTTCTGATTTTATTATTCCACTCTGCATATCTTTTAAATAAATTGTGTTAATCATTTTATCCTGTATTTTATTTTGCTTTGACCTTGTTCCTGGTGTTTGCATTATTTTTATGCAATCTGATACATTACAAAAATATCGTTTTGCCATCCATTTTGCAAGTTCAATCTGTTTTTCTGTAAGGTTTTCTTCCAATTTTGCAATATCTTTGACTTCATATTCTGAAGTTTCTTTTAGTCCTACAACAAAACCTTCTTCTAAATCTTTTTTTCTTCCAAAAGGTACCATGACTTTTGTTCCAATTGATATATACTCTTGTAAGTCTTTTGGAATATTGTAATCAAATATTGTATTTAATTTTTTAGCAGTTGTATTTATGATAACTTGTGCAATCATGGTTTCTCCTTTTTATTTGTTTTTGTTAGTATATCAAATTTTGGATAAAACTTCAATATTGTTAGTTGCATTTATTGTTATTTATGGTATAATGCTGTCATATATTTAAAAGAGAGAAAGGGATGAGAGCAGTCATGGAAAATGAACGATTTACAGTTACTAAAAAAGCTGGTATTTATGGGATAATTGGAAATATCATCTTACTTATTATGAAAGGAATGGTTGGCTTTTTTACTCATAGCCAGGCTATGATTGCTGATACTTTTAACAGTGCTGGTGATATTTTTGCTTCTCTTATGACTTTTATTGGAAATAAGATTGCTAGTGAACCTGATGATGCTGATCATAATTTCGGCCATGGTAAAGCAGAATACATTTTTTCTATGTTTATTGGCATCTCTATGGTTTTAGTATCTGCAAAATTATTATATGATTCTGCAATGTCTCTTGTTTTAGGTAATAAATTAAACTTTTCTTGGTTTTTAGTATTAGTTTGTGTAATTACAATTATAACAAAATTAATTCTATTTCTATATACAAGGCATGCTTATAAATTGCATAAAAATATTTTACTACAAGCTAATATGGAAGATCATCGTAATGATTGTATTGTAACTTCATTTACTTTACTATCTAGTATTTTCACTTTATTCAATATTTTCTGGCTTGATAGTATTGTTGGTTTCGGAATTTCCATTTGGATTTGTCATACTGGTGTTAGCATTTTCATTGAAAGTTATCATGTACTAATGGATATTTCAGTTGATGAGAAAACAAAAGATACAATTTTAAATTTAGCTAGAGCTTATACTGAAATTAAATCTGTTCAAAATCTTTCTTCTACTGCTGTTGGTGCAAAATATATAATTTTTTTAACCATTTGCGTTGATGGAAACATGTCTACTTTTGATAGCCATAAATTGGCTGATGATTTAGAAAATGATGTTACTAAATTAGATATTGTATATAAGACAATTGTTCATGTTGAACCAGTATAGAAGGAATAAGGGACGAACCGGGAATTGGGGACGCCCTTTTTTTCCCTATGCGATTTTTCCCTCTTTGCAAAAAATAAATATTTTTATAATTAATAAACAAAGAGGGAAAAATCGCATAGGGAAAAAAAGGGCGTCCCCTCTTCCCGCTTAGGGAAAAAAAGGGCGTCCCCAATTCCCTCTACCTACATATTTGTGCTTTTACTTGTTCTAGTTCTTTCACTCCCTGACTTTGCTCTTGTATAATTGTATCTGCTACGTTTCTCAATCTTGGATCTATATAATATTGGATCAAATTATTACACATTTGAATAGCCCCCTCATGGTGTGGTATCATTTCATTTATAAAATTCAAATTAATATTCATACATCTTGGACTATTTTTCATTTTTTCAATCATGTTCTCAGTAATTTCAAAATACTTTGTTAGATATGTATTAATATCTCTTTCTGGATTCATATATCCTGTTGTTGTTTTTAAAATTTCTTTCATCTGTTCAATTCCCTCTGTTTGCATTTTAATAATTCCTTCTGCTATCTTTCTCAATGATTGATTTTTCGTATACATTAATAAATTCTCAGACATATAAATTGCTGCTTGATGATGTGGTATCATGCACTGTATAAAATCAATTGTTATACTATAGCTTGTTAATTCTGCATTTAGCATTTTGTTTGCCATTTCATCTAATATTTGATCAAAACGGTATAAATATCTCTGAGCTATCATCATACTTTGTCGGTTCATTTTATCACACTCCCTGTCATATCATATTACAATTTTACAGAATTGTTCCTAACTTTTGTATAGTTTTCTATTTTTTGGTAATACTACTTTCAGGTGGTGATATTATGACAAATAAAGAACTTTTATACATTGAAGATGCTTTAGGTCATGAAAATTTTATGAAATCATGTAGTTGTAAAGCATCTGAACAATTAACAGACCCAACACTTTCTTCTTATTTAAAAGAGTTAGAGGGTCAACATACAGATTTATTCAACAAATTTTTAAATCTATTATAAGGAGGATTTTATGGAAGATAAAGATTTAATGGAAAAAGAATTACTAATTATTAAAGGTGTCTGTGATTTATATCTTCACGGCACAATTGAATCTACAACTGCTGATGTGCATACTGCTTTTAAAGATGCTTTAAATGTATCTCTAGATATTCAAAATAAATTATACAATTTAATGGCTGAAAAAGGCTGGTATCAAACAGAAAATGTTGAACAAACAAAAATTGATACTGTGAAACAAAAATTTCAATAGAATTTTAAAAATCAGGGACGAACCGGAAATTGGGGACGCCCTTTTTTTCTTAGCCGGGAAGAGGGGACGCCCTTTTTTTCCCTATGCTATTTTTCCCTCTTTGCAAATAATAAATATTTTCATAATTAATAAACAAAGAGGGAAAAATAGCATAGGGAAAAAAAGGGCGTCCCCTCTTCCCGGCTTCTACTTCTATTCAAATATTCTATTAAATTCTTCTTCATTAATTTTTTCTCTTTCTAATAAAGTTAATGCAATTGTATCTAATTTATCTCTATGTTCTGTTAAAATTTGTTGCGCTCCTTGATATGCAATATCAATTAATGCTTTTACTTCTAATCCAATTTTATCCCCAATGTTTTCTCCAAATAATTGCATTTCATATGGTTCTTTTCCTTGGAAATCAATTGGACCTAAACTATCGCTCATTCCATATTTTGTAACCATATCTCTTGCAATTTTAGTTGCTACTTCTATATCATTACTTGCTCCTGTTGAAATATCATTCAATACTAATTGTTCTGCTGCTCTTCCTCCTAGTAAAGCAATCAATTTTTCTTGCATTTCTGTTTTTGATACATAGTATTTATCCTCATCTGTCTTATACATTGTGTATCCGCCTGCTACTCCTCTTGGAATAATTGATACTTCTTTAATATTTGCTTGTGTTTCTAGATATCTGCTAACTACTGCATGTCCTGCTTCATGATATGCTGTTAATTTTTTATCTTTATCTGAGATAACTCTTGCCTTTTTCTCCAAACCTACTGTTACTTTCTTCACAGCTTCTTCTATATCGTCATTTTCAATTTCGTCATGTTTGTTAATTGTTGCAATAATAGCTGATTCATTTAAAATATTAGACAATTCTGCTCCTGTAAATCCTGCTGTATCTTCTGCGATACTTTCTAGATTTACTTCATCTGCTAATTTTTTATCTTTTGCATGTATTTTTAAAATTTCTAATCTTCCTTTAATATCTGGTATTGGAATTGTTACTTGCCTATCAAATCTTCCTGGTCTTAATAAGGCCTTATCTAACATTTCTGGTCTATTAGTTGCTGCTAATACAATAATAGTTTCTTCTGAACCAAATCCGTCCATTTCTACTAATAATTGATTTAAAGTTTGATTATTTTCTGATTCTGCACCTGTACTTGACGTTCTTCTTGATCCTATTGCATCAATTTCATCAATAAATACAATACATGGTGCTAACTTTCTTGCTTTATCAAATAATTTTCTTACTCTAGAAGCTCCTAATCCTACAAACATTTCAACAAACTCAGAACCGCTCATAGAAATAAAAGGTACATTTGCTTCTCCTGCTATTGCCTTTGCAATCAATGTTTTACCTGTACCAGGTTTTCCGTATAATAAAACCCCTTTTGGAATTTTAGCTCCCATTTTTGTGAATTTTTCAGGTGTTTTTAAAAAGTCTACAATTTCTATCAATTCTTCTTTTTCTTCATCTAATCCTGCAACATCATCAAATCTAACTTTTGATTTTCTTTCTGTGTCTTCATATACTTTACCTTTTTCTCCTAAGCCCTGCATTTTAAATATCATAATAAACAATGCCAACATAATAAAAGTTGGAAGTAAATTAACTAAAGTTGTAGCAATTTGAGATATTACACTTCTTGGTTTTTGAATTAACTCAAATTCTTTTCCATCTTCTGTTTTTTGTTGTATCATTTCCATAAAAGCTTCTGTACTAGGTACAATACTAGTTTTTTCTTCTTCTTGATCTTTTACTTTTACTTTAAGTGTTGTACTTCCTACTGTCATTTCTATTTTTTCAATATTTCCATTTGATATTTCTTTGATAAGGTCTGTATATGCTAATTCTGTTTCTTCCTTTTTATCTTTATTCATATATACAGATAATAATATTATTGATAATATCAATATCGCTAATATAACTATTAGCCCAACTAGTATCTTTTTTGCTTTGTTATTTTTTTTGTTTTCATCATTTTTCATGCTTTTCTCTTTCCTTTCTTTGCTTATGCACCTGTACCTTCAGGTGTTGGTCCTGATTTTCCTACATTTCCTTTTTTTTCTTTTCCATCTTTTTTTTCTTTTTTTTCATTGTCTTCTTTTGGCTCTCCCTTTGGTTCCTCTTTTGGCTTTTCATTTTGTTTTTTCTTTTCTTCCGCCTCTTTTTCTTCCATTTCTTTCTTTACTTGTTCTTGTACTTCCACAATTTTCATTAATTCCATTTGTCTCTTTTGTAAATCTGCCTTCAACATAAAAATTGCTGCAAACAGGTAAATAACAGCTACTGATATATACATAACATCAAAATATTCAATATTAAAGTCTATAAACATATTTATAATCACATATATAATGTTTAATATCATTGATAATGTAATAGAATATATTGACATGTTAAAAATAGCCGCATATCGCATCTTTACTTTTGTAAATAAATTTGCTAAATAGCCAAATGCACTGATTAGTAATGTATTTACTATTGTATTTAAGAAATAAATTATAAATGCATAAATAAAAATAACAACAAATAAACTTATATATATGCTAATCATCTGTGTTCCTCTAGCATAATTTATTACATCTTGTTTTTCAAAACTTGTTAATCCCATTTGGCTTAATATTTCATCATATTTATAAGTTTCTGTTCCTAAAACTGCACTATTTCTAATTACAATTTTATCTTTTAATAATAAAACTCCATTTCCATTTTCTATAATTTGATTAGTATACTGATTAACTTTTTCTTGTTCTTCTGCTTTTGTATCTATGATAATCTTTCCGATTGTATCATTATCTATTGTAATTGGTTCTTGAGATTTAACATCTAGATTGCCATCTTGATAAGAAAATTCTGGCATTTCACTTTCTATATATCCAACTACCTGACTTACAACTTGTGTCGTCTGACAAATCATCCCTATACATATTACTACTGTAAGAATCGCTACCATTTTTGATAAATAACTAATTGCTCTTGGTACACCTTCAGTTGCTAATTCTGGATATTTTTCTATATTTAATATTGATAATTTTGCTTTTTTAAAAAAACCTTTTTTTAAATCAATTGGTTCTTGTTCCATTGATTACATACCTCTTTTCTTTACTCATATTCCCTAATTATTTCTGGATTGACTAAAGTTGGATTAATTGGCAAAATTGCTTCATCTCCTATATGAACTCCTTTTCCTGTTATATCTGCCACAACATGAAATGTTCCTATCCTTCCTAAAATTTCACAACTCTCTCCCGCAATCGTTATTTCCTTAGCTTGTTTTTTAAAGATTGCTTTTATATCATTTAAAACATATCGTAATTTGTCAACTGGTCTAAACATATCTCTGCCTACTTCTACTCCATATCCATCTATATATCCACATGGAAGAATAGCAACTGTCATTTCTTTTTTTGTAGTATAACTATTTGAATAACCTATATTATATCCCTTTGGTAGTTTTTTTATTTCTATTACTTGTGTTTTTAAATTTGCTATTTTCTTTAATCCTAAACTGTTTTGAAAAGAAACTCTACCTGTAAAAGCTGAACCTACTCTTACTGCATTTAAATGCATTTCTGGAAATTTAATAAATGCTGATGAATTACATACATGTAAAATTCCTGTATTTATCTCATTCATTGATAACACTTCTACACAATCAATAAATCGTTTAAATTGCTCCTTGGTATATTTATCATCATAAAATGCATTTGAAAAATGTGTAAATGTACCTTCAATTTCCACATTTTTTAAGTTTTTGAGTGCTTTTATCATTTTTTCTCTTTCACTATAAATAAATCCATATCTTCCAAAGCCTGTATCGATTTTTAAATGAACTTTAATTGGTTTTTTTGCATTTTTGGCAACTTGATTCACAACTTCTACTGCTTCCTCAGATCCTATTGTAATAATAATATTTTTTTCTACTAATTGCTCTACTTCTTCTTTTATTGCTGTAGAAGATAACATAAGCAATCTTTGCGTAAATCCTAAATTTCTAAATTTCATTGCCTCTTGTATTGTTGATACTGCAAAAAAGTCAATTCCTTGGTCAATTAAAAACTGAACATATTGTTTCATATCTAATCCATAGGCATTTGCTTTTACAACTGCTATAATTTTTACTAAATTGCCTGCATCATCTGGTAAATTTGTTTTTGCATGTTCTTTTATTTTTTGAATGTTATATGCTAAATCTTTTTTACTGATAATAAGTTTATTCATTTTCTCACCTTTTATTTTTTAATTTCATTTTAATTTGGCGCACATTTCTGAATAACTTTTCTGAAAATTTATATAATTTATATGTTAAAGGTTTGTATGGAATGTAAATTTCTCCTAAAAATTCTGTGAATTTTCCTCCAAATCCCTTTTTGAATCGATATAATCCATATTGTGGATGTGATTCATCTACAATTCCTGATACCCCTCTAAAATCATATATATCATCATGTCTTGCGATAGCCATTTTCATCATTTCCCATTGTAGCAAATAGTTTGGCATTAAATTTCTGTGTTGATTACTACTTGCTCCATATAAGTACCATGTTTTATTTCCATAAAAAATAGGTATAACACCTGATATTGGCTTGTCCTCATAATATGCCATAAGTAATTTCATATGGTTTGGCGCTAGATTATCATACATTTTTTCAAAATATTCTAACGGTCTAATAATGAATCCATCTCTTGCACCTGTTTCTACCATGATTTTATGGAAATCTTTTAAATCTTCTTTTGTTCCTTCTTTTACAACAACACCTTTTCTAGTTGCTAATCTAATATTATATCTCCATTTTTGATGAAAACCTGCCATTACTTCTTCTTCTGTTTTTCCTTTAATATCTAATCGAAAAACATATCTTGGCTGAATTTCATCCATAAAATCTTTTGCATTATCTTTAATATTATATCCCAATTTTGTTACAATATCTCTAAAACTTTGGTCGTCGCTTTCTACATCTGGCTCTATTCTTAATACAATTGCTTTATATTTTTGTGCTAATTCTTTAGCTCCATCTGTTAATTGTTTTAGAACTGCCATATCATGTATATCACACACAGGTCCTCGTGGTGCATACATTATGTTTCCAAAAATTGGTATTTTGCGTATCCATACACACAATGAACCTATTATATCTCCTTGTTCATTTTCTGCTAAAATAACTTCTGGTATCCAATTGGGTTTTTTTACTTCCGCCCATTCTAATGACTGTTGAAAATTACATCTTTCGTTTCCTTCTAAAAATTCTTTATATTGTTTTTTGGATTCGTCATCTGTTACGAATTTCATATTCAATTTCATTCCTTCCTTGCTTTTGCTTCATTCATTAGTGGATTATACCAACCTGGTTGGAAAAGAATTAAATTTTGACAAGGATAATTTTGTTTTGGAGGCAAGGGCGCATACTCTTTGTATGTAACCGCGTCCAAAATGAAATTTGACGTAGTCAAATGCTTTTTTTGCATACTGACGCTGTAAAAAGCAAAGCTTTAACAGCCTCAGCAATTATAATTATTTTTCAACCTTTTGCTCCTTTTTTATTATAAACACTATACCAGTATTTTACACCAATTATGGGAATTTTACAAGTGCTTTTTTAAATTTAAATGCAAGTAAATTATTTACTTGCATTTTTTACTTCTTTAAATCGTTTATTGATAACATTCCAATTAACTATATTCCAAAAAGCTTGAATATATTCAGCTCGATCTGCTTTATATTGTAGAAAATATGAATGTTCCCACATATCTAAAACAAAAATTAGTTTACAGCCCCATAATGTCAAATTTTGGTGTTTTTCACACTGGATAATTTCCAATTTTTGAAATCTTGGTACCCATACCAATAAATTCCATCCTGAAGCTTCCACAGATTTTGCACTTTCTGTAAATTGTTTTTTAAAAGTTTCGTAATCACCAAAATCTTTAATAATTTGCTCCATCAGTTCATTGTCTGGTGTTGTTGGTATTGCAATTCCCATATTATCAAAAAAATATTCATGAAGAATGACACCTGAGCCAAAAAATGTTAAATTTTTTTCTAAGCATTTTACATTTCCAAAGTCCTTATTTTGTCTCGCTTTTTGCAATTTTTCTTCTGTTTTATTGGTATTATCTACATATCCTTTATATAATATATTATAATGAATTTCTAGTGTTTGCCTATCGTAATATGGTTCTAAAGCATTTATTGGATATGGTAATTCTTTCATTTTTAACATGGCATTCCCCTTTCTTTATATCCTATATTATTTTTGCATTTTTATTCCTATTTTGTGCTATTTTTCACCTTGACAAAAATATAGGCAATATAGTATAATTAAATTTACACGGGGATGCAATGGTTTCGACATTGCACTAGAAAGATAGATAGCAAGTAGTGGATTCTCGTTGGCCACTTAAAAAAACGGGAAATTAAATATAAATGCAGATAATAATACAGAATTAGCATTAGCTGCCTAAGTGTAGCTACGCTTTACCTTTGGGCCTACAACTTAGGATAAAGTGTCATTTTTGTAGGAAACAAAGCTACTCTTGCTCTTAGAGTAGTGGGTATTTTTAGAGCTACGTTTCATCAATTTTGTTTGTTGGAAAGATGAAAAAGAGATGTTTCAATAAACTAAACTTGTAGAAGTCTGTGTGGAAGGTGTTATGGACAGGAGTTCGACTCTCCTCATCTCCACCAACGACTTTAGTTAAGTACACTAAAAAAATTTATTATTCTTGTTCAATATTATTACTTTCAGTAGGTAGATAAGTAGAAAATCAATTAGTAGCTGTTACATAACTTTTTACGAAAGTATGTAGCCCACTATGATACTTTCAAAACTTCATTTTGTAAAGGTATCAGTGGGGTCCTAGCGGAAAGCTCATAAATTATTTAATCTCGCGATAGGTAATTTATGTTTGGCTACACCAAATCAAAATAATATTTTCATTCAAATATTATTTTGACTACTGAAAAATTTTTTATACCTGCATAAAATTTTTTCAATGTGTTAAAAATACATCTACTATATATTATTGTTTTATGTTAATATCAAAAAAAGTCAAATTTTACAATTTGTTTATTGAAAAATATAAATTTTATGTTATAATTTAATTAATTTTTAATTAGAGAAAGGAAATAATGTATGAAAAAAAAGAATGTATTTTTAATTCTAATAGCAATTTTTACATTAATAATAATTGGCATATTATTAAAAAATAATAGTTCAAACAACTCTTCTAATAATATTAGTATTACACAATATAAAACTGGAACTTTTTCTAAATTAAAAAATATTAATATAGAGAATGATAATGATAAAAAAAAATTAAGCAAATATGTAGAAAAATTAAAGCCATTAACTACTAGTGAAATGGTTAGCTTAGCACTTGCAAAAGAAATTGAGATACAATATAATGATTATATAACTATTGGAATACAATTAGAAGAAAAAAGTTATTGCTATTATACAAATACAAAAGAAAACATATATGGATTATCAAAGATGCCAAAAGGATTGTATGAATGGGTAGAAGAAAAAATACAATAAAATTATATTTAGAGAAAGTTGGCAAATTATGAATAAAAAAGAAAACAATTCAATGATTATAAAATATAAAAAAACAATAATGTATTAAAAGATGTATGCTCTATTATAGATTCAGCAAAAAATTATGCTTATCAGTCAGTTAATATTGCTTCAGTAAAAAGGAATTGGCTAATTGGATATAGAATCGCTGAAATGGCTAAAAAAGAAGATATTGATAAAAATCGCTATCTTCTTTTTATTGTTATATTGCAAATGTTATAACAAATTATTTTCTAAAAGTTCTTCGTGTAAACACTCTTCACACATACTATCATAAAGTCTATAATTCTCATAAGATTTGTAAACAGTTTTATTCTTGTACGATTTTAAATTCTGTTGATATTCTTTTATAAAAGGCTTTTCCTTTTTCAAATTTATATAATTGAAAAACTCCCACAAATTTATACTTAATTTGATTTGTAATGTTATCTTTCATTTTCATAAACGTTACTCTTTTATGTTGTTCTTCCCCATCTTTTAAAGACTTATACAAATTTTTAGTATCAAAAATTTCGTTATATTCTATGATCTCGTTTTTACTATTATTCATTTCATTGTACCAACCTTTTGAAACTGCTTTGCCTTCAATGGCTAATTTTGGAAACCAAGCACGATATGGCTTTGCTGTTGCTATTTCAAAATAGCTACCTATACCGTTGCATTTGATTACTTTTATAATCAAGATTAAATATAACATTACAAACATCAGCACTATTATTGAATTGTATGTCATCAAAAATAGTTATTTTTTCTTTATTGATAAAATATTCTTTTGGAGTCAAAATTTTCCATTTATTAAATTTTCCATTTTTGATCTGTTCTTGTTTACATATTTTTATATATTCTACAATTTTATCAATAGCATTATTTATATCAATTATTGTTTTATCATAAACTGTAATACGTTGTTCTTTATATCCTTCTAATTCTCCGATTATATCTTCCGTTCTTAATCTATCATTTTCTTGTTGCGAGATATGTTGTGCTTCATCACACTCTACACCAATATTGAATTGGGGAAAATATAAGTCAATTAAAAAATAACCGCTTCTACCATTTATATTTCTTTTGACATACTTTTGTGTCATTGGCTTAATATCTAAATCATTAAGTCTATTGTATAACCTATTTATAACATAATTTTCATAATCTTTTCTTTTAGTTCTTGATAGTGTTTTTATTAAATAATATTTTTTATCTTCCATATTTGTTTGTATTAACCTCTTTCTAATTTTTCCAAATTTTCTTTTGATTTTATTGCATTATCTAAACTATATATATAATTAATTAATTTTTTAGATTCTTCTCGTAATTTAGTCCTATCTTTTAAAACTTCTACGTCTACTAAAAAAGGTTCCCCAAAAGTCACTATAACTTTTGAAAAAAACTTTGGTCTTACAGTAATATGTATTGGTATAATTGGAACATTTACTGTCGCTGCAATAAATACAGCTCCATTTTTACATCTTCTTTTATTTTGCAAATAAACCTCTTTATAAATACCTCCTTCTGGAAATATCAAGACTCTCAAATTTTCATTTTCATTAATTAGATTAATTATATTTTTTATTCCGGCTCTGTCTGTCATATCTCTTTTTATTGGTATTGCTCCATTATATGCTAAAAAAGAGCCAAATAATTTATGTTTAAAGACTTCTGATTTTGCAACGCTATACATATTTTTAACCTTAGGATATAAAAAAGCTGGATCAAAAATCCTTGAATGATTTGAGCAAAGTATACATTTAGGATATTTATCCAAAATCTCTAAATTTCTATATTTTGTTCTAAATAGAATTTTGTTTATAAAAAACTTTAGAAAAACTGTTAATATTTTAAACATTTATTTCATCCCTCATAAATTCATCAAAATAGTGTTGTTTCGCATAATTCATAATAGTTTCATATCCGTAATTTTCATAACATGTGATTTCTTCCCTACTACCAACAAATCTATTTGTTTTTTCATCTATTTCAATCCACAAATCTGCACATTGCTTCTCTTCAGCTAAAAAAGTTCTTCTCATAGACTGAAATGTTTGTGTAAATCCTGTACCTAAATTAACTCTTTTTCGTTCTTTAGGATAAAATTTATTTGTGACTCCAATTATATAATCAGAAAATTGTCTCAATGGTCTTACAAGTGTATTAGTTAAAATCCCTCCATCTAGCATAAAATGATTTTTACCATCAATAATTACTTTATTTGGTGTAAACATAAGCGGAATAGCACAACTGCTACGTATAGCTTCTGATATATTTCTATCACAAAAATATTTATAATTTCCTTTCAAAGGTTTAGAAGAATAGTAAATAGCCTCTCTTGCAGTTATATCCAAAGCAGGAATAATAAAAGGAATTTCAATGTCCTTTAATTTTTTAATATTATTATCTCTTTCTATGTTTTTAACATATTGGGATATTAATTTAGGATTTTTTGAACCTCCATTTATAAAAAAACTTGGAATAGCACACAATATTTCTATAAAATTGTACTTTTGAAACCTAAATATATCAGTTTGATAAAATTCTAAAATTTGTTCAGGAGAATAGCCACATAAATAAAGTAATGAAACCAACGCTCCCAAGCTTGCTCCTGAAATTGCATCAACTTTTATATTTAATTCATCTAATGCTCTTAATATACCAATATTTACTGCTGCTTTTATTCCACCGCCTGTACATGCAAGACCTATTTTTTTCATATATATTATCAATCCTTTCCAAAATTCACTTTGCAATTTTATCATATTTGATATACTATTACAATAATTGTCACAAAAATATAATAATTTGTTCCAAAAATCACATTTCATCATATACTATAGTAAGATTTTTGGAAGGTGAAATTTAATGAATATTGTTCCTACAAATAAAAATTATTCTTATACTTTGATGAAAGAAAATTTGTCTTCTCTCATAAAAATATATCCATTTTTGAACATACAGACTGTTGGTAATAGTGTAATGGGTAAAGATATTTATGTCGTAAAATTAGGAATCGGTTCTAATCATGTATTCTATTCAGCTTCTATACATGCAAATGAATGGATTACTAGTGTGCTTTTAATGAAATTTATCGAAGATTATTGTAAAGCTTATGTTTCTAATTCCACCCTATATGGTTACAACATTAGAAAGCTTTTTCAAGCTTCAAGTATTTATTTAATGCCTATGGTAAACCCTGATGGTGTTGATTTAGTAACTGATTGCATTTCTCATAATTCTCCTTATTTCATAAATGCATCTAATATAGCTAGTGAATTTCCCAATATAGCTTTTCCTTCTGGTTGGAAAGCTAATATTAATGGTGTGGACTTAAAAATATACCAACCAACTATTTAATTAATTCATCTAATGAAAGAAAATTTGTCTTAGGAATTTTTCTGATAAAAGAATAGGGCTACCAAACTTTACAGTTTAGTAGCCTTGTGCCATTTACTTGAAAAATTCTTGTACGAATTGCGTTGCAATTCTTTCAATGTAACTCCATAATCGGTCGTAATCAAATATTTCTCCAGTATAATGTTTTTTCTGTGCCATATATTCCTCCAATTCAGTTTTCCATGTCTTATTGCGCCTTGTGTCAAACACATCTATTCCTGTGCTTGGCAAAATTTCTGGAATTTCTTTGACTGTATCAAGGGATACCCGTCCGTCCCTCAACAGTAATTGGTTAATTTCTGTATATGCCCCATACATACCTGAATTAGAAAAAAAAGTTTTTACACCCCAGCAAATATTGTTTCTAGGATTGATTACTTTCATCTCTTCAGCATCCCAAATAAATTCAGGAATTAAGAATCCTTCAATGAAATAGTAATCCAAGTATAAATGAGAATAAATTCCAAAGTCGATAGGATCTTTTGGTATAAATAAGTCTCTTTTTACAGATTCTATTTCCGGGACAAAAAATCCATCCATAGATGCTTTTTTGCGGTAATGAGCTCTTTTTTTATCTGTAGCTAAATCTGGAATAAGATTGCCTGACATGAAGTCTATCTTATCAAATTGCATAACTGTACCTAATTTCCGATATACCTCCTCTGCAAAACTAAGATGATACAAAATTCCTGGCATTGCTATTCCTCCTTTAATAATATAAAATTTTAGGATACTTTTTATAGCTTTATTATAAGCTATTATTTACAACAATATTCCATTGCATGCATATTATAGCATTTTTGTGGCATTATGTCAATTATGTGTCTTGATTTACTTTAACTTTGAAAAGTTAAAATATATATATACATTTTTGTCTTTATCAATCTCAATTTTATTGATTAATCGGTATAAATACATTTTATCAATTTGTTCTAATTTCAAAAAATTCTCTATTAATTCATCTATTTTTTTTTCTTCTTTTGTTTTATCTTTTGTACTATTACTTTCTTCAGTTTGAGTTAGTTTTTGTTCTAATTCTTCTCTTTGCTTTAATAGATTTGTCCTATCTAATACAAATTTTTGTGAATATCTTATATAATCTTCTTCTAACAAAATATCCTTTAATTTATCCATATACATCTTATCTAAATTGCTGTTTATTTCATAAATTGCTTTATCTATTTGTTCGATTTTTCTCTTAAAACCTTCTCTTATATCAAGAGTTTCATTCTGATATTTTTTATAAACTAAGTAAAAAACTTCTTTATCAGCATAAATTTGAGTAATGTTTTTTACTACATAAAGAATATGTTTTTCAAATTTTTCATAATTGATATTTAGTGGATAACACCCTCTTGATCTATAATCAGAACAAGTTATATATGGATGTGATGTGCTATTTCTCTTTGAGTTCTTTTTAAGTACTATTTGCAATTTTCTTTTGCAATGATAACAATAAAGCAAACCTCTTAATAAGTAATCATATTTAAGCTTTGTATTTGTTCCTCTCTTTTCCAAAATACTATTTACTTTTTCGAATACATCTTTATCAATAATAGGCTCGTGTGTATTATTTACTCGTATTTGCTTTTCTTTTTCTACCGTTCTAATTTTCTTTACTTTGTATGATACAACTGTTTTTTTATTTTGTATAGTATTTCCAATATATACTTCATTTTTTAGCATATTGCATAGAGTTACTTCATTCCAATTATAGTTTGTTTTGTTTTCATCTTGTACCACTCCAGTCTTTCTATAGCCCATTGGAGATAAATAGTTATTCTTATTTAAATAATTTACTATTTCTGCGCTTCCATGTTCATTTGCATACATATCAAAAATACTTCTTACAATATCATCTACATTTTCATCAATAACTAGCTTATTTTTAATGCTAGGATGTTTTTTATAACCGATAAGCTGGCGTACTACACAAATATTCACCTTGCTTTTGTTTTTCTTTATAAACACTTCTGATTTTCTTTGAAATATCTTTTGCATACATATCATTCATAATTGCTTTAAAAGGCGTTATATCGTTATTTGTGCTATCAATATAAGTATCTATTCCATCTGTTATTGCAACATATCTGATATTTTTTTCTGGAAAATAATTTTCAATGTATTCTCCTGTTTTTATATAGTCCCTACCAAGTCTGGATAAGTCTTTTGTAATAACCATATTAATACTTTTATTTTCAATATCTTTCAATAATTCATTAAACCCAGGTCTATTAAAAGTTGTACCTGATATACCATCATCAATGTATTCTTTAATAAGTGTTAAATTGTTCTCCTTTATATATCTTTGCAAAATTTTTCTTTGATTACCGATACTTTCACTTTCTTGTTTGTCACCATCTTCCCTAGATAGTCTTATATACATTCCGTACTTTGAAGTTTTGACTTTTTATTTCTAGCATTTAACCTCATATCCTTTAATTTTTAAACTTTCAATATAATCTTTAAACATTAATCCTATAGCTTCATTTATATCTTTCTTTTCTTCTACAAAAATACAATATGTATTAAATTCTAATTTATCACTCTTTATTTTTTGTTTATCTTTATTCACTATTTGCATCAACTCCTTTTCAATAATTTTATCTAATACAGATTATTAAAGAAATTGGCTTGTTATGACACTTGTTTCGAAGTGTATTTGTCAATGTGCTTTTAAGGGTAAATGCCATCTAAACATTTAAAATGGGTAATTTAAAAAATATTTTTAAAATTTGCATAAAAAATAACACCTAATAATGTTTTCACACTATCAGGTGTTAAAATGCAAAAATTTGCTATCACTTTTTTATAATTACAATATCTATGTAGTAAACAATTTTTACCCTATGGGGGTTGACTTTTTATATATCAACTTTTAGTTATATTGATATTAATACAAATTGCATTTTTAATTAAGTTTTACTAACAATTTCATACATGATTTTGACAAACCTTGTATTTTTATAGATCTATTCTATAAACGAATTTTTAGTTTGTAAAAATTTATTTATTGCATCTGCAAATGCGTATTTTATAAGATTCTTATTTTCATAAATTGAATTAATTTTACATTTTAAGATTATTTTATAGTTAGCTCTTTATCCGACAAAAAAAATACTATCTAACTTATTTTCTATATCATCTGAATTAAATCCTATTCTCTTTAGTAACATCGCATGAGTAATCCATTCGAAATATTCTATATACTCATTTTCTTTACTAGAAAACTCTTTATAAATATTATTATGCACGATATATGTTCTTAAATCATATATCTTAGATTCTATATCATTTTTCTTCTCATATAAATTATAAAATCTAGCTCTATTTGGTATAACTTGTAAATAATCACTGAATGCTTGTTTCAGCTTTCCTCTATGACTATATTCACTTCCATATGAAATAATGCGATTATTGACCAATCCATTAATAAAATCTTTATTATCTTTATATTCATCCATAGATTTTGCATAATCACAAATTTTTTTCTTTATTTTTATAAACTTTTCTTCTTCTTTCTTTTCTCTATATATTTGATTACTTTCAAATTCAAAGGCAGAATATAATGCTGAAAAACTTCCCGAATTATAACTTATTCTATTTTCTATATAAGGAAGATGATTTAAATTTATATCTGGATTTTCCATAATAAATTTTAAAACTTTCTCCTCATTTTTTTCATTTTCTACATCAAATAATCCTATTCTATATGTTAATGAACTTCCACTATAAAATTCAGAATTTATGACTATTTCTCCTATTTCCATAGAATAATCCTTATTATAAATTAAAATATTAGGTTGTACAATACTATTTAAATATATACTCAATTTAAGGTATTTATCTATAATTTTACATATTTCATATATAAACTCAATATTATTTGTTTCTTCAAATGAAATTTCTATATATGAGTCTATACTAGTATCAGTAAAGCATTGCTTTTTGATATAATTTTTTCTATTAAATTCTATTCTAACCGATATATTTTTATATTCTAACTCTACTTTTTTGCTCTTATCTATTGCTTTTTCTTCATCATCTTCATAACATAGAGGTAACATATATTCTTCTAATGTCTTAGAAGAATATCGTATTTTATTTATTTTTTTTATCCCATCTATATAATGATTATTTTCGAATCTAAAATAATATACGACATTGTAATATTGGACATCAAAAGCTTCTGAAATATAGATTGTCTCATAATCTATACAAACTATATATTTATTGCATATTATAAAAGTCTTCCTTTCTTTTTTATCTTTATATTCTCCATCTTCTATACTTTCTTTTGTATATAATCTCATGTTTTGTACATCTAAAAAAACATCATACCATTTCCCATCGACTTCTATTTCATCAAACATTTTACTACCTCTTTTAATATTTAAATTTTCCGTTTTATTTCTAAACAAAATAATCCTGTAATATTAATTACTCTCATACTTTGCTTTTCTTTTGTTTATTTTACTCTAAATATTCTCTTAATCCATCCACAATTTTATAAACCTTTGTCATTGGATTTTTTTCTGATGCTTGTCCATTTTTATTTAAGTTCTTCATGTACTCACAATTTTTTATTGCAGTATGTAATCTTCCATCTTTAGTAATTTTTTCAAAAATGTTAGCATCATTTTTCTTATAATTGCCAAGTCCATTGTTTTGAAATTTTTTATTTAATTGTTCTAATACATCCTCTTTTGAAATATATCTACTTATCTTCTTGAAATGTACTAATAACCAAAGTTCAAAATTAGGATTTGACCAAGCTACATTATAGTCGCAATTTGCTATTGCACTATTAAATTGTTCATC
>CANQTV010000013.1 GCA_947626875.1 uncultured Clostridia bacterium | reverse complement strand
GGAAGAATTGGATAGGGAAAAAAAGGGCGTCCCCAATTCCCGGATAGGGAAAAAAGGGCGTCCCCTCTTCCCGGCTATTCCCCGTAAGATAGAAATGGTAAAGCATCATTTTGAGAGATATATCCATATTCTAACATTTTATTGATAACATGAGCCTGTCTCTTTTTAGCTAAATTTAAGTTTACATTTGGAGAATATAAAGAAGGAGCATTAGGAATACCAGCAAGCATAGAAGCTTCATCTAAAGTTAAGTCTTTAGGCTCTTTTTTATAATATCCTTGACAAGCATCATAAAGACCATAATATCCATCTCCAAAATATGCAGAATTTACATACATTTCAAAAATTTGATTTTTATTATAATTTTTTTCTAAATCAAAAGCAGCAAAAACTTCACCTAATTTTCTTGTCCAACTTTGTTCTTGTGAAAACACAAGATTTTTAGCAACTTGCTGTGTAATTGTACTACCACCTTGTTGCAATTCAGCATTTTTTATATTCGTAAAAATAGCTCTAGCAATTGAAATAAAATCGACAGGACCATGATCATAATATCTATGATCCTCAACAGCAATAACAGCATTACGATATAATTCAGACATATTTTCAAATTTTACAAAATGCTCATCAGAAGTGACTTCTTCAACTCTTTGTAATAAAGGTTTTTCTTTTAATGCAGATGAGTAAGTAGTAAAACCAATGAAAAATAAAATAGAAAAAATAACAACAAATATAATCAATATAATCAACAAAATCTTTTTAAAAAATTTCATAAACATCGCTCTCTTTCAAAATTATTATACATGAAAAAATAACATTTGCCAATAAAAAATTATATTAAATTTTCAAAACTTAAACCCAATAAAATATTGATTTTTAATTTTTTATATAGTAAAATTAAAATAAATAAAAGAAAAAGGAGAGACGAATGAAAAAAAGAAAAGAAGAAGGATTAACCTTAATGACACTAGCTGTAGCAGTTATTATTATAATAATAATTTCATCAATTACTATTAAAACAGGGATTGATACAGTAAAAGCAAGTCAATTTATGAGTTTTCAATCAGAATTAAAATTAGTGCAAAGCAAAGTAAATGAAATAACTTTGCAATATCAACGTGAAAACAAAACACTCGGATGGGAATTAAAAGAAGAAGAAATAGAAATTTTAAATACAGAAGAAGTTAACACAATATTAGAGCAAAAAGCATCAGACAAGAGAACAACTGCTGAAGAGCTAAAAAATGGATTCCATTTTTGTTCAAAAGAATATATTGGAGAAGAATTAGGATTAAATGACTTACAAAGAAACTATTTAATTAATCTAGAAAATACTATTGTTGTAGCATTAGAAAAATTTGAATTTGAAGGAAAAAACTATTACATGCTAGAACAAATAGAAAGTAGTGAATATAATGTATCATATAACAATCAGATAAAACCAGAAGGAACATTTAATACAACAGTAACACACGTAACAAACGCATATCAAATAAAAATAGACACACAACATGACAAATATGTATCAAAATGGGAAGTAAGATACAAATTACAAAAAGAAGAAGATTGGAAAACAACAGACAATCTAATATTTAATGTAGAAACGCCAGGTATATATGAAATACAAGTACTTCATGGAGATGAAGTGGATTTAGGAACACAAACATTAACAATAAAAGCAGGAGAACCAGATGAAAATGGATATTTTACAGAAAACAGTACAATAAATGGAAGAACAGAGAGCACAGCATATAATCCATTAATACCAAAAGGATTTAAACCAATAGAAGATGAAACAAGTAATCTAGCTATTTGGGGAGAAGGTTCAGAAGCACCTACAAGAGAAGCAGTAAACAGTGGTTTAGTAATACAAAATCAAGATGGCAACCAATATGTATGGGTACCAGTAGATGGAGTAGATGTAAAATTAAGTAGATATACATTTAATGAAAATCGGAGATGCTATTATGCAAGGAGAAAATGAGATTGGTATGTTTTATAGAGAATTAGCAACTTCGGAAGAAGGAAATAGCACTGCAAAAAATATAGGAGAATTTAAAGCAAGTGTACAAAAAAACGGAGGATATTACATCGCAAGACGTGAATCAAGTAAAAGCATGAGCCAAAATGAAGCATCAAGTGAATGTCAAGATTTATATGCAGAAATAAAAAGTGATTTAATGAATAGTTATGCATGGGATACAGCAATTGTATTTATCCAAAATAAAGATTCAGAAAATACTAATTATTCAAATAAAACAACTGGAAATGAAGAAACAGAAGATGTAGTATGTAATATATATGATATGTCAGGAAATATGTTAGAATGGACAACAGAAACATCAAGTGAAACAGGAAACCCATATGTGGCAAGAGGAGAAAGTACAAGCAGTAGACATTCACTAAGTGAAGAAAACACAAATATTTCTTTCCGTTCAATTCTATATTGGTAGATAAAACAAAAATAGCAAGAACACCTTGCTATTTTTTTGCTTTTTTAGTAGAATATATACATAAAAAATAAAGAAAGGAATTATTATAAGATGAAAGAAAAATTTTTAACAATATTAAAAACAGTAAAAAGAGAAGGAATAGATGAGCTAATTGAATTTTTAGAAAAAACAGACTTTTTCAAAGCACCAGCAAGTACCAGATTTCATGGGAATTATGAAGGAGGACTAGTAGAACACAGCATAAAAGTTTATGAAATTTTAAAACATAAAGTAGAAACCAATATAGAACCAATTGAAGTACCAGAAGAATCAATAATTATTATAGGTTTATTGCATGATATATGCAAAGCAAATTTTTATAAAATAGATTATAGAAATGCAAAAAATGCATTAGGAGTTTGGGAAAAAGTACCATATTATACAGTAGATGACACAATTCCATATGGGCATGGTGAAAAATCAGTAATGATGATTACAGAATACATGAAATTAACACCAGAAGAGAAATACAGCATAAGATGGCATATGGGATTTACAGAGCCAAAAGAACAATATACAACATTGGGACTAGCTTACAAAAAATACCCATTAGCATTGTTGACACATGAGGCAGACTTAGAAGCAACTTATTTTTATGATATTTAGAGTTGAAAATTTTATAGATAAAAAAGAAAGGAAAGGTTGAAAATGTTAGCATACATAAAAGGAACATTAGAAATGAAAATGACAGATTATGTTGTTATTGATGTAGGAGGATTAGGATATAAAGTGTACATGACATCAAAAGGAATGGAAGCATTAGGAAACACAGGAACTGCTATTAAAGTATATACATATTACCGTGTAAGAGAAGACGATATCAGCATATATGGATTCAATACAAATGAAGAGTTACGTATGTTTGAATTACTACTGTCAGTAAGCGGAGTAGGGGCAAAAACAGCATTAACAATGATAGAAGTAACAGAACCATCAGAGTTTGCGATGGCAGTCATATCAGAAGATGTAACATATTTAACAAAAATTCCAGGAATAGGAGCAAAATCAGCACAAAGAATTATTTTAGAATTAAAAGACAAAATGAAAAAGGAAAATATAGCAATAGAAGCTAAAAATATCAAAATACAAATTGATAATAGCAGTGTAGATGAAGCAATCGCAGCACTTCAAGTACTAGGATACAACAAAAAAGAAATTGAGAAAGTATTCATGAAAGTAGATAAAAAAGGTATGACAACAGAAGAGCTAATAAAGAAAGGATTAAATCTATTAGGAAGATAAAATGAAAAAGGGAGGATTAAAATGAACCCAAAAGAACCACTTGCATATCGTGTGAGACCCAAAAACTTAGAAGAATATGTAGGGCAAGAACATGTCATTGGAAAAGATAAAATCCTATATAGAACCATTAAAGCAGACAGACTATCCAGCATTATTTTATTTGGACCACCAGGATGTGGGAAAACATCATTAGCAAGAGTAATTAGTGAAACAACAAAATACAAATTTCATAAAATTAATGCTGTTACAGCAGGAGTAGCAGATATTAAACGTGTAATCGAAGAAACACAAAATTTCATGCTAAATCCAACAGGAAAAAGCATTTTATTTATAGATGAAATTCATAGATTTAACAAATTACAACAAGATGCACTATTGCCATTTGTAGAAAATGGAACAATCATTTTAATAGGAGCAACAACAGAAAACCCATATTTTGAAGTAAATAAAGCGTTAATTTCCAGATCAATGGTAATAAAATTAGAACCATTAACACAAGAAAATGTATTTACAATTTTAAAAAATGCAATACAAAGTAAAGAAGGATTACGGAGAATATAATGTAAAAATAGAAGATGATTTATTAAGAAAATTAGCAGCAATTTCAAATGGAGATGTTAGAACAGCTTTAAATGGATTAGAAGTAGCAGTATTAACAACAAAAATGCAATCAGATGGATATATACACATAACAGAAGAAGATATCCAAAATAGCATACAAGATAGAAAAGCAATATTTGATAAAAATGGTGAAGCACATTATGATAATATAAGTGCATTTATTAAATCTATGAGAGGATCAGATCCAGATGCCGTATTATTCTATTTAGCGAGAGCAATTGCAGGGGGAGAGGATCCCATGTTTTTAGCAAGAAGAATAGTAATATGTGCCTCAGAAGATGTAGGCTTAGCAAATCCAAATGCTTTAGTAATTGCAAATAATGCAATGCAAGCAGTACATATGGTAGGAATGCCAGAAGCTAGAATTATTTTAGCAGAAGCGGCAGTATATGTAGCAAATTCACCAAAATCAAATTCTACTTATATGGGAATTGATAAAGCATTACAAGATGTAAAAAATAAAGAAACAGGAGAAGTGCCAATGCATTTAAGAAATGCACCAATAGAACAAATGCAAGACTTAGGATATAGTAAAGGATATTTATATCCACATGAATTCCCAGGAAACTATGTAAAACAACAATATTTACCAGATATTATGCAAGGAACAACTTATTATCATGCAGGAGAAAATGATCAATTAAAAATCAATCCTAATAAATTAGAAAAAAACACATAAAAAACATAAAAATGGAAAACCTAGATATAATCAAAGGTTTTCTTTTTTTATGGAGATATTTATGAAAAAACAAATAAAAACAATTATAATAGGTTTTTTAGCTGGATTTGTCAGTGGATTTTTTTCAACAGGAGGAGGATTGATTTTAGTACCAGCATTTATGTATTTATTAGACAAAGAATCAAAAACAGCAAGAGGTACAGCAATTTTTTGTATATTACCAATGGTTATAACAAGCAGCTTTTTTTATTACAAAGGAAATTATATAGATTGGAAAATAGCAATATTATGTGCAATAGGAGGCACAATAGGAGGATATATTGGAGCAAAATTGCTAAAAAAATTATCAGAAAAAACACTAAAAATAGCATTTACAATTTTTATTTTATATGTGGCATTTAATATGATATTCAAATAAGGAGAAAGAAAATGGGGGAAATTATAATTGGAATTATATCAGGGATTATTAGTGGAACAGGGATGGGAGGAGGAACCATCCTTATTTTTCTTTTGACTTTTGTATTCCAAATAGAACAACATGTAGCACAAGCAACGAACCTAATATTCTTTATTCCAACATCACTTATTGCAATTATTGTAAATATAAAAAACAAAAATGTAGACCTGAAATTAGGAACTTTAATATCAATATATGGAATTTTAGGAGCAATAGTTGGAGCAAATATATCAATTAACACACAAGTAGAAAACTTAAGAAAATATTTTGGAATATTTTTAATTATTATTAGCATACATGAAATATATTCCATAATAAAACAGTATAAAAAAGAAAAAATTGACAAAAATAAAAGTAAAATATAAACAGAAAGGAAAGTGATATAATGAAATTTGCAAAAGGAGTAGTAATAGGTGGACTTTTAGCAACAGGAATGTTAATGATGTATGCTGAAAGTGATATGATGAATAGAAACAAAAGAAAAATGATGAAAAGAGGAAAACAAATGATGAAAAAAATAGGGAATTGGTAAAAATAACATAAGGGCGGAGACAATACATCTCCGCCCGACTTTTATATTATAGATTTAATTATTCTTCACAACGTTTTTCATGCTTTTCTGGTTTTTTATCATCAATAAAGCAATCACATTTTTCATCTTTTTCGCCTTTTAAGCAAGAACCTTCATGAAAACATTTTGCACAAATTTTAATCTTTTTTGTAGCGTTTGCCCAAATTTGAATTGCATATTTTTTACCAGGACAAAGAGGGCCAAAAACAAATTCTCCTTCTTTATCTGTAAAATTAGATGTAACTTTAAGTCCAACTAAAAACAAAAATTAGAGAAAGTTAACTATCATTTAATTATATTTAAATTGTAGAAAATGACATATAAAAAAGAAAAGGGAGGAATTTTAGAATGAATATAATATTAAACATACTAGGAAAATATGTTTTATTAGTAAATATCACAATGAGAAGAGTAATAGGGTTACTTGAAAATGACTATGGACTTATAAGATATATGTTAAAAATATTAAGAGAATATGAAACAACAATTGTAAAAGGTGGATATATACTATTCCAAAATAGAGAAGGAGAAATTTATTTACATAGAATTATTATGGAATATTATTCACAGTTTAATAAAAGATTGTCATCAATTTTAAAACATCCAGAATATTTTGAAGTAAATCACAAAAATAAAATGGTTTGGGACAACAGACTTGATAATTTAGAAATAGTTACTAAAAAAGGAAATCAAAATCACAAAATGGGTATAGACTATGAAGATGAAATAGAAATGAAAACAGAAGAAATAATAAAAATACAAAACGAATTAAAACAAGAAAAACAGTACAAGACTGACCAAAAATATTTAGAGAAAGTTAATAGAATAAATACAGGAAAATGTTCTAGTAGAATGGAATTTTTTGATATCTTGTATATAAGATTTAGTAATAAAATTATATCTAGAAATAATATTCCTCAAAATATTACTGATTCTAATATATTAGAGTATTTTACAAGTATATTTTTTGATAATAGTAAAAATACCTTTTTAAATCAAAATATATTTCGTTTAAAAGTTGAATATGATTATTATAGAGTAAAAAATATAATAAAAAATAATAAAAAAATACTTTTAAAATACTACAAAAAAAATAGATATTTTAGAGAAATATGTAAAAGATATAGAATATTAGATTTAGATTATAAAGATGATAAAAAAAATATAGACAAACAATATGAAGTATATCAAGACCATAATATATTATACTATTTTTTTGATAATATACTAATTCATTTAATACCAAGGTTTTATAAAAATCAAATATATGTAATAATATCAGTAAAAGATTTAATTACTACTTATAAGAAATATAAGTATTTTAGAGTTTTATATTTCCTAGGATTACTTCAAAGAAGAGAAGTTCATTATTGTCCTGAAAAAATTTATAAAGGATATCCTAAAAAAGATTTAAACATTAGAAAAAAGGAAAAACTTCTTTATGGAAAACAAATACATATACCTAGTGGTTTCTACATACCAAAATATACAGATGAGTTGTTTACTTCTACTATCCTACCACTGTGTGAAAAAATTTACCCCATAAAATTAACAAAGATAACATACACTATTGTATCGAGAAATTGGGGATTTGATGTCGCAGACAAAATATATCAACAACCACGATTAAAAAAGAAGACAGAAAGAGACTTTAAGACTATTGATGATATTATATCAATAATTCGTAATTCAACTACTTTACATTCAGAAATACAACGATATGGTTTTATTACTGTATCTAAAATTAGAAATGAATTACAACAGTTAAACATACAAAGAAAAATCAGAAAAGAGGATTACATAGAAATTAAAGAAAAAGATATAAAATTCATAGTTGGTGTAATAAGGAATGTAAATGATATAAAAGAAACATTAGATGAAGTGGGATGGGAATATGTTAGACTTAATTCAAAAACCATAGATAAAATAAAAAAACATTGTGAAAAAAATGAAGTTGAAATTGAAGAAATACCACCCCTTAAAATAAATCAGACAAAGATAGTGTTGAAAAATTTAATAGTAAAAAAGTAAAAAAAATCTGTACAATATCATTTTTTATTATAACCACAGACATCAAATCACTCTTAAAGACATTTTTTATATTTACGAATATAATTTATTATTTAAAATAATAAAACCCTTTAAATCATTTTTAAGGACAAGTTATCAAAAGTTGTGTACATATTATTTTAAATGGATTATAATAGTATTACAAACTTATAAAATTCCCCCTAACAAATATAAGTTTAATAACCAAATAGGAAGTGAGAGTACGATGAAGAAGAAAATAAAAACTATAAAAAAAAATAAAAAATGATACTCTACCAGACTCTTGTTATGTTAAATGACAAGAGTCTATTTTGGTTAAAAAGAAAGAGAGGTGTAAAACATGAAAACTCAACAAGTAAGTATTAAAGAAATAAAACAACAATGTATTGAACAAATGAAATGTCTTAAATTAAATAAAAAAGTAATTAAGGAATTTAAAGAAAACAATAAGGTATATAAATCAGTAGGAATACTAGGAAATATGGAAGAATTAAACGAAGAAGAAGAAGTGATGAAGAAGAAATTTGAAGAACAATGGAAATGTATGGTATATCATATAATAAATGGAAAATCAAAAACATTAAAACAATATGAATTACTATTTATAACAAGTGATAATAGTACATGGAAAGATGATTTAGAAGATACAAAAAGAGGATATATATTGTCTCAAACAATAATAATAGACACACAATTAGAAAAAAAATTAGAAAATACTTCTGGATTTATAGGAATACAAAATATAAATGGTGGATTAGTGAGAATTTGTTGAAATATACTTGAAAAAATAATAACAAGTTGTAAAATTATAGTAATGAAAAATTTTGAAAGGAGATTATTCATGGAAGAAAACAAATCAAATCAAAAAGAAGATATAGACAAAATGAAACTAATTAAAGAATTTATAAGTAAAATGGGATTTGAATTTTCAAAAGAAAACTTTGTTGGGGAAAAGACAGAAAATTATGAAGAAATACAAAATAATATTTACAAAGGTTATTTAAAAGATTTTGATAAAGAAATGGAAACAAATACACAACAAACAATAAAAGAAATACCATTATTAAGAAATCTGTTTATAGAATTTTCAAATAGTACATACAAACCAAGTGAAATATATCAAATTTCACTAAAAACTAGAAATAAAATAGATAAAGAATTAAAAGAAACTCTAAATGAAGAACAAAAATTTTTATTGAAACAATTATTATTCTGTAAAGATACTATGGAAGATGAAATGATACAAAAATCATTTGTATATGGATATGCTATGGCAAGTCAATTAAGAGAAGAAGCCGTAAAACTATATCCATATAAGAAAAAAGAGTAAAAATTACTCTTTTTTACTATTATCTAATAAGAAAGATAAGAAACGGTCAAAGTATTTCTTATCACTTGTTGATAAAGAATTATATTTTCTGTAAAGTTCAGTGGATTTAATAGTATCAGAGTTAGACACAAGATACTTAATAGGTGTAGAGATATCAGTTAATCCAAGTAAATAATCAACAGAACAATTAAAATATTCAGACAATTTAATTAACATATTTGGTTGGGGAAAAGAAGTACCTAATTCATATCGTGAAATAAGTTCTTGACTAATCCCTAAATCAACACTTAATTTGACTTGGGTAATATTTCTTTCTTCCCTTAATTTTTTAAGATTATCTAACTTGTTGATTACTTTTAAATCTTTCATATTATACCTCCACTAAATAATTATTATACTAATAATATTTGTTGTTTTTAGGAAAAACAATTCTAATAATTATGAGAGATACTTGTAAAAAATACCAAGGTATGATATACTTTTTACAAATATTATTTGTAGGAGGTAGTATATTATGTGGGGAGGAGAAAACAAAATGTTTAAATATATGACAAAGGAATTATCTCAAGACTCTTTTATATGTTGGTGTATAAATTGGTTTAATTATAAAGACCAAGTAAAAGGAGATAAAAGAAAAGAAAATTTGTGTAAGATGTCAGAAAAAATTTTAGATAAAATTTTAGAGAATACTGATATAAATAGTTCTTTTGTTAATAAAATTGACATTTTTAGACAATTTAAAAAAATTGATATTTTATTGATAATAAATACAAAGTCATCAACACAATATGTAGTTACAATAGAAGATAAAGTAGGAACTAGTTTGAATAAAAATCAGTGGGATTTATATGTACCTAAACTAATACAATACCTTGAAGATAATCCAGAAAACCAAGAAATATTATCTTTGGAACGATTTGAAAAAGATAAGATAATACCAGTATTTTGGAAGACAGGTTTATGGAATGAAGAAAAAGAAAAATTAAAAAATAAATTAAGTAGTAATATTGGTAAGAAAGTTGTATGTATCAATGGAATTGATACACTAGAATTATTAAAAGACTATGTAACAGATTCAGAAATTGTAGAAGATTATTACACATGTTTACAAGAATATTTAAAGATTAACAATCAATTAGAAGATAATGAAAATAGTGTTAATAAAATACTTGAAAATGGAAAACTAAAAGAAGGTACTACTTTTTCTAAAAATTATTATGTATATAACTGTTTTTCAAATCTAATAGGTAGACAATATAATTCAAAAAGTCATACAAGAAAAGGTGGAATTGTATTAAGGAATTTAAGTAAAAGACTTATAGAAGAAGAGATATTAAAAACAAGTAATATGTTAAAAAAAGAGAATAATAGAAGTAACATTGTTTCAGTTGATACAATTACATTTTCTAAAGGTTCTAAAACTGGTTATAAAAATTCATTAGGACTAAATGGAACATTGTGGTATGAAGAAGTATGTCAAGAAAAAGTAGATAAAAATAAATTCTATACCAATTTAAGATACATATTTTTATTCGCCAAAAATTTAAATACATTTACAGAGAAACAATACAAATTTTTAGGATTATTTAAACTAATAGACTATGATGAAAAAAATAAACTTAGATTATGGGAAAAACAAGAATTAAGTAATAATACAATACAACTAGATGAAGAAGAAATAATAAAAGTAATAAAAAATATAGAAAATAAATAATCAAGAAGTTATAGAAAGACAAATCAAAGATATAAATAAAATTTTAAATTATTGTAAAAACAAAGACTAGTTCTAATGAATTAGTCTTTTATTGTGTACATCCATGAAAAACTGGTTTATAATAAAATCAAGATAACAAAATAAATATTTTGTTAAACTTATAAAAAAAGTATTTGTAATTAGGGGGAGTAAGAAAAAAGAAGAGGAAAAAGAGGAGAATTACGTTAGAAGTAAACATATTGACTTTTACTGTCATACTAAATATAACATATTATATGAAAAGGAGTGGTTTTATGAATTATGTTGAACCTATAAGAAGTAAAGAAAAAATTGAACAAATGAAAGTAGAATTAAAGAAAAATGGAACAAGAGATTACTTATTATTTTTATTTGGTATTAACATCGGATTAAGAATATCAGACATTATAAAATTAAAAGTAAAAGATGTATTAAATTCTGACAAAACTATGAAAACTCATATAGAAATAACAGAAAAGAAAACAGGTAAAATAAAGAGGTTTAAAGTGAATTCTACACTAACAGAAGAATTATACAATTTTATAAAAGATAAAGGGATGGAAGACTATATATTCAAAAGTAGAAATGGTCATAACCAACACATAACAAGAGAACGAGCGTATATTATATTGAATAAGACTTCTAAAAAAGTAGGTTTAACAGAAGTTGGAACACACACATTAAGAAAAACATTTGGATATTGGTTTTACCAACAAACACAAGATGTGGCTTTATTACAGCAGTTGTTTAATCACAGTAGTCCTAGTGTAACATTGAGATACATAGGTATAAATCAAGATGAGATCGACAAGGCTTATGACAATTTTTGTTTATAAAAACATAAGTAGTACTTAACTATGGTACTACTTTTTTAAATTCTATTTTTATTTCTTCTAGTTTAGATTTAAAAGAATTAAAATTTTTTTCATCAAAAACATTATTATCATTTGTTTTATATTCATCGTATACTGATCGTAACTTTTTCATAAATGTTTCATCATATTTTATATTATAAAGATATTTGTAAGTTTTATTATATTCTTTATAGTAGGGGTTAGTTTGTAATTTTTTATTTTGACTTTCTTTTTTACATTTTTCTGTACAGAATTTTTTACGAATATCTTTTGTAATAATAAATCGACCACAATTTTGACAACACAAGAATTTAACTGAATTTGACAATGATTTTATAAGTTCATAGTTTACAAATTCTTGAACAGTAGAAAAATAGTAAATATATTGTAGTTTTTTAGATTTAGTAAATGTTATTCTTTCACTTGATAGATTTGATGAGTTATATAAGTCTATATTATTACTTGTAGTTGTAAAAGAAAAATCTAAAATATTTTCATATGAATATAAAGATAAATCCAAAAATGGTAGGTTGTTTCTTGTAGTTGAATTCTTTTTATGGGTTAACTCATACAATTTTTCATCAATAGACATTTTTTTTGAATTGTTATTTGATGTAGATAAACAATATAATATTGTTTTAATTTTATTTTGACAGATAAATAAAGGTGAAATAAAATCAAACATACCTTTTTGTAAATTAAATTTATCATTTATAACAGTATTTAAAAATGAGTTGTTTTCTGTAATATTATCCATCACATCAATATAATTATTCAAAACTGATTTTAATAATTGGTAGTGAATAAGTTTTGAATTCTTATCATATTTCAAAAATTTAGATAAATAGTCTCCATAAGTATAATCCTCATCTAAAACTTCTTGATTTTGTATTTCTTTTAATTTAGTTAAATCAGTGTTCACTAATTCAATAAGACCATCTCCCCATTTATATTTTTTTTTGTTAAAAATATATCCATCATTTTCTTCAATAATTTTAAAATCCATAAATTTTTCCTCCTCTTAAATATGAATGTCCGAAATTTGTAAAAAAAATATATATAAGACAATTTTTTAAAAAACCTTGTCAAATGTAAAAGTAGGTGTTAAAATCTCAATATGAAAGTCCAAAATAAAAAAATACGGACATTCATATATTAACATATGTTATAAAAAAAGTCAATTTATATCTGAAAAAAGGAGGAAAGAAAATGTTAGAAGAAAAAATTAAAAAGAATAAATATAAATGGAAGATACCAAGACCTCATTTGAGGAAGTTTAACCTCATTGGAATATAAATCCATTACTAAAAGATAAAATTTCACGAAAATTACATACAAGTTTTCGAGAGATAAGTTTTCATTATAAGTATTTGAACTATTATTGTATTAAAGGATAGAACGACATCATAAAAATAAAATGAGGTGAAACAAAATGAAAAACAAAGTTGAAATTATTATCGAATATGGTACAGAAGATTTAAAAGAAATACTATCAAAAAAAATACAACAAAAGTTCCTTGAAATACTAAATGAAGAATAACTTTCAAAATGAAGTAAACTATATACATTTTGGAAAAATCAAAATATAATAAACATCAATGATAGTTTACTTCTCTTTTTATACAGAAAGGTAGGTGTTACAAAATGGAAAAGGAGAAAATATATAAAGTTCGGTATTTATATAAGACTCTCGAGGGATGATGGAGATGACAAAGAAAGTGAAAGTGTTGAAAATCAAAGAGACATAATACATACATTTATAGGAGAAAAAGAAGAATTAGAACTTATAGATGAGTATGTAGATGATGGATATACTGGAACAAACTTTGAAAGACCACAGTTTAAAAGGTTAATTAAAGATGTGGATAATGGAAAAATCAACACAGTAATAACAAAAGATTTATCTCGTTTTCGGTAGGGACCATATAGATACTGGATATTATTTAGAAAGATATTTACCTTCGAGAAATGTAAGATATATCGCTATACGGAGATGGTATAGATACTGAAACATCAAGTGGTTTAAATTTTATGACATTCAAATTAAGTTTTAATGATTATTATAGTCAAGACATATCTAATAAAATCAAGACGGTAAAACAAAGAAAACAAGAAAAAGGAGAGTATCAAGCACCATACGCACCATTTGGATATAAAAAAGACCCTAATAATAAAAATCATTTAATTATAAATGAAGAAACATCTCCTATTGTAAAGAGGATTTTTGAACTTTATTTACAAGGAACTGGAACTCCACAAATCGCTAGGATTTTAAATGAAGAAAATGTACCAACTCCCAGTAAGTTTCTTGATACAAAAAGATATATAAAATGTTCTCATAGATGGAATAAAGGGTCTGTACACAGAATATTAAGAGAAAAAGTATATGTTGGAACAGTTACGGGACATAAAAGTTATAAGGTAAATCATAAAGTAAATACTAGAATAAAATTACCTAGAAAAGATTGGAAAGAAGTAGAAAACACACACGAACCAATTATTGACAAAAAGACTTTTGAAACTGTACAACAAAAACTTTCTAATGGAAAAGTATGTAGAACACGAAAATATGATAATCCTTTAAAACCGTTTGTTTATTGTGGTCATTGTGGAAGAAAAGCGACCTTAAAAACTTATAAAAAACAGTTGAAAACAGGAGAAGTACGAGAATATCAGTATTTTATTTGTTGTGGAAAGTCATTTGACAGTCATCTATGTGATAATGGTAGAATATCATCAAGTATTATAACACCAATAGTAGAACAAACAATAAAAGAAGAATGTTCAAAAATAGTATTTTCAGAGGGAGATATAACTAACATATATGAACAAGTCAAGAAAGAAAAAAATAATAGTAAAGTATCATTAGAAAAAAAGAAACGAAAACTAGAAGAGGAGATACAACAAATAGAAAAAAAAGTAGACCAAATATATTCAGACAAATTAGATGGAATAATAAAATCAGAAGACTTTTTTAGATTTTATAATATGTATCAAGAACAAAAAGAAAAAATTTTAACAGAAGTTAATAAATTAAAATACCAAATGGAAAATATAACTAATCAAAAAATGATTAGTTATAAAGAAATTAAAAAAATTTCGAAGAAATGTTTAGACATGGAGAAGTTAAATCCAGACTTATTAAATAAACTAATTGACAAAATAGAATATTCAAAAGGTAGAAAAATAAAAATAAAATTTAAATTTATGGAAAATCAGTAGAAGAAGACCTATAAAAAAGTTATACTTAAAGTCTTATCAAATAAAGTATGACCAATAGGTTTTCTTTCTTCTTTACCACATTCATAAACAACTTCAACTAATTTAACAACAGCATCACGTACTGGCTCTTTAAAACAATTTTTAATAACACCATAAATAACATCACGATTATCTTCTGGTAAAACTATATCCAAATCAAATTGCTTCCCTCCTGAAATAACACCATCTATATCTAAAACAGGGCAAGAAGGTTTATTACAATCCATTTCCATTTTTTTCATCCTTTCTGATAAACTAAAAAAGTTTATTAATATATCATATGAAAAAAATGTAAAAAGTTGCAAGATTGTATAAATTATCCACTTTTTGCAAATAATATGTATAAAAATATTGGCAAGGAGTGGAATTTTTTTGAAAGAAAATAGAAGATTAAAAATCAATGGAGCATTACTAGAAAAAGAACAACTAAAAAAACATCTTGAAAAAATAGCAACAAATCATAATACAATGCAACAATCCCAGAAAGACACATATCCAATCCCAGGGCTATTAGAAGATTATAATGTTATCAAAGAAGTATATGAATTATTAAATGAAAATTTAAAACAAAATATCAATATCCATCCAGCTGGAGAATGGTTATTAGACAACTTCTACATTATAGAAGAAACAGTAAAACAAATACAAAAAGAATTAACACTAAAAAAATACAAAAATTTTGTAGGAATCGCAAATGGAGAATATGCAGGATTTAGTAGAGTATATGTGTTAGCAACAGAAATCGTAGCATATACAGAAAACAAAATTGAAAAGGATAGTTTAGAAGAATACTTAAAAAGCTATCAAACAAACAAAACATTAAGTATGGACGAAATCTGGAATATTGGAATATTTATTCAAATAGCAATTATCCAAAATATTTGCAAAGTATGTAAAAAAATAGCAAGTGCACAAATCCAAAAATGTAGAGCAGAAAATATTGCAAAAGCATTTATTGAAAACAAAGAAAGAATGAATATACCGTATAAAAGAAATAAGCAAGATATGCCTTATGCATTTATAGAATACATGTCATACATTTTAAAAAGATATGGAAAAAAGGGAATTATCTATCAAAATATATTAGAAGAAATTGTAGAAAAATTAGGATTAACAGTACCAGAAGTAATACAAAAAGAACACTTTGACATCGCAATACAAAAGGTATTGATAGGAAATAGTATTACCAGTTTAAAAACAGTACAAAGAATTAACTTTTTAGAAATTTTTGAAAAAATCAACGGTGTAGAAGATATACTAAAACAAGACCCAAGTAATATATATCCATATATGGACTATAAAACAAAAGAATATTATCAAAACAAAATTAAAGAAATATCTAAAAAAACAAAAATATCTGAAATATATATCGCCAAAAAAACTTTAGAAATAGCACAAAAAGAGCAAGGAAAAAAAGCACATATAGGATATTATCTAATAGATGATGGGATTTCCACATTATATCAAGAATTAAAATACAAAAACAATAATAACACAAAACCAGAAACAAAAGTAAAACAATACATTTTACTTGTTTTTATTTTAACAATAATTTTAACATCAGGAATAGTAACAATCACAAAATCAATACTTTCATTCATATTATTCTTTATTCCTTGTAGTGAAATAATCATACAAATAATACAATATATTTCAAATAAAATTGTCAAGCCAAAGCTGATTCCAAAAATGGACTATCAAAAAGGAATACCAGAAGATAAAGCAACAATGGTAGTAATACCAACAATTATAAAAAACGAAGAAAAAGTAAGAGAACTAATGCGAAAATTAGAAGTATATTATGTGGCAAACAAATCACCAAATATATATTTTGCATTATTAGGAGATTGTACAGAAAGCATCAAAAAAGAAGAACCATATGACAAAGATATTATAGAAGAAGGAAAAAAACAAGCAGAAAAATTAAATCAAAAATATGAAAGCACCTTTCCAATTTTTCACTTTTTATATCGTAAAAGAGAATGGAACGCAAAAGAAGAAACATATCTGGGATGGGAACGAAAAAGAGGAATGTTAACACAATTCAATGAATACTTACTAGGAAATATAGAAAATCCATTTTTAAGTAATACACTAGAAGGGACGAAAATACCAAAAATCAAATATATTATAACATTAGATGCAGATACAGATCTCATATTAAATACAGCAGATGAACTAGTTGGAGCAATGGCACATATATTAAATCAACCAGTAATTGACGAACAAAAAAATATAGTAGTAGAGGGATATGGAATAATGCAACCACGAGTAGGTATCAACTTAGATGTTAGCTTAAAAACGAGATTTACTAAAATATTTGCAGGAGCAGGAGGAATTGATAGTTATACAAATGCAATTTCAGATATTTATCAAGACAATTTCAAAGAAGGAATTTTTACTGGAAAAGGAATTTATGATTTAGAAGTATTTTCAAAAGTATTGAAAAATGAAATACCAGAAAATACGGTATTAAGCCATGACTTATTAGAAGGATGTTATTTGAGGTGCGGACTTGTATCAGATGTAATATTAATGGACGGATACCCAACAAAGTATCTAAGCTTTATGAACAGACTTTCTAGATGGACAAGGGGAGATTGGCAAATTACCAAATGGTTAAAAAGCAAAAAATTAAATCTGCTTTCAAAATACAAAATAATGGATAATTTAAGAAGAAGTCTATTTGACATATTTGTTATTCTAAGTATGTTATACACCTTTCATACAACATGGACAATCATATTTTTAACACTAACAGTAATCATTTCGCAAATATTAGAATTATTAAATAAATGGATATTCAAAAAAGAAGGAGAACAAAAACTAAAAACATATGCACCAAAAATCACAGGAACAAAAGGAATTATTATAAGAGCAATATTAACATTAGGTTGTGTACCATATAAAGCATATATTGCATTAAAAGCAATTTGCCAAACTATTTATAGAAAAACAATAACCAAAATGCATTTACTAGAATGGACAACATCAGAAGAAGCGGAAAAACAAGCCAAAACAGATATTATATCATATTACAAACAAATGATAGCTAATGTTATTTTAGGAATTATTGCAATTTTAGCATCAATTCCTAACCAAATATGGGGGATAACATTAGGAATTCTATGGATAATTACACCATATATAATGCAAGTAATCAGTAAAGAAACCATTTCAAAAGAGCCGAAAGATACAATTACACAAGAAGAACAGGCATATTTACTAGAAATTGCAAAACGCACATGGCAATTTTTTGAAACCTATTTAACAGAAGAAAACAATTATCTAATTACAGATAATTATCAAAATGACAGAAAGCAAAAAGCAGTAAATAGAACATCATCAACAAATATAGGATTATCATTATTAGCGGTAATATCTAGTTATGATCTACAATTTATAACAAAAGAAAAAGCAATAGACTTATTAGATAAAATAATAAAAACAATATCAGAATTGGAAAAATGGAATGGACATCTATACAACTGGTATGAAATAAAGACCAAAAAAACATTAAGTCCAAGATATATATCAACAGTGGACAGTGGTAATTTTGTAGGATACCTATATACCACAAAAGCTTTTTTAGAAAATGCTTATGAAGATAAACCAGAACAAAAAATTCAAAACATGATATCTTATATAGACCAACTAATAAAAGAAACAGACTTTTCTCTACTATATAATAAAGAACATCAAATATTTTCCATTGGATATAATATAGAAGAAAACAAATTAACAGATTCATATTATGACTTATTAGCATCTGAAGCAAGACAAGCAAGTTTTATAGCTATTAGCAAAAAAGATATACCCGCAAAACATTGGAATAAACTAAGCAGAACATTAACAACACTAGAAAAATATAAAGGACTTATTTCATGGTCAGGAACATCATTTGAATATTTAATGCCAAATATTAACATACCAAAATATGAAGGAAGTTTACTAGATGAATCATGTAGATTTATGATAAAAAGTCAATTAGAATATAGCAAAGAATTACAAATTCCATGGGGAATATCAGAAGCAGCATTTAATGTAAAAGACTTACAAGGAAATTATCAATATAAAGCATTTGGTATTCCATGGTTAGGACTTAAAAGAGGACTAGCAGATGAAATGGTAGTTGCAACATATGGAAGTGTATTAGCAATTACAGATGTACCAAAAAAAGTAATTGAAAATCTAAAATCATTAGAAAGTTATGGTATGTATGGAAAATATGGATTTTATGAAGCAATTGATTTTACACCAGAAAGAATTGAAAAGGGAAAAAAGGCAGCACCAGTCAAAACTTATATGGCACATCATCAAGCACTTATTTTATTATCAATCAATAATTTAATAAATAGTAATATTTTGCAAAAACGTTTTGTACAAAATCCAGAAATAGAAAGTACAACAATTTTATTGCAAGAAACAATGCCAGAAACAGCAATTATTACAAAGGAAACAAAAGAAAAAGTAGAGAAACTAGTATATACAGATTATGAAGATTATAGTACAGTAACCTATACAAAACTTGACAATCGATTAATTAGAGGAAATGTAATATCAGATGATGATTATGTAATTGCAATGAATCAAAAAGGAGAAGGATTTAGTAAATATAAAGATATATATATTAACCGTTACAAAAAAACAAATGACTATCCACAGGGAATTTTCTTTGCCATTAAGAATATCAGGACAAAAAATATATGGAGCTCATTAAAACAAAATCAAGAAAATAATTATAAAATTAGTTTTATGCCAGATAAAGTAGAACAAGAAATGGAACAAGATAATATAAATACTAAAATTGAAACAATAATAAGTCCAGATGATGTTACAGAATTGAGAAGAATAACTTTAGAAAATAGAGGATTAGAAGAAGAGGTATTAGAAGTCAGCAGCTATTTTGAGCCTATATTATCAAAGAAAGCACAAGATGATGCACATCCAGCATTTAACAATCTATTTTTAATATTTGACTATGACGAAGAAACAAATAGTGTTATAGTGAAAAGAAAGAAAAGAGAAAAAAATGAAACAGAATTATATCTAGTAGCAAGTTTGATAGCAACAGATAATGAAACCGTAGGAAATTTAGAATATGAAATTGACAAAGAAAAATTTGCAGGAAGAGGGAATATAGGAATACCAGAAATGGTACAAAATTCAACACCATTATCTCAAAAAGTAGGACTAGTAACAGAAGGAGTAGTTGCACTAAAAAGAACAATCAAATTAAAACCAAAAGAAACAATAGAATTAAATTTAGTTTTATCTGTAGGAGAAAGCAAACAACCTCTATTAGAAAATATAAAAAAATATAAAATCAAAGAAACAGTAGAAAAAGCGTTTAAGATATCAAAAGCAAAAATAGAAGCACAGAGTAGATATCTACGTATCAAAGCACCAGAAATGGAACAATATCAAAAAATGCTTTCATATATTTTGTTCAAAAATCCTTGTAAACAAAAAAATGTAAAAGATTTACCAAAACAAAAATATCAACAAAGCGAATTATGGAAATATGGAATATCTGGGGATTTACCAATCATTTTAGTAAAAGTAAAAAATGCAAATGAAGTTGATTGTGTAAAAGAAATTTTAAAAGCATATGAATTTTTTAGAGTCAAAAGAATCGAAACAGAATTAGTAATAATTGATGAAGAAAAACACAGTTATGAAAATTATGTACGAGAAGAAATAGAAAATCTAATATTCAATTCAAATATGGCATATTTAAAAAATGTAAGAGGAGGTATTTTTGAATTAAATAAAAATGAAATAGACAAAAAAGATATAGAACTATTAACATTTGTAGCAACAATTATTATTGACAGTAATAAAGGCAGTATCAAAAATGCAATGAATGAAATAGAAGAAGAATATCTTGAAAAAACAAAAATTATTAGTGATGAAGAACAAGTACAAATAGGAAAAGAGGATAATGAATTAGAAAACGATATCAGAAAAGAAGAACAAGAATTAAAATATGATAATGAATATGGTGGATTTTCAAATGATGGAAAAGAATATATTATTACAATGAATAGGCAAAACCGATTGCCAACAGTATGGTCCCATATATTAGCAAACGAAAAATTTGGAACATTAGTAACAGAAAATATGGGAGGATATACTTGGTATAAAAATAGTAGATTAAACAGAGTAACATCATGGGCAAATATGCCAAATTATGATATCCCATCAGAAGTTATATATATAAAAGACAAAGAAACAAAAAAAGCCTGGTCACTAGGACTAAACCCAATGCCAGATAATAATAATTATCAAGTAATTTATGGATTTGGATATTGTATATATAAGCATAAAAATGATGGACTAGAACAAGAATTAGAAATATATGTGCCAAAAGAAGAAAGCATCAAAGTGCAAATATTAACATTAAAAAATACAACACCAAACAGAAAAAAGTTAAAAATATACTATTACAATAAACCTGTTTTAGGGGAAGATGAACAAAAAATAACTGAATATATCAATTTACAATTTGATAAAAATAATAATATTATTTTAGCACAAAATTTATATAACAATGATTTTTCAAATTATATTTATGTATCAAGTAGTGAGCAAATTAAATCATATACTGGTAATAAAAGTTTCTTTTTAGGGCAAGGAGGAATAAGTAATCCAGATGGTATTAGAAAATCAATGTTAAATAATGAAAATAGTTTGGGAAACAGTAGTTGCATTGCCTATGAGATTGAAGTAGAGATTGAAAGTTTTGGACAAAAAGAAATTGCTATGGTATTAGGTGCAGAAGAAAATATATTAGATAGTAAAAACATTAGCTACAAATACAGTAAAATACAAAATTGCAAACAAGAATTAGAACATATAAAAAATGATTGGAAAAATATTTTAGAAAAGCTACAAATCTACACACCAATAGATTCAATGAACATTTTATTAAATGGCTGGATTGCATATCAAACAATTACAAGTCGACTAATTGCAAAAACAGGATATTATCAATCAGGAGGAGCATATGGATTTAGAGATCAACTGCAAGATACAATTGGACTAAAATATATTAATCCACAATATTTAAAAAATCAAATTATTAAACACAGTGAACATCAATTTGAAGAAGGAGATGTAGAACATTGGTGGCATGAGGAGACAGGGAGAGGAATTAGAACAAGATTTTCAGATGACTTATTATGGCTTGTATATGTAACAATGGAATATATACAATTCACAGGAGATAAAGGAATATTAGAAATTCAAACACCATATTTAAAAGGAAATATATTAGAAGAAGGACAAGATGAAAAATATGATAAATATGAAGTAGGAGAAACTACAGGTACAATTTATGACCACTGTATAAAAGCAATAGAAAAAAGCTTGAATTTTGGAGAACATGGAATTCCAAAAATTGGCTCAGGAGACTGGAATGATGGAATGAATGAAGTAGGGAATAAAGGAAAAGGAGAAAGTATATGGTTAGGATTTTTCCTATATACAGTTTTAAGTCAAATACTACCAATCATAAAAGAAAAAGGAGATATAGAACGTGCAGAAAGATATGAAAAAATAAAACAAGATTTAAAAAAAGCACTTAATACAAGTGGCTGGGATGGTAGATGGTATAGAAGAGCATATACAGATGATGGACAACTATTAGGAAGTATGGAAAATGAAGAATGTAGAATTGACAGTATTGCACAAAGTTGGGCAACTATTTCAGAAGCCGGAGATAATGACAAAAAATATATTTCCATTGAAAGCTTAGAAAATCATCTAGTAGACAGAGAAAATGGAATTATCAAACTATTAGATCCACCATTTGAAAAGGGAAAATTAGAGCCAGGATATATAAAAGCATACTTGCCAGGAGTAAGAGAAAATGGAGGACAATACACACATGCAGCAATTTGGGCAATTATTGCAGAAGCAATACTAGGATTTGGAGATAAAGCATTAGAATTATATAAAATGATAAATCCAATTGAGCATAGTAGAACAAAAGAAACAGCAAAAAAATATAAAGTAGAACCATATGTAATACCAGCAGATATATATGGAGCAAACAATTTAGCAGGAAGAGGAGGATGGACATGGTATACAGGATCTTCTAGTTGGTATTATAAAGCAGGAATTGAATATATTTTGGGATTGAAAATACAAAATGGAATATTAACAATTATGCCTTGTATCCCAAAAGAATGGAAAACGTACAGCATGAGATATAAATGGGGAAACACTTTATATAATATAGTTGTAGAAAATCCAGAAGGAAAAAATACAGGAATCAGTAAAATAATGATTGATAATGTAGAAGTAAAAAATGCTATTCGACTAGAAGAAAATAAAGGAATTGTAAACGTAGTGGCTGTAATGTAAAAAAAGAGCGGTACTAACCGCTCTTTTTGTTATTATAAAGGAAAAATAAGATTATAAATATTGCGAATTTATTTTATTTATATTATACTTAAAATAAATAAGATTGAAAGGAAAGATTTTTATGGCATACATGAACAGAGGAGGATTTTCATCGTTTGGTGGAAACGGGATAGGTAGTGAACTTAGACAAAATAATAATGATAATGGGCACAATGAAAGGAAATATTATGGAGGCGGGCTATTTAGATTGTACTATTACATTCCATTAGATAATACTTATGTTATATTTCAAATGATTGCGGCAATTATTATATTTACAATTGCAGGTATAACAATTATAGCAACATATAAACCCTCAATAATTGATCCAATAGAAGATACTAAAAAAATAATTATGAATACATACATAGTAATTACTCTATTTTTATTAGTTTTTACAATATTAGCAAACTATTTTTCAAAAAATAAAATTACACTTATAAAAAGGCTAATTGTTATATTATTACTTTCAATTATAGAAGTTTTAGTATTTTTTGGAATAAAAGCAAATTTAGATTCAACTTATACCAAAAGTAAATTTGAGCAAATATATGAACAACAATATGGGGAACAGAGTTCAAATACTAAATCAAAAATTGATATAGGATTAACAGGAATGAAGATAAAGAGCGAAAAAGAATATTATATTGATGAATGTGCAAAAGCCTATAATATATTTAATATAAGAATGTATGGAGCAATTATACTTAATATATTGCTTATAAGTTTATTGATATATCAAGTATTCAAAGTTTCTAAAATTCAAGAAGAAAGAGATAGGCTAAACAAGGATGATGCAGTGTTATTTGATGAAGAAGAAAATATAAAATTTTAAAAAGTTTGGAGAATATAGCAAATGACCGATAATGAAAAAGATTTTGTAAAAAATATAAATATTGATAAAGCAAAAAACAAAACAATAATATGTATAGTATTAACACTTATAAACTTAGTCAGTTATGTAATACCATTAATACTTGGTGACTTTGATTTTGGAATAATTTTTGAATTTCTTACTTTAATTTTTTTAATCATAACAAGATATTATATGTCAAATTACGATGAAGACCGTTCAAAAAGATTTACAATTTTTGCAATGATACCAATAGGTTGGCTAATTATTTATGATTTCATAACAATACTGTCTTATATTTCAGATGTAGTAGATTTTGCATTTCTAGGATTAGACTTCATTTGGCAAGAATTATTTACTATACTAAATTTAATTGTATTATTTTTAATAAATAAGGATTTAAGAAAAGCAGATAATCCTGAAAAATATAAAGAAAGTACAGATTGGTTTTATGAAAAACCAGAAGATGGATAGTATTTAATAAATAATACCACCATCTGAAACATATTTTTCAAAAGCATGTAGACAATTATCCCTATCAAGAGGAATAGCTTTAATCAAATCTTGATGTTTATTACTATCTTTTAAATAATCATAAATTAAATCATCTCGAAAACCAATATTAGCGGCATCTTTTCGGTTACAGCCAAAATAAAAAGTTTTTATATTAGACCATACAATTGCAGAAAGGCACATAGGGCAAGGTTCACAAGTTGTATATAAAGTGCAACCTGATAAATCGTTTGTATGCAAGTTTTGGCAAGCATCACGTATAGCCACAATTTCAGCATGAGCAGTAGGGTCACAATTTTTAAATACACGATTATTACCATTTCCAACAATATTACCAGAACTATCAACCACTACAGCCCCAAAAGGACCACCTTGTTTATTTTCAATACCATGAATAGCATTTAAATATGCTTTTTCCATATAAGGATTCATAAAAAACACCTCCAATTATATGTAGTATATCATAAAAAAATAAAAACTACAAAAACCCTAAAAGAATACTTGAAAAGTATTCTTTTTTAGTATAAAATGGTATTGCATAAATATTATTGGAAATAATAAGCAAAAGAAGGATAAGGTTAAAAAATAATTACAATTTTGACTGTGTCAAATTTCATTTTGGACGCGGTTACATACAAGGAGTATGCGCCCTTGCCTCCAAAATAAAATTATCCTTGTCAAAATTTAATTCTTTTTCAACCAGAGTTATTCTTTAGGGAGGAGTGAAATAAAAATGAATAAAAAGACAATAAAAGATATTGATTTAAAAGGAAAGAAAGTTTTTGTAAGGTGTGACTTTAATGTACCAATGGACGAAAATCAAAATATTGTAGACAATAACAGAATAGTAGCAGCATTGCCAACAATTCAATATTTATTAGAACAAAATTGTAAAATAATTTTAGCATCACACTTGGGTAGACCAAAAGGAGAATTTAAACTAGAATATTCATTAGCACCAGTAGCAAAAGAATTGTCAAAATTATTAAATAAAGAAATTATCATGGCAAAAGATGTCATTGGAGAAGATGCTATGCAAAAAGCAGAAAATTTAAAAGAAGGAGAAATTTTACTATTAGAAAATGTAAGATTTCATAAAGAAGAAACTGAGAATGATCCAGAATTTTCTAAAAAACTAGCATCTATGGCAGAAATATTTGTAAATGATGCATTTGGAACAGCACACAGAGCACATAGTTCAACAACAGGAATAGCAGAATATATTCCAGCAGTATCTGGATTTCTAATTGAAAAAGAATTAAAATTCTTAGGAAATGCAATAAATAACCCAGAGAGACCATTTGTTGCTATTTTAGGAGGAGCCAAAGTATCAGACAAAATAGAAGTTATTGACAACTTACTAGAAAAAGTAGACACATTAATAATTGGCGGAGGAATGGCATATACATTTTTTAAAGCACAAGGATATGAAGTAGGAAAATCAATTTGTGAATTAGATAAATTAGATTTAGCAAAACATTTAATGGAAAAAGCAAAACAAAAAGGAGTAAAGCTGTTATTACCAATTGACACAAAAATAGCAAAAGAAGGAACTGCAGAAGCAGAAAGCAAAACAGTAAAATGCACAGAAATCCCAGCAGATTGGGAAGGATTAGACATTGGAGAAGAAACAATAAATCTATTTATAGAAGAAATAAAAAAAGCAAAAACAGTTGTATGGAATGGACCACTTGGACTATTTGAAGTAGAACAATTTGCAGAAGGAACAAATGCAATTGCAAATGCACTTGCACAAATACATGCCACAACAATTATTGGTGGTGGAGATTCAGCAGCAGCAATAAAAAAAGCAGGAGTAGAAGACAAAGTAACACATGTATCAACAGGTGGAGGAGCATCATTAGAATTTTTAGAAGGAAAAGAGTTGCCAGGAATAACGGCCTTAATAGAAAACTAGATTTAAGCATTAGAAAGGATAGTGTAAAAAATGAGAAAAAAAATAATTGCAGGAAACTGGAAAATGAATAAACTTCCAAACGAAACAATTGACTTTATAGACAAATTAGCACCACTTGTAAAAGATACAGAAAATGAAGTTATTCTATGCTTACCATATACAGACCTATTTTATGGCTTGCTAACAGCACAAAACACGAACATAAAAATAGGTGCACAAAATATGCATTTTGAAGAAAAAGGAGCATACACAGGAGAAGTAGCTCCAAATATGTTAAAAGCAATTGGAGTTGAATATGTAATTATAGGGCATTCAGAAAGAAGACAATACTTTAGTGAAACAGATGAAACAGTCAATAAAAAAATAAAAGCAGCATTTGCAAATAATTTAAAACCAATTGTATGTGTAGGAGAAACTTTAGAACAAAGAGAAGCAGAGCAAACTGAAAAAATAATAACAACTCAAACAGAATTAGCATTAGAAGGTTTAACAAAAGAACAAGTAAAAAATGTAATAATTGCATATGAGCCAATATGGGCAATAGGAACAGGAAAAACAGCAACAAGTGAAGATGCAAATAATTCGATTAAAGCAATACGCAACAAAATTTGTCAAATCTATGGACAAAATGTAGCTGAAAGCGTTATAATACAATATGGCGGTAGCGTAAAATCAAGCAATAGCAAAGAATTATTTAATATGTCAGACATAGATGGAGGACTTGTAGGAGGCGCAAGCTTAGACGCAGAAGAATTTGCGAAAATTGTTAATTATAATAGATAGGATGATCAATATGAAAGATAAAGTAACAATGCTAATGATATTAGATGGATTTGGAGACAATCCTAACAAAGACGGAAATGCAATTAAACTCGCAAAAACACCTAATATAGACAAACTAATGAAAAAATATCCACACACAGATATTTACACAAGTGGAACACATGTAGGATTACCAGAAGGACAAATGGGAAATTCAGAAGTAGGGCACACTAACATAGGAGCAGGTAGAATTGTATATCAAGAACTAACAAGAATTACAAAATCAATTGAAGAAGGAGAATTTTTTACAATTCCAGAATTCATCTCAGCAATAGATAATTGTAAGAAAAACCACTCAAAATTACACATACTAGGACTTGTATCTGATGGTGGTGTGCATAGCCATATTCGCCATTTATATGGGTTACTAGAAATGGCTAAAAGAAGAGATTTTGAAGATGTATATATACACTGCTTTTTAGATGGAAGAGATACACCACCAGCATCTGGAGAAAGCTATATTATGAAATTACAAGATAAAATAAAAGAAAAAGGAATTGGAAAAATAGCCACAATTTCTGGAAGATTTTATGCAATGGATAGAGATAAAAGATGGCAAAGAATTCAAAAATGTTATGATGCTATGGTAAAAGGAGAAGGAATCAAAGCAGGCTCACCAATTAAAGCAATAGAAGACTCTTATCAAAAAGAAGTATTTGATGAATTTATTGAACCAACTGTAATATGTAATGGAAAAAAACCTGTAGCAACAATTGAAAATGGAGATTCAGTAATCTTCTTCAACTTTAGACCAGATAGAGCAAGAGAAATAACAAGAGCAATTGTTGATAAAGACTTTAATGAATTTAAAACAAAACCATTAGATGTATATTATGTATGTTTTACAAATTATGATGAAACAATGCCAAATGTGCAAATAGCATTTAAAAAAGAAATATTAAAAAATACATTTGGAGAAGTTGTTAGCAAAAATAATTTAACACAATTAAGAATTGCCGAAACTGAAAAATATGCACATGTTACATTTTTCTTTAATGGTGGAGAAGAGAAGCAATATGAAGGAGAAGAAAGAATATTAGTACCATCACCAAAAGTAGAAACATATGATTTAAAACCAGAAATGAGTGCATATGAGGTAACAAATAAAGTAGTAGAAGCATTAGAAAATGATAAATATGATGTAGTAATACTAAACTTTGCAAATACTGATATGGTAGGACATACAGGAAACTTAGAAGCAGCAATAAAAGCAGTAGAAGCAGTAGATGAATGTGTAGGAAAAATTGTCAAAGTAATAGAAAAGAAAAAAGGAAATTTAATTATCACAGCAGATCATGGAAATGCAGAGCAAATGATTGACTATAAAACAGGAGAACCACATACAGCACATACGACAAATCCAGTACCAATTATACTAATCACAGACAATAAAGAGTATCAATTAAAAGAAAATGGAAAATTGGCAGATTTAGCACCAACAATGCTAGAGTTGATGGGAATAAAAAAACCAAAAGAAATGACAGGCAAAAGTTTATTAAAGAAATAAACAAAATTGATAAAATAAAAGAGGTAAATATGTTAAAACATACACAAAAAATAAAAGAAATGTATGAAGACATCCAAAAAACCATTTTTCATATGGTACCAGAAAAATGGGAAAGTCTTTATCTATATGCTTCCGTTGTTGAAGAAGAAGATGGTAAAGAAGCAGGAGAACTATACTTTTACTATGTGCCAAAAGGAATACTAAGAAAAAAACCAGTAAATGTATATGAAATTCCTTCAAAATTTAACATTGATGAAAAAGAATATATGAATTTAGTAGAAAATTTATATAATAAAATAAAACTATTAAGAAAAGAATTTAAAAGATTAGAATTAGGAAAAACATGGAGTAATGTAACAATAATAATTCATAATTTACGTTTTTTAGTAGAATATGATTATGAAAATTTAGCACAATCTCCATTATCTAGTTATGAAAGACATGTAATATGGAGATGTAAATACTTAGGAATTACATTAGAACAATTAAGCAAACAAGAAAAAGAAATTCTAAATAAATATGCAACAGGACCAAAGATATTAACAAGAAAAGAAAGATATGATGCAGGTATCTATATACAAGATATTCAAAATACTGTAGACTACGAAACAGAAAAAACAGAAAACCCAAAATAGAAAGGAGCAAAAAATATGATTTATTCAAAAGAATTAGAAGAAATGTGTAAAGTAGCAAAAGGTGTAGACCATGGACCAGCACCAATTCCAGAAGAAGGAAAATGGGTACAAGCAAAAGAAATTAAAGACATATCAGGATTAACACATGGTATTGGATGGTGTGCACCACAACAAGGAGCATGTAAATTAACATTAAATGTAAAAGAAGGAATTATTCAAGAAGCTTTAATTGAAACAATTGGATGTTCAGGAATGACACATTCAGCAGCAATGGCAGGTGAAATCTTAACAGGAAAAACAATATTAGAAGCACTAAACACAGATTTAGTTTGTGATGCAATCAACACTGCTATGAGAGAACTATTTTTACAAATTGTATATGGAAGAACACAAACAGCTTTTTCAGAAGGTGGTTTACCAGTAGGAGCAGGACTAGAAGATTTAGGCAAAGGGCATACAAGTCAAGTAGGAACCATCTATTCAAGCTCATTAAAAGGACCAAGATATTTAAATCTAACAGAAGGATATATTGTTGAATTAGGCCTAGACAAAGATGATCAAATAATAGGATATAAATATGTACATTTAGGAAAAATGATGGAAAACATAAAAAAAGGAATAGATGCAATGGAAGCAATAGAAAAAGCTTCTGGTACATATGGAAGATTTGATGAAGCTGTGAAAAAGATAGATCCAAGAGAAGAATAAAACAAAAAGAAAGGGAAGTGATAAAAATGGCAGTAACATTTGAAAGTTATGAAAGAAGAATAGATCAAATAAAACCAGTTATGGAAAAATACGAAATAAAAGATTTTGAACATGCGCTAGAAATCTGTAAAGAAAAAGGCTTTAACCCATATGAAATTGTAAAAGGAGTTCAACCAATATGCTTTGAAAATGCAGCATGGGCATACACTTTGGGAGCAGCAATAGCAATAAAAAAAGGATGCGCAAAAGCAGCAGATGCAGCAAAAGCAATAGGAGAAGGTTTGCAAGCATTTTGCATACCAGGATCTGTTGCAGATGACAGAAAAGTAGGACTAGGACATGGAAATTTAGCATCTATGTTATTATCAGAAGATACAAAATGTTTTGCGTTTTTAGCAGGACATGAAAGTTTTGCAGCAGCTGAAGGAGCAATAGGAATTGCAAAATCAGCAAACAAAGTAAGAAAAGAGCCATTAAGAGTTATTTTAAATGGACTTGGAAAAGATGCAGCACAAGTAATATCAAGAATCAACGGATTTACATATGTAAAAACAGAATTTGACTTTTTCACAGGAAAAGTTAAAGTTGTGGAAGAAATGCCATATTCTAATGGAGAAAGAGCAAAAGTAAAATGCTATGGAGCAAATGACGTAAGAGAAGGTGTAGCAATCATGTGGTTAGAAGATGTAGATGTATCAATTACAGGAAACTCTACAAATCCAACAAGATTCCAACACCCAGTTGCAGGTACATATAAAAAAGAAAGAATAGAAGCAAATAAAAAATATTTTTCAGTTGCATCAGGAGGAGGAACAGGAAGAACATTACATCCAGACAATATGGCAGCAGGACCAGCATCTTATGGTATGACAGACACAATGGGAAGAATGCACTCAGATGCACAATTTGCAGGAAGTTCATCAGTACCAGCACATGTTGAAATGATGGGATTGATTGGTATGGGAAATAACCCTATGGTAGGAGCATCAGTTGCTGTTGCAGTAGCAGTTGAAGAAGCAATGAATAAATAAAAGAATAAAAAAGGCGAGAAAACAAAGAATCTTCTCGTTTTTTTTAATGCTTCAGAAAAATACGAACAAAAATTTTATTTTTTTCAAAAAAACTATTGACAAAAAATAAAAAAGAATATAAAATGAGAGCAACAAAAAACGAACAATATTTCGCAGAACGAAAATTTGCAAAGGAGTGATTTGTATGATAAAAATAAAAAGAAATATGAAAATAAAAAACACACAAAAAACAACAATAGAAAGACATCCAGTACCTGTTCTAGGTATTGACTACAGAGTAAAAATCACATATAAAAATATCAAAATAGCAGAATTAGATGTTGAAAATACAACAATAAAAATATCACTTCCAAACAAATACAAAAAACAAGAAAATAAAACAATTTTAGATATAGCAATAGATAAAATGTATGAACAAATTGCAAAAGTAGAAATAGAAAACGCTATGGAAAAAATGAGAATCGTACTAGGATTTGCACCAGAAGATTTTGAAATTAGAAAAATGGAGAATAAACTAGGTAAATGTGAAAATCAAAAAATTACAATTAATCCAGAAATTGTAAAATATCCTAGAGAAATGATTGAATATGTTGTACTACATCAATATTGCCATTTAAAATACAAAAATCATTGCAAAAGTTTCTATGAATTACTTGCAAAATATCAACCTAATTATGAAGAATTTGCATTTACAAAAAAAATTTAATATATGTAGATTTATTAAAAAATTTATATTATAATTTAACTACATACAGAATAAGATAATATATAGAAATTTTAAATAAAATAAGCTATAAACTGTATTTTGATGGAATATCGAGAGGAGAGATATTTTATGAAAAAAATTTTATTCAAAGGATGTGGTACAGCCATAGCAACACCATTTGATGAAAAAGGTGTAAATGTTAAAGAATTTGAAAAACTAATTGAATTTCAAATCCAGAATAATGTAGATGCAATAATTGTTTGTGGTACAACAGGAGAATCTTCTACAATGACACAAGACGAAAAGAAAATAGCTATTGAATGTGCAGTAAAAACAGCTAATGGCAGAATACCAATTATTGTAGGAACAGGAGGGAATAACACAAAACAAGTCATTGAAAATTCTAAAATGGCAGAAGAACTAGGTGCAGATGGGCTTTTAATTGTAACACCATATTACAACAAATGTACACAAAAAGGCTTGGTAGAACATTATAAAATTATCAGTGAAAATGTTAATTTACCAATTATTTTATACAGTGTACCTAGTAGAACAGGCGTAAATATTGAGCCAAAAACATGCTTAGAACTTTCAAAAATTGAAAACATTGTAGCAATTAAAGAAGCAAGTGGAAATCTTTCACAAATAGCAGAGATAGCCCACTTATGTGGAGATAATTTACAAATATATTCTGGAAATGATGATCAAATTTTACCGATATTATCATTAGGGGGAATAGGAGTCATTTCAGTTTTATCAAATGTTATGCCAAAATATACACATAATATTACACAAAATTTTATGGATGGGGATGTAGAAAAAGCAACAAAAATGCAATTAGATGCAATACCACTAATAGACAGTCTATTTAGTGAAGTAAATCCAATTCCAGTAAAAGCAGCTTTAAATTTATTGGAATATGATTTTGGTTCTCCTAGACTACCACTAACAGAAATGACAGGAGAAAAGCAAGAAATATTAAAGAAAGAATTATTTGAACTAATAAATAAAAGTAAGGAATGATAAAAATGTTAGAAGTAATGGTCAATGGTTGTAATGGAAGAATGGGACGAGTTGTTTGTAGACTAGTAGAACAAGATGAAAAATTAAATTTAAAATGTGGTTTTGATAAAGAAAGAATAGAAAATTTGTCATATCCAGTTTATAACAAATATGAGGATATAGAAGGAGTACCTGATATTATTATTGATTTTTCTGTCCCAAATGCTACATTAAATATTTTAAAATATGCAGTAAAAAATAATATACCAGTTGTTATTGCAACAACTGGATTCTCAAAAGAAGAAGAAAAACAAATCGAAGAATATAGTAAAAAAATACCTATTTTTAAATCAGCTAATATGTCTTATGATATTATGATTATGAAAAGAATGGTAAAATGGCTTGCTGAGTTACTAAAAGATACTGATATTGAAATAACAGAAACACATCATAATAAAAAAATAGATAGCCCAAGTGGAACAGCACAAATGCTTGCAAATGCAATAAATGAAACTCTTAATAATACACACTATTGCGAATATAATAGACATGATAAAAGAGAAAAAAGAAATCAAAATGAAATTGGAATGCATTCTATTAGAGGGGGAAATATTGTAGGGGAACATGTAGTTCAATTTTTTGGAGAATTTGAAACGTTTGAAATAAAGCACACTACATATTCTAGAGATGTATTTGCAGAAGGAGCAGTAAAAGCTGCAAAATTTTTAGTAAGCAAACCAAGTGGAATGTATCAAATGGAAAATATGGTTGAAATTTAAAAAACAAGAGGCGGCCCGTGTAAACGAACCGCCTCAAGGCTACTTTTAAGAACTGATAATATCAATAATTGGCAAAATAAAAAACACATTTATCACAGTAAAATGATAAATGTGTTTTTTATTTTAGACTACTTAATATATTTTTAGCTTCTTCATATCCTTCAAAGTCATTTAATTTTACAATATAATTGCAAGAAATTGACATAACTTCAATATTATGGTAAAATATTTGTGTTTACATAACTAAAATATAAAGAAAGGAAAATTTATGAAAAAGTATTTATTTTTGACTTTTTGCAGTATTATTGTTATTTTTGAAACTTATACTACAGCAATAAGCATACCAATAGTGGATAAAAATTTAAGTTCAAAAACAAAAGAAATCAATGAAATACAATGGAATAACAGCTTAGCACAAGTAGAAGAAAGTACATAAATACAAAAGAAAATGATAAAGTAGAGAAAGTCAATTATAAATCAAACACAAAAAAAGATAACAAGACAGATACTGTATCAAAGAAAAAAACAGAAGCAAATCAAAATTATCAAATACCTAAACAAACAAAAACTTCTCAAAATACATATACAACATATTCATCCAAGTATAGCTTTTTGAAGATTTCAGAAAATATACCAACAGAAAATATAAAAGCAGTCGAAAATGAAATTAGTAGATTACCTAAAAAAATAATTGATGCTTTTTATAAAACTAATTGGAGTATAAGTATAACAAATGAAGATATATCTAAGAAGTATTTTAATGGGGTATATAATAATGTTAGAGGAGTAACAGTAACAGGTTCAAAGATGATTATAATTCAAAATAAAATCAATTCCATACAAGCATCAGTAATACATGAGTATGGACATTATTTGGACTGGTATTCTAATTTTCCAAGTTCAAGTCAAGAATTTAAAAAAATATACAATGAGGAAGTCAGTACATTTAAAGCTCAAATTCCAAATGCTTCTTGCGTAAGCAATGAACGTGAATTTTTTGCCCATGCTTTCTATTATACAATTAAAGATGCATCAAAGTGTACACCTAAAGCATTGAATTTTGTACAAACATATGTAAATAAATTAAATTAAAATTAAGGAAGTTGTAAAACTTCCTTAATTAAATTTTATAGTTGTTATTGATCCTGTTTTTGATATACATTCCAATTCTAATGAGCCATCTCTATGAACTGAATAAAATTCTATATCTGTATCCTTTTGTTCTAGTGTAAAGTCTTTGTTGATATCATATTCTGAGTTTTTATAGTTCAAGTATCTCATTATGTCAGATATCTGTATATTATTAACAAATTGAGGAATGTATTTTTCATAAGCCCAATCTAAATTTCCATTTTTCTCCATATATTGATCAAATGGATATGATTTATATGATATTGGATTATTATCCATAGGACTAATTATATTTGAACAATATGATATACTTGTTACTATTCCTTCGCTGTTTGTTGTTATATTTAATCCTGGTATAAGTGCCATAATATCAACAGTTTCTTTACCATTTTGAGGACGACCTATTTGATTTGCTCCAAGCACATCATATCGTCCACCTGTTGAACTCTTTCTAAAAATTAGTTGTGAGATATTGTTTGATAATGTATTCGCATTTGAAGAATTCAATTGAATTGTTTTAATATAATCATAAGTTGCGTATTTACCAGGACTTTGAGAATGCCTTTCATTATGAATTGAACTTCCACTAAATTGATTTATTTCAAATGAAGAATAGCGACTTGTATCAGTATATTGCCAAAAAACATTCCCTTCTAATGTTCTTGTATTTATTATTGCATCATATATTTCGTCATGCTTGAATTTAAATTTGGGATTTTTTTCTTTCTTTTGCTCTTTTGGCTTTGTTGCATTGCTAATGAAAGTATTTATCTTATGCTGAATAATGAACTCGTTAATTTGCTTTCTATTTGCCACATATAATCCAATTAAAAGTAAACACACTACTCCTATTATGCATAATATTGTTTTCTTTTTTTCTTTTAGTTTTATTTTAGGTTTAATTTTTTTATTGACTTTAACTTTATTTGAAAAATTTTGGGATTTTTCACTTAAAATTATTCTTTTTTCTTTTTCAAACTCTTCGTCTGTTAATACACCACTCTCTTTCAAATGTTGAAGTTTCTCTAAATCTTGAATTTTACTCATAAATATTCCTCCATTAACAATTTTACTCAACTTTTAGAAGTGATATAAAAATTCATTTAGCCAATGTTTTAAAACAATAAAAAATGGAGCGATTAAGGAGGTTATTTGCGAAAAATTTTCCTCCCACATTTGCTCAAAAAATAATTGGATTAATCAACTGATATATAAATTATAACATATTAAAAATAATTTTCAATAGCTATTGCATTCAAAACAAATGTTTGATATAATAATGCCATATATAAATGCAAGGAGCTGATTTTATGAATGAAGATGAAATTGAAATAAAAAACAATGCAATTATTCATAAGGATAAATCTTTAAATAGATTAGATTTGTCTTTTTTAAAACATATA
>CANQTV010000012.1 GCA_947626875.1 uncultured Clostridia bacterium | reverse complement strand
TCATTCCACTTCCACTAGTATCTGTTACATTAACCGTTTTACTATGTGATTTTGCCCATGTAGTATCTGAACTTTGCGCAAAATTGATATTTGGCGCAATGTTATCTAGCTTAAATACCTTAGATTGAGCGATGGTTATATTTCCTAATCCATCTTTTGCAAATATATTCAACCACCAGTCACCTGAATCTCCATCTTTTTTAATATCTGTTGAATTACTTACAAATGTTGTTCCTTCTGTAAAATCTGCCTCCGTTGTTGGTTTCGTTACGTTATTTTTCCATAGATATTTTAATGTATTTACCGAATTGCTTCCTGTTGTATCTGTTACTGTTACTTTTGTAGAATAACTCTTTTGGTATGTTTGACCTCCATCTAATGTAAATTTTACTTCTGGTCCTGTGTTATCAAATGTTGCTGCTGGTGTATTCGCTTGTGGTGATTGAATATTTGTTGCAACATCTTGTAAGTTTTGTCCTTGTACATATAGATGTCGTGTTCCTGTTATTCCTTTTAATTCTGGTATATTACCTGTTGCTGATACTTGTCCATCACTATTTACTGTGATTTGAATTTTATCATTTATACTTGCCCATTCTGGTGCTGAAGCTGTTTCTCGCCATGCATATTTTATGTTATAAGTTCCCGCTTTCAATCCTGATCCATTTTTGTCTTCTATTGTAACTGTTGCTTTGTGTGCTTTAGCAGCATTTGTTGTATCCATTGCTACTGTTATTGTTGGTGCAACATTTTCAATTCTTTCAACTTTTACTGAGACCGCACTTTCAGAAACGTTTCCTGCATTATCTTTTACCCATGCACTATATTGTCCGTTAGGTTTTGGTTCACTTGTCCATGATGTTGTTGTATGAGGCTTCCAATCACTTGTTATAGGTTGCGCTGATTCTTGTGTGATTGCATATGCTGCTATTCCACTCTGTGGTGCTCCAGTATCTTCTGCTGTTACTTTAATTGTTTTGTTTGTATTTTTCCAAACATCTGCATCTGTTACAACTGCTGCTTTTACCGTTGGTTTTACCATATCTATTTTTGTTATTGTTAAAGATGCTGTTTCTGAAGTGTTTGTTCCATCATCAATTTGCCTTGCATAGATTGTTTCGTTTGTATTTATTGTGAATGTATATGGATTTGTTGCTGTTGTTGGTACATTTTGCCACTGTATCGTACCATTTGCATCTTTACCCTTTGCATATTGTTTTGTTAATGTAGCTCCTTCTGTGCCTGTATACGTTATTGTTATGGTTACTGGATTATTTGTCCATGTGCTTTCACTTGGTGTTGCCGTTATGCTTGGCGTTGTTATATCTTTTGTTCTAGTTACTTTACTGTTTTCAGAAACTGTATAACCATTTGTCAATTTATCCTTAACACGTGTTCTTACTACATATTCTGTATTTTTTGTTAAATTAGAAAATGTTCCACTTTTTTGCCATCCTGTCGTCAACCAATCTTTGTCTACTTCCTTCTTAATTTGATATTCTATTGTGTCTTTATCAATTCCTATTTCTGCATCTTGTTGTGCGTTTACTGCAATAATTTTTGATGTTGTAAATGAGGAAATTGTTGGCGCCGTGCTATTTGGTGGATTATTATCTAACCAGAATGGTCCTCTTTTATCAATATTAAAGTTGCCTAAAGAGTCTTTTGCAAATATCCATAAATACCAGTTAGTTCCTGTCTCTGTACTTTTAATAATTGTTTCTCCTGTTGAGAATGTTCCACAATTAGGTTGACTTTCCGTAAATTGATCTTCTTTTGTGATACCTGAGTTTAATTGATTCCATAGATATCTTAATGTTATTCTGTCCATTCCTACATGTGTATCTGTGATATCTACTTTACTTGATTGTGACTTTTTATATTCTTCACTCTTTTCTGTTCCAAATTTTATTGTTGGTGCTGTGTTGTCTATTCTAAATCTATCTGATTTTGTAATTGTTGGATTTCCTAATCCATCTTTTGCTAATATCCATAAATACCAGTCTCCAGAATCTGTATTTTTTATAATGTCTGTTGTTGCACTTACAAATGTTCCACTATTTGGTGCTATACCTGTAAATGCGCTTTCGTCTGGCTTAATTGTACTCGTGCTCCATAGATATTTCAAACTTTTTTCATTCACTGTGTTATTTCCTGTTGTATCTGTTACTGTTACTGTTGTACTTTGACTTCTCTCATATTTTTCATTTCCATTTTTTGTAAATTTTACTTCTGGTCCTGTGTTATCAATATTAAATATTCCACTTGCTGTTGGTGTTGATGTATTTCCTGCATAATCTAATATTGCTTGTCCTTGTACATATAGATAGAATATTCCTGTTGCTTCTGCTTTTGAAATTTGTGTTGATGCTGATGCTTGTCCGTCAGCCTCTACTGTGATTTGAGCTTCTTCATTTACATTTGCCCACGTTGGTTCTGAATTTGAAGGTTGCCATGCATATTTTATATTATATTTTCCTTTTGCCAAACCTGCTCCTGAATTTATATCGTCTTTTATTGTAATTGTTGCTGTTTGTTCTTTTTCTGCTGTTGGATTTGATGTTACCTCTATTGTTGGTAAATCTGTTTCGATTTTATGAACATTTACTTTGAACGCTGTTTCAGAAACATTACCTGCATGATCTTTTACCCACGCACTGTAATCTCCGTTAGGTTTAGCCTCACTTACCCATGTTGTTCTTCTATCTTCTACTGTTTTCCAATCCTTTTCTGTAGGTGTTTCTGTTCCTGACGTGATTGCATATGCTGCTATTCCACTTTCCTCTGGTGTACCAATATCTTTTGCTTTTACTGTGATTGTTTTGCTCTTGTTTCTCCAAATCTCTGCATCTGTTACAACTGCTTCTGTTACTATTGGTTTTGCTGTATCTATTCTTGTTATTGTTAAAGATGCTGTTTTTGATTCGTTAGGTCCATCATCTATTTGTCTTGCATAAATTGTTTTGTTTTCAGTTATTGTAAATGTGTAAGGATTCTCCTTTGTTGGAACATCTATCCAGTGTATATTACCACTTGCATCTTTACTGTCTGCATATTGTCTTGTTAATGTAGCTCCTTCTGTGTCTGTATATTTTATTGATATATTAACTGATTGAGTCCATGTGTCTGCACTTGGTGTTTGAGTTATTTCTGGTACTATTATGTCTTTTGTTCTAGCTAAGCTACTATCTTGTGATATTATATATCCATTTCCAGCTTTATCTTTAACACGTGTTCTTACTACATATTCTGTATCTTTTGCTTGATTTGTGAATGTTGCATCTTTTTGCCATCCTGTGTCTTCTGATTGCCACTCTTCATTTGCTTTTTTAATTTGATACTCAATTGTATTAGGATTAATTCCTGAATCATTATCTGTCTGTTTGAACACTGCTATAACTTTAGATGTTGTTGTTGAACTTATTACTGGTGCTGTATCACTTGGACTTACTTTGTCTATATTTCTGACTTCGCCTTTTAGTACTGCACTTGTTTGACCTCTTTTATCTTTTAAATGTGCATATATAACTCCATTGTCAGTATAAGTAACTTCTGTTCCTTCTTCCCATCTTCCTTTTCTTGTTGCTGGATTATAATCTCTTGAATATTCAATTGTAAATTCAGGTGTGTATTCTGAAGTTAATTTTACTTTTACTTCACTATTTGTCCATACACTTGGTTCATATGTGAATACTATGGTTCCTTCTACTGGTTTTGGTTCTTCTTCATATTTTCCATCTGGAGTTTTAAATACATCTGGAATTCCATCTTTTGGTTCATCTGTATCCCATGCATCTATTTGTCCATCTCCATCTGTATCCCATTGGTCTTTAAGTCCATCGCCATTTGTATCTTTTCCTCCATCTTCTGCAGGTTTCCATTCTCCTGTTGCTGGGTCTTTCCATTTATCTGCATTTCCATCTTTGTCTGTATCTTTGGCGTCTGGTCTTCCGTCACCATCTGTATCCCATTGTTGATGTTCTTCATCATCTTTGTTAGACCATGTTCCATCTGGTTTTTTCCATTTATCTGCCTTTCCATCTGGTGGTTTACTTGTGTCTCTTGCATCATTTTCTCCATCACTATTTGTATCCCATTCATTTGGTATTCCATCTCCGTCTGTGTCTTCTCCTCCATTTTCATCACGTCCATTTAGTTCTGGATGTATTGTGGTGTCTTCTTCTGGATCTAGTTTTCCATTTTTATTTGAATCATAACTGTCTGCTTTTCCATCTCCGTTTTTATCCCAAGCATCTGGTTTTCCATCTCCATCTGTGTCCCATGCATCGTCTATGTCGTCACCATTTGTATCCCAGGCATCTGGTCTTCCGTCTCCATTTGTGTCTCTTCCATTATGTGAGTCACGTCCTTTTAGTGTGTCTTTATGTAGTAAATTGTTTTCTGCATCATCTAATTCTCCATTTTTATTTGTATCATAGCTGTCTGCATTTCCATCTCCGTCTTTGTCCCAGCTATCAGGTTTTCCATCTCCATCTGTATCCCAGGCATCGATTTTTCCATTTCCGTCTGTATCCCAAGTAGTTTGTTTTTCTTTGTCTTCAGTTCCTGGCATTACTTCTGTTCTTACTACTTTGCTTTGAGTTGTAAGGTTTCCAAGTTTGTCTGTTACTTCTACTACTAATGTATATCTTGTATTTTGTTTTAAGTCTTCGTATTCGTAACTTGTATCTATTGTTGGACCATTTTTAGCTGTTCCTTTCTTTGCTTTTACTTGTTCAGGATCTGTTACTTCTCCTTCAATTATATAATATGTATATGGTGTAGATATTAATCCTGAATGTCTATCTTTTGCAATTACTCTTAAATTTATTGAATTTGTTGTTGGTTCTTCTTTTAGTTCAACTTCTGGACCATATCTGTCTATATTTGTTACTTGACCTTTTATTGGAGCTCCTACTTGACCTGTTTTATCTTTTAAGTGTGCATATATAGAACCATTTTCTTTCATTATTGCTTCTGTTCCTTTTGTCCATGTTCCTGTTCTTGATGCTGGTTTATAATCTGTTGAATATTCAAGTTCAAACTCTTCAGAAGCAGCTTCTGAACTTATTCTAACTTTTACATCTCCCTTAGTCCATGTATTTGGAATATATTCAAATTTTATAATTCCCTTAACTGCTTGTTGTTTTTCTGTCCAATTTCCATCTGAGTCTTTCCATGTATCTGGTTCTCCATCTGGTGGTACATCTGTATCTTTTGCATCTGGATCTCCATCTCCATCTGTATCCCATTCGTCTGGTAGTCCATCTTCATTTGTGTCTTTTCCTCCATCTTCAAAGTCTTTCCATTCTCCTGTTACTGGATCTTTCTTTTGATCTGCATTTCCATCTGGTGGTTCACTTGTGTCTCTTGCATCTGGTTTTCCATCTCCATCTGTATCCCATTGTTTGTGTCCTTCTTTATCTTTGTCTGACCAATTTCCTGTTTCTGGGTCTAACCATTCATCTGCTTTTCCATCTTTGTCTTTATCTCTAGCATCTGACTCATTATCTCCGTCTGTATCCCATTCATCTGCTTTTCCATCTCCGTCTGTGTCTTTTCCACCATTTTCATCTCTTCCATCTGGTACAGGACGTTGAGAATTGTCTTCTTCTGGATCTAGTTTTCCATTTCCATTTTTGTCAAAGCTGTCTGCTTTTCCATCTGGTGGATTATCTGTATCCCATGCATCTGGTTTTCCATCTTTGTCTCTATCCCATGCGTCATCTAATCCATCTCCATTTGTATCCCAAACATCTGCTTTTCCATCTCCATTTGTATCTTTACCACCATCTTTATCTCTTCCATCTGGTTTTGTATGTTTTGAGTTGTCTTCTTCTGGATCTAACTCATTATTTCCATTTTTGTCAAAACTGTCTGCTTTTCCATCTGGTGGAACATCTGTATCCCAGGCATCTGGTTTTCCATCTCCATCCAAATCCCATTCATCATCTATACCGTCTCCATTTCTGTCCCAGCTATCTTGTTTTCCATCTCCGTCTGTATCTCTTCCGCCTTCTTCATCTCTTCCTTGTTTTGAGTGGTCTTCTTCTGGATCTAGTTTTCCATTTCCGTTTTTGTCATAGCTGTCTGCTTTTCCATCTGGTGGAACATCTGTATCCCAGGCATCTGGTTTTCCATCTCCGTTTAGATCCCATTCATCATCTTTGTCATCTCCATTTTTGTCCCAGGCATCTGGTTTTCCGTCTCCGTTTGTGTCTCTTCCTCCATTTTCGTCACGACCTTTTAGTTCTTCTGAATGTTTTGAATTGTCTTCATTATCATCTAGTTTTCCATTGTTATTTTTATCATAACTATCTGCATTTCCATCTTTGTCTGTATCCCATGCGTCGTCTTTTCCGTCTCCGTCTGTATCCCAACTATCTGGTTTTCCATCTTTGTTTGTGTCTTTTCCTCCATTTTCATCTCTTCCGTCTAGTTGTGGATGTTTTGATGTGTTTTCTTCATTATCTAGTTGTCCATTTCCATTTTTGTCAAAGCTGTCTGCATTTCCATCTTTGTTTGTATCCCATGCGTCTGGTTTTCCATCTCCGTCTCTATCCCATTCATCTGGTTCTCCGTCTCCATTTCTGTCCCATGCATCTGGTTTTCCATCTCCATTTGTATCCCATTGTTTATGTTCATCTTTATCTGTATCTTTCCATTCTTTTGTCTCTGGATCTAACCATGTATCTGCATTTCCATCTCGTGGATCAGTATCATCTTTAGCGTCTACTTCTCCATCATAGTCTGTATCCCATTGGTCTATTTTTCCATCTTTGTTTGTATCCCATGCATCTGGTTTTCCATCTCCATTGGTATCATATTGTTTATGTCCTTCGTCATCTTCGTCAGACCATGAACCATCTGGTTTTTTCCATGTATCTGCATTTCCATCTCCATTGGTGTCTTTAGCATCTGGATCAGTATCTGGTGGTACAGATTGTTCCCATTCGTCTGGTTTTCCATCTCCATCTGTGTCTTTTCCACCATTTGGGTCTTTTCCTTCATTTGCTTTTCTTTCAAAATCATCTAACTGATTATTTCCATTTTGATCATAACTATCTGCTTTTCCATCATTGTCTGTATCCCAGCTATCAGGTTTTCCATCTCCGTCTAAATCCCAGGCATCATCTTTTCCGTCTCCATTTGTATCCCAGCTGTCTTGTTTTCCATCTCCGTCTGTATCTCTTCCGCCTTCTTCATCTCTTCCTTGTTTTGAGTGGTCTTCTTCTGGATCTAGCTGTCCATTGTTATTTTGATCATAGCTGTCTGCTATTCCATCTTTGTTTGTATCCCATGAATCTGGTCTTCCATCTTTATCTGTATCCCATGCGTCTGGTTTTTGGTCATCATTTGTATCCCATGCATCTGGTTTTCCATCTCCGTCTGTATCCCATTGTTTATGTTCATTTTCATCTTTCTCTGACCATTCGCTACCATCTTCGTCTTCTAGATTTTTCCATTGATCTGCTTTTCCATCTTTTGGTTCATCTGTATCTCTTGCATCTTCTTTTCCATCTCCGTCTCTATCCCAGGTGTCTACTTTTCCATCTTCGTTTGTATCTTTTCCACCATTTTCATCTTTTCCGCCTAAAGCTGGATTTTTTGAGTTGTCTTCATTTTCATCTAACTTTCCATTATGATTTCTATCGAAGCTATCTGCATTTCCATCTCGTGGTGTATCTGTATCCCAAGCGTCTTCTTTTCCATCTCCGTCTGTATCCCAGGCATCATCTTTTCCGTCACCATCTGTATCCCAGGCGTCTGGTTTTCCATCTCCATTGGTGTCTCTTCCTCCATTTTCATCTCGTCCATTTAAATCTTCTGAATTTTTTGAGTTGTCTTCAAGGTCATCTAGTTTTCCATTATCATTTTTGTCATAGCTGTCTGCATTTCCATCTTTGTCTGTATCCCATGCATCTGGTTTTCCATCTCCGTCTCTGTCCCATGCATCTGGTTTTTGGTCATTATTTAAATCCCATGTATCTGGTCTTCCATCTCCATTTGTATCCCATTGTTTATGTCCTTCTTCATCTGTGTTTTTCCAATCGTCTGTTCCTGGTTTTCTCCATTCGTCTGCATTTCCATCTCCGTCTGTGTCTCTTGCATCTGGTTTTCCATCTCCGTCTAAATCCCACTCATCTACTTTACCATTTCCGTCTGTATCTTCTCCTCCATTTTCATCTTTTCCGTATTTTGAGCGGTCTTCTTCTGGATCTAGCTTACCATTTCCATTTTGGTCATAACTATCTGCATTTCCATCTCCATCTGTATCCCATGTGTCTGGCTTACCATCTCCGTCTCTATCCCATGCATCATCTTTGTTATCTTCGTTTCTGTCCCATGCATCTGGTTTTCCGTCTCCGTTTGTGTCTCTTCCTCCATTTTCATCTCTTCCTTTTAGTTCTGGATGTTCTGAATTGTTTTCTTCTGGATCTAGTTTACCATTATTATTTCGGTCATAACTGTCTGCATTTCCGTCTTTGTCTGTATCCCAGGCATCATCTTTTCCATCTCCATTTGTATCCCATGCGTCTGGTTTTCCATCTCCATTTGTGTCTTTTCCTCCATTTTCGTCTCGTACTTTTCTTGAATGATCTTCTTCTGGATCTAGTCTTCCATTTCCATTTGTATCATAACTATCTGCTTTTCCATCTCCATCTGTATCCCAAGAATCTGGTGTTCCATCTCCGTCTATATCCCATTCATCTGGTTTTCCGTCATCATTTTTGTCCCAGGCATCTGGTTTTCCGTCTCCGTCCAAATCCCATTGCTTATGTCCATCTTCATCTGTGTCTGACCATTTATTCTTTCCTGGTTCTTTCCATTCATCTGCTTTTCCATCTTTGTCTGTGTCTTTTGCATCTGGCTCTCCATCTCCGTTTGTATCCCATTCATCTGGTTTTCCATCTCCGTCTGTGTCTTTTCCTCCATTTTCATCTTTTCCACCTAATTCTGGGTGTTTTGAGTTGTCTTCTTCTGGATCAAGCTTGCCATTATCATTTTTATCATAACTATCTGCTTTTCCATCTTGATTTGTATCCCATGCATCTGGCCTTCCATCTCCATTAGTATCCCATTGTTTATGTCCTTCATCATCTGTATTCTTCCAATTTCCTTCTGAATCTTTCCATTTGTCTGCATTTCCATCCAATGGTTCTTCTGTGTCTTTTGCATCAACTACGCCATCTCCATCTGTATCCCATTCATCTGGTTTTTCATCATTGTTTGTGTCCCAAGCATCTGGTTTTCCATCTCCATTGGTATCCCATTGCTTGCGTCCATCTTCATCTGTGTCTTTCCATTCATCTGTGTTTGGATCTTTCCATTCGTCAGCTTTTCCATCTCCGTCTTTATCTCTTGCATCTGGATCTCCGTCATTGTCTGTATCCCATTCATCTGGTTTTCCATCTCCATTTGTGTCTTTTCCACCATTTTCATCTTTTCCCTCTAACTCTGGATTAAGTGAGTTATTTTCTTCTGGATCTAGTTGTCCATTGTGATTTGTATCAAAGCTGTCTGCTTTTCCATCTGGTGGGACATCTGTATCCCATGCATCTGGTTTTCCATCTCCGTCTGTATCCCATGCATCGTCTTTTCCGTCTTTATTTGTATCCCATGCATCTGGTTTTCCGTCTCCGTCTGTATCTCTTCCTCCATTTTCATCTCGTCCAGTCTTTGAGTGGTTTTCTTCATCATCTAGTTTTCCATTTCCATTTTCATCATGGCTATCTGCATTTCCATCTCCATTTGTGTCCCAACTATCTGGTTTTCCATCTTTATCTGTATCCCAGGCATCGTCTTTTCCGTCTCCATTTGTATCCCATGTGTCTGGTTTTCCATCTCCGTTTGTGTCTTTTCCTCCATTTTCATCGCGTCCATCTAGTTCTGGGTGTCTTGAGTTGTTTTCATCAGGATCTAGTTTTCCATTGTGGTTTGTGTCAAAGCTGTCTGCTTTTCCATCTGGTGGTGTATCTGTATCCCATGCATCTGCTTTTCCATCTCCATCAGTATCCCAAGCGTCATCTTTTCCATCTTTGTTTGTATCCCAGGCATCTACTTTTCCGTCTCCATTTGTGTCTCTTCCGTTATTTTTGTCACGTCCATTTAGGTCTGGGTGTTTTGAAAAGTCTTCTCCATCATCTAATTCTCCATTTTTATTTTTGTCAAAACTATCTGCATTTCCATCGCCATCTGTATCCCAGGCGTCGTCTTGTCCATCTCCATTTGTATCCCATGTGTCTGGTTTTCCATCTCCGTCTGTGTCTCTTCCTCCATTTACATCACGTCCATCTAAGTCTGTTGGTGGATTTGTGCTATTTTCAAAATCATCTAGTTTTCCATTATTATTTTGGTCATAACTATCTGCATTTCCATCTTTGTTTGTATCCCAGGCATCTGGTCTTCCATCTTTGTCTCTATCCCATGCATCGTCTCTATCATCTCCATCTGTATCCCATGCATCTGGTCTTCCGTCTTTATTAGTGTCTCTTCCTCCGTTTTCATCACGGCCTTTATATTTTCCACCATTCTCAGAGTTATTTTCATCTGAATTTAGCTCGTTATCATGATTTCTATCATAGCTGTCTGCATTTCCGTCATAGTCTGTATCCCAACTGTCTGGTTTTCCATCTCCGTCTGTATCCCATGCATCTGTTTGACCGTCTTCGTTCAAATCCCATTCAGTCTTTTTGTCTGGATCTACTGTTCCTGGCATTAAATTAGTTTTTATTACAATTCCTTTTGTTGCTATATTTCCTGCTATATCTTCTACTTCTACTACTAATGTGTATTTTGTATTTTGTTCTAATTCTGTATATTCATGGTTTTTACTTGATGTTGGTCCTTCTACTGCTTCACCTTTTTTAACTTTTATTTGTTCTAAATCTGTTTCTTCTCCTTCTATTATGTAATATGTATATGGTTTATTTACTAGTCCGGAATTGCTATCTGTTGCTGTTACATTTAATGTAGTTTTATTTGTTGTTGTGTCTACTGCTTCTAATTTGATTTCTGGAGCAAACTTATCTATATTTGTAACTTCACCTTTTATTGCTGCTCCTGTTTGTCCTGTTTCATCTTTTAAATGTGCATATACTGGTCCATTGTTTTCAACTGTAAATTCTGTTCCATCTTCCCATGTTCCTGCTCTTTTTGCTGGATTATAGTCTTTTGAGTATTGAATTGCAAATCCTTGTGATTCATATTCTGAACTCAATTTTACTGTTACTTGCGTGTTAGTCCATGAACCTGGCTCGTATGTGAATAATATTGTTCCTTCTATTGGCTTTTCTTTGTCTGTAAATTTACCTGTTTCTGGATCTTTCCATGTGTCTGGTTCTCCATCTGGTGGTACATCTGTATCTTTTGCATCTGGTTCACCATCTCCATCTGTATCCCATTGATCTTTTAGTCCATCTCCATTTGTGTCTTCTCCACCATCTTCTGCATCTTTCCATTCTCCTGTTACTGGATCTTTCCATTGGTCTGCATTTTCATCATCATCTGTATCTCTTGCATCTGGTCTTCCATCTCCGTCTGTGTCCCATTGTTTATTTCCGTCTTCATCTTCGTCAGACCATGTTCCATCTGGTTTTTTCCATTGATCTGCTTTTCCATCTGGTGGTTCATCTGTATCTTTTGCATCTATTTTTCCGTCACCATCTGTATCCCATTCATTTGGTTTTCCATCTCCATCTGTGTCTATTCCACCGTTTTCATCTTTTCCATCTAGTTCTGGGTGTAGTGAGTTATTTTCTTCATTATCTAGTATACCATTTCCATTTTTGTCAAAGCTATCTGCTTTTCCATCTGGTGGTGTATCTGTATCCCAGGCATCTGGTTTTCCATCTCCATCTGTATCCCAGGCATCTACTTTTCCATCTTTATTTTTATCCCAGGCATCTGGTTTTCCATCTCCATTTGTATCCCAGGCATCTACTTTTCCATCTGGTGGGACATCAGTATCCCATTCATTTGGTTTTCCGTCTCCATCTGTATCTTTTCCTCCATTTTCATCGCGTCCGCCTTGTATTGAGTGATTTTCTTCTGGATCTAGTATGTCATTTTTATTTTTGTCATAACTATCTGCTTTTCCATCTTTGTCTGTATCCCAAGCGTCTGGTTTTCCGTTTCCGTCTGTATCCCATGCATCTGGTTTTCCATCTCCGTTTGTATCCCAGGCATCTGGTTTTCCGTCTCCGTCCAAATCCCATTGTTTGTGTCCATTTTCATCTGTTTCTTTCCATTCATCTGTTTTTGGGTCTTTCCATTGGTCTGCTTTTCCATCTCCATCTGTATCTTTTGCATCTGGGTCTTTGTCTCCATTTGTATCCCATTCATCTGGTTTTCCATCTCCGTCTGTGTCTTTTCCGCCATTTTCATCTTTTCCACCTAGGTCTGGGTGTCTTGAGTTGTTTTCTTCTTCATCTAATACTCCATTTCCATTTTTGTCAAAGCTATCTGCTTTTCCATCTTTGTCTGTGTCCCATGCGTCTGGTTTTCCGTCTCCGTCTGTATCCCATGCGTCTGCTTTGTCATCTTCGTTTTTATCCCATGCATCTGGTTTTCCATCTCCATTTGTATCCCATTGTTTATATCCTTCATTATCTGTGTCTTCCCATTCATCTGATCCTGGCTTTTTCCATTGGTCAGCATTTCCGTCTTTGTTTGTATCTTTTGCGTCAACTTCTCCATCACCATCTGTGTCCCATTCATCTGGTTTTCCGTCGTTATTTTTGTCCCATGCATCTGGTTTTCCATCTCCATCCAAATCCCATTGCTTGTGATTATCTTTATCTTTGTCTGACCAATCTCCTGTGTCTGGGTCTTTCCATTGGTCCGCTTTTCCATCTCCATCTGTATCTTTTGCATCTGGGTCTCCATTTCCATCTGGATCCCATTCATCTGGCTTTCCGTCTCCGTTTGTGTCTTTTCCTCCATTTGGATCTGGTTTCCAATTACCTTCTGAGTCCTTCCATTGGTCAGCATTTCCGTCTTTGTTTGTATCTTTTGCATCTGGGTCGCCATCTCCATCTGTATCCCATTCATCGTCTTTTCCGTCTCCATTTTTATCCCAGGCATCTGGTTTTCCATCTCCGTCTGTATCTCTTCCTTTATTTTCATCTCGTCCATTCTTTGAATAGTCTTCTTCATCATCTAATTTTCCATTGTCATTTTTGTCATAACTATCTGCGTTTCCATCTTTGTTTGTATCCCAGCAATCTGGTCTTCCATCTCCGTCTGTGTCCCATGCATCATCTTTGTCGTCTCCATCTGTATCCCATGCATCTGGACGTCCATCTCTATTTGTATCTCTTCCTCCGTTTTCATCACGTCCCTTTAATTTTGGATGTCTTGAATAGTCTTCTTCAGGATCTAATTCATTGTTTTTGTTTTTATCATAGCTGTCTGCATTTCCATCTCCATCTGTATCCCAACTATCTGGTTTTCCGTCTCCATTTAAATCCCATGCATCTACTCTTCCGTCATTGTCTCTATCCCATGTGTCTCCTTTCTCTTCTACTGTTCCTGGCATTACTTTTGTTTTTATTACTGTGCTTCCTATTGCTATATTTCCAGCTTTATCTTGTACTTCTACTACTAATGTATATTTTGTGTTTTGTTTTAATTGTACATATTTATAGCTTGCACTTACTGTTGGTCCTGCTATTATATCTCCTTTTTCAGCTTTTATTTGCTCAGGATCTGTTACTTCTCCTTCTATTAAGTAATATGTATATGGTGCATCACTTAATCCACTTTGATCTTCTGGTTCACTTGCTGTTACATTTAATGTTGCTGAATTTGTTGTTATGTCTGTTGCTTCAACTTCAACTTCTGGCTCTGTTTTATCTACATTTTTTATTGTTATTTCTTTACTTGATACATTTTTCGCTGCATCCATTACATAGAAATAGTATGTTCCATTTGCTCCTACTTTATGTTCTTTTGAAACTTCTCCTTTTATTCCATCTTTTGTTCCGTCTTGGCTTGTTCCGTCTAGTGTTTGCCATCCAGGAGAGTTTTCATCTAATCCACTCTCCTGGCTAAATTGATATGCAACTATTCCTGATAATTTATCTTCTGCTTTTCCTGTTAATGTTATATCTTCTTTTGTTGGTCCACTTTCATTTATTTCTAATGATTTTACTTCTGGTTCGTTTTTATCTATATTTTCAATTTCTAATGAAAATACTCTATCTACTTGACCGTCATCACCACTACCTTGTCCTCCACTGTCATATTGTCTTGCATAAAGTGTTGTGTTTCCTTCAATTGTTACTTTTTCTATTGTTCTTTCTGTTTGTTCCCAATCTCCATCTTTTCCTATTTTATATTCTTTTGTTAATGTGCTTCTTTCTGCTTCTGGGTATGTAATCGTTGCTGTCACATCATTTTTTGTCCATGTTTTTGGGTCTATATCAATTGATGGTTTTTCTATGTCTTGTGTACTTATACTCGCTTCTTCTGATTCACTATATCCATCTGTTTTTCCGTTTCCTAGTTTATCTTTTACTCTTGTTTTTACAAAGTATTTTGTTCCTAATATTAATCCTTTAAATGTATGTGCTCCATCTCCATCATCTTCTTGCCATTCTCCATATTGTTCATTTTCTTTTTTGATTGCATATTGTCTTGTTCCTTCATCTATTCCTGAATTTGCATCTTTTTGTTTAAATGTCGCTATTATTTCATTTGTTGATGATGCTAATTCTGGTGCTGTATGATCTGCTTCTTCATTATCTATATAGAATTTCTTTGATTTACTTATTGTTACATTTCCTGCATTATCTTTTGCCATTACCCATAAATACCAATTGTCTCCTGTTACTCCTGCTTTTGCGATTTCTTGTGGATTTTTTTCAAATGTGTCTATGAATTTTTCTTCTGATGGCTCTGATTCTTCTTGTGTCCATACATATTTTATGTTTTCTTCTTCAAGTCCACTTATTCCTTCATCTGTTACTTCTACTGTTGTCTTTTGTTCTTTTGCATAATTCTCATTTCCTTCTGGATTAAAGTGTATTTCTGGTTTGTCAATATCTATGTTTTTTACTTCATATGTTTTTATTATTTCATTTCCTGATACATCTGTCGCTGTTGCTGTTACTGTTTGATTATTTGTCTTTACTGTTACACTTGTTACTCCATCTTTCTCATAGTCTTTTCCTTCTTCTCCTGTACATGTTAATTCTTTATTTCCTGATAGTCCTTCTCCAAATTTCGCTGTTACTATAACTGGTTGGTTCGTTATATTATCATTTTCTCTATTTGGTGTTAATTCTATTTGATACTCTGGTTCCTCATTACTATGTACTACAAATTCATCTGATACATAATATTGTGGTGTAAGTTTTTCTTTTGCATCATCAACTTTTATCCATAGATAATAGCTATCTTCTACTCCGCAACCTTCTTTTTTGATTTCTGAATTATTTGATGTTTGTGTCCATTTCTCTGGTCTCTCTGTTTGACTTTTACTCCATGCATAATAGTATAGATATGTATCTCGATTTCCAATTTCTTCTGTCGTTAAAAGTGATTTTAGTACTGCTGTCGTTCCTTTTGTTGGTATTACACAGTCTCCTCCATTTGGTGCTAATGAAATACTTATTTTTATACTTGGATTTTCTTCTATACTTACTACTTTAGTTGTTGTATTTTCTATTCCATCTTTGCTTCCTGTTACTGCTACTACATATGTTCCTTCTGGTCCTGGTACTATAAAGCTATATTCATATTGTCCTATTCCACCTATTACTTCTTTATTTTGTTCATATACTGTTGATGGATCTCCTTGCTTTGTTACTTTTATTGATGTTGTATCAAATTTTTCTATGTTTGTAATATCTACTGAAATTGCAATTCGCTTACTAGCTTTTCTAGGATCATAGTCTGTTCCATCTGTCTCATATTTATATGTCTTTACTACTGGCCATATTCCTTGTGATTCTTCTGCTCCTGATACATCTCCTGTTTCTCCATCTATTGTTATATTGTAATTATCATCTGATACAGTAACATCCCCTGTTTCTGGGTCTACTGAAATGCTTGGTGGACCATATTCCTTTAAATTGTCCTCTACTCTTTCTTGGAATCTTTCTGGATCAAATCTTCCTGCTTCTGCAACTGTTAATAAGGCCTGGGTTTGTACAGCATCTGCAAATTGCTCCTTATCTACCATGCCTTTTGCGTCTATCGCTCTATCTATTAGTCCATTCTGCCCTGTTAATGTTGCTATTGTTATAGTTGCTAGAATCAATAAAATGATTATGGTTACTACTAACGATACCATTGTGATTCCGTCTGTTCTTGGATTTTTTCTTTTTCAACTTTCCATCATTCCTTTCTTTTGTTTGTTAGTGTTTTTATGCAAAAATATGCTTAATCATTTTCTTAATTTTATATTAATTTTTTACATTGGTCAACAATTTTTTTAAAAAATTTGTAGAAATTTGTTTAAAAATTTTCCTGTATAACTTCTCTCATTTTTGCAGATTTGCTCAGGCGTTCCTACAGCAATAACTTCGCCTCCATAGTCCCCTCCTTCTGGTCCTAAATCTATGATATAATCACAGGTTTTTATTAAGTCTAGATTGTGTTCAATCACTATTATAGTGTTTCCTGTGTCTACTAACCTTTGTAAAATATCAACTAATTTATGAACATCTGCAATATGCAATCCTGTTGTTGGTTCATCTAATATATATAGTGTTTTTCCAGTTGCTCTTTTTGATAATTCTGTTGCTAATTTTACTCTTTGGGCTTCTCCTCCTGATAATGTTGTTGAAGGTTGCCCTAATTTGATATAACTTAGCCCAACATCATATAGTGTTTGTAATTTTGGTTTAATTTTGGGTATTTTGTCGAAAAATTCTAATGCTTCTTCTACTGTCATATCTAAAACGTCTGCAATTGTTTTTCCTTTATATTTTACTTCTAATGTTTCTCTGTTATATCTTTTTCCTTTACATACTTCACATGGTACATATACATCTGGTAAAAAGTGCATTTCTATTTTGTGTACTCCGTCCCCATTACAACTTTCACATCTTCCTCCTGGTACATTAAAGCTGAATCTTCCTTTTTGGTATCCTCGTAATTTTGCTTCATTTGTTGTGGCAAATAGATCTCTGATATAATCAAAAACTCCTGTATATGTTGCTGGATTTGAGCGAGGCGTTCTTCCTATTGGTGATTGGTCTATATTTATAATTTTATCTATTTGATTTAATCCTTTTACTGCTTTGCATTTTCCTGGTTTTTCATTTGCACCATTCAGTTCTTTTGCTATTGTTTTATATAATACTTCATTAACTAAAGTTGATTTTCCTGAACCAGATACCCCTGTAATACATGTAAATAATCCTAGTGGAAATTTTACACTCATGTGTTTCAGGTTGTTTTCTGTTGCATCTTGTACTTCAATAACTTTTCCTTTTACCATTTTTCTTCTTTTCTTAGGTACTGGAATTTGTTTTCTACCACTTAGATATTGACCTGTTATTGATTCTTCTACTTCTTTTATTTCTTCTGCTGTTCCTTGTGCCATTACTTGTCCTCCATGTGCTCCTGCTCCTGGTCCAATATCTATAATTTCATCTGCTGCATACATTGTGTCTTCATCATGTTCAACAACTAGTAATGTGTTTCCTAAGTCTCTTAGTTTTTTTAGCGTTGCTAATAATTTGTCATTGTCCCTTTGATGTAGCCCTATACTTGGCTCATCCAAAATGTATAAAACTCCTGTTAATCCCGACCCGATTTGTGTCGCTAAACGGATTCTTTGTGCCTCTCCTCCTGATAATGTTCCTGCACTTCTGGATAATGTAAGATATTCTAATCCAACATCAATTAAAAATTGTAATCTTTTATCAATTTCTTTTAATATCATTTCTGCAATCATTGCTTGTGTATCGTTCAGTGATAGGTTATTTAAAAATTCTTTTAAATGTTTAATTGACATTTCTGTCATTTCATTGATGTTTTTGTTTCCTATTTTAATTGATAAAATTTCTGGTTTTAGTCTTGCTCCTTTACATGCCATACATTCAGATTCACTCATATACATTTCATAAAATTCTCTCATTCCTTGTGATTTTGTTTCACTATGACGTCTATCTAATGTTGGTAATACTCCTTCAAATGGAGCAGTAAATTTTCTTGTTCCAATAGAAGATTGATATTCAAAGTTTATTTTTTCATCTCCTGTTCCATATAATATTTTCTCTAAAAACCACCTTGGTAGTTTTTTTATTGGAACTGAGATATCTACTCCATAATGTCTTCCTATACTTTCAAAATACATTTTGGCCATTGTGTCTGCTCTTTTCATTACACTTGAGCCAAAAGCTTTTACTCCGTCATATAGTGTTTTATTTTTATCTGGAATTATTAGATCTTCATCCATTTTCATTAAATATCCTATTCCCATACATTCTGGGCATGCTCCATATGGATTGTTAAATGAAAACATTCTTGGCGATAGTTCTGGAAAGCTAAAACCGCATTTTGGACATGCATAGTTTGTACTATATAAAATCGGTTGTTTTCCAATAATGTCGATTAGTACTAGATTTTCTGCATGTTTTAATGCTGTTTCTATTGATTCTGTTAGTCTACTTCTTATTCCATCTTTGATAACAAGTCTATCAACAACTAATTCAATTTCATGTTTTTTCTTCCTGTCAATTGTAATATCATCTGATAGTTCATATGTTTCTCCATCAATTCTAACTCTGACAAATCCTTCTTTTTGATATCCTTGTAATTGTTTTGTGAATTCTCCTTTTTTACTTCTAATAACAGGTGCTAATACTTGTATTTTAGTGCCTTCTTCTAATGTCATTACATTGTCGACAATTTGGTCAATGCTTTGCTTTTCGATTTTTATTCCACAATGTGGACAATATGGAATTCCTATTCTGGCATATAGTAATCTAATATAGTCATAAATTTCTGTTACAGTTCCTACTGTAGAACGTGGATTTCTAGAAGTTGTTTTTTGGTCAATTGATATTGCTGGTGATAGTCCTTCTATTGATTCTACTGCTGGTTTTTCCATAATTCCTAGGAATTGCCTTGCATATGATGATAGGCTTTCTACATATCTTCTTTGCCCTTCTGCATATAATGTGTCGAATGCTAAGGAAGATTTCCCAGAACCTGACAGTCCTGTTATAACTACAAGTTTATCTCTTGGTATCTCAATATTGATATTCTTTAGATTGTGTTCCTTTGCACCTTTTATGATGATTTTATCGTTCATTTGCTTTCCCTTTCTTTTATATTTTAATCTAATAATTTTTCTAATTCCTTAATTTTATCTCTTATTTCTGCTGCTTTTTCAAATTCCATTTCAGTTGCGTATTTTAACATTTCATCTGTTAAATTTGTTATTACTTCTTTAATGTCTTCTTTATTTTCTAATTTATATTCTACTCCTATGTCTTCTTGCTTAATTGCGCTTATTGAATCTCTAACAGATTTTTGAATTGTTTTTGGTGTGATTCCATGTTTTTTATTATATTCTTCTTGTATTCTTCTTCTACGGTTCGTTTCTGTAATAGCTTTTTCCATACTTTCTGTTAGTTCATCTGCATACATTATAACTGTTCCATCTGTATTTCTAGCTGCTCTTCCTATTGTTTGAATTAATGATCTTTCTGATCGTAGAAATCCTTCTTTGTCTGCGTCTAGTATTGCTACTAGTGATACTTCTGGTATATCTAGCCCTTCTCTTAGAAGATTTATTCCGACAAGTACGTCAAATTCTCCTAATCGTAAATTTCTGATTATTTCCATTCTTTCTAATGCTTTTGTGTCAGAATGCATATAATTTACTTTGATATCAACACTTTTTAAGTATTCTGTTAAATCTTCTGCCATTTTTTTCGTTAATGTTGTAACAAGTACTCTTTCTTTTCTTTCTACTCTAATACGGATTTGTTCGATTAGGTTATCAATTTGATTGCTTACAGGTCTTACTTCTATTTTTGGGTCTAATAATCCTGTTGGTCTTATGATTTGTTCTACAACATTTTCTTTACTATGTTCTTTTTCATATTCTGCTGGTGTTGCACTTACAAATATTGCTTGATTTATTCGTTTTTCAAATTCATTGAATTTTAATGGTCTATTATCATATGCAGATGGTAATCGGAATCCATAGTTTACTAAAGAGTCTTTTCTAGATTTGTCTCCATTATACATTGCTCTTACTTGTGGTATTGTGGCATGTGATTCATCTATTAATAATAAGAAGTCTTTTGGAAAATAGTCAAATAGTGTATATGGTGGTGATCCTTCTTTTCTTCCACTGATATGCCTTGAGTAATTTTCTATTCCTTGGCAAAATCCTGTTTCTTTCATCATTTCTATGTCAAAATTTGTTCTTTCTTCAATTCTTTGGGCTTCAATTAGTTTTCCTTTATCTTTAAAATATTTTATTCTTTCTTCTAGTTCTTTTTCTATATTTATAATTGCTCTTTCCATTTTTTCTTTGTTTGTAACATATTGTGATGCTGGTGGAATTAAGATGTGATTTCTTGTTCCTATTGCTTTTCCTGTTAATGGATTTATTTCTGATATTTTTTCAATTTCATCTCCCCAAAATTCTACTCTAACTGCACTCTCACTTTGTGAGGATGGATAGATTTCGGCGATGTCTCCTTTGGCTCGAAATGTTCCTCTTTTAAAGTCGATTTCATTTCTCGTGTATTGCATTGTAATTAATTTTCTTAATACTTCATCTCTGCTTTTTTTCATTCCTGTTCTTAATGATAGCATCATTTCTTGATAGTCTTCTGGGTCTCCTAAACCATAGATACAAGAAACTGATGCTACAATTATTACATCCCTGCTTTCAAACAGTGATAATGTTGCAGAATGTCTTAATTTGTCTATTTCATCATTTATTGATGCGTCTTTTTCTATATACGTGTCTGAGCTTGGAATATAACTTTCTGGTTGATAATAGTCATAATATGATACAAAATATTCTACATTGTTTTCTGGAAAAAATTCTTTGAATTCTGAGTATAGTTGTCCGAGCTAATGTTTTGTTGTGTGCTAAAACTAGTGTTGGCTTTTGTACTTTTTCTATTATATTTGCCATTGTGAATGTTTTCCCGTGAGCCGAGTTACTCCAAGTAAAGTTTGAAATTTTTTGCCGAGCTTTTATTCCGATTACTTAAGTATTCTATTGCTTGTGGCTGATCGCCAGTTGGTTTATAGCTAGATTGTAGCTTAAATATGATAATCTCCTCCATTTCATATGTTAAATTATTTCTTAAGTCTATTCTCATTTTAGCATTTTTCGACAAAAAATACAAGGTATATTTTAATATACCTTGTATTTCCATTTTTGCTTTTTTATAGTTTAATTTACTGGTTCATAACGCGCTTCAAATAGTTTGTCACTATCTTTCCATGTAGTTTTTAATAATGTACTTCTTGTGTGTAATTTATCTGTTCCTACATCATACCAGCCAATAAATCTATATCCGTTTTTTGGTTCTGGTGCTTCTTGTTTGAATTCCCAGTCTGCTGTGATTACTGTATCATATTTGCTTGCTTTTCCTTCAAATCCATAGCATTGTTCTAAATCACATGTATAAACTACTACCCATACAACACGATATCTTTCTCCACCACTTAGTGTTAGTCTTCTTGTTAGTTCTTTTCTTCCTGCTTCACTTAAACTATTATAATCAGGTACTCCTCCATATTCATTTAGTACTGATGTTAATATAGGTTTATATACTGTTCTAGACCATTCGTTTGTCCAGTTAGGTGCATGTCTATGGCATGTTGTACAAACTGCTGTCTCAAAATTATCTGTGCTCCATGTATGACCTCTTCCAGGTTTATATATATCTAAAAATTCAAACGCTTCACATTTTCTACATGTTCTTTCTTCACCAAACCCCATACATTTATCTGTTAATGCTTTACTTTCTGTTCTCCAATCATGTCCTGTTGCTTTAATTAAGTATCCTCCTGTTTGGTAATTGCATTTTTCACATTTTAATAGTGCTGTGTTTCCATCAGTGGTACATGTTGCTTCTTCTCTAGGTTTGATTACTTTCATTTGATGTCCTGTTTTTGAGCCTATTTTTGTACGTGTTTGTTTATCACTACAATATTTACATGTTTTAGTTTCTGTTCCGTCTGTTGTACATGTAGCATCATTATTATATACATATGCTCCATAATTATGTCCTGTTGCTCTTCCTGTTGTTTTAGTTTCTTCTTTTCCACATTTTGTACATGTTGAGATAATTGCTCCTTTTGCTGTGCATGTTGGTTCTACTGTAAGTGTTTTCCAAGTGTGTCCAGTTGCAGGTGTTACTTCTATTTCACTATGATCGGTACAACCTTCTCTTTTACAATGTATTGATTTGATTCCATCTTGTTCGCATGTTAATTCTTGGTCTACTACTTTTTTATTATCCCATTCATGTCCTAATTCTTTTATGTAATTAAAGAAGTCTTGACCACATAATTCACATACATAGTGTTCTTCTCCTTTTCTTGTACAAGTAGGTTCTTTATCTAAATATTCTGCTCTTTTTATTACATGACTTTTAATTACTTGTGTTTGTGTCTCTCCACAAATTTCACATGTTCTTGTTTTTGTTCCTTGTGTTACACAAGTTGCTGGTGTTGTAACTTGCCATTCTGTAAACCTATGCTCATGATCTTTTGGTATAATAGCAATTTCAAATGCTTCCATTCTTTTTGACTCACCTTTTGTTCCTGCAAATGTTCCTATAGCAGGATCTTTTGATAAGTCAATTGTATTGCTTGCTGTAACCCAGTCCATCCATCCATATGTTTGAACATGAGTACGATATTTTACTTCATATCCATCTAATCCTTCTACTGCTATTTGTATTGCTTCTACTCTTTTAGATTCTCCTGTTGTTCCTATTTCATTTGTTCCTTTTAGAGTGTCAGCAGTAACCCAGTCCATCCATCCATATGTTTGTACGTGTGCACGATATTTTAGTTTTACATTTGTTGGTGCTGTGAAGTTGATTTCTACTGCTTCCATTCTTTTTGATTCACCCATTGTTCCTATAATACTATTTTCGGATGGTTCTTTTACTGATAATGTTGCTTTTTCAGTACTTGCTTTCTTATATGTTTTGCTCCATCCATATGTTTGTACATGTGCACGAGATGTTATTGTTGGTATTACTATATTATTACTATTTGCTTGTACTGTTGATGGTTTTATTATTATAGATATGAAGCTGATTATTATTCCTACTAGGATGAAATTGATAATTTTTAATACTTTTTTATTCATGTTTTCACCCTCCTTTCTCTCCTTTTTCTCTATAATATCTATATAAGATACTCTCTTTGGTATGATAAATTTGTTCAAATTTTCACCCTCCTTTCTAATATATATTATAATATAATTATAGCATTTTTGTGTTTATTTGTCAATGAAAAAATGTCGTTTTTTCTTTATTTTTCAGTACTTTGCTGTTCTAACTCATACTGCACATTTTAAAAAGGTATCTCTTTTGGAGAATACCTTTTTTTCCCTAATTTTGTTATATTTTTAAATATTTGATACTTGATAGCACAAAATCTATAACCATAATGATTGGTGCTATTATTATTATTGCTTTTTGTATATTATAACTTATTGCATTTTTTGCTTTATCTAATTTTTTAACAATCATTGGATGTAACTTTTCATTGAAAATAACTCCAATAACTCCCCAAGCGAAGGAATATGCAATACTGACTCTCCCATTTATATTTAAAAAGTCTTGTGTATAGTCCCACCACCTTAAATGGAATATCATTTCTAATATATATGATACTGCATATTCAAAAATAGAAAAAGCTATCATTCCTACAAAAAATTCTAATGTCTTTTTTCCTTTTGCTTTATTTAGTAGCAAAATGAATATGACTGCTCCAAATCCATATATTGGACATGCTGGTCCATATAGAAAGCCTCTTTTTACAAATGTTTTTTCTACAAATAGTGCAAAAATTGTTTCTAGAACCCATCCTAGAAAAGAATATACTAGAAAGTATATAACTAGTTTTTGTTTATTTGTTAATTGTTTTTTATATATAGTTAATGCCTGTTCCATTTTTTTACTCCTTCTTTTAGTCAAAAAAACAGCATATATATTACGCTGTTTCTTTTGTGTTTTCTGGGACCTCTCTTTTCTTTTTTATTTTCATTGGTTCCATTGTTTTATTTTCATTTATTATTAGTTCTGGTTGTTTATTTCCTACAACTGTTTCTCTTGTTATAATACATTTTTCTATATGTGGGTTTGATGGAATGTCATACATTATGTCTCTCATTATTTCTTCTATAATAGAGCGTAATCCTCTTGCTCCTGTTTTTCTTTCAATTGCTTTATCTACAATTTCTTCTAATGCATCTCTTGCAAATTCTAGTTCTACTCCGTCTATTTCTAATAGTTTTTTGTATTGTTTTACTAGTGCATTTTTTGGTTCGGTTGCTATTTGTATTAACGCTTCTCTATCTAAATCTTTTAATGTTGCTATAATTGGTAATCTTCCTATAAATTCTGGTATTAATCCAAATTTTAATAGGTCTTGTGGTAACAGTTCTTTAAATACTTCATATTGGTTTATTTCTTTTTTACTTTCAATTTTTGTTCCAAATCCGATTAATTTTTCTCCTGTCCTGTCTTTTATGATATTTTCTAGTCCTTCAAAAGCTCCTCCACATATAAATAATATATTTTCTGTATTTATTTGGATTAGTTCTTGGTTTGGATGTTTTCTTCCTCCTTGTGGTGGTACAGATGCAACTGTTCCTTCAATTATTTTTAGTAATGCTTGTTGTACACCTTCTCCACTTACATCTCGTGTAATTGATGGATTTTCTGATTTTCTTGTTATTTTATCTATCTCATCTATATATACAATTCCTTTTTCTGCTTTTTGCACATCTCCATCTGCTGCTTGTATTAATTTTAATAAGATATTTTCTACATCTTCTCCTACATATCCTGCTTCAGTTAAAGTTGTAGCGTCTGCAATGGCAAATGGAACATTTAATATCCTTGCTAATGTTCTTGCTAGCAATGTTTTTCCGCAACCTGTTGGACCTAATAGTAAGATATTGCTTTTTTGAATTTCTACTGTTTCATCTTTTTGGTTTGTTTCTTCTTCATATGCTATTCTTTTATAATGGTTATATACTGCAACTGATAGTGTTTTTTTGGCTTCTTCTTGTCCTATTACATAATCATCTAATGTTTTTTTAATTTCTTTTGGACTTGGAATTTCTTCTGTTAATGTGTATCCACATTCATCATCATTAAACATTTCTGCTTCAATGATACTAGTACATAAATCTACACATTCATCACAGATGTATACACCTGGTCCTGCAACTATATTTTTTACATTGTCTTGTGCTTTTCCACAAAATGAACATCTTATATGATTTGGTACATCATTCTTTGGCATTATTTTATCTCCTTTACAAAATTCTATGCTCTATGATCCATAATTCCATCAATCAATCCATAGTCTAAAGCTTCTTGTGCTGTCATATAATGGTCTCTTTCTGTGTCTCTTTCGATAATATCAATTGGTTGACCTGTTCTTTCACTTAAGAATTTGTTTAATTTTTCTCTTGTTCTTACTAAATGGTCTGCATGGATTTTTACTTCTGTTGCTTGACCAGAAATTCCTCCACCTCCAATTAGTGGTTGGTGAATCAATATTTCTGCATTTGGTGTTGCAAATCTTTTTCCTTTTTCTCCAGCAGATAATAGTGCTGCTCCCATACTTGCTGCCATTCCTATACAAATGGTTGATACAGGGCATTTGATGTAATTCATTGTATCTATAATTCCCATTCCGTCTGTAATTGATCCTCCTGGTGAGTTGATATATAAGTTGATGTCTTTGTCTGGATCTTCTGATTCTAAGAATAATAATTGTGCAATTATTAGGCTTGATGTTGTTGGATTTACATCTTCTCCTAAAAATATTATTCTGTCTTTTAATAATCTTGAGAATATGTCATATGATCTTTCTCCTTTACTTGTTTGCTCAATTACATATGGTACTAAACTGTTTTTTTCTAACATGTTTTTTCCTCCTTTATTTTACACAATTTTTACACAAAAAGGTTAGAGAATAAAAGTAATTTTAACCTCTTCCTCTAGCCTTTTGTTTTTATTTTATTTTTGCATTTTCAACTAAGAATGTAATGGCTTTTTCTGATTTAATTCCTTCTTCTATGTAATTTCTTACATTTTCATTTTTTAGAAATTCTTCGTCATTTTCTCTACCATAATTTTTTGCCATTTCTTTCATTTTTTCATCGATTTCATCTATTGTTGCTTCTATTTTTTCTGCTTTTATTACTGCTTCTATCATTAGTCTTGTTTTTACTGCCTCTGTTGCTTGAGGTTCATATTCTTTTTTTAATTCTTCTTCTGTTTTTCCTAACATTTGAAGATATTGGTCTAATTTTAATCCTTGATATGATAATCTTGATTCAATGTCTTTTACCATATTTTCTACTTCTGTTTCAATCATTCCTGATGGAATTTCTACTTCTACATTTTCGCAAACTGCTTTAATTACTGCTTCTTCTGTTTCATATTTTTGTTTATTTGCATTTTCTTCTTCTAATTTTTCTTTGATACTATTTTTTAGTTCTTTTAATGTGTCAAATTCACTTGCGTCTTTTGCAAATTCATCATCTAATTTTGGTAATTCTTTTTTCTTTATTTCATGCAATTTTACTTTAAATGTTGCATCTTTTCCTGCTAAGTTTTTTGAGAAGTATTCATCTGGGAATTTTACTTGAATGTCTCTTTCTTCACCAATTTTCATTCCTATAATTTGGTCTTCAAATCCTGGTATAAATGTTTTGCTTCCTATTGTTAGTTCATGCCCCTCTGCTTTTCCACCTTCAAATGGTACTCCATCTGAAAATCCTTCGAAATCAATTGTTGTGATGTCACCATTTTCTACTGGTCTGTCTTCAACAGAAATTAGTCTTGCATTATGTTCTTGCATATGTTCTAATTCATGGTTTATGTCTTCATCTTTTACAGTATACTCTATTTTTTTGATTTCTATACCTTTATATTTTCCAAGTTTTGCTTCTGGTTTTGTTTGGAAAACTGCTGTGAATATTAAGTCTTGTCCTTTTCCTATTTGTGATATATCAATGTCTGGTCTACTAACAGCTATTATATTGTTTTCTTTTAATGCTTCTTCTAATACTTCTGGTGCTAAGTCATTAAATGTGTCTTCATAAAAGATTTCTTTTCCATAATATTTTTCTACAATATTCATTGGCGCTTTTCCTTTGCGGAATCCTGGAATATTGAAATATTTTGCACTTTTAAAGTAAACTTTTTTCATTGTTTCATCAAATTTTGATGATTCAACTGTTAATTCTAATTTAACTTCATTTGCATTTTCTGTTTTTTCTACTTTACAATTCATTTTCTTCATCCTTTCAATTTTACTCAATAGCTTTTATATTATATCATAAAATTGATATTTTGCAAGGATTTTTGAATATTTTTTTAAAAATACTTGTTTTTTTCCTTTTTTTGTGATAAACTTGTAAATAGTCAGTTTAATTTTTTAATTTAGGAGGTGCTAAACATGGCAAAATGCGCAATTTGTGATAAAACACAAAGCAATGGAAATAAATTAAGTATTACACGTTCACATATTAGTAAAAGAACTTCTCGTACTTGGAAACCTAATTTAAGAACTGTTAAAGCAGAAATTGATGGTCAAGTAAAGAAAATTCATGTATGTGCAAAATGTTTAAAAAATGGAAAAGTAAAAAGAGCATAAGCTCTTTTTTTGGGGCCGGGAATTGGGGACGCCCTTTTTTTCCCTATGCTATTTTTCCCTCTTTGCAAAAAAATAAATATTTTTATAATTAATAAACAAAGAGGGAAAAATAGCATAGGGAAAAAAAGGGCGTCCCCAATTCCCATTAGTCTTTTATTCCAAAAATAAATTTTACAAAACCACGTAAGAATTTTGGTACTTTTTTTACAACTATAGTCATATGTATTCCCTCCCTTTCTTTTTTAACATGCTAGCCATGCTAGGCCTAAACATGCTAGCGCTACTCCAATTATAAATAGCCAACCTGTTAGTGGAAGTAATAACACAAGTAATATACCTAATCCTAATCCAATTAAACATACACCTAATGTTTTTTTAAATAAATGAAACATGCTATTCCTCCCCTTTCCTTTATATATTTTATTCTTGTTTCATTTTATTGGTTCCTGTTTATGTTTACTTTTTTGAAAGGATTGATTTTATATGAATAAAAATGATGCAAAACAATTAATTGAAATTTTACGTTCAACTTATCCTGATGCTACTTGTAGTTTGGATTTTACTACTCCTTTTGAAATGGTTGTTGCGGTCATGCTTTCTGCTCAGTGTACTGATGAGCGTGTGAATAAAACTACCCCTGTTCTTTTTGCTAAGTGTAAAACTATTCAGGATTACGCAGATATTGATATTAAAGAATTGGAAGAAATTATTCATCCTTGTGGTTTTTATAAAAATAAAGCCAAAAATATAAAGTTGTGCGCAAAGCAAATTATAGAAAATTTTGATGGAAAAGTTCCAGATAATATGGATGATTTACTTACTTTAGCTGGTGTTGGTAGAAAATCGGCTAATGTTATTTTGTTAGAAGTATATGGCATTGCTAATGGAATTGCTGTAGATACTCATGCAAAACGTATTTCTAATCTTATGGGGCTTTCAAAGGAAAAAGAGCCTGAAAAAATTGAGCAGGATTTATTGTCTATTTTTCCAAAAGATATGTTGCAATATGTAAATCATCTTTTTGTTTGGCATGGTCGTAATACTTGTATTGCTAGACATCCAAAATGTGAAAATTGTTCTGTGAATAAGTTTTGTGCTTTTGCACATACTAATTCTAAATAAAGCGAAGGGGCGTGTTTTTCTTGACAAATATAAATTGTACTGCAAATTGTATTTATCAAAGAGATGGTAAATGTACGTATCGTATTGTAAGTATGACTTCAATTTCTTCTAGTTCAGAATGTGCGTACTTTATTCCATACTGCCCAAAAGAAAAAAAAGATAAAAAAGATGATAAAAATAAGAAATAGGGAAAAGGGGACGTCCTTTTTTTCCCTATTAAAATATTCCCTGCTTTGGATAACATAAACCTGTAAATATTTGAATTTAAAATAACTGCGTAAGCGATCAAACGAATGAAATGAGTGCGACCCGGAGCAACTTACATACAATTTTATTTTTTTGGAAGTTGCGACACACAAAGTTATGAAAAATTCAAATATTTACAGGTTTATGCTGTATAAAATAGGGAAAAATCGCATAGGGAAAAAAAGGACGTCCCCTTTTCCCTATATTCTAATTATTTGTCCTATATATATTAAGTTGGGGTTTTTTATTGAATTTTTGTTGACTAGATATTGTACTGTTACATTGAATTTCCTAGCAATTCCACTAAGTGTGTCTCCTTTTCTGACTATGTATGTTATGTCTTGGTTTGGATTTCCTAATTCGTATAATTGGTTACTTCTGCTTTCTGTAATTCGTAATTGTTCTCCTGGAAAGATTAAGTTTGGGTTTTGTATGTCATTGATTTCTTGAATATGTTCAACTGTTACTCCATAAGCATTTGCAATTTCTGATAATGTGTTTCCTGGTCTTACTGTGTAAATGATACTGCCTGTTGCGCGTTCTTCATTTCCTTGTATTGTGGAGTTTTCTAAAATTCTTAATACTTGCCCTGGAAAAATTAAATTTGGATTACTTATGTTGTTTATTTGTGCTATTTGATTGACTGTTGTTCCATATCTTCTTGCTATTTCCCATAGTGTATCTCCTCTTTTTACTGTATAGAATATGCTTTGTGTATTTAATGTGTTATCTTGATTAGGATTTTCTATTTGCGGTGTTTCAGTTGTGTCATTTAAAAATATTTCTTTTGTGTATATATCTCTGTCAACACTTCCTCTAATTCCATTTATTCTTCCTCTATCTGTATATTGCCAGCCTATCCAACTGTTCCAGTTGGAACTTGAATTTTCAAGTTGCTCTCTGGTTGTATAATCTGCTATCCATAATGGATAATCTTGTGCTAGTTCTCTTGAAAATATAGTTCTGGAATTGGATAAATCACTATATAGCATAACTTCTTTATTTGTTATTCTTTTTGTTGTTTCTAAAAAGGTTCTTGCTATTTCATTAATTTCTGTATTTCCTACATTTCCAAATATTTCATAATCTAATACTAGTCTGCAGTCTGGTATTTTACCAGAGATTACAGATGCAAAAAATCTTGCTTGTTGTTCTGCTTGCTGTGTGTTTGTTGCTGTTAGAAAATGATAAAATCCTACTTTTAGTCCATTGCGTTTTGCGTTTTCATAATTGATATCGAAATAGGCATCTTTTAAATTGTTTCCTTGACTTGCTTTTATGTATACAACTTCTATTCCACTGTTTTTTACTTGAGTATAGTTTATGTATCCTTGCCAATTACTTACATCAATTCCTTGGTATATTGCTTCTGATTCTGGACTAATAGCATTTGATAGTGGTACATTCATGAAGTTTAAAAAGATACACATTGTTATGATTGCAATTATTTTTTTCAAATTCATATTTTATCCCCTCCCTACTGCACAAATTTGATGGTTGAAAAAATATAGAGGTTATAATATAACCCCTATATCATATTCCACTATTCATACACTGTTACTTTTTTTACTAGTATTTTTGAAAAGTCGTCTTTTTCATCTTCTAATGTTGCAACATGAAAAACTTTTTTCTTTTTTATGCTTAAATCCATTTGTGATATATCAACCATGACTTTACTTGAAAAATCCATTCCAAATGGTAATGTTTTATTTCTATTATTATAATAGATAATATTTGTAAACCCAAGTATGTCTTGTCCTTTTTTTACAGAAATTTTATATAAGTTAATATTATTTCCGTCTTGTTTGCAAACTTCTTTCATTTCCCCTTCCGGATTCATATTAAATAGATTAAAATTATTTTCGTCTATTTTTTCTCCCATTATTGCTTTATAGATAGTGATGTCTTCTGGTGATTGAACTTTTCCAAATGCTGCTTTGATATTTTTTACTACTTGTTCTAAAGATAATTTGAATCCTATTTGCCTTGTCATCTTTGTAATTTCTAATATATCAAATTTATTTTTTTCTGTTTCCCTATGCAATTTATTTCCTATTTTTTTAATTTTAGTATTATCATTTGTTATTCCACTGAATATATCAAATTCCTCTTCATCAGCGTCACTGTCATCATCTATTCCTCTTAGTTCTTTTTTTAATGTCTTTAGGCTACTTTCTACATCCTTTGGTACAATTGTATTTAATTTTATTTTATTTAATGTTTCTAATATATTTGTAGTTGCAATGAAAATACTGTCTGTTTCTTCTTCTGTTAATTTTTCTCTTTGCAATTTGTCTAAGTTAATACCATAGTTTTCAAAGTCTTCTACATAATCAAAAGCTTTTTCTATTCGCTTTACAACTCCTACTTCCTCTTCTTCACCTTCTGGAAGTACTGACATTTCATCTTTATTGCTATATCTCCAAAATTCAAATATACTTCTTTTATGATTATCAATTTCTTCGATAAAACGTGTTGCATTTTCTATTTTCTTTTGCATATTTTTATTTTTTAATTTAATTGCATTTATATCCATTACTGTACTTTTTAATTTTGTTTCTTGTTCTTCTAAGTCTTTATATCTTTGTATCAATTCTTCAATAGTATATTTTTTGTTGCCTAGTAGCTCTTGTAATTCTTGTTTATCTTGCTTATTTATTGTTGAATTTGTTTCTGTTTCTCTGATTTCTTGTATTTTTTGTACTACATCTTCTTTTTGCTTTCTACGTTTTTTGCTATATTTAAAGTAATATTTAAATTTTCCAAAAAATGTTTTTTTGCATTCTAAAAATGTAGTGATTTGTTTTTCTTTTTCTAAATATTCAATATCTTGTATACTTGCAATTTGTTTTAATTCTTCTAGTTTCTTTTGGTCTTTTTCTAATTCTTCTATTACTTCTTGTTTTGCATTTATGCTAAAAGCATATTGTTCTTTAATAAAATTTGCCATTTCCTTATATTCAATTTTTGTGTCTTTAAAATAAAACTCTAGTACTCCTTTTGAATTTACATCTGTTGTAAATTCAAAATAGTTTGGCAACTCTGTTTGCATAATAAACATTGCTTTTAATAGTTTGTAGAAATGATTTGCTTCTATATTATTTTTTAATATTATACGATATAAGCTTTTTATTTTTCCATATACACAGCTTTCTCCTATAATATGAATTGCTAAATTTCCTTTTCCATTGTATACTTCATAAATTGATGGCCATTCTTTTGTAAATAACCATAAATAGTTTTGGATATCTTCAAAAGCTTCTTTACTTAAATATTCTCTAGAATAGTCAACTCCTATAACTGGTACATATATCATATTCGTATTGCTTTTTTCTAATTTCTTTTTTAATAAATAGAAGAATGCTGAATATTCACTATCTGTTGTTGGTACAATCATAAAATATTGATCTGTTACTTCTGCATAATAGATTTGCCATAGATAATTTCCTTCAAATTTTACTTTAAATGGAATATTTTCAGCTAAATCTGTTTGCTCTTCTTCTATTTTTTCAATATCTTCAATGTTTACTTGTTTTAACATATTTAGAAATACAGCATGTTTTAAAACATTTTCTTCCTCTTTATTATCTAAATATTCTAATAGTGGTCGTGCTTTTTTATATCTTTCATCTAATTCATCTAATCTGTTTGTTGGTGATAATAATATTTGAATTTTATTGACTGGAATATATCGATATTGTTTGTATTGTTTTTCATCATATCCTCTTGGTACATGATAATTTAGTGGTTCATATTGTAAAATATCTTCTGGAACTTTATCTAGTGATAATCCAATGTATTGTAATTTTTGTTCAATTTCTGGTTCTAAATTTGTCTTTTTCTTTTTTGGCACTTTGAATTACTCCCTTCAAAAAATATCATAAAATGTTTTAAATTCATATCCTTGTCCTGCTAAATAATCAATAATTTGTGGTAACATTTCTGCTGTTACTTTTTTTGCTTGTGCATCATGCATTAAAATAATTAAGCTGTTTTTTCCTGATGATGTTGCTTGTAATCGATTCATAACATATTCTGGTGTTGGCTGATTGGTTTCTGCATCTCCTGTTAAACAGTTCCAATCAATATTATATATTTCATTTTGATTTAGTATTTCTTTTGCTTGTTCTTTTATTTGTGCATATGGACCTCCTACATATCCTCCTGGAAATCGGAATAAATGTGAATTAAATTCTGATTCTCCAATTGCATCTGCAATAGCTTGATTTGTTTGGTTGTATTCATCTAATACTGTTTGTGGTGATGCATATATTGCAGAATATACATGAGAATATCCATGATTTGCAATATAATGTCCTTCTTCAAATACTTGTTTTACTGTGTCTGGCAATTTTTGAACATTAGATCCTAGCATAAAAAATGTGGCTTTTACATTTTTTTCTTTCAATGTTTGCAAAATTATTGGTGTTACAGTTGATGGTCCATCGTCAAAAGTTAAAAAGGCTCTTTTGGTTTCTGAGCGAAATATTGTTTCAAAGTTTTGTTTTGCTTCTTCTGTCACTTGAGGAAGTTTTTCTTTTTTGAGTTCTTCCTCTTTTTTTTGTTTTTCCATTTGTTCTTGTGCTATTTTACTTTGTTCTTCTTGGTAACTAACAACTTGTGCTTCATAAGCTTTTGATTGTTGTAATTTCTGTATATTTTGGCTAATGCATATTATCATAACAATTAAAACTATTGTAAGTATTGATAAGATAGTTATTAATATTATTCGTTTCTTCTTATCTTTTTCTTTTCTGTCATTTAAACTATACATGGCATATATGTTGTTACGATTTCTTCTCATTTTTCTCCTTCCTTTGCTTTTGACAATTTTCTACATGTGATTATACACCTTTTTTTGAAATCTATCAACCAGTTTTTTAAATTTAAAAAGAACTGTCCCAAATTGTTTCCAATTGTTCAAGTTCTTTTGTTTATATTTATTTTTCTTTCATAATATTTTTTAGGTATTCTATTTCTTCATCTGCGTTTAATCTCATAAAAATTGGTTCTCCTTGAGGTATAACTTGTATATTTTCTAATGTAATATTTGTTTGTAATGTTTTCCACATTTGTAATTTTTTGTCTGTTATTCCAATCTGTTTAAAAATATTTTGTGCTGTGTCTTTCATAAATGGAGAGATTAAGATTGCAATTTTTCTTAAATATTCTATTAAATGATACATACTAGAAGATAATTTTTCTGTTTCTCCTTCTTTTGCTAGTTGCCATGGTGCTGTTTCATCAATATATTTGTTTGTTCTTGCAATTAAATTCCATATTTCTTTTAGACTATCTGCTATTTCAAAATTGTTAATTCTTTTTTCAAATTGTATTATACTATTTTGAGCATCTTTTTCAAATTCTTCATCTATAGAATTTGCATGTGTTTGATTTTCTGGTACTTTTCCTTCAAAATATTTGTTTACCATTGATATTGTTCTATTAACAAGATTGCTTAAGTCATTACATAAGTCAAAATTATATCTTTCAATAAATGCTTCTGGTGAAAAAATACCATCTTGATTAACTGGCATTTCTCTTAGTAGAAAATATCTGACTGGATCTAGCCCATATCGTTCTACTAATGTTTCTGGATAAATAACATTTCCCTTTGATTTTGACATTTTTCCGTCTTTCATTACAATCCAATTATGCACTAATATTGTTTTTGGAAGTGGTAAGTCTAATGCCATTAAAAATATTGGCCAATAAATTAAGTGAAAACGTGCTATGTCTTTCCCTACTATTTGTACATTTGCTGGCCAGTATTTTTTGAATAATGTGTCATCTTCTGATAAATATCCTAGTGCTGTTAAATAATTTAATAGTGCATCTAGCCATACATATACGACATGTTTTGGGTCTGATAATACGGGAATTCCCCAGTCAAATGTAGTTCTTGTTATACATAAGTCTTCTAATCCTGGTTTTATGAAGTTGTTTATCATTTCTGTTTTATGGTATTCTGGTTTTATAAAGTCCGGATTTTCTTCATAATAAGTAAGTAAACGGTCTGCATATTTTTTCATGTTGAAAAAGTATGCCTCTTCTTGCATTTTTACAACATCTCTTCCACAGTCCGGACATTTTCCGTCAACTAGTTGTGTTTCTGTAAAATATGTTTCGCAAGGGATACAGTACATTCCTTCATAGTTTCCTTTATAGATATCTCCTTGTGCTAGCAGTTTTTCAAATACTTTTTGTACAACTGTTTCATGTCTTTTTTCTGTTGTTTGGATGAAGTCATCATATTCAATTTCCATGGTTTTCCATAATTCTTTTGCCATGTTTGCCATTTCGTCTACATATGCTTTTGGTGTTTTACCATTTTTTTCAGCTACTTGTTGTATTTTTTGTCCATGCTCATCTGTTCCTGTTAACATGTATGCATCTTTTTCTTTTAATTGATTTAGTTTTTTTAAACTGTCTGCTAATACGGTTGTATATGCTGTTCCTATATGAAATTTTCCACTTGGATAATATATTGGTGTGGTGATATAAAATGTGTCTTTCATTTTTATTTTCTCCCCTTATAATGATATTATATTTCCCTTATTCTTTGTAATCTATTCTTCTATATTACATAACTATAATTTATAACAAATTGCGTTGATTTGTCAAGAAAATTGGCTAAATTCTTCTTGTATTATTTCTTTTATCCCTCTATATTCATCTTCCATCATTCATATTATATTTTCCATTCATCTTTATAAGTATCAAATCTTATATCTATTGTTCTTCCACTTTTTTCTTTTTTATTTTCTTCTATATTTACTAAAATAGACAAATTAATAATAATTTCCCTTACTAATCTCATTAGAAACATAACAACTTTTTCTAGTTTTTCTTCTGAAATATATTTTGCTAATTTATCATCTGCTTTTGGATTTATTTCAAATTTTTCTGAATAAAGTTTTACATACTTATGTTCTAAGTAATTTCTTATTTCGTCAATTTCCACTGCTAAAGAATTAGTTGAAAAATTATTCTTTGAATATATTTCTTGGCTCGTCCAATACAGCGTTTTCAATAAAAAATTTTTTTCTATATTTAATTGATTTTTAGTTGTTAACTTATTATCCCAAATACTTCTAAAATTCACTTTTCTTTCTGGTATACCTAACTCATAGTAACTATTAATAAAATATGCTATTTTATCAAACATTGAATATAACTGTCTAAATACTGTCTTTAACTTTTCAAGTCTAATTGAATATAATGGTAAATCATCAAGTTCGAGCAATAAATTATCTTTATCAGCATAATGAATAGTTCTTTCACTTTGTGTAGCTTCATAAAATAAAAATCTTAAATAAATGTATTCTTCTTTAAACTGATTATACATTCCGTGATATATTGGCTTTTCTCCAATGTTAGTTATCATATCAGGAAGATGTATAACATCATATGCTATTCTTAAATCATTATATAAATCATTTAACGGATTTAAAAACAGATTATTTTTACTAGCCCATTTTCTATATTCAAATTCGTTTTCTTCATATTCTTTTACATTTATATCATATTTTCTTGTGTTTAAGTGTTGAATATACTCTTTGGAGAAAGAATTTAAATATTCTTCAAATTTTAAAATTGCTGCTTTATTTAGTGAATCTTCTTTTGAAAAAGATAAATTAAATAATTTATTAAATCCATCATATGCCGCCTTATTAAAAAAATCTCTATGTCCATCATCATATAACAACATTCCATATTCCAGATAAGAAATACTCAAATTTCCTATTGCCATTTTATTTGCTTTATTTATTTGTAATGCTTTTTTATAATATTCAATCGATGAACTTATTCTACCTATTTCTTCAAGAGCATTACCATAATTAACATAAGCATTCATTATAAGAGGATATACATATGGCTTATTTTCTTCCTTTATCTCTATCTCTTCCAACATATTGATAGTATAGTTATAGTAATAAATACTCTTTTTTTGTATTTCTTCATTATAACCATATGATAGAATATCTGAATATGCTGTTCCTAATGAATAACTAACCCTAATTTTTGATAACTGATCAAAAGTTTCAAATTTTTTTTCAATATTTTCAATTAATTCTTTAGTCTTTTCAACATTTTTTTGTTCAAAATACTTATCAAACATTTTTGCATATTCTTCTATTTCAGGTTTGAATGGATCTATATATTTTTTCATATTTTTCCTCTTTTTACTTTGTTTGCTAAATAATATCACATTCGACTCGAATTCTCAACTCATTTTAAAAAGCTTGTTCAGTTTTTTATTTTCATCATAACCACTTGTTTTATTATAAATCCTCTTTTTTTACATAATTATCTAAATTTAATTCTTTCTTAAATTCTTCTTCTGTTGGTAAATATAATTTATACTTTGAAGCAAATATTTGCTTATTATCCTCTGGCAATGTATATTTTACAACTTGGTCGCTTTTGTCTGCACAAAGTACAATTCCTATTGGTGGGTTATCTCCTTCATTCATCATTTCCCTCGTGTAATAATTTACATACATTTGCATTTGTCCTAAATCTTGATGTGTTAAATCTCCTAATTTTAAATCTATTATTACAAAACATTTTAATATATAGTTGTAAAAAATTAAATCAATGAAAAAATGCCTTCCGTCAAAAGTTATTTTCTGTTGTCTCGCTACAAAAGAAAACCCTCTTCCTAATTCTAGTAAAAATTTTTGCAAATGATCTATTATTGCTTGTTCTAAATCTTTTTCATAAAAACTTGTCTTTCCTTCTAATCCTAAAAATTCTAGCACATAAGGATCTCTTATAATATTTTTAGGCTCTACTTTTTCTGGTACCTCAATTTCATTTGCAACACTTTCTTTATCTTGACTTGCTAATAATCTTTCATAGTAAAATCTACCAATTTGTTTTTCTAACTGCCTAACACTCCATTTAGATTCTACACTTTCTTCTAAGTAAAATTCTCTTGCTTTTTCATTTTCTATTCTCATTAATAATCTATAATGTGACCAACTCAATTCGTCACACAGTGTGTGGCGATTTGGGAAAGCACGATAAAACTGTCTCATATATTTTAAATTTGTAACTGTAAATCCCTTTCCAAATTCTTTAGTTAACTGTTTAGATAAATATTCTAATAACTTTTTACCATATTCTGCTCTATCGTTTTCTCCACAAGCCTTGTGTATTTCTTGTCCAATCTCCCAATATGCTTGTACCATTGCTGAATTGACAGCAGTATATACTTTTGATTGTGCTGTTATTACACTATTTCTAATTATTTTATATGATTCTTCTGGTTGTATTGTTATTTGTTTTTCACTCATAAATTTCCTCCTTTTCTTTAATTAAGAAATCTATTGGATCTGTATAACCATTTCAATATACTCCACAATCACTCTCAAGTAGCTAAATCTTTCAGAGATAGCACCGAGCAGCACTCTACATGTATCAGTGTATACGGTTGCAGTGTCCTTTTAACCTCGATGTCATACCATAGATATGTAACAAATAAAACATATTTCTTAAAGATCTAAATTATAACATCTTTTTGAAACATTTAATTTTTATTTTCTACTTCTAATAATAATTTATCAAAATCAGATTGATAAAATTTATCCTGTTTTACTCTATATTTTTCAAATTCGGAAATAGCTTTTTCTTCAGCTATTTCATGTGATATTTTTCCTGCATCTTTTAATATATCTCTATCATCTGCTAATAAATATTTATCTATTCTATTTGCCCAATCTTCCATAGT
>CANQTV010000011.1 GCA_947626875.1 uncultured Clostridia bacterium | reverse complement strand
TTAGAGTTGCACCTTCCATTCCACTTCCACTAGTATCTGTTACATTAACCGTTTTACTATGTGATTTTGCCCATGTACTATCCGAACTTTGCGCAAAATTGATATTTTGTGTTATGTTTACAAGATGTTTTTTCATAAAAAAAGGAGATTTTTCTTATTTATTAATTTAAGAATATTATAAAAATCTCCTACTTTTAACTTCTATTTAATTACTACTTTTTCATCTTCTACTGTGATATTTGTGTTTTTATTCTTTTTTAATTTTCCATCTAAAATTTCATTTGCCAAACTATCTTCTACTAAATTTTGAATAGTTCTACGTAATGGCCTTGCTCCGAAATTTTTATCAATTCCTTTTTTAGCAATAAAGTCTTTTACTTTTTCATCAATTGTTACATTATATCTTTGTTCTTTCAAACGTTTTACAACTTCTTGTAACATTAAATCAATAATTTGATTTATTTCATCATCATTTAGTTTGTGGAATACAATAATTTCATCAATACGATTTATAAATTCAGGTCTTAATTCCTTTTTTACAACTTCCATAACTTCTTTTTTTGTTTCTTCATATTGTTTATTCATATCATTTTGTGCTTCTTTTGTTGTAAATCCTAAAGATTTTTTATCTGTAATCATTCTTGCACCTAAGTTTGATGTCATAATAATTACAGTATCTTTAAAATTAACTGTTCTTCCTTGACTATCTGTTAAACGTCCATCTTCCAAAATTTGTAATAACATATTCATAACATCTGGATGTGCTTTTTCTATTTCGTCAAATAATATAACGGCATATGGTTTTCTTCTAATTTTTTCTGTTAGTTGTCCACCTTCATCAAATCCAACATATCCAGGAGGTGAACCAATTAATTTTGATATAGAATGTGGTTCCATATATTCGGACATATCAATACGAATCATAGCATTTTCATCACCAAATAAGCTTTGAGCTAATGCTTTTGAAAGCTCTGTTTTACCTACACCAGTTGGTCCTAAGAATAAAAACGAACCTATTGGTCTCTTAGGGTCTTTTAATCCTACCCTACCTCTTCTAATTGCTTTACTAACCGCTTCTACAGCTTCATTTTGCCCAATTACCCTTTTGTGTAATTCTTCTTCTAGATGTTTTAATTTTTCATTTTCATTTTGTGTGATTTTTTGTACAGGAATACCTGTTGAATGGCTAATAACTTCTGCAATATTTTCTTCTGTTAGATTTATAACAGATTTTGTATTTTTATTTTTCCATTTTGCTTCTTCTTTTTCATATGTTTCTTTTAATTGTTTTTCACGATCTCTCAATTTTGCCGCTTTTTCAAATTTTTGATTTAAAACCGCTTCTTCTTTGTCTTTTTTTATTTCTTCAATTTCATCTTGCATTTTCTTTAAATTATCTGGCTCTGTGTAAGTTCTTAATCTTGCTTTTGATGCTGCTTCATCAATTAAATCAATTGCTTTATCTGGTAAAAAACGATCATTGATATATCTAACTGATAATTTAACAGCTGCTTCTATTGCTTGTTCTGTAATTTTTACATTATGATGTGCTTCATATTTATCTCTAATTCCTTTTAAAATTTTGACTGTGTCTGCTTCAGAAGGCTCATCTACTGTTACAGGGCTAAATCTTCTCTCTAATGCTGCATCTTTTTCTATATATTTCCTATATTCATTCAATGTTGTTGCACCAACTAATTGAATTTCTCCTCTTGCTAATAATGGTTTTAAAATATTAGCTGCGTCGATAGCTCCTTCTGCCGCTCCTGCTCCTACAATGGTATGAATCTCATCAATAAATAAAATAATATCTCCTGCCTTTTTTACTTCATTTAATGCTTTTTTGATTCTTTCTTCAAAATCTCCTCTGTATTTTGCCCCTGCTACCATACCAGAAATATCTAATGTAACTACTCTTTTTTCCTTTAAAATTTCTGGAACATCTCCACTGCTTATTTTTTGGGCTAAACCTTCTACTACTGCTGTTTTTCCTACACCAGGTTCTCCTATTAAACAAGGATTATTTTTTGTCCTTCTTGATAAAATTTGAATAACTCTTTCAATTTCAGTTTTACGCCCAATAATAGGATCAAGTTTTCCTTCTTCTGCCTTTTTTGTTAAATCCTCACCAAATTGATTTAATGTTGGTGTTTTATTGAAACTTTTTTGTTTTGGAGTATTAGCTTGTTTTTCTCCACTATTAAAGTTCTCACCCTCATTTATAACTTTAACAATTTCATTATATAATTTTGGAATATTAACATTTAAATCTAATAAAATTCTTGTTGCAATACAATCACCTTCTCGTAAAATTCCTATTAACATATGCTCTGTTCCAATAAAATTATATCCTAATTTACGAGCTTCTATAAATGCACTTTCAACAACTCTTTTGCTTCTGGGTGTAAAATCAATAATTTGATCACTTGGCATTTCATGACCAATCAATTCTTCTATTTTATTCAAAATGTCTTCTTCAGTAATTTCTTGATTTTGCAAAACCTTACTTGCAACACCATTTTCTTGTTTTGCTAAACCATATAGCAAATGTTCTGTTCCAATGTAATTATGACCTAATTCCATTGCAATATCACTTGCTATTTCAATTGCCTCATTACAACTGTTTGTAAATTTATATGTCATAAAAATCCCTCCATTCTTATTTTTCTTGCATAATCTGTTTCATCACTTCAGCCCTTTTGATATCTAATTCTAATGCATCATATTGATTTCCTAAATATTTTTGTAAATTTGCTGGCTTACTATATAAACACATTTTTTGAATTTTACTATCTGTCAATTCTTGTAAAATTCCTAAATCTGTACCTAATTTTAAAATACTAATATAGTCTTTTGCTTCTTCCAAGCCTAATCTTCTACAATTTGATAAAATACCATAACTTCTATAAATTTTATCTTCTAAATGAATACCATCTTTTGCTAGAAATTTTCTAACTTGTCTTTCCTGTTCCATTACTTTTTGTGCAATAACTTGTATTCCTTGGACAATTTCTGTTTCTGTAATACCTAATGTTTTAGAATTTGATATTTCATAAATATCTTTACTATGTTCTACTGCTTTAATATTAACTTCAAAACTGCTTAATGCATCAAAAATTGATCTAATATTTCTTGTTTGAGCTAATCCTGAAAGTTCTAGCATTACAGATGCTTTTAAGCCTGTACCACAATTATTTGGATATGAAGTTAAATATCCATAATTTTTATTTTTACTATATCCCAATACCTCGTCCAATTTTTTATCTAATTCAATAGCATAGTGTAATGTATTTTCTAATTCTAGACCACTACTAAAAACTTGTATTTTTAAATGGTCTTCTTCATTTAGTAAAATACATATATTTTCTTCGTCATTTAATAAAATACAGTTTGTTCCTGTTCGATTTTTTGCAAATTGTGATGTTAGCAAATTTTTTTCGACTAAACTTTGTTTTGTTAATTCGTCCATATCTGATAATTTAAAGAATTTTAAGCCAAATCCAATTGCATATAATTGTTCTTGAACTTTATCATGTAATTGTTTAATTTGTTCTTTTGTTTCTAAATAAAATGGAAATCCTGCTATATTTCTAGAAAATCTAATTCTTGTACTAAGGACAACATCTGAGTCCTTACCACTTTGTAAGTACCAATTCATATTGTTCCCTCCTTATTTTGATAATTTTTTAATTTCATCTCTAATTTTAGCTGCATCTTCATAGCGTTCTTCTTTAACTGCTTCTTTTAAGTCTTTTTCTAGTTTTTCAATTTTACTTTCTTCATCTTTTTTTGGTTCTTTTGCTTTTTTTGCTACTGGTTTTTTTACATTAACTTTCTTTTCTGGAATTTCTCCTAATCTACCAATATGCCTATTAGAACCTTGCATTCTTTTTAAAATTGGATCTAAACGACTTTCAAAAGTATCATAGCAATCTGGACATCCTAATCTTCCATTATTTACAATATCATCAAAACTTAAACCACAACTTTTGCAAGTTATATCTTTTACCTCATTAAATAGCATTGGGAAATCTTCAAAAATTCCTCCAAATAGACTTGGAAAATCTAATCCCATATTAAAATTCATTTGGTCTGTAATTCCTAATTCTCTACTACATTCTTCACATAAGTGCATTTCTTTTCTTACACCATTTATGTTTTCAGAATAACGAACAGTTGCCTCTCTTTGTTTACAATTTTCACATAACATATTTATACCCTCCAATCTATATTAATTAACATATTTTTAAAAATTCTTGCTCTTACTTGATCTTTTATATTATTTTCTAATTTTAATACATTATCATTTGTAGCTACTTTTAATAATCGTGCTTGCTCTTCATTTAAGAAATTATATGATACTAATTCAGATATCATGATTTCAGCATCCATTTGAGAAATTGCATCTCCTATTTTTTTCGCAATATTTAAAAGTACATCTTCTTCATTTAATAGCCTTTTTCGTATTATAATACTGCCTCCTCCACCTCGCCTACTTTCTACATAATATCCTTGTGTTGGCTTAAATCGAGTTGCTATTACATAATTGATTTGTGACGGCACACAATTAAATTTATGTGCTAATTCATTTCTTTGAAATTCAATTTCATCTTGTTCACTTTCATTTATCATGTCTTTTATGAATTGTTCAATTATATCTGATATACGCATAATATCACCTCTTTTATTCATTATTTTGACTTTGACTTTCTTTGACCTTCAAAAATAATTATACTATCTTTTTCTTTGTTTTCAAAATTGATTTTATGTTATTTTGTTATACTTTTCTTTAATTTTCTTCATTTTTTATTTGATTTCTACTTTTTTCATCATTTTTTGTTATTTTATCTAATCTTTCTGCTCTTTCTTTTTGTTCTGATAGTGGTATCCATGCAAAATAGCTAGATATAAATTCTCCGTATGCAGTAACATCCTCCCCTACTCCACAATCAAACTTTTTCTCTTCTTCATCCATAACATTACACCTTTCTAATATAATAATGGACAAAATCAGTATAAAATATACATCAAATTGCATATATATGAAACAGGTGATGGAAATGAATTTCAAACCACGCTTTTTAGTAATTAAATTAAAGCGAAATTTTTTTGCTATTCTATTTTTATTATTTGCTATGAGTCTATTGCTTTTTTCAAAAAATAATCTTGTTGCTGTAAAAAATGGTCTAACACTTTGGGCAACATCTGTTGTTCCATCATTATTTCCATTTTTTGTTGCAACAGAATTGTTAATGCATACAAATATTGTTAATTTTTTTGGTCGTATTTGTGAGCGATTTATGAAACCTTTTTTCAATATAAATGGCAAAGGTGCTTTTGGTTTTATTATGGGATTAATTAGTGGATATCCAATGGGAGCTAAAATTGCCTGTGAATTTCGAAAAAATAATATTTGCCCAAAAGCAGAATGTGAAAGACTACTTAGCTTTACAAATAATTCAGGTCCTCTTTTTATTGTTGGTACTGTTGGTATTAGTATGTTTGGTAATACAACAATCGGTCTTTTATTACTTATTACACATGTATTAGCAAGTTTAACAGTTGGTTACATATTTCGTTTTTGGAAACAAAACAAAACTCGTTCTTCAGAGCCTATATTACAAACTACTCAAAAAAAACTTGTTACTTTTTCAAATTTAGGAGAAATATTAAGTGAAAGTATCAGTAATAGTATCCAAACAATTTTTATAATTGGTGGGTTTGTTGTTATTTTTTCTAGTATTATTTCCATTTTAAAAGCTAGTGGTATTGTAAATAATATTTATTTTCTTGGTATTTTGGAAATCACAAATGGAATTTCTGCTATTAGTAGTTTGGCTGTTAAAAATATTTCTTTATCTATTATATTTACCGCATTTTTATTAGGATTTGGTGGTATCTCTGTATTATTACAGGTTTGGAGTATTATTTGTAAAAGCGATTTATCTATAAAACCATATTTTTATGGAAAATTGTTACATGGCATAATTTCTGCTCTTTATACTGCTATTGCTATATGGCTTTTTCCATTTTTGAATTTTAATTTGTAAAGAATATTTTTTTAATTTAAGCATAGGTTTATACAAAGGAGTGATGTTATGGAAATGGATTATACAGATATGAATGAAATATATAAAGATCCTATGTTTAATCCAATTGCACAATATGAGCAAGCTTATAGCTATTATCGTTATTTATGTATGCAAATGGATTATAAAATAAAATGTAAAGAATATGAAAAGATGTGTGGAAATACAAATGAAAGAAAAATTTAAATTAAATTATCAATTTTACCTTGCAATAAAAAATAAGGAAATGGGTGCTCCCATTTCCTTTAATCAATTAATATTAAAATAAACTCATTTGATTGCTTTGGCTCATACCATCTAAACATCCAAATTTCTTTAATAAATCTGTAACTGCTACACCTACTTTAGAACGAATTTTTAAATCATCAATTGACATGAATTTTCCATCTTTTCTTGCTTTTTCAATTCCTTCTGCAGCTACTGTTCCAAGTCCTGGAATACTATTTAATGGAGGACGTATACCATCTTCTTCTACAATAAATTTTGTTGCATTAGATAAATATAAATCAACTGGCAAAAATTTGAATCCCCTTTCATACATTTCTAATACTAATTCCAATACTGGATACATAGATTTATCTTTTTGTGTGGCATTATTTCCTAATAAATCAATTTCTTTCATTTTATTTTTTACTTTTTCTTTACCATCACACATAATTTCATAATCAAAATCATCTGAAGCTCTTATTGAGAAAAATGCTGCATAATACGCTTTTGGTTGATGTACTTTAAACCATGCTATACGAAAAGCATTTGTTACATATGCTGCTGCATGTGCTTTTGGAAACATGTATTTTATCTTTTCACATGATTTAATATACCAATCTGGTACATTATGCTCTTTCATCAAATTTACATATTCTGCCCATTTTTCTGGATCTTTTAAAGCTTTGCCTTTACGAACAGTTTCCATGATTTTAAATGCTGGATTTGGAGGCAATCCCTGTTTAATAAGGTATATCATAATATCATCACGACAACATATCGCTTCTGTAAGTGTTACTGTATTTGCCTGAATCAAACTTTGTGCATTTCCTAACCATACATCAGTACCATGTGATAAACCAGAAATTCTAATTAATTCATCAAATGTAGTTGGTTTTGTATCTACTAACATACCTCTAACAAATTTCGTTCCAAATTCCGGAATCCCATAACTACCTACCTCTGATTTAATTTGCTCTGGTGTAACACCAAGTGCCTTTGTAGAGCTAAAAATTGACATGGTTTCTTTATCATCTAAAGGTACTTTTGTAGGGTCTATTCCTGTAATATCTTGTAACATACGAATAACTGTCGGATCATCATGACCTAATATATCTAGTTTTAATAAATTGCTGTCTATAGAGTGATAATCAAAATGTGTTGTAATAATATCTGAATTTGGGTCATCTGCTGGATGTTGTACTGGACAAAATTCATATATTTCTCTTCCCTTTGGTACTACAATAATTCCACCTGGGTGTTGACCTGTTGTCCTTTTAATTCCCGTACATCCATTTGATAATCTTTTTATTTCAGCTTGGTTTATTGGGATATGTCTTTCTTCAAAATAGTTTTTTACATATCCAAATGCAGTTTTCTCAGCTATTGTTCCAATTGTCCCTGCTTTAAAAGTTGTACCTTTTCCAAAAATAACCTCTGTATATTTATGTGCTTTTGCTTGATATTCTCCTGAAAAATTCAAATCAATATCTGGCTCTTTATCTCCATTAAATCCCAAAAAAGTCTCAAACGGAATATCCATTCCATCTTTTGATAATGCTTCCCCACATTTTGGGCATTTTTTATCTGGTAAGTCAAATCCATTTTTATAACCATAATCTGTAAAATCTGAATATTTACAATTCGGGCACCTATAATGTGGTGGCAATGAATTTACTTCTGTAATTCCTGTCATATTTGCTACAAAAGAAGAACCAACAGATCCTCTTGATCCTACAATATATCCATCTTCATTTGACTTCCATACTAATTTTTGTGCAATAATATACATAACAGAAAATCCATTTTTAATGATAGAATCTAATTCCTTATCTAGTCTTTCTTGTACAATTTCTGGCAATGGATCTCCATATAATTCATGTGCTTTATCATATGCTATATTTTTTATTGTTTCTTCACATCCAGGAATATGTGGTGGACATTTTTCAGGTGAAATTGGACTAATTTGTTCACACATATCTGCTATTTTATTTGTATTTGTTACAACAACCTCATATGCCTTTTCTTCCCCTAAATAGCTAAACTCTTTTAACATTTCATCTGTTGTTCTTAAATATAATGGAGCTTGATTATCTGCATCTTCATATTTTTGACCTGCTTCTAAAATACGTCTATAAATTTCATCTTGTGGATCCATAAAGTGTACATCACCAGTTGCTACTACTAACTTATTTAATTTTTCTCCTAATTGTACAATTTTTCTATTTATATCACGTAATTCATCTTCATCTCTTACAATACCATTGCGAATTAAAAATTGATTATTTCCTATTGGTTGAATTTCTAAATAATCATAGCCTTGTGCAATTTCTTCGATTTCTTCATCTGTTTTTCCCTGCTCAATTGCTTGATATAATTCTCCTGCTTCACACGCACTTCCTAAAATCAAACCTTCTGAATATTTTTGATATAAACTTTTTAAAATGCGAGGCTTTCTATAAAAGTAGTTCAAGTGAGACAAAGATACAAGTCTATATAGATTACGCAATCCTACATAATTTTTTGCTAAAATAATTGCATGGTATGTTTTTAATTTTTTATATTCTTCTTTTTTGGCTTCTTCATCTGCTGCTACAATGTCAATATCATCAACTGTTTTCGCACCTTTCTTTTGTAGCATATCTAACATTATGCAAAATACTTTTACAGTTGTATCTACATCATCTAATGCTCTATGTGCTACATCTACTTTAATTCCTAAATTTTCAGCAATTTTTCCTAATTTATATTTTTTATAATTTGGAAATAAATCTTTTGCTAAACTTAAAGTATCAACATATGTATAATCAAATTTATACCCTAATACTTTTGCATTTTGTTTTAAAAAGCCTACATCAAAATTTGCATTATGTGCAACAATTACACTATCTCCTAAAAAATCTAATAATTTTGGAAATACTTTATCAATAGTTTGACTATCAATTACCATATCATCTGTAATATGTGTTACTTCTGTTACACGTTCTGGTATATGTCTTTCAGGATTTACAAAACAACTAAATTCTTCAATCACTTCACCTGATTTGTATTTCATCACACCAATTTCAGTAATTTTGTCATTCGTTGCTGAAAAACCTGTTGTTTCTAAATCTAATACACAATATGTTGTATCTAATGGCTGTCCTTTTCCATTATACACAGATTTCGTATTATCTGGTGCTAAATATGCTTCTACACCATAAATCACTTTTATATCTGGATTGTCAACTCCCAATAATTTATGTGCTTCTGGAAAAGCTTGTACAACACCGTGATCTGTAATTGCTATTGATTTCATACCCCATTTCATTGCTCGCTGAATTAAATCTGTTGCTGATGTAATTGCATCCATTTGACTCATTTGTGTATGCATATGCAATTCTACTCTTTTAATATCACTTGTGTCTTCTCTTGTTTGCTTTTTCAAACCTTCTGTTTCTAAAATTGTATTTGCCATAATTGTTAATTCATTTGAAAAGCTATCCATCTGAGCTGTTCCTGATAAATGAATTCCTTTAGCTTTTTGTAATCTTTTTATAACTTTTTTACCTTGCTCTTTTTGTATAAATGCTTTACAAGTCATTGTACTTGTACCATCATAAACATCTATACTCAATAATATTTTTCCACCTTTTGTTTCTCTATCTTCAATTCCAATTACTTCTCCTTTGATGCTAACCTTTCCATCATCTACACCTAAATCTGATATTTTTACAATTGGTTCTTTTATATTTATAGATGTTCCATAAATCAATGGTGTATCTTCTGCTTCTGTTGGAAGTTCTGGAATTTCAACATTTGTTTCAACTATTGTATTTGCCATAATTGATACATCACCTAAATATGTATCAAGTGCTGCTTTCCCAATTATTTTTAAGATTTTTGTTTCTTTAATTTTTTCGCTAATCTCCATTCCTTCTGCAATATCTTTTGCAAAAGATTTACATGTAATTGTTCCTGTTCCATCATAAATTTCGAATATAATCATTCCTTTACCTGATTTTGTTTCTCTTGCTTCACAGGTAAGAACTCTTCCTTCTAAAGTAACTCTTCCATCATTTGCTGTTAAATCTTTAATTTTCATTTTTTTCTCTTTGGCTTTTGATGGTTTTCCCATTATATATTCTTTTAATTCTGGTTCAGGTGTTTCACTCATTTCTGGGAAATCATTATTTGGAGCAAAATCAACTGTTTCTTCTTCTACATTTGTTTGAGGTTCTTCTTGTTGCTCTATTTGTTGTGATATTGTTCTCAATAATTCTTGTTCTTCTAACTCTTTAATATGTTGCTCATATTTCTGAACATCTTGTTGATTGATTTGCTCTTCTATTTCGATATTATAATCTTTGCCAAATATATTTTTTATCATTTTAGATAATCTCTTATCTGTCTTTTTTAATTTTAAAAATTCCGCACCTTTTATTTGTAATTTTACATTTATAGATTTTTCTTTTACTTCTATTTTGCTTTTTAATAGCAACATTGGTTTTGCTAATGGATATTTGTGAGCCATATAGCATATAAGATTTGTCCATTCTTCTTTAATCGTTTTTATATTTACATTTTCTGTGTAATTTATTTTTATTTCAACATCTTGAAATTGAAAACGTTCTCTTAAATATTTTTCAAAATACCACAATTCTTTTATTTCAATATATTCGTCTGATTGAATAGATAGTTCTAGTATATTTGTTTTTTTTATTAAATTAAGACCTTGTACACTAGCCCTTAAAATATTGGCCTTCGTTTGATAATCCGAAAATATTTCTTTTACTCTCTTTGTTTGTGTTTGAGTTTCTGACATGATTACTACTCCTTTTATTCACAAAAAAGGATTGTCCCAAATGTTTCTAATTTTTTAATTCTTGCTAAAGAATAAATGTCATATCCTTTTTGTTCTAATTTGCTTCTTCCTGGTCCAAAAGATTTTTCAATAACAATTCCAATTCCTTCTAGTTTAGCTTTTTGTTCTTCAATTAAACGAATTGCACCTAAAGCAGAATCTCCATTTGCTAAAAAGTCATCTATAAATAATATATGATCTTCTTCCTTAATATATTTTTTAGAAGCGGTTAATTGATATTCATTTCCTTTTGTAAAAGATTTAACTGTTGTTTGTATAAATTCTTCATTCATTGTATTTGGCTTTTTCTTTTTTAATGTTAATAGTGGCACTTTTAAATTTAGTGCCGTCATAGCTGCTGGTGCAATCCCTGAACTTTCAATCGTTACAACCTTTGTGATATTTTTTCCTCCAAAATAATTTGCAAATTCTTCCCCTATTTCTTTCATCAATTCTACATCTACTTGATGATTTAGAAAACTATCTACATTTAAAATTTGTTCACTAACTACAATTCCTTGTTTTTTTATAAGTTCTTTTAATTTCTCCATTTTTTTCTCCTTTTAAAAAATACGCATAATATCATGATACGTAATATAAATTGATAATGCAATTAAGATAGAAAAACCTAATAGTTGTATATTTATCTCTGTTTCTTGTTTTAATGGTTTTCTTCTAATTGCTTCTATCAATAATATTAGAATTTTACCTCCATCTAAAGCAGGTACTGGTAATAAATTTGTTACCCCCAATGATAATGAAATCAATGCTAACATATAAATAAATTCTTGAAAACCATTTGTATTTGCTACTACTTTTGATATTCCAACTGGTCCCATCATTTGGTCAACTCCTACTTTTCCTGTAAAAAGACTTTTTAAATTATCAACAATAGAAAATGCAAATTTTTTCGTTTCCATTCCACCATGTATCAAATGGTTTATAATGGTATCTTTTGCTTGCTGTAATGTAACACCTAAATAATAAGATGATACAGTTTCTGGTGTTAGCTCAATATTTATTTCTTGGTTTCCACGGGCAATAGTTAATAATATCGTTCCTTGTCCTTTTTTCTGAATTTTTTGCGTTACCTGTTCTAAATCTCCATTTACTTCCTCATGATTTATTTTTAATAATTTATCATTTGCTTGTATACCTTGTTTTTCAGCAGGGCTATCCTTATCAACTGCAATAATTTTACAATTTTCATCTAAATAAATTCCTGTATATTTATTTTGTATTTCTGTCGGTTTGATATTATATTCTTTTATTTCTCCTTGTCGCTCTATTTTAACATTAACTTGTTTTCCTTCAGTTTTTTCTAATGCTGTATTTATACCATATTGATTATTAATTTTATGTCCATCTATTTCAATAATCTTGTCTCCTTGTTGTAATGCAATTTCTTGTGCTATATAGCCATCCATTGTGTTATCCACAATATTTGTAATATAATTTCCCGTAGATGACATTAAAATAAAGTAGACAATCAATCCAAAAAGGATATTGACTGTCGCACCTGCTACAACAATAGCTAATCTTTTAGGTATACTAGCTTTTGAAAATGAACCTTCTTTATCTGATCTTTCTTCTTCTCCTTCCATATTACAAAATCCACCCAATGGAATCAATCTTAAAGCATATTTTGTTTCTTTTCCCTGTCTTTGAAATATCAGTGGTCCAAATCCAATTGCAAATTCATTTACTCTTACTTTACAAAGTTTTGCAACTAAAAGATGCCCTGCTTCATGAATAACAATTAAAAAACCTAATAAAAAAATTATTTTTAACGCAGATATTAAAAATGAAATCAATAGTTATCCTCCTTTATATAAATGTAAAAAATGCATATGCAAATGGTGCTAAAAATAATAAACTATCAATTCTATCTAACATTCCTCCATGTCCTGGAATTAAGTTACTATAATCTTTAATTCCTACATAACGTTTGATACTAGATGCTGAAAAATCACCTATTTGACCAATTATACTTAACACCATACCTGTTAAAATAATGTAAATATAAGAATAATTCATGTCCCAATATGTATTTGCAAAAAATGTATAAATCAACATTATAGTAATTGCACCTATAGTTCCACCTATACAACCTTCTATTGATTTTTTTGGACTAACTTTGCTAAATTTATGTTTTCCAAATTTTCTTCCAACAAAGTAAGCACATATATCTGTTCCCCAAGCAGCAAATATAGCATACCAAATTAAGATTCTTCCATTTGGCATTCCATTGATAAAAGCAATAAACATCATAAAAAATATAACATAGAAAATCCCCAAAAATGTATATGCAACATCTTTAAATGTAATACTCATATTTGTTGCTATAATATTAATAAATAGAATAATCATCACAATTGGTACTGATAATGTTACAACGATATTGAGACTCGTTTGTGGAATTACATGAATAAAACAAATACTAAGACAACACAGATATCCAACCCATCTAATTGGTTTACATACTTTTGATATAGCATTGAAATATTCATCTATGGCAAGTATTGCAACAACTGATAATAAAGTATCTACTATATATTTATTCCCAATTAGAAAAATGATAACCACAAATGGAAATCCTAATAAACCTGATGTGATCCTTTTGACATCCATATGATTTCTCCTTTCTTTAGTTCGCTCCGAATTTTCTTGTCCTTTTTTGATATATTTCAATAGCTTGATCTAAATCTTTTTCTGTAAAATCCGGCCAATTTTTTTCAATAAATACAAATTCCGAATAAGATAACTGCCAAAGTAAAAAATTACTCAAACGAATTTCTCCACTTGTACGAATTAATAAATCTGGATCTGGTTGCCCTGTTGTATATAGATATTTTTCAATATCTTTTTCAGTTATGTCTTTTGCACTAATATTTCCTTGTTCAATTTGATTTGCAATTTGTTTAACTGATTGTAATATTTCCTCTCTACCACCATAGTTTAAAGCAATATTAAATACAATTCCTGTATTATCTTTAGTGCGTTCCATACATTTTTCAATACTGTTTTTCATTTTTTCTGATAATCCTTCTCTATTTCCGATTATCTTTACCTTAATATTTTCAGAATCTGCACGTTTACTATAATCATCTAAATAACTTTGAAATAAGGTCATAAGTGCAGATACTTCTTCTTCTGTTCTTTTCCAGTTTTCTGTTGAAAAAGCATACACTGTAATATGCTCAATTCCTATTTTATTAGCATATCTAACAATTTTTTCTAATACTTTTGCACCTTCTTTATGTCCAATTCCTGCTGGTTTTCCCTTTGCTCTTGCCCATCTTCTATTACCATCCATAATAATTGCAATATGTTTTGGCAAGTTTTCTTTTTTGCTATCCATATTTATTTTTATTTCCTCCTATTTGCAATATATAATGCTAAGCCTTTTAAAAAAGATGCCTTTTCTCCATATTTTTCTAAGCAACTTATTGCATCTTCTATTAAAGTTTCTAATATATCTTTGGCACCTGATAACCCATATTGAGATACATAGGTACATTTTTTTCTTTTTCTATCATTTCCAACAGGCTTACCTAATTCTCTGCTATCACCTTCTTCTGATAAAATATCATCTTTTACTTGAAAAGCTAGACCAATTTTTTCAGAATATTTTGTTAAGTTTTCTAAATCATCTTTATTGGATTGTGCAAGAATTGCTCCCATTCTCACACATAAAGTTAGTAATGCTCCTGTTTTATTTTTATGAATATATTCTAATTCCTGTATCTTAATTTTTTTGCCTTCAAATTCTGTATCAATATATTCTCCCGCTATCATTCTATCAATGGCTTTTGAAAATTCTGTAAAAATTTGTAATTTTAATTGCATTTCTTTTGTATCTATTGTATTTTGAATATCTTGACTTATTACCATATAAGCATTATTTAATAAACCATCTCCTGCTAAAATGGCTGTTGCTTCATTAAATTGTTTATGGCTTGTTGGTTTTCCATGTCTAAAGTCATCATTGTCAATTCCTGGTAAATCATCATGAATTAAAGAAAAGTTATGTACCATTTCAATTGCTACTGCATATGGGATACAAACTTCATAATTTGACATGTTTGATAAAAGTTCATAGGTGGCTAAGACTAAGATTGGTCTTAGTCTTTTACCACCAGCCATTAAACTATATTCCATTGCTTCATTTAGTACTTGTTCTATACATTGCTCTTTTCTTAAATATTTTTCTAATTCTTTATTTATTATTTCTTGGTATTTTTGTAACTCTATTTTAAAATCCATTATACTGACATAACCTCTTTCTCTTTATTAGCTAACATTTTTTCAATTTCTTCAATACTATTATCTGTCATTTTTTGGATATCTTGTTCTGCTTGCTTTAAATCATCTTCTGTCATATTACCTTCTTTTTGTTCTGATTTTGCCATTTCAATTCCATCGCGTCTACTTGAACGAATTGCTACTTTAGCATCTTCAGCCATTTTTTTAATATCTTTAACTAGTTCTTTTCTTCTTTCTTCATTTAATTCTGGAAAAGCTAGTCTTATTACTTTTCCATCATTATTTGGGTTAATTCCAATATCAGATGCTAAAATTGCTTTTTCAATTTCTTTTAATATACTTGCATCCCAAGGTTGAATTACAATTAATCTAGCTTCTGGTACAGATACACCTGCTACTTGATTGATTGGTGTTGGTGTTCCATAATAATCAATTTTTACTTTATTTAAAATTGCAGGATTTGCTCTTCCTGCTCTTACTTCTGCCAACTTTTCTGCAAATATATTGATAGTTTTATCCATTTTTTCTTTTATGCTTGTATAATCCATGATTCTTCTCATTCCTTTCTTATTTCACTAAAGTTCCTATTGCTTCTCCCTTTACTGCTCTTACAATATTTTCTGGGTCAGCAATTCCAAATACCAATAGTGGTATATTATTATCTCTGCATAATGCTGTAGCTGTTGAGTCCATTACTTTTAAATCCTTTTCTAAAACTTCTAGATATGAAATTTTGTCATATTTAGTTGCTGTCTTATCCAATTTAGGATCTGCTGAATAAACAGCATCTATTGCTTTTCCTAATAAAATAATTTCTGCATTGATTTCTGTTGCTCTTAAAACTGCTGCTGTATCTGTTGTAAAATATGGATGACCTGTTCCACACGCAAATATAACAACTCTTCCTTTGCTTAAATGTTTTTCTGCTTTTCTAACTATAAATGGTTCTGCAATTTCTCTCATTTCAATTGCTGTTTGCACTCTTGAGTAAATACCTCTTGCTTCTAATGCATCTTGTAAAGCTAATCCATTCATAGCTGTTGCTAACATCCCCATATAGTCTGCTGTTGTTCTTTCCATCTGATGTCCATTTCTACCTCTCCAAAAATTTCCTCCTCCAACAACAATGGCAATTTCTACTCCCATATCAACAACTTCTTTAATTTTATCACAAATTTTTCCAACTGTTTCTACATTTACACCTGTCTTTTGTTCTCCTGCTAGCGCTTCTCCACTTAGTTTTAATAAAACACGTTTGTATTTTGGCTCTTGCAACTTTTTCACTCCCTTTTTAATTTATTATCCTCATTTTATCATAAAATAAAAAAAAGTACAGTATTTTTTACGAAATTATTAAATTTTTATGAAATAGTAGATTTGTTTTCTATTATATGGTATAATTAAAGTATACGGATTTATAAAAATAAAATCAAGAGGTAATTTTATGAATGAACTAATAGATAAAATATATAAAGATAAAGAATTTACTAATATTATTTTAGATATTTTGAAAAATGAAACTGTTATGGAAATGAAACAATATAAACATCATTATGAAACTTCTTGTTTTGACCATTGTTTAATTGCTTCATATTATTGTTACCAATATTGTAAAAAACATAATTTAGATTACATATCTTGTGCAAGAGCAGCAATGGTGCATGATTTGTTTTTATATGATTGGAGAAAAAGACAAAATGGTAGAAAAGGATTACATGCTTTTACACATCCTAGAACAGCTTATGAAAATGCTAGTAAATTATTTGAATTAAATGACAAGGAAAAAGATATTATTTTAAAACATATGTGGCCAGTTACTTTATTTTCTTTTCCAAAATATAAAGAAAGTTTCATCTTGACATTAGTTGATAAACGTTGTGCTCTTAATGATGCGATTTGTCAAATCCGTGAACATTATTCCCAAAAAAAGGCACTTCGCTTTGTATATGTTTTCTTAGGTTTGTTAATTTTAAAAAAATAAAAAGATTAGTAGTTTTATCTACTAATCCTTTTTAATTAATTCATTTTTACAGTTCCAATAATACTGTTAATATCCTCAATATTGTGCCTTTCTAAATAATCAACTACACCATCTAATACATTCATACTTGTGTATGGTGAATAAAAATTACCTGATCCAATTGATATAGCAGTTGCCCCTGCTAACATAAATTCTATAGCATCATTACCAGTTAAAATACCTCCTAATCCTAAAATTGGAATTTTAACAGCCTGAGCAGCTTGATATACCATACGTACTGCAATTGGTTTTATAGCTGGTCCAGATAATCCACCTGTATTATTTGCTAATATAGGTCTCCTTGTTTCTGTATCTATTACCATAGCAGAAAGAGTATTAATTAATGATATTCCATCTGCTCCTGCTTCTTCAGCTGCTCTTGCTGGAATGGTTATATCTGTGACGTTTGGAGTTAATTTAATTATAAGAGGTTTATTAGTTAATACTTTTCTACAAGCTGACGTAACTTCTTTTACTCCTTCATATGTTGTGCCAAATGCCATACATCCTGCACATACATTAGGGCATGATAAATTTAGTTCAACACCATCAATATCCAAATCATTTAAAACTTCACATACTTTAACATAGTCTTGAACTGTTCCTCCTACACCTCCAAATGCATTTACAATAATCGCTGTATCATATTGTTTTAAAAATGGTAAATCAGATTCTATAAAATGTTTAATTCCTAAATTTTCAAGGCCTATAGCATTAAGCATACCAGCAGGAGTTTCACAAACTCTTGGAGCTTTATTTCCTATTTTTGGGTCATATGATACTCCTTTAGTTATTACAGCACCTAACTTACTTAAATCAAAAAATTGACTGTATTCTTTTCCACATCCAAAAGTTCCTGATGCTACAGTTATTGGATTTTTCATTTTTATACCTGCAAAATTAATTTCTGTATTCATACCTATCTCTCCTTTACACTTCAACCCAAGGGCATTTTTTATAATTATTTTTTACATCATAATATAATTCTGATTTCATAGCATCTTCTATAGAATCTTCAAAATAATTTCCATATTTTCTTGTATCACCAGCACATACTGTCATATCTCCGTTTGATGTTAAATATAAATTAACTCCTGGTACATAGCAATCACCAATAACTAATAACGGTAATTTTTCTTTCCAATCAATACCAAAATTTATTTTATCATACTCAGAACATTTTTTATATAATTTTAGTAAATCATATTGTGAAATTTCAAGTTCTGGAAATTGTTCACCTAATCCTTGTTTTCTATACATCATAATATGAGGTGCAATTTTATTTTCTCTTGCCCATTTAAAAATTTCAAATACTTCATTATAGTTGTATGATGTAACAACACATTGAACTCCTAATCTTTTTTCTTCTGCAAGTCCCGCATCTATTAGTTTTTTAATATTTTCCATCATTTTATTATAAGAACCTTTTGTATTTGTTAAATAATCATTTGTTTCTGGTTTTATGCCATATAATTTTCCACATACAAAAAGATTTTTTAAATTTTTAAATGCTGTAATTTGCTCTTCTGTAATATTATATAAATTAGTAAATATAGTCATCGTGCCACCCAATTTACTTGTTTGTGATAAAATATCAATCAATTCTTTATTTAATGTTGGTTCTCCTTCACTAACAAAATAATAATTCATCAATTCAGGTTTATAAGCATATTGTGATGCTTCCATAATAAATCTTTTAACCATTTCATTGTCAATATTTTTTTTGTTTCTGTATCTAGTTCCACAATGTGTAAAACAAAAAATACAATTCATGTTGCATTCGCTATTTTTCTCACCGCCTGGTATTGCAACTGCAACTCTCAATAATTTATTTTTCTTTTTACAATCTTCAATTATTTCTTTATTCCAATAATTTCCATATACCAATGGAATTTTTTCTAAATCCATAATTTTCTCCTTTATATTTCTACTTCTCTTGCATCAAAAACAGGTCCATCTTTGCAAACATGACTATATGCAAATTCATCTTCTAGATTTTCCTTAGTTTTCTTTACAGCACAACCTAAACATACTCCTAATCCACATGCCATTCTTTGTTCTAATGAAATTTGACATGGTATATTTTTCTCAATACTTAATTCTCTTATAGCTTTTAGCATTGGAAGTGGTCCACAAGCATATAAAAAGTCTATTTGTTTTTCTTCTAAATCTTTTTTTAATTCATCAATTGCGAAACCATGAATACCATAACTTCCATCATCAGTTGCTATTATGAGATGGTTAGATACATTTTTGAATTCATTTTCTAAAACAACCATTTCTTTATTTCTGAATCCTAAATAAATATTTACTTCTGATTCTTTTAAATTTTTAGCAAGTTCATATAGTGGAAAAACACCTATACCCCCACCTAAAATAGCAACTTTTTTATCTTTCAAAATTTCAAAAGTTCCATTTCCAAGTGGCCCCATTATTTCAATTTCTTCTCCAATATTTGTTTCTGATAATGTTTTAGTTCCTTCACCTTTTACTTGAAAAATAAATTCTACAATTTCTTTTTGTTTATCTACATTATATATACTAATTGGTCTTTTCAAAAAAGGAACTATACCTTTAGAAACTTTTATTTCTAAAAATTGACCTGGTTTTGCAATATCTGCAATTTCTTTTGATTTTACTCCAAACTTAAATAAATTAGATTTTAATTGTTCTTTTATAATTAATTCTGTTTTTAAATTAAAAATCATGTATTTTCCACCTTTCTTTTTATCTAACTGTATATAAAATATATCACATAACTAGCAAAAAGTAAATAGTTTTAATTCTTATCAAAAAAGATTAGTATTACTCATCCTACTAATCTTTTTTAGTTTAACTATTTTAATTGATTCATTACTTCTTCAGCAAAGTTTTCTTCTTTTTTCTCTATACCTTCACCTTTTTCAAATCTTTCAAATGCAGTTACTTCTGAATCTTTTTCTTTTAATAGTTCAGATACTTTCATGTTTGGGTCTTTTACAAAAGCTTGATCTACTAAACAAATTTCTTCATAGAATTTTCCAATTCTTCCTAATACGATTTTCTCTGCAATTGCTTCTGGTTTACCTTCATTCATAGTTTGTACCTTTAAAATTTCCATTTCTTTATCTACTCTTTCTTGAGGTACATCATCTTTTTTTACATATTCTGGTCTTGCTGCTGCAATTTGCATACAAATATCTTTTGCTGTTTCTGGAGTTCCTTTTTTCATATTTACTAGAACTGCAATTTTTCCATCTCCATGGATGTATTTTTCAACTAATCCATCTGATTCAAATCTTGCAAATCTTCTAATATTCATATTTTCTCCAATTGTTGCTATTTTTTCTACTAGTACTTCTTGAACTGTTTTTCCTGGTTCAAAATTTGCTTGTTGTGCTAATAGTTCATCAACGTCTTTTGGATTTGTATCTAAAACTTGTTTTGCTATATTTGTAACAAATTCTTTAAATTCTGCATTTTTTGCAACAAAATCTGTTTCTGAATTAACTTCTACTACTGCACCTGATTTACCATCTTCAGCAATATATGCTTCTACTAAACCTTCTGCAGCTACTCTTCCTGATTTTTTTGCTGCTTTTGCAATTCCTCTTTCTCTTAAAAGTTCAATTGCTTTTTCCATATCTCCATCTGTTTCTGTTAAAACTTTTTTGCAGTCCATCATACCTGCACCTGTTTTTTCTCTTAATTCTTTTACTAAACTTGCTGTAACCATTCAAAACCCTCCTTTATTCAGCTGTTTCTTCAGCTACTTCTTCTACAACTTGTTCCATATCTGTTGCTTCTTCTTCACTTGCAATTTCTTCTTGTTCTTCAGCAACTTCAAAACTTTCACCTTGTCTTCCTTCAATAACAGCATTTGCCATTACATCTGCAATTAATTTTACAGCTCTAATAGCATCATCATTTCCTGGAATTGCATAATCTACTTCTTCTGGATTACAATTTGTATCAACTAGCCCAACAACTGGAATACCTAGTTTTTTTGCTTCTAAAATTGCAATTCTTTCTTTTTTAGGATCTACTAAAAATATAACTCCTGGTAATTCTTCCATTTCTTTAATTCCACCTAAGTTTCTTTCTAGTTTTTCCATTTCTTTTTTCAATAAAATAACTTCTTTTTTTGGTAAGATTTCAAATGTTCCATCTTCTTGCATTGCTTCCAAATCTTTTAATCTTTGCACTCTTGCTCTAATTGTTTCAAAGTTTGTAAGCATACCACCTAACCATCTTTGGTCAACATAGTACATACCACATTTAATTGCTGCTTCTTTCATACATTCTTGAGCTTGTTTTTTTGTTCCAACAAATAGAACTGTTTTTCCTTCTTCAGCTTGTTCTTTTAAGAAAGCATAAGCTTCATCAATTTTCTTTGATGTCTTTTGTAAATCAATAATGTGAATTCCGTTTCTAGCTTGGAATATATATTCCGCCATTTTAGGATCCCATCTTCTTGTTTGATGTCCAAAGTGAACACCTGCTTCTAGTAATTGTTTCATTGCAACTACTGCCATTTTTAATTCCTCCTTTTTGTTTTACTTCCATAAAGTTTTAGCACTTGAACCGGACTAGTTTTACTAGCACACCCTTTCAAATTAACTTTATGTGTTTTTTCACGCTAATTATTTTATCAGATTTTTAAAGGAAATGCAAGAGTTTTGAGCGATTTTTTTAGAATTTATACTCCTACACTTGAAAATCCACTATCAACATGAATAACCTCTCCTGTTATTGCATTTGCCATATCACTAAACAAAAATGCTGTTGCATCTCCAACTTGTTTTGTTGTTACATTTCGATGCAAAGGCGATTTTTGCTCCACAATATCTAAAATACTACCAAAATCTTTTATTCCCTTTGCTGAAAGTGTCTTAATTGGTCCTGCAGATATTGCATTTACACGGCAATTCATTTTTCCTAAATCTACTGCTAAATATCGAATAGATGCTTCTAATGCTGCTTTTGCAACACCCATTACATTGTATCCTTCAATTGCTTTTTCAGACCCAAAATATGTATATGCAACAATACTTGCACCATCATTTAACATTTCTTTTTGTTTTGCCATACGTAAAATAGCAATTAAAGAATAGCTACTAACATCTTGTGCGTGTGCATAACCATCTCTTGAAGTGTTTATAAAATCATTGCGTAAGTCTTCTGTATTAGCATGTGCAATTGCGTGCAATATTCCATCAATTTTTCCATGTTCTTTTTTTATTTGTTCTAAACATGTATCAATATCTTCATCTATACTAACATTATTGCAAATATATACACTTGCACCTGGTAGTTCTTTTAATAAATCTTTAACTTTTTCATAACTATCTTGTGCACATGTACAAATTACTTCTGCACCTTGCTCATGTGCTGATTGTGCTGCTCCCCATGCTATACTCCACTTATTTCTTACTCCCATAATGACTACTTTTTTCCCTTTTAAAATCATTTTCCTCTCTCCTTTAATATATTTTTCTATATTTTTCATATCGTTGAACTAGCAATTCTTCTGTATCTAATTCTTTTAGTTCCTTTATGTTTTTTAAAATATATCTCTTTAAATTTGTTATTACATTTTCAAAATCTGTTCTTATCCCTTCTTTTGGCTCTTTAACAATATGATCTATTATATCTAATTTTTGAAGATCTTGTGCTGTTATTTTCATATTTTCAGCTGCTTCTTTAGCTTTTGTACTATCTTTATATAGTATACTAGCAAATCCCTCTGGTGAAAGGATTGAATAAATAGCATTTTCTAACATAACAATTCTATCTCCTACACCAATAGCTAATGCTCCACCGACTTGAACCTTCTCCAATTACAATACAGATAATTGGAACTTTTAAACCTGCCATTTCCATTAAATTTCGTGCAATAGCTTCTCCCTGACCTCTTTCTTCTGCTCCCATTCCTGGATATGCTCCAGGTGTGTCAATAAATGTAATTATTGGTCTATTGAATTTTTCTGCTTGTTTCATCAATCGTAATGCTTTTCTATATCCTTCAGGTTCAGGCATTCCAAAGTTTCTTTTTATATTTTCCTTTGCATTTTTCCCTTTTTGCTCTCCAATAACTGTTACTGGAATATTTCCTAGCATTCCTATTCCACCAATGATTGCTTTATCATCTCCAAAAAGCCTATCTCCATGCAATTCAATAAAATCATCAAATAACATTTCAATATAATCTGATGCCTTAGGTCTAAGAGTTTTTCTTGCAATTTGAACCTTTTCCCATGCAGTTTTCAAACCTGTTCACCCCCTTCTCTTTATTTGTGATAACGAATTAATTGACTAATTGTTTTTTTCATATCTTTTCTTTCAACAATTTTATCAATAAATCCATGTTCTAATAAAAATTCAGATCTCTGAAATCCTTCTGGTAATTGTTGTTTGATTGTCTGCTCAATAACTCTGGGACCTGCAAATCCAATTAATGCATCTGGTTCTGCCAAAATAATATCCCCTAAACTCGCAAAACTTGCTGTTACACCTCCAGTTGTTGGGTCTGTTAAAACTGAAATGTACAATAAACCAGCATCTTGCATTTTTTTGATAGCTGCTGATGTTTTTGCCATTTGCATAAGAGATACCATTCCTTCTTGCATACGTGCCCCACCTGACACACAAAAAATAACAAGTGGTAATTTTTCCTGTATTGCTGTTTCAATTGCTATCGTAATTCTTTCTCCTACTGCACAGCCCATACTTCCCATTAAGAAGTTTCCGTCCATAACTGCTAATACGGCCTTTTCTCCTCCTATTTTGCAAGTACCACATGTTACTGCTTCTTGCAATTTAGTTTTTTCTTTTAATGCTTCAACTTTTTTTAAATAGCCATCAAATTGTAATACATCTTTTGTTAAAATTTCTGCTGCAATTTCTTTAAAAGTTCCCTCATCTGCTATTTGTTTGATTCTTCTTCTAGAAGATAAGCGTAAATGTTTTCCACAATATGGGCAAACACTTAAATTTTTGTGTAATTTTTCTTTATAAATAATTTCTTTACATTTTTCACATTTTACCCATTTTCCAATCATTTTATCAGATGCCACTACATTCTTTTTTGGTTTCCCTTCTATCTGATTTAGTTTGCGAACTTTATCAATTATCATATTAGCCTCCTTGACTTTCTATAAAAGATGTATCATAATCATTTGCTATAAATTTTTCATCATTTAAAATCGTCAAAATAAAATCTACATTTGTTTCTATTCCTTCTACTACCAATTCTGCTACTGCACTTTTTAGTTTAGAAATACATTCTCCTCTTGTCTTTCCATGCACAATAACTTTTGCTATCATAGAATCATAAGTAGGTGGTATCGTATAATCTGCATAAATCGCTGTATCTACACGAATTCCATTTCCACCTGGTAAATGCAATCCTGTAATTGTTCCTGGACAAGGCATAAAGTTTTTGGCTGGATTTTCTGCATTAATTCTAGCTTCCATACTATGTCCATTTATTTTAATATCTTTTTGTTTATATTCTAACTTTTCTCCTGATGCAATCTTAATTTGTTCTTTTATAATATCAATATCTGTTACCATTTCTGTAATAGGATGTTCTACTTGTACCCTTGTATTCATTTCCATAAAATAGAAATTTTTATTTTTATCTACTAAAAATTCAATTGTTCCAGCATTTGTATATCCAATTTCTTTAACAGCTTTTGTTACAATTTGTCCCATTTTTTCCCTTATTTTTTCATCAATTATAGAACTTGGAGTTTCTTCAATTATTTTTTGATTTCTTCGTTGAATTGAGCAATCCCTTTCTCCTAGATGAATGCAATTTCCATATTCATCTGCTAATATTTGAAATTCAACATGTCTAGGATTTTCAATAACTTTTTCTAAGTAAATACTGTCATCATTAAAAGACAATTTAGCCTCTTGTTTGACTAAGTCATATTCTCTTGCCAATTCATTTTCGGAATTAGCAATACGTATTCCTTTTCCTCCTCCTCCTGCTGATGCTTTTAACATAACTGGATATTTGATTTTTTTAGCTAATTCAATTGCTTCTTCCTTTGAATTTAATATTCCTTCTGACCCTGGTACAACTGGAACTCCTGCATTTTTCATAGTTTGCTTTGCTTTAGATTTATTTCCTAGTAATTCTATTAAATCAGCAGTTGGTCCAATGAATTTAATACCTATTTCTTCACACATTTTTGAAAAATCAGAATTTTCTGATAAAAAGCCAAAACCTGGATGAATACTATCTGCTCCTGTTAAACAAGCTACTTCTAAAATTGCTTTCATATTCAAATAACTTTTTTGTGATAGCGCTGGTCCTATGCAAATTGCTTCATCTGCTAAAGTTGTATGTAATGCATTTTTGTCTGCTTCTGAATAGACAGCAACTGTTCTAATTCCCATTTCTCTACATGCTCTAATAATTCTAACAGCAATTTCGCCACGATTAGCAACTAATACTTTTTTTAACACCTTTTTCACTTTCCTTTTTAGTTTTTAAATTTATACAATTGCAAAAGTAAGTTCACCTTTAACAGCAACTTTGCCATCAACTGTTGCAATTGCTTCCCCAATTCCAATTGGTCCTTTTTTCTTAATAATTTTTACTTCTAATTTTAATCTATCTCCTGGTATAACTTGCTTTTTAAATTTCAATTTATCAATTCCACCAAATAACGCATTTTTCCCTTGATTTTCTTCCATAGATAATATTGCAACAGCTCCTGTTTGTGCAAGTGCTTCTACCATTAATACACCTGGCATAATTGGATTACCTGGAAAATGACCTTTAAAATAATATTCATCTTCTGATACATTTTTGTAAGCAACTGCACTTTCCCCTGGTGTATAAGTTTCTACTTCATCTATCATTAAAAATGGTTCTCTTTGTGGAATGATTTCTTTGATTTGTTCTTTATTTAACATGTTTTTCCTCTTTTCAATCAATTTATTTTATCTTAAATAATGGCATACCATATTCTACTATGTCTCCATCTTTTACACATACTTCTACAATTTCGCCATCAAATTCAGATTCTATTTCGTTCATCAATTTCATTGCTTCTACAATGCATACTACTTGGCCTTTATGTATTTTATCTCCTTGCTTTACATATGGTGGATTATTTGGTGTGCTACTTGCATAAAAAGTTCCAACCATTGGTGATGTAATTGTTTTTATATCATCTTTTTGAGTTTCTTGTTTTGTTGGTATTTCAACAGTTGTTGCTATTTGCTTTTCTGCAGTAACAACAGACAAACCACTTTCAACTGTTTTTGTCATGCTAATTTTTACGCCATCTGGAAATTCGATGTCTAATGATGATAATTTTGAATCTCCCATATCTTTCATTAATTGTTTAATCTCTTTATATTCCATAAACTCCTCACTCCTTTATTTTTTTTAGTAATATGCTACTATTATGTCCACCAAATCCTAAAGAATTTGACATTGCATATTTTATTTCTGCTTTTCTACCTTCATTTGGCACAATGTCTAAATCACATTCTTCATCTGGTACTTTATAATTGATTGTTGCTGGTACAAACTCATCTTGTATAGCTTTAACACATACTATTGCTTCAACTGCGCCTGCAGCACCTAGTAAATGCCCTGTATGTCCTTTTGTTGAACTTACCATTACATTATTTGCTGCTTCTCCTAAAGCTGTTTTAATTGCCGTTGTCTCACAAGAATCATTTAAATGTGTTGATGTACCATGTGCATTTATATATGTAATTTCTTCTGGTTTTACATTTGCTTCCTGAATTGCTAATTTCATTGCCCTTGCACCACCTTCTCCTTCTGGTGCTGGTGATGTTATATGATATGCATCAGATGTTGCTCCATATCCAACTACTTCTGCATAAATTTTTGCATTTCTCTTTTTGGCATGTTCTAAATCTTCTAATATTAAAACTCCTGCTCCTTCTCCCATAACAAATCCATTTCTTTCTTTGTCAAAAGGAATACTTGCTCTTGTTTTATCTTCTGTTTTTGAAAGTGCCTTAATATTTGTAAATCCTGCAATACTTAATGGAGTAATAGGTGCTTCTGTTCCCCCTGCTATAACTATATCTTGATATCCATATTTAATTAGACGATAACTTTCTCCTATGCAATGTGTTCCTGTAGCACAAGCTGTTGCTATAGAAATTGATTCTCCTTTTGCTCCAATATCAATTGCAACATTTCCAGCTGCCATATTTAATATTCCCATTGGTATGTACATTGGAGAAACCCTATCTGGTCCTTTTTCATTACATTTCTCGTTTTCTTCTTCTATTGTTTGAATTCCTCCAATTCCAGAACCAATAATTACTCCAACACGTTCCATATTTTCTGTTTCTTTATTTAATCCGCTATCTTTCCATGCTTCCCTTGTAGCTATCATAGCATATTGTGAGTATTTGTCTAATCTTTTAGCTTCTCTACGTTCAAAATATTTTTCTGGATCATAATTTTTTATTTCTGCTGCTATTTTTACTTTAAATGCACTTGTATCAAAAGCAGTAATTTGATCAATTCCACATTTACCTTCTTTTATCCCTTTCCAAAATTCTTCTACTGAATTTCCAATTGGTGTTATTGCTCCTAAGCCTGTTATTACAACTCTTCTTTCCATTTTTCACATTCCTTTCTAATGTTACATTACCATTCCACCATCAATACCAATTACCTGGCCAGTGATATATGAACTTGTATCTTCTCCTAAAAAATACACTAATTCTGCCACTTCTCTTGCTTTTCCCATACGATTTAAAGGTATTTGTTTATAAATATTTTCTTTCACATTATCTGATAGAACCTGTGTCATATCTGTTTCAATAAAACCTGGCGCAACTGCATTAGCACGAATATTTCTAGATGCTAATTCTTTTGCCACACTTTTTGTAAATCCTATAATTCCAGCTTTTGAAGCTGAATAATTACATTGTCCTGCATTTCCAGCAACTCCTACTACTGAAGATAAATTAATAATTGCTCCTTTACGTTTTTTCATCATATATTTTGTAACTAATTTTGTAACTATATATGTTCCTTTTAAATTGACATCAATTACTTTATCAAATTCTTCTTCAGACATTCTCATTAATAAATTATCTTTTGTTATACCCGCATTATTTACTAGTACATCAATAGATTCAAATTTTTCTATTGCTTTTTTTATAAGTTCTTCCATTTGTTCAGAATTTGTTACATCGGCTTTTGCCAATAATATGTCTTTTGCTCCAACGTCCAATAATTCTTTTTTCATCTCATCAACATCTGTTTTTTCTGATACATAATTTATTACAATATTATATCCATTTTCTGCAAATTTCAATGCAACTTCTTTTCCTATTCCTCTAGAACCACCTGTTACAAGAACCGTTTTATTTTCATCATTCACTTTTTTCTTCCTCCCTTTTTATATATTCTTCTAGTGTTTCTAAATCATTTATATTAAAAACATTTGCTCCTTTATCTTCTTTTCTTACAAATCCAGTTAATGTTTTTCCTGGTCCTATTTCAACAAATTCTGTTACATTTTCATCTCTCATTAATTTGATTGCTTTGTCAAATCGAACTGGTGAAATAATATGATTTGCCAAAATTTCTTTTATATTATCTTCTTTATTGTAAAAAGTTCCATCTATATTTTTAATGACTTTTATTGGTTGTTCAATTTTAAATGAAGCATTTTGCAATTCTTTTTCATATTGCTGTTTTGCTTTTTCCAATTTTTTTGTATGAAATGGTCCGCTCGTTTGTAATTTAATAACACGTTTTGCTCCTATTTCCTTTAGTTTTCCCATTGCTTCTTCTACTGCTGTTTCATTTCCAGAAATTACTGTTTGCTCTGAATAATTATAATTTGCTGGAACAACAAATTTTCCTTCTTGAGAAATTTGTTCACAAATTTCTTCTATTTTCTTTGCTTCCAATCCTATTATAGCACACATAGAATATTTTTCATCTGGTATTAGGTTTCCCATATAAAAACCTCTTTTTTGAATTAATTTTATTCCTTGTTCAAAATCTAATATTCCTGCATAAACTAATGCAGTATATTCACCTAAACTTAATCCCACTGCTATTTGTGCTTGAATCTGTTTTTCTTTTAAAACTTCTAAAATTGCTAAACTTGTTGTAAATATAGCAATTTGTGTATTCTCTGTTCGATTTAAATCTTCTTGCGATCCTTCAAAGCAAATTTGTTTTATTGGCATTCCTGAAATTTTTTCCGCTTCATCATATATTTTTTTTGCTTGTTCATATTTTTCATAAATGTCTTTTCCCATGCCTACTACTTGCGCTCCTTGACCTGGAAATAGAAATGCTTTCTTTTGCATTATTTTTTCATCCTTTCTATTAAATTTCTATCAATATACTACCTGTATTTAATCCTCCACCATATCCAAGTAAAATAATTTTGTCACCTTCAACTAATAAACCCTTTCTAAACATTTCTTCTAAAGCAATTGGTATACTTGCACAAAATGTATTTCCAGTATGTTTAATATTAGTATACATTTTTTTATTTATTTCTTTACCTAATCTAGTTGCAATTGATTTAATAATTTTTAAATTTGATTGATGTGGTACAATGTATTTAATATTGTCTAATGTCTCTCCAGTTTCATTTAATAAATTTTGTATATTTTCTATAGTTGCTGTTACTGCATATTTATATACATCTTTTCCTTTCATTTCTAATTGCATTTCCTTGTTTTCATCTACATATGTAGAAAGGATATTCTTATCATCAATAGTTGCCTCTATTTTTGCATAATATTTTTTTTCTTGGTTTGTTTTTTCTAATACAACTCCTCCTACTCCATCTGCTAAAATAATTGCGGTTGATACATCTTGATGATTTAAAAATTTAGAAATTTGTTCAATTCCAATAACTAATGCTTTTTGAATTGAAGTTGTAGTCATATATTTTTGAGCAATATCAATTGCATTGATAAATCCTGCACAGCCAGCTAAAATATCAAAAGATATACATGTTTCAATTCCTAACTCTTTTTGAACATTATTTGCTATTCCTGGCATGAATTGTGTTGGTGTTGTTGTGCTAACAATAATTAGACCAATATCTTTTACTTCACAGTCTCCTTTTTCAAACATTTTTTGTACTAATTTTTTTGCCATTTCCTCTTGTGATTCATTTGAGTAATATCTAGTTTTAATTCCTGTTCTTTTTTGTATATAACCTTTTTCTAAATTTAAGTTCTTTTCAATTTTTTCATTTTCCATCATAACTTCTGGAAAATATGATTCTACTTTGCTTATTTTTATAAATTCCATATAATATTTATACACCTTTTTTTCATTTTTTTCTATTGGAATGAGTGGTCAGTATTTTTATAATACAAAAAAGATAGAAAATTACTTCTCTATCTTTTTTTAATTTACACATCTATGCTCTTGATTCTACAATCAATTTAATCCCTGTTCGGTCTTCTCCTTCGACTTCTACTTCTGCAAAAGCCGGTATGCAAACTAAGTCTACTCCTGATGGTGCTACAAATCCGCGTGCGATAGCTACTGCTTTGACAGCCTGATTTAATGCTCCTGCTCCAATTGCTTGCATCTCTGCTTTGTTTGATTCTTTAACTAATCCAGCAATCGCTCCTGCTACTGAATTAGGATTTGATTTTGATGAAATCTTTAAAATTTCCATTTTCGTTTTTCCTCCTATTAATTTAATTTTTGTTGCAACTTTTACGATTGTTATTTTACAATATCTGGAAATTTTTGTAAAGGTGTTTTTGGAAATTTTTTCAAGTTTTCATCGCAATTTCTACGCCTTTTCGACACTTCTTGACAAAGTTAAATTCTTTCAATTTTAATTGCTTTATTTGTATTATCATCTACCTCAATAATAATACCATTAAATTTAGTTTCACCTTCTGCAACTTTATATCTTTCTGGTAATGTTGTTTCAAATCTTTTTATTGATGCATTTATGTCCATTCCAATAACAGAATATTTAGGTCCTGTCATTCCTATATCTGTAATATAAGCAGTTCCTTTTGGTAATATTGTTTCATCTGCTGTTTGTACATGTGTATGTGTTCCAAATAATGCTGTTATTTTTCCATCTAAATAATATCCCATTGCAATTTTTTCAGCTGTAGCTTCTGCATGGAAATCAATAATAATAATATCTGTTTCATTTTTTATTTTTTCTACAATTGTTTTTGCTTTCAAAAATGGATTTTCAGATAAAACATTTAAATCTACTCTTCCAATTAAATTGATAACTGCAATTCTTTTTCCATTTTTTTGTGTAATTTGATATCCTTTTCCGACAACTCCTTCTGGATAATTTGCAGGTCTAATAATTTGTGGATGGTCAATAAATTTAAATATATCTTTTTTTCCCCATGTATGATTTCCCATTGTAATAATATCTGTTCCAGCTTTTAAAATGTCTTGAAAGTTTTTTTCTGTAATTCCCATTCCTTCTGCTGAATTCTCGCCATTTACAATTGTAAAATCAATATGATGTTTTTCTTTTATAGTTGGAAGTTGCTTTTGTAGTTCTTTAACACCTGAATTTCCTACAATATCACCTACAGCTAAAATTTTCATTTTTCTCATTCCTTTCTATATAATTGTTTTCCTAGAATAGGGAAAATTTAGATAGGGAAAAAAAGGACGTCCCCTTTTCCCTTCCTTTCTAAATTTTTGTCATATCAACTGGTTCTAGGTTTTCCTCATGTATGTCATTCTTGATTGCATCATATAGGGCTTTGACTGTATCTAATGAAGTAAAGCATGGTACTTTACATTCTACAGCTAGTCTTCTTATTTTAAATCCATCTCTGTTTGATTGTTTTCCTTTTGTTGGTGTGTTGATAATAAAGCTTAATTTACCTGATTGGATTAGTTCAATTATGCTATCTGTTCCTTCCCAAATTTTTGGAACTGATTGCACTTCTACTCCATTTTCTTTTAAATAATTTGCTGTTCCTGATGTTGCATAAATTTCATATCCAATTTCCTTTAATTCCTTTGCTAATATTAAAGTTTCTGGCTTATCTTTATCTCTAACTGTAATTAGGATTTTACCTTTTTGAGTTAGGTTTACACCACTTCCAATAAATGCTTTGTAAACTGCTTCTGAAAATACTTTTGAAATTCCTAATACTTCTCCTGTAGATTTCATTTCAGGTCCTAAACTCGTATCAGCATTTTTAATCTTTTCAAAAGAGAATATTGGCATTTTTACTGCTACATATTCACTTTGTTTATATACTCCTGTTCCATATGGTAATTCTTTTAATTTCTTGCCTAAAATTACTTGTGTGGCAATATCTATAACTGGCAATCCAGTTACTTTACTAATATATGGTACTGTTCTACTTGATCTTGGATTTACTTCTATAATATATACCTCATCATGTGAAATAATGAATTGTATATTTAATACTCCTATTATATTTAGTTCCTTTGCAATTTTTTCTGTATAACTGATAATTTTTTCTCTATGCTTTTCTTCAATTGTTTGTGTTGGATAAACTGATATACTGTCTCCTGAATGTATTCCTGCTCTTTCTAAGTGTTCCATAATTCCTGGAATTAATACATCTTCTCCATCACATATAGCATCAACTTCTAGTTCTTTTCCTAACATATATTTGTCAACTAAAATTGGATGTTCTTGTGCAATCTTGTTAATCTCTTGTATGAATTCTTCTATTTCTGCTTCATCATAAGCAATTGCCATTCCTTGTCCACCTAATACATAAGATGGTCTAACAAGTACTGGATATCCTAGTCTATTTGCAACTTGTTTTGCTTCTTCAACTGTATATACTGTATCTCCTTTTGGTCTTAAAATACCGCATTTTTCTAATGCTTCATCAAATTTTTCTCTGTCTTCTGCTCTATCCATATTTTCTTCAGATGTTCCTAAAATTTTAACTCCCATTTCTGTTAGTGCTTTTGTTAACTTAATTGCTGTTTGTCCTCCAAATTGGACAATTGCCCCATATGGTTGTTCTACATTTATAATATTTTCTACATCTTCTCTTGTCAATGGTTCAAAATATAGTTTGTCTGCAATATCAAAATCTGTGCTAACAGTTTCTGGATTATTATTTATAATAATTGTTTCATATCCTAAATCTTTTAAACTAATAACACTATGAACACTACAATAATCAAATTCAATCCCTTGTCCGATACGAATTGGACCTGAGCCTAGTACAACAATTTTCTTGTTATTTTTTGATCTTATGCTTTCATTTTCATCATCATAGCTTGAATAATAATATGGAGTTTGTGCTTCAAATTCTGCTGCACAAGTGTCTACTAATTTAAAGTTTGCAATAATTCCATTTTCTTTTCTTATATTTCTGATTTCTTCTTCTGAGTGTTTACTTAAACGACTAATTACTACATCTGTAAATCCCATCATTTTCGCTTTTCTAATGTTTTGTGCTGTTAGTTTTTCATTTTTTAAAATTTCTTCCATTCTTACAATTCTATCTATTTTATTTATAAAGAATTTGTCAATTTGTGTTATATTATGGATTTCATCTAAAGTAATTCCTCTTCTTAATGCTTCTGCAATTACCCATATTCTTTCATTATCAACATGATGTAAACCTTCTAATATTTTCTCAGTTGAATATTTTCTGATTTTTGGCATTTCCATAGAATCTAGATTTTCTTCTAATGAGCGAATTGCTTTTAGTAAGGCTGCTTCAATGTTTGGAGCTATTGCCATTACTTCTCCTGTTGCTTTCATTTGTGTTCCCAATTCTCTACTTGCTGTTAAAAATTTATTAAATGGCCATTTTGGTATTTTTACAATTACATAATCTAAAACTGGTTCAAAACATGCATATGTTTTTTTAGTAACTTCATTTTTAATTTCGTCTAATGCATATCCAATAGCAATTTTTGTTGAAACTTTTGCAATTGGATATCCTGTTGCTTTAGAAGCTAAAGCAGATGATCTACTAACTCTTGGGTTTACTTCAATAACTGCATATTCAAAACTATTTGGATTTAATGCAAATTGTACATTGCATCCACCTTCAATTTTTAATGCTGATATAATCTTTATTGCTGATGTTCTTAACATTTGATATTCTTTATCTGCTAATGTTTGTGATGGTGCAACAACAATACTATCTCCTGTATGAACACCTACAGGATCTAAATTCTCCATGTTGCAAATAGTTATGCAATTTCCTTTTCTATCACGCATAACTTCATATTCTATTTCTTTCCAGCCTGCAATACATTTTTCAATTAGTACTTGATGTACTCTTGATAGTCTAAGACCACTCTCTGAAATTTCTTTTAATTCTTCTATGGTATTTGCAATTCCTCCACCAGTTCCTCCTAATGTATATGCAGGTCTAACAATAACAGGTAATCCTATTTGTTTTGCAAAATCGATGGCATCTTCTTCGTTTTCCACAACTTTGCTTGCAATACATGGTTCATTGATAGATTCCATCATATCTTTAAATGCTTGTCTGTCTTCTGCATTTTTAATTCCTTCTGGTGATGTTCCTAGTAAGCGTACATTTTGTTCTTCTAAAAATCCAGACTCATATAATTCCATTGCAATATTTAATCCAGTTTGTCCACCTAAGTTTGGTAAAATACTATCTGGTTTTTCTTTTTTTATTATTTTTTCTACTGTTTTCACTGTAATTGGTTCAATATATATTTTGTCTGCCATATGTTTATCTGTCATAATTGTTGCTGGGTTAGAGTTAACTAATACAACTTCAATTCCTTCTTTTTTTAGTTCTTCACATGCTTGTGTCCCTGCATAATCAAATTCTGCTGCTTGTCCAATTATAATTGGTCCTGATCCTATAACTAATACTTTTTTTATTTCTTTATTTCTTGGCATTTTGATTTTCCTTTCTTTTTATTTCAATTTTTGCAAAAATTCATCAAATAAATATTCTGTATCTTTTGGTCCTGGGCATGCTTCTGGATGAAATTGTACCGTATAAATTTCTTTATTTTTGTATTTTAGCCCTTCTACTGTATTATCATTTAAATTTATATGTGATACTTCTGCAATTTCAGGGTTTATAGTGGAATCATCAATTGCATATCCATGATTTTGTGAAGTGATATATACTCTATCTTTTTTTACATCTTTTACTGGATGGTTTGGCCCACGATGCCCATATCTTAATTTATATGTTTTTGCTCCTGTTGCAAGCCCCATTAACTGATGTCCTAAACAAATTCCTAAAATAGGGATATCTGATTCATATAATTTTTTTATATTTTTGATTGCTGTTGTGCAATCTTCTGGATTTCCTGGACCATTAGAAAGAACAATTCCTTGCAATGGATAAGATAAAATCGTCTCAGCTGACGTATCTTGTGGAAATATTGTTATTTTGCAATTTCTTTTTAATAATGATTCAATAATATTTTGTTTTGAACCAAAATCAAATAGTCCAATCGAAATATCTCCATCTCCTATTTGTGTAATTTCAGATGATGATACTTTCTCAACTAAATGATCGTTTTTATATGATTTAATCTCTTTTATTATTTCTTCTAGATTGCTAATATCATCTGTTAGCATTCCTTTCATTGTGCCATTTTGTCTTAATATTTTAGTTAATTTTCTAGTATTTACATTTTGTAATCCTGGTACCTCATTATATTTTAAAAATTTCTCTACATGTAATTTTGAGCGGAAGTTACTTTCTATTTCTGCTAATTCATGAACAAATACTGCTTCTACCCATGGTTTTCTTGATTCTTTATCTTCTAGTGTTAATCCATAATTTCCTATTAACGGATATGTCATTACAATCCCTTGTCCTGCATAAGATGGATCTGTAAAAATTTCTAAATATCCTGTCATAGAAGTATTAAATACAATTTCACATATTACATTCTTGCGATATCCTATGCGTTCTCCTTCGAATATTTCACCATTTTCTAATACTAAATATCCCTTCATTTTATTCTTTCACCCTTTCTCAAGCACAAACCTAGTTGGAAAAAAATTGTAATTTTTTTTCAACTTCATCCTTTCTATACCGCATAATAGTATACCATAAAATTTAAAAAAAGAGAATATTTTTTTAAAATATTCTCTTTAAAATTATTTAGCATAATCTACAACTCTTGTTTCTCTGATAACATTGACCTTAATTTGTCCTGGATATTCCATTTCATTTTCAACACGTTTTGAAACATCTCTTGCTAATATTGTCATTTGGTCATCTGAAATTCTATCTGGTTTTACTAAAATTCTAACTTCACGACCTGCTTGAATTGCAAATGATTTTTCAACACCTTCAAAAGAATCTGCAATTTCTTCTAAGTTTTGCAATCTCTTAATATATGCTTCTAAAGTTTCACGTCTTGCTCCTGGTCTTGAGGCTGAGATAGCATCTGCTGCTTGAATTAAAACTGCCTCTAATGATTGTGGTTCTACATCCTCATGATGTGCTTCAACTGCATTGATTACTAATGGATTTTCCTTGTATTTTTTCAAAACTTCCACACCTATTTCTACATGTGTTCCTTCCATATCATGGTCTAGTGCTTTTCCTATATCATGTAATAATCCCGCACGTCTTGCAAGCTTAGCATCTAATCCTAATTCTTCTGCCATAATTCTAGCTAAGTTAGATACTTCAATTGAATGATTTAATACATTTTGTCCATAACTTGTCCTATATTTTAGCTTTCCGATTAGTTTTACGATATCTGGATGTAATCCAATAACACCTGTTTCTAAAACTGCCCTTTCTCCTTCTGATTTAATCGTTTCTGCTAATTCTTGTTTCGCTTTTTCAACTGTTTCTTCAATTTTTGCAGGATGTATTCTTCCATCTTCAATTAATTTTTCTAGCGTGATTTTAGCAACTTCCCTTCTTAATGGGTCAAATCCTGATAGTACTACTGCTTCAGGTGTATCATCAATGATTAAGTCAACTCCTGTCAAAGTTTCTAATGCTTTTATGTTTCTTCCTTCTCTACCAATAATTCTACCTTTCATATCATCACTAGGTAATGCAACAATTGATACAGTAGTTTCTTGTGAATGATCTGCAGCACATTTTTGTACAGCATATGTTAATACTTCTTTTGCATTTTTGATAGAGTCTTCTTTTATTTTTCTAGTTGTTTCTCGAATTATTTCTGCTTTTTCTGCTGTTACATCTTTTTGAACTTCTTGCAAAAGAATATCTCTTGCTTGTTCTTTTGTTAAAGATGCAATTTCCTGTAATTTGTTTAGTTGCTCTTCATACATTTTGTCTAGATCTTGTCTTTGATTTTCTAATTCTTCAACTTGTTTTTGAAGATCCTCTTCTTTTTTCTCAAAATTTTCAGAACGTTTGTCAAGATTTTCTTCTTTTTGAATTAATCTTGTTTCTTGTCTTTGTACTTCGCCTCTTCTTTCTTTAATCTCTTGATCTAATTCTTTCCTACTTGCCATTATTTCTTCTTTGGCTTTAATAATTTCTTCTTTTTTCAAGTTTTCAGCTTCTATTTTTGCCATATCAACAATTCTTTTAGCTTCTTCTTCAGCATTTCCTACTTTAGATTCTGCAATCTTTTTTCTGTATAGAATTCCTACAACAGCTCCAATTGCAAGTGAGATTAAGACAGCGGCTACTATGACAACAATGTTCATAATATACACCTCTTCCTTATTTAATTTTCAATGTTCGAATAAAATATATAAATAGATTTTGCAATATATTTTTTCTTACCTATTATATTTTACCTTATATTATTGTAAACTGTCAAGAGGTTTTGAGAAATAACTTCTATTTAATTACTTCTACATCAATTTTTAATGTTTCTCCATTTATATTGGTATCAGTATATTCTGGTCTTTCTAAATCATAGATAATTTCTTTTGATAAAGTTTCGTGCTTAATTAAGTCTTGATTTTCCTTAATAATTGCTTGTAACATGTCATTTCCAGAAACATATAATTTAATATTATCTAATACTTCAAATCCTCTATCTTTTCTCATATTTTGCACTTTAGATAGAATCTCACGTACATATCCTTCTTTTTTTAGTTCTGGTGTAATTTGTGTATCTAACACAACTCCCATTTCACCTTCTCCACTAAATGCAAATCCTTCTTTTCCATGCATTGTTATTAATAGATTTTCACTATCTAATCCTATTTCTGTTCCGTCAATTTCAATGTATTCCACTTTACCACTTTTTACTTTTGTTGCTAATTGCATTTGATTTTTCTTAGCAATTTCTTCTTTTATTCTTGGAATAAGTTTTCCATATTCTTTTCCTAGTACTGGTAGATTTGGCTTAATTTCAAAATTAACATATTCTGCCATATCTGCCCCTAGTTCTATTTCTTTAACATTTAATTCCTCTTTTACAATATCTGAATAATATTCTGGTAGTGTTCCTACAGAAATCAACATTTTAGAAAGTGGTTGCCTATTTTTAATATTTGCTGAATTTCTAGCACTTCTTCCTAATTTAACAATTTTATAAGCTAAATCCATTTCTTCTTCTAATTCAGGATTTATTGTATTTTCATCTACTTCTGGCCATAGGCATAAATGTACACTTTCTGGAGCATTATTATCTAATCCTACAACTAGATTTTGATAAATCTCATCTGCAATAAATGGTACAAATGGAGCAATTACTTTGCTTAATGTTGTTAATACTGTATATAGTGTTACATAAGCACCAATTTTTTCTTCATCAACTTCTTGTGACCAAAATCTTTCACGATTTCTACGTACATACCAATTTGATAATTCATCTGTAAAATCTTCTATTTGTAATGCTGCACCAGTAATATTGTATTCTTCTAATTTTTTGTCTACTTCTTTTACTAATGTATTTAATTTAGAAATAATCCATCTATCCATTACATTATTAATTTTAAAATCTGCATATTTTAGTGGATTAAATTGATCTATTTCTGCATACAAAACATAGAAAGAATATACATTCCATAATGTGCTTAAAAATCCTCTTTGAGTTTCTTGCACATTTTCAAGTGATAAACGTGTTGGAAGCCATGGTGCACTACAAGTATAGAAATGCCAACGTGTTGCATCTGCTCCTACTGTATCTAATAATACAAATGGATCAACACCATTTCCCTTTGATTTAGACATCTTTTGTCCTTTTCCATCTAATACATGACCTAAAACAATGCAGTTTTCAAATGGGCTTCTTCCAAATAATGCTGTTCCAATTGCAGTTAATGTATAGAACCATCCTCTTGTTTGATCAACTGCTTCTGAAATAAATCCTGCTGGGAAATTGTTGTCAAATATTTCTTTATTTTCAAAGGGATAATGCCATTGTGCAAAAGGCATAGAACCTGAATCAAACCAACAGTCTATTACTTCTCTCGCTCTTTTCATTTCTTTTCCGCATTTTGGACATTTTAATTTTACTTGGTCAATATATGGTTTATGTAGTTCGATATCTTCTGGTACATCTATTCCTTTTTGTTTTAATTCTTCGATACTTCCTATACATTCTCTATGATTACAATTTTCATCTTCACATGTCCAGATTGGTAGTGGTGTTCCCCAATATCTGTCTCTTGAAATTCCCCAATCAATGACATTTTCTAAGAATTTTCCAAATCTACCTGTTCTGATTGTATCTGGATACCAGTTAACTTTATTGTTATTGTCTACTAGTTCATCTCTTAGTTTGCTCATTGCAACAAACCAACTTTCTTTTGGATAATATAGAAGTGGTGTGTCACATCTCCAACAATGTGGATATGAGTGTAAATGTTTTTCTTTACTGAATAATTTGTTATTATCAGCTAACCATCTGCAAATATCTTCACTACAATCTCTTACAAATTTTCCTGCCCATGGTGTAACTTCTTTTACAAATTTTCCTGATTTATCTACTAAGTTTATAAATGTAATTCCATTTTGTTTTGAAACTAAGCTATCATCTTCACCATATGCTGGTGCAATATGAACAATTCCTGTACCATCTTCTAAGTTAACATAGTCACCATGTATAACTACAAATGCTTTCCCCTCTACTTTTGCAAATGGCATTAGTTGTTCATATTCTGTTCCTAATAATTTTTCTCCTTTAATTGTTTCTAATACCTCATAAGATTTGTCAGCTAAAACTTTTTCTACTAAATCTTTTGCTAAAATATATACTTCATATGATGGCTCGTCTTCTGTTCCAACATTTACTTTTACTTTACTATATTCATATGATTTATTGATACATAGAGCTAAATTTGATGGTAATGTCCATGGTGTTGTTGTCCATGCTAAAAAATATGTGTTTTCTTCATTTTTTACTTTGAATTTTGCAACACATGTCATATCTTTTACATCTTTATATCCTTGTGCTACTTCATGTGAAGATAGTGCTGTTCCACATCTTGGGCAATATGGCATAACTTTATGTCCTTCATATAATAAGCCTTTTTCCCACATTTGTTTTAATGCCCACCAAACAGATTCAATATATTCATTATGATATGTAACATATGGATCATCCATATCTAACCAGAAGCCTACTTTGTTTGTCATTTCTTCCCAAATTGATACATATTGGAATACACTTTCTTTACATTGTTTTACGAATTTTTCTACTCCATACTCTTCTATTTGTTCTTTCCCTGAAATACCTAATTTTTTTTCAATTTCTAATTCTACAGGAAGTCCATGTGTATCCCAGCCAGCTTTACGTATAACTTTGTATCCTTTCATAACTTTGTATCTTGGGATAATGTCTTTCATAACCCTTGTTTCAATATGTCCCACATGTGGTTTACCATTTGCTGTTGGTGGTCCATCATAAAAGGTAAAATATCTTTTACCTTCATTCATAGCAAAGTTTTTCTTGATGATGTTTTTTTGTTTCCATACATTAGCGACATCTCTTTCCATTCCTACAAAACCATTTTTCAATTCTACTTTTTTGTACATTTTTTAATCCCCTTCCCTAATCAGAAATTGTTTTAAAAAGAATTAGTATATTACAAGGCAGACAAGTTTGAAATCAATAAATCGTACTCCATGTACGATGTTTGATTTCAAATGAAGTCTAACAAAGTAAGATACTGATTATTTTTAAAACAAAAGCCATTTCATCCTATAATATATATATTTAGGACGAAATGGCTTTAAATTCCGCGGTACCACCTATTTTAGTAAATATTTTACTCTCTCATTTTCTTTAACGCAGATTTACGTCTAAACTTAATCAGAATAATCTTTTCAGTTTAGAAACATAAGGTGATAACAAATTATTTTTACTTGCCAAAATTCCAGCTACCTTTGGCTCTCTATAAGTTATTATATAATTTGTGTTGTCCTTATTATGTCTTTTTATATTATTGATATATTATATCATGTTTTTTTAAAATTGCAATAGTTTTTTAGAAAATATAACGCAAAATATCAATTTTGCGCAAAGTTCAGATACTACATGGGCAAAATCACATAGTAAGCAAGTAAATGTAACAGATACTAGTGGAAGTGGAATGGCAGGTGCAACTCTAAAATATGCATGGAAACAATCTGATACAGGTAT
>CANQTV010000010.1 GCA_947626875.1 uncultured Clostridia bacterium | reverse complement strand
GGAAAAATAGCATAGGGAAAAAACGGGCGTCCCCTCTTCCCGATTAGGGAAAAAAAGGGCGTCCCCAATTCCCGATTAGTTTTTTCAAATTTAAAGAAAAAATGCAAAAAAAAGAGATAACAAATAAAAAACGAAAAAAAACAAAGATAAATAATAAAAACTTGTCTTGCAAAATTTCAAATATTACAATATTATTACAATAGTGTTACAAAGGAAGGAAATATATATGTTTAAGAAAATATTAATACATACAAAAAAATCAATAAAACTAATAATGTTATTAGTAATTGCAGTATTTTTAATAATAGGAGCTGTATCTTATTTTTTCAAACCAACTTATCGTGTTACAATAGGAGGAAAGCAAGTTGGATATACAGCAAATAAATCACAATTACAAACAAAAATTAGTGAATACATGAAAAATGGCGATGGAAATGATGTAGCATTTGTACAAGTAGAAGAATTACCAGAATATCAATTATGCTTACTAAAAAGAGATATTGTCACAAATGATGATGAAATATTTGAAAAAATCAAAGCAGAAGGAACAGCATATTATCGCTACTATGCAATTTGCGAGAACCAAGAAGAAAAAGCATATGTTTCCAGTTTTTCAGAAGCAGAAAATGTAGTCAATTCTCTAAAAGAAAAAAACAGTGCCAATATGGAAACATTAGCAATCTCTGAAAAATATGAAACAGAAAACAAAGAACTCGTAACAGCAGAAACAGCAATATCAACACTATACAAAGAGCCAGCAAAAGAACCAGTAGCGGTAGCAAGTACAAATAAAGTAACAACCAAAGGAACAGTAAACACAAACACAACAATATCTAAAACAAACACAAACATCGGAATATCTTTAATAAGACCAGTATCAGGAATAATCACATCACGATTTAGTGAATCTAGCAGAATACGTTCATCAAGGCACACAGGACTAGATATAGCAACATCAGCAGGAACACCAGTAAAAGCAGCTGCAGGAGGAACAGTAACATTTGCAGGAAATAAAGGCTCATATGGAAAAATGATTGTAATTACACATGGCAATGGAGTTCAAACATATTACGCACATTGTAGTAAATTATATGTTTCAGCAGGACAAGCAGTAGGACAAGGAGCAACGATTGCAGCCGTAGGATCTACTGGAAATTCGACAGGACCACATTTACACTTAGAAGTAAGAGTAAATGGAGTAGCATATAATCCACAAAACTATGTATATTAAAAAAACAAAAACAATATATAAGAAAAATCCATAAAACTATGGATTTTTTTTAAAACTATGATATAATGTAATTACCTTTTTTCCGAAAGCAAATAAGGGAGGATGTTCAATGATATATAAAGATTATTATAAAATATTAGAATTAGAAACAAGTCGTGTTACAATAGAACAAATAAAAACAGCATATAGAAATGCCGCAAAAAAATACCATCCAGATGTCAATGTGGGAAATAATCTTGCAGAAGAGAGAATTAAAGATATAAATGAAGCATATAGAGTTCTATCTGTACCAGCATCTAAAAGAAAATATGATAGAACATGGAATGCACATCATGCAGGAGCACATCAAAAAAACCTAAGAAACAAAGAATCAATTTTTGAAATGTTCTTAGGAAATGTAGATAAAAACGCCAATGGAGAAAAAGCACAAGAAACTAGAAGTGGAGAAGATATAGAGACAGAAATTCAAATCCCAATTGAAGAAGCATATTTTGGTATAGAGAAAAAAATATTATTAAAAACAGTAGAAGGAAAAAACAAAACATTTACAATTACAATTCCAAAAGGAATACAAAACGGAGCAAAAATCAGATTAATAGGACAAGGAAAAGAAGGAAAAAACGGCGGAAAAAATGGAAATTTATACATTAAAATAAAAATACAAAATAATAAAAGATTCAAACTAGAAGGATATGATTTACACACAGATTTATTATTAACCCCATGGGAAGCAAGTTTAGGAACCAGAGTATCTATACCAACGATGGAAGATGAAACAAAAATCTATATACCACAAGGAATACAAACTGGAGAAAAACTACGAATACCAAATAAAGGATATTATACAACACAAGGAGAAAAAGGAGACTTAATTGCAGAAATTAAAATTGTTGTACCTCGTGATATGACAGAAGCAGAAAAAGCAATATATGAACAATTAAAAGAAATTTCTAAATTCAATCCAAGAGAAGAGACAGAAGAACATGCATGATAGATTAACATAAAAAAGACGTTGACAAATAGCCTGTTTTCCTGTATAATAAATAATAGACATGCAGAAGACAAGCTATGTATAAAATCATAGAAATGAGGTGTCGTAAAAAATGGAAATGTGGCAAGGAAAACATTTTAGCATCACAGATCCTAAAGATGTAAAAACAGTAATATATCAAGTAAATAAAACAGAAAAAGAATTTTTAGCAAATTCACCTAAATATACGATACAAAGATTAGACTTTACACAAGAAATCAGAGGTGAAAATACTAGAAAAACTTTTTATGTCGATAATCCATCACCAGATGAAGACAATTTAGTAATATTATCTTTTGGAAAGGACAGAGTTGTTGTAAACATGGCACTATTAGAAGGAGATAAAATAGAAATTTCTAAGAAGCCAATACCACTAAAACTTGACAGTATATATAATGAACAAGAAACAGAATACAAAGACTTTCCATATACACCAAATTTAAAGAGACCAATATGTATTATAGACCCAGAAACAACAGAAGAAGTAGAGCCTATACTCTATTTTGATGAAAAAACAAATGAAGTAAAAGGAAAATGTAGATTAAAACCATATAAATCCTATTTTGCCTTTGAAATCAGAGACAAAAAGGACTTTTAAGGAGGAAGTTGAAAATGGAAAATCCAGGAACAGCAAGAAATAATAAAAAAGAAGGAATCGAAGTTAACTGTATAATTGCAACGGCTCGAGATTTAATGGAAGAAATAGAAGCAAGAGACAGTGGTTCAAAAGACAATAACTTAGGAACAATAATAGAGGGAAATGTTTCTACTCACAAATGTTTCTATGACAAAGAGACTAAAAAAGGTTATAGAGAAGATGAAAAAGGAATAAAAAAAGAAGGAAATCCAAAAATTATGAGGCAAGCATATGAAGCTCATAAGAAAAGAGAGAAAGAAGACAGAGGAAGATAATGCAAAACCAAAGATAGAAGGTGTATTGTATGAACTACAAGATAGAAGGAGCAATTAAAAGAAATAGAAAAAACTTCATAATATGTGCAATACTATGGGTATTTTTAACCATAGTATTTGTTTCGCCATTAGCACTTAGCTTATTTCAAGTAGGTCAAGGAAACGGAAAAAACGGAATAGGAATTTTCCAAGCACTAGGAGAAAACTTCATGCACCCATTTGTATCAATGGGAAAAATATTTGAACTAGGAGCATTTGGGAACTTCTTATCAATATGGATAGGATTTAGCATATTTTACTTAATATTTTTCTTCATAGGATTTGTCCGCACAGCACCAAAAAATGAATTTTCAGATATAGAACATGGATCAAGTGATTGGAGCAGACATGGAGAACAATATCAAGTTTTAAACAAAAACAAAGGAATCATATTAGCAGAAAACAACTATTTACCAGTAGACAAAAGAGGAAATGTCAATGTATTAGTAGTAGGACGGATCAGGTTCTGGTAAATCAGCATCATATTCAATTCCAAATGCATTTCAAATGCTAGGATCATATGTATTCACAGACCCAAAAGGAGAGCTATATGACAAAACAGCAGGATATCTAAGAGACAATGGATATCAAATAAAAGTATTAAATTTAGTAAGACCACAATACAGTGACGGATATAACCCATTAAAACACATCAATTCAGGAATAGATGTAGACGTTATAGCAAATACAATTATTAGAGGGCAGAAATCAGAAGGAAGTTCAGCAGAACCATTCTGGGATGACTCAGCAGAAATGTTATTAAAAGCCTTAATATATTATTTAATAGCAACTAGACCACCAGAAGAACAAAACCTAGCTAGCTGTGCAGAGTTAGTAAGAGCAGCAAACAACAAAGGTGGCAGTAACCTATTATCAGAACTAATGAGTGTATTACCATATGACCATCCAGCAAGAATGAATTACAAATCAATCGAAATAGCACCAGAAAAAACATACAGTTCAATTTTAAGTACATTACAATCAAAACTAGGAAAATTTGACTCAAAAGAAATTGCAGAACTAACATCAACAGACACAATAGACTTTGAAGAAATAGGAAATAGAAAAACAGCCGTATATGTTATATCATCAGACACACACACAGCATATGATTTTCTATTAACAATATTCTTCTCACAAATGATACAACAACTATATGACTATGCAGACCAAAATGGAGGAGCATTAAAAGAACAAACCTTCTTTATATTAGACGAGTTTGCAAATATAGGAAAAATACCAGACTTTGACAAAAAAATATCAACATCAAGAAGTAGAAAAATATCATTTAGTGTTATATTACAAAATGTAGACCAATTAGAAGCAGTATATGAAAAATCATATGAAACAATCATGGGAAACTGTGATACACATCTATTTTTAGGAAGTAACTCATACAAAACAGTAGAATACTTCTCAAAACAGCTAGGAGAAAAAACAATTGGAAGAGACAGTATATCAATAAACAGAGATAGACAAAACTGGAAAACAGGAAAGAGTGTATCAGATCAAGTTATGGCAAGGGCATTAATGACACCAGACGAACTACGTAGAATGGATATGGATGACTGTATCATATTTGTAAAAGGATTAAAACCAATCAAAACAAAAAAATTCTACTATTTCAAAAAACCAATGGCAAAAATACTATCAGCACATGAAATCAGCCATAATGATATAGGAGAAATACAAAGAGGGGAATGGAGAAAATACAATCCATATAACCCATATGTACCGGAAGAAGAACAGCAACAAAAAGTAGACAATTTAAAAATAGAATCATTAGATGATTTATTTGAAGATGTAGAAGGGCCAAAAACACCTCAACCAATGGAAACAAAAGTAGCACAACAACAGCCAGCTACATCAGTAAGCTTACTAGACGAAATAGAACAAGAAGCACCAATATTACCACAAGAAGAAGACACCTATGATTTACAAAAAGAGTTAGAAGCAAAATTTGATGAGTTATTCGGACCATTAGATGATGATTAAAAGATATGTTAAAAACATATCTTTTTTTTAGAATTATTGACAAACTTCCGTTTGTATGATATAAAGATAATACAAATTAGAAAAGGAGAATAATCATGAAATTTGTACATATTGCAGACATTCATTTTGATAGTCCATTTGTAAATCTATCAAGCAAAGAAAATCTAGGAGAAATACGCAGACTAGATCAAAGAAAAGTATTCAAAAAAGTTATAACATATATTCAAGAAAACAATATACCATTATTATTTATAGCAGGAGATTTATATGAACACAAATATGTTAAACAATCTACAATACAATATATAAATAATTTATTCAAAGAAATTCCAAATACACAAATTTTTATCAGTCCAGGAAACCATGATCCATATTTACAAAACTCATATTATAGTCAATTTGAATGGAGTCCAAATGTGAACATTTTCCAATCCAAATTTAAAAAAATCAGTACACCAGAAGTAGACATATATGGACATGGATTTGACGACTTTTATTGCACAGATTGTGGCATAGAAAATGTGCAAGTTGAAGACCCAAATAAGTTAAATATAGCAATAATACATGGAACACTAAATGGAGCAAATATAGAAGAAATGCAATATAATGCAATATCAAAAAAAATACTAGAAAGCAAAGGATTTGACTATATCGCAATGGGGCATATACATAAACAATCATATAAAGATGAGCCAAACCAAAGAATCGTATACCCAGGTTCCTGCATTTCCCTAGGATTTGACGAATTAGGAAAACATGGAATGATTGTAGGAGAAATAATAAAACAAGAACTCAATCTAGAATTTATTCCATTAGATGAAAAAGAATTTATAGAAAAAGAAATAGATGTAACAGATATTTTATCAAAAGAACAACTAATAGAAATGCTAAATAACCAAAACTATCCAGAAACAGAATTTGTCAAAATCATATTAACAGGAACACGTCACTTCGAAATAGACATATACAAAATATATCAGTTTATTGAAAGCAATCAAATAATAAAAATAAAAAACAAAACAAAACCATACTATGACTTAGAAAAACTAGCAAAAGACAGTACATTGAAAGGAATGTTTGCAAGTAAAATACTAGAAAAAATGCAAAATAAAGAATTAGAGGAACACGAAAAAGAAATATTAGAAAAAGCCATTGAAGTTGCATTTGATGCACTTCAATAGAAGGAAGGGATATTTTGAAAATACAACAACTAAAAATCAACAATTATGGAAAATTAAAAGATAAAGAAATCGAATTTGGAAACAACATAAATCTAATTTATGGAAAAAACGAAGCAGGAAAATCAACAATGCTATCATATATAATAAACAGCTTATATGGAATCTCCAAAAACAAAAAAGGAAGAGATCATTCAGACTTTGAAAAATACGAACCATGGTCAGGAGAAGAATTTTCTGGGAAATTAGTTTATCAATTAGATAATGGAGAAACATATGAAATATATAGAGATTTCAAAAAGAAAAATCCAAAAATATTTAATGAAAATAAAGAAGATATTTCAAAACAATTTCCAATAGACAAATCAACAGGAAATGCATTTTTTTATGAACAAACTCAAATAGATGAACAATTATTTTTATCAACATTAGTTTCTTATCAACAAGAAACACGCCTACAAAAAAACGAACAAGGAATATTAGTACAAAAAATTGCAAATTTAGTAGGAACAGGGGAAGATAAAGTATCATATAAAATAGCAATGGATAGACTAAATCGTAGACAATTAGATGAAGTAGGAACTAGTAGAACACGCGAAAAACCAATTAATTTAATAAATCAAAAAATACAAAAAATTGAAGAAGAAAAAGAAAAATTAGAAACATACCAAAACAAACAATATGAAACAGAAGCAAGCGAAAGCGAAAAAATCAAAAAAATAGAAAATCTAGAAAAAGAAATGCAATTATTACAAGAATGGAAAATTATATATGAACAACAAGAAAAAGAAGAACAAAAAACAGAGATAAAAGAAAATTTAAAAAAACAAAACCTAGAAAAAATCAAAGAAATAGATGGTAGAATAGATGGTATTCATCAAGAAAATAAAGAAATATTAGAACAATATGAAAAAAGGAAAACAAAACAAAAAAACAATAAAGCACAAGTAATTATGGTTACAATAATAATTTTATGTAACATCATAGTGCAATTAATTTCTTCAATTAATGCCATAATAAAAACAGCAATTTTAATAATTAGTATAATATTTTTAGCAATCATTACAGTAAATATAATAAATAAGAAAAAAAGAAACAAAGAAAAACAAAACCAATATGAACTTTTAAAAGAAAAAATAGAATTATTAGAAAATGAAGTAAAAATATTAGAAAAAAATAATCAAGAAATAGATCAAGAAATACAAGAACTCGAAAAACAAAATGAACGAGAACTACAAGAGCAACAAGAAAAAACAATGAATAAATATCCTGATATATCAAAAGAAAAAATACAAGAAATAACAAACACAAATATTTTACCCAAAATACAAAATATACAAAATGAGATAAATAATGAAAAAATACAATTACATACATTACAACTAGATAAAAAAACAATTCAGCCAAATTTAGAAAAACTAGCACAAATGGAAGAAGAATATGAAGATTTAAAAGAACAAAAACAAGAATTACAAAAATTAAATACAGCAATAGACACCGCAAAACAAATATTAGAAGAATGTTATGAAACAATGAAACACACAGTTACACCAAAATTCACACAAAACTTATCAAACATAATTAGTGAAATAACCAATCAAAAATACAAAAATGTACAATTTCATGATGAAATAGGGCTAATTGTAGAAAATGAAAATGGAGAATACATTCCAGCCACAAAATTAAGCATAGGAACAATAGAACAATTATATCTTTCTCTACGATTATCAATGGTAGAAGATTTATCAAAAGAACAATTACCAATTATTTTAGATGAAACTTTTGCATATTTTGATGAAGAAAGACTAAAAAACTTCTTAAAATACATGTCACAGAAATATAATAACAGGCAAATTCTACTATTAACTTGCACAAAAAGAGAAAAAGAAATAATGGACACACAAAAAATAGAATATAAATGGATAGAACTATAGGCAAAACTTGACAAACCCGCATAAATGCAGTAAAATAGAACGGTAGTTTAATAAAAGGAGAATACAATGTTTGAGAAATTAGAAGTCGTTGAAAAACGATATGAAGAATTAACAAAAATGATAAGTGATCCAGAAGTAATTAGCAATCAATCAGAATGGCAAAAGTTAATGAAAGAACATGCTAGCATAGAAGAAATAGTATTAAAATATAGAGAATACAAAAAAACGCAACAAGCAATGGAAGAAGCAAAAGAAATGCTACAAGATCCAGAATTAAAAGAACTTGCAGAAGCAGAATTCTATGAAGCAAAAGAAAAACTACCTGAAATTGAAGAAGAATTAAAAATACTATTAATCCCAAAAGACCCAGATGATGATAAAAACATAATTTGTGAAATACGTGCAGGAGCAGGAGGAGAAGAAGCAGCACTATTTGCAGGAACTTTATTTAGAATGTATACAATGTATGCAGAAAAAAAGCACTGGAAATTAGAAATTTTAAATGAAAATGAAACAGGACTAGGAGGCTATAAAGAAATCACATTCATGATTACAGGAAAAGGAGTATACAGCAGACTAAAATTTGAAAGTGGAGTCCATAGAGTTCAAAGAGTACCAGACACAGAAAGCAGTGGAAGAATACACACATCAGCAGCAACAGTAGCGGTATTACCAGTAGTAGAAGATGTAGAAATTGAAATAAATCCAGCAGACATAAAAATGGAAGTATTCCGATCATCAGGAGCAGGAGGACAACATATTAACAAAACATCTTCAGCAGTAAGATTGATACATGAACCAACAGGAATTGTTGTAGAATGTCAAACAGAAAGATCACAATTCCAAAACAGAGATAATGCAATGCGTATGCTTAGAACAAAACTATATGAAATTGAGAAACAAAAACAAGATGAAGAAGTAGCAAGTAATAGAAAATCACAAGTAGGATCAGGAGACAGAAGTGAAAAAATAAGAACATACAATTATCCACAAGGAAGAATAACAGACCACAGAATAGGAATGAGTATTTACCAAATGGAAAACTTTCTGAATGGAGACTTAGATGAAATGATAGATAATCTAATTGCAGCAGATAGAGCAGAAAAATTACAAGGAGAATAATATAAAAAAACCTCTTATTACAATAAGAGGTTTTAATTTTTTTAGAATTATTTTATATATTTACTCAATTTTTTATATCGAATAAATAAGAAGAATCCAATACCTAAAATAATTACAAAGGCAATAAATGTTATCTTAAAACCAGCATTAGGTAATCTCTTAACAGTATATCCATTATTATTAGAATCATCTGAGCCTGGATTTACATAGTCACTTAAATCAAAATTATCTTTTTTAGCATTATCAACATAAGTTTCAACAGTCACATCTGAATCTAATTTCATAGGATTAGAAATAGTTACACTTTGATTTCCATCTTTTTTTACAACTTCTTTCACATAAAGATAAATGGCATCTTGACTAGATAATGAAGCAAAATTAGAAACATCCCTTGAATCTATTTTAAAATGTAACTTATCAGTTGTAATTTGTATATCAGAAATTTTAATCCAGTCATCGATATTTTGCTCATTTGCACTAGTAGACAAATAATAATAATATTCAACATTATCATTAGCCAAATTCATTGAAACATTATCAATTTCCACATCAAATAAAACATAATCTTTATCAGAATCATCTGTAAAATGATATACTTGTAGCTTTTCTATATTACACTTTGCAGAATCCAATTTTGAATTTTCAATTTTTTCAGGAGCAACTACTTCTACATCAAACTGACAAGATTTTCCTTGATAGGAAACAGTAATAGCAACTTTTCCTAAAGAGGAATTACTAAAGCCAGTAACTTCTACATTATTTGAAGTCATTGACACAGTTTCACTTGAGTCGTCATCATAAGTTACTTTTAAACTACCACCTGTCAAATCTAAAGATTCTTCATTTTGAATATAAGTTAATTTTGAAGGGAGTTTATCAACAACCACAGAAACAACGGATTTTCCTTCAACTGTTATAGGTTGTGTAGTAGTTTTTCCATCAAAACTTATTGTAACAGAAGACTGATTTATAGTAAGATTAGTTCCGTTTTCTACAATAAAATCTATTATTTCATATGAATTACCATCTTGATAATTTCCAGTAATCACCATACCAGTTGGATCAAAATTTTGTCCAACAACATAATTTGTTTTATCTGGTTGTTTTGATACTATTATATTAAGCAATGGATTAGGTGTTATAGTAATAGCTAGATCAACAGTCTTACCTTCATAAGAAATAGTAACTTTTGTTTGAGTGCCTCGCAAATTATTACCATCTAATATCTCATAATCTGATATAGTCTTTACAGCGCCACTTTTATAAACAGCTTCTATAATCAAACCAGTTTTATCAAAACTTTGTCCTTCTTTATATGTTAAAGTAGTTGCGGGATTTTTAATTCGCAATTCTGTTACTGTATCTTTTTCTACACTTATTGGCTGTTCAACAGTTTTGTCTAAATATTTTATTGTTACACTTGTTTGACCAGCTTTTAAATTAGAACCGTCTATAATACTATAACTTTCACTGTCTAGTACCGCAGAAGGTTTCGTTTTACTATTATAATTTGCTGTAATAATCATACCAGCCTTATTAAAATCTTCTCCTTCGAAATATGAAACTTTTTCAGGAGGTTGTGTAATTACAATATTTTTCAAAGAGCCATCATTAAGTTCAGTAGTAGTAAATGCCTTAATAGTACTATCTGCTGAAGAATCGCCAAGATCAGACCAAATACAACTTTCTAAATTATTTCCTCTAGCTAAAAAGCATTTATCAGTTTGAGTAGTCACACAATTCCATTGTGCAAGTCTAACATCAGAAGATTTTGTTTCAAGAGGAACTGTTACATTTGAAGTGAATCCATGAATTTGTACAACTACTGCAAAAGAGTTTCCAGTTATCTCAACAGGTTTAGCAAATTCTAAAGTATGGTAACCAGCATCAAATGTCTCAGAATCTCCTTCTTTTAAAGGTACTAATTGTAATTCACTTTTGGATTTTCCAGTACCATTAGGATTTACATATACTTTGCAAGTATATTTTTCAGATGCATGCAATGAAACCTGTGTTAAATATTCCGAATTATTAGAGTTCTTTTTAAATACACTACATAACATACAATCAGGATAATTAGACAAAGTGGCTTGTGAAATAGGGAAAAATTCATCATATTGATATATATAATCATAATCGACAGAATCAGAAGCTTTTATGATTCCATACATATTTTTTGAAATATTAGCATCTTCATAAGATACATATATCAAACCATTATCACCATATTTTATAGAAGCTTTATTATCTGAGATGGTATATCCAAGCCTTTGAATAAAATCATCAGTAACATCATTTACAGAGCTCCAATGATAGGAATCTTTATACACTTGAAAAACCTGATTTTTAAAATCAGATAATTCATATTCTATTTTTTCACCCCAAGAATTTCTTATAATCCATGCACCAGGAGATTTAGGTTTAGCACCATCAACAAAATTAGAAACCTCATAATTATCATTCCAACCAATTATTGAAACTGCATGGTCCATTTTATGATTAGAAGAATCTTTACAATATTTTGCTCCTGTAGAATTTTTATAACAACTAATATCATCAGCCAGATTAGAAGAATCACCATGTATAGAAGCACTTACAGAACCATATTCCTGAATATGTTGTTTAACTTGGTTCATAATATCAGTATTTACACCAGTATCAGTTTGATAATCAGGAAAATACACAGTATCATATACCTGGCTAGATACGGTTTTATTTTGAATTTTATCTATACTGATAGTAGTTTCATTGTTTTCAAATTTCATTTCGTCTTCAGGTATTGCTCCAGAACCATTTGTTAAATAAGATTGAGAAATCAGGTAATTACCGCCACTTCCAACATTTCTATTATATCCAAGTTTATTAATTTCACCATTGGAAAAAGTTCTACTTGTAGCATATTCCATATGTCTTTCTGAAAAATCATATGTCTTTTTTGGCAGACTGTTCTTATGATTAAATAAAGCTAAATTAGTTTCCAAAGAAGACAAATTAGCAAAAGCCCAACAAGAATTTGTTTGCATTTGATCTTTTATATCTATATCAATGACACTTTTTAAATTAAAAGAAGGATCTGCACTAGCCTTTAACATATTGACAATAGATATTGGATTTTTGCGAAGAACACCAGAATATGGCACTTTATACATTCTAGGCATCATCACATGTTCTTTTTCTTCATCTGATAATTCCAACCAATTTTTAAATTCATCTGAATATTCAACCATCTCAAAAGAATTTGCAGAATTAACTGCGAACACCTTTACAGACGTAAATAAAACTAATAAAATAACAAATAAAACTATCAAAATAAATATATTTTTTAATTTTTTCATAAATAAATTTTCCTTTCTTTCAAAATATAAAACATTCCAATACTATTATACATTTTTTATCAAAAAATGTCTAGGGAAAATAAAGGAGTTTTAAAAATAGAATAAAGAAAAATTTTACAACATATATTTTAATAAAATATACAATAAGGAGTTTTTATATTGGAAATTTTGCAAACAACTTTAATAGGTTTATTTTTTGGAACATTTGGAACAACCATAGGAGGAATATTAGGAATCATACTAAAAAAAGACTCTAACAAATTTTTAAGTTTTATTCTATCATTTGCATCAGGACTCATGATGGCAATTATTTGTTTTGATCTAATACCAGAAGCTTTAGAAATAAGCAGTATATTTCAAGTATTAGTAGGAATAGGTATAGGAATAATAGCAATGATAATGTGTGACTTACTAGTAGAAAAAAAATTCAGCAAAAAACAAACAGCCACATTTCAAAAAAATCAATTATTAAAAACAGGAATTGTAGTATCAATAGGACTGGCCATACATAACTTTCCAGAAGGATTAGCAATAGGCTCAGGATTTGGAGCTTCAATAAAATTAGGTCTTAGTCTAGCAATTGCAATTTGTCTACATGACATACCAGAAGGGATATCCATGGCAGTGCCTATGAAAAATGGAGGAATGTCAAAAGCAAAAGTAATTTTCTATGTTATATTATCAGGTATTACAACAGGAATAGGAGCATTTTTCGGAGCAATTTTAGGAACGATATCAACAACAGTAATAAGTATATGCTTGAGCTTTGCAGCAGGAGCCATGCTATATATAGTATCAGGAGAACTAATACCAGAATCAAACAAACTATACCATGGAAGAATGACAGCAATCGGAAACATAGTAGGATTCTTAATAGGAATGTTTGCAATGAATATATAGTAAAAATATATTTGACAATAATAGTAAATTTAGTATAACATATATATAGTATAAAAAAATAAGGAGTATTAATATGATAATAAAAGGAAAACCTGAAATAGGATTACAAAAACATCAACAAGAAGCATATAAATCAATAATAGAAAGATACCAAAATGATAATAAAGCAGCCATTGTACTGCCAACAGGTTGTGGGAAGACATTTGTAGCTTTACAATTTATGGTAGAGAATAAAGATAAAAAAATATTATTTATGGCGCCAACTATTGCAATAAAAAGTCAAATTTACAATTACATAGCTAAATATGTTGCCAATGAAGAACCAACAGAAAATAAAACTGCAAGAATGATAGCAGAAAAATATTTTCCTAATTTAAAAATAATGTTATATCCATCATTACTAAAAGTAAATGATCAATTAATGAATAAATTAAATCCAGATATTATAATTATGGACGAACTACATAGAACAGGTGCTGAAAAATGGGGAGAAAGAATAGACGTATTATTAGAAAAAAATCCGAAAGCAAAAATACTAGGTCTAACAGCAACTCCAGACAGAATGGATAATAAAAATATGATTGACCAATTATTTGAAGGAACGATTGATTATGAATTAACTCTAGTAGAGGCAGTAAGAGATAGGATTGTAAAACCACCATTATATGTGAAATGTGATTATACACTAGGGGAGCATTTACAAGGAATAAAAGAAGCAATTGAGAACTGTAAGGATGAGAGAGATAAAAAAGAATTACAAAATAAATATGAAAAAATGAGAAAAATTATAGAACAAGCAGACGGAATATCAAAACTTTTTGCAAAAAATATAAAGAAAAAAGATGGGAAATATATTGTTTTTTGCAAAGATAAAAAACAAATGGATGAGCTAATGAATAAGGCAAAAGAGTGGTTTAAAGATATTGATAGCAGTCCAGAAATATATTCTGTATATCATGGAAAAGGATATACCAAAAGCATTAATAAAAAAACGATTGACAATTTTGAAACTTCAAACTCTGAACATATAAAATTATTATTCTCCATTGAAATGTTAAATGAAGGAGTACATATAGAAGATATTTCTGGAGTAATAATGGTAAGACCAACAGACTCAAGAATAATTTATCTACAACAATTAGGAAGAGCCCTATCTTCTGACATCACACTAGACAAAACCATAGTATTTGACTTAGTAAATAATTATTTAAAAAATAATTTAGATGCAGAAGTCAATAAAAAAACATTTGAATCTAGAAATAGCAATCCTATTAGTAATAAGGATAAACAAGATAAAATAGAGGATACAGACTACATAGATATTTTTAAAATACAAGGAGAGACAAAAGAATTTTTAGATCTATTATACGAAGTAAAGGGAATACTAAGTAGAAACACTTATTTAGAAAATGCAATAGCCATAAAAGAATGGATAGAAAAATCAGGAGATACAAAACCTCCTTCTAGAAGTTCAAAAGATAAAGAAGAAAAGACATTAGGAAATGCATTACACTCTATAAAACAAAATTTACAATCATCATACTATGACCTAAAAACAGAAGAAGAAAAAGAAGAATATAGAAAAAAACATCCAGAATTAGAAGAAGTAATAAGGATAATAGAAGAAATAGACAAAAATAATGTACCTACACTTTTAAGAAATGCAAGAAAGATAAAAGAATGGATAGAAAGGTCAGGAGATACAAAACCACCATCAACAACAGCTAAAGATGAAGAAGAAAAAACATTAGGGACAGCATTAAGAAGCATTAGAAAAGGATTAATAAAAAAATACGAAAATAAAAAAACAGAAGAAGAAAAAGAAGAGTATAGAAAAAAGCATCCAGAATTAGAAGAGGTAATGTCAATAGTAGCAGAAATAGACAGAAATAATATTCCCGCATATTTAAAAAATGCAAGAAAAATAAAAGAATGGATAGAAAAATCAGGAGACACAAAACCACCATCAACAGGAACTAAAGATGAAGAAGAAGGAAGTTTAGCGACAAAATTAGCAAGTATTAGAACAATTTTGTTAAATCCATACAAAAATAAAAAAACAGAAGAAGAAAAAGAAGAATATAGAAAAGAACATCCAGAAGTAGAAGAGGTAAAGGCAATAATAGCAGAAATAGATAAAAATAATACACCTAAATATTTGAGAAATGCAAGAGAAATAAAAGAATGGATAGAAAAATCAGGAGATACAAAACCACCATCATCAAAATCAAAAGAAAAAGAAGAAAAAGATATGGGAACAGCTCTAAGAAGTATTAAACAGAATTTATTAGAACCATATAATAAATTAGAAACAGAAGAAGAAAAAGAAGAATATAGAAAAGAACATCCAGAAGTAGAAGAGGTAAAGGCAATAATAGCAGAAATAGACAAAAATAATATACATCCATATTTAAAACATGCAAGAAAGATACGAGATTATATGAATAAACCAGGAATTATAAAAATACCATCATCATCATCTAAAAATGATGAAGAAAGAAAGATGGGACAAGATTTGACCAATATTAGACAGAATTGTTTAAAGAGGTATAATAGTTTAGCAACAGAAGAAAGGGAAAACTATAGGAAAGCATTCCCAGAATTGCAAGAAATAATGGAAATAGTAAGTCAATTAGATATGGAATATGGAACTCCAAAACAAAAGAACTTAGCAATGCTAATACAACAAGATATCGAAAAAAGAAAAGCATTAAAAGAAGCTATAAAATTAGAAAAAATTTATGAAGAACAGTTATCAAAAAAGGAAAAAACCAATAGTAAAGCAGAAGAAGATAAAGAAATAGGAGGAAATCCAAATGAACAATGATAATTTAAGACAAACATTAAAAGAAGAAAATGATAAAAGAATTTTGGCAAATAAGTTAATTAATGGAGAACTAGGAGTCTGTGACTTAAGTGAAACAGAGGTTGATGAAATGACAGAATATTTTATGAAAGATATTCAATATCTTGATAATGAAATGCTAAGGATAAAACAACATATTATTGCTATGAAACAACAGTTAAAACAATCATAATATCAAAAATTGACACAACATTCAAATTTTGAAAAACACTTGCTTTTTTTTATTCCATATAGTAAAATACAAACAGAAATTTGAATAAACTAAAAAGAAAGAGGAATAAATATGCCAGAAAACAATATATTAAAAGGATTAAATGATAAACAATATGAAGCAGTAATAAATACAGAAGGACCATGCTTAGTAATAGCAGGAGCAGGAAGCGGAAAAACAAAAGTCCTAACACATAAAATAGCATACTTAATACAAGAAAAGAAAGTACTACCATGGAACATATTAGCAATCACATTTACAAATAAAGCAGCAAATGAAATGAAAGAAAGAATTGCAAATCTAGTTGGAGAAGTAGCAAAAGACATATGGATGGGAACATTCCACTCTATTTGTGTACGAATATTAAGAAGATTTATAGACAGAGTTGGATATGACACGTCATTCATCATTTTTGACACATCAGATCAAAAAACAATGATAAAAAACTGCATGAAAGAATTAGGAATAGATGAAAAAACTCTAACAGATAGAAATATTCAATATGAAATCAGCAATGCCAAAAACGAAATGCTAACACCAGAGCAATTCCAAGCAAGAGCAGAAGGAAATTACAGAAAAGAACAAATCGCAAAAGTATATAATTTATACCAAAAAAGACTAAAAGAAAACAATGCAATAGACTTTGACGACATTATCAATTTTACAATACAAATCTTAATGGAAAACGAAGATGTACTATCATATTATGCAGAAAAATTCCACTACATTTTAGTAGACGAATATCAAGACACTAATAAATCTCAATTTACACTAGTTACATTATTAGCAGGAGTACATGGAAATGTAACAGCCGTAGGAGATAACGACCAGGGAATATATTCATTTAGAGGAGCAGACATTACAAATATACTAAATTTCGAAAAAGACTTTGTAGGAACAAAAATAATAAAACTTGAACAAAATTATAGATGTACAAAAAACATCTTAAATGCAGCAAACGCAGTTATCAAAAACAATGAAGTAAAATACAAGAAAGAACTATGGACAAAAAATGAAGAAGGAAATTTACCAAAAGTATATTCAGCAGAAAATGAATATGACGAAGGTAGTTTCATAGTACAAGAAATTAACAGATTAAAACGAGAAGAATATTTCTCATACACAGATTTTGCAGTACTATATAGAATGAACACACAATCAAGAGCAATAGAAGATATTTTAAGAAGAGAAAACATTCCATACAAAATTGTAGGAGGCTTAAAATTCTATGAAAGAAAAGAAATAAAAGACATCATTTCCTACTTAAGATTTATCCAAAATCAATCAGACAATTTAAGCTTAAGGAGAATTATCAATGAACCAAAAAGAGGAATAGGAAAAACAAGTCTAGATCGTATTGAAGCACTAGCAAATGAAAACGAAACTTCAATGTATGAAATTATCAAAAATGCAGACCAATATGGATTAAATAGAGTATTCTTAAATTCAAGAGAATTTGTCAATATGGTAGAAGAACTAAAAGTCAAAAAAGAAACACTAGTTATTTCAGAATTGATAACACAAATACTAAAAAAATCAGGATACACAAAAGCATTAGAACTAGAAAACACAGTAGAAGCGGAAAACAGAATGGCAAACTTAGAAGAATTTTTAAATGTAGCGATTGAATTTGAAGAAGAATCAGCAGACAACACATTGACAGAATTCCTTGAAGGAATAACTCTATCAAGTGATATAGACAACTTAGAAGAAACCGAAGACACCATAACACTTATGACATTACACAGTGCAAAAGGATTAGAATTCCCAGTAGTATTTCTAGTAGGAATGGAAGAAGGAATTTTCCCAGGATATAAATCAATAGGGGAAGAAAAAGAGCTAGAAGAAGAAAGGCGACTATGTTATGTAGGAATCACAAGAGCAAAACAATATCTATTTTTAACATGCAGTAAACAAAGGACAGTATTTGGATCAACAAGTTGCAACCCTGTATCACGTTTCTTAAACGAAATACCAGCAGAACTATTAGAAGGATATGATGAAGCATTTGGAAACAACACAAAAAAGGAAAAAGATGGAATATTTGCAGACTCACCATTCAGCTGGAGTTATGGAAGCAAAAAAACAGAAAAAGAAAGTATTTTATCAACAGCCAAAAAAGTCACCACACCAATATTCCAAAGAACAGCAGAAAGCTTCCTAAACTCAATACAGAAAAAGCCAACAAATACCAATATAGACTTATCAGAATATGGAGAAGGAGTAAGAGTCTTCCACAAAAAATTCGGAGAAGGAACAATTTCCTTTGTAGAACCAGAAGGAGACGATTTAAAAGTAGACATCACATTTGACAAAGTAGGACACAAAAGACTAATGGCAAAATACGCAAACTTAGAAATAATATAGGGAAAAGGGGACGTCCTTTTTTTCCCTATTTTAATTTTCCCTATAAAATTTTGTAACGAAATTCAAATAAAAACGTCATATATACAAAGGAGGACAAGTTATGCAGAATATAGAAGAAATATATCAAACATATTTTCAAACAGTATACAAATACTTATTCTGTTTAACACATAATAGCGATATTTCTGAAGAACTAACACAAGAAACATTTTATAGAGCTATCAAAAAAATACATACATTTAAAGGAAATTGCAAAATATCAGTATGGCTATGTCAAATCGCTAAAAATCTTTGGTATGACGAATTAAGAAAAAACAAAAAAATACAAGACATAAAAGAAGAGGAATTAGTAGCCACTAAAGCAAAAGAGGAAACAGAAAAAGAAGTTATAGCAAATGAAGAGAAAATCCAACTATATAGAAAAATGCAAAAATTAGATGAAAAAACAAGAGAAGTAATGTATTTAAGAATTACAGGAGAACTAAGCTTTAAAGAGATAGGCGATATTTTAAGTAACACAGAAAATTGGGCACGAGTAACATTCTATCGAGGAAAACAAAAATTGAAGGAGGGTGATTGATATGAAAGAGAAAAAAGATTGTAAAATTATTCAAGATTTATTACCAAACTACATTGAAAAACTAACAAATGAAGAAACAAATCAATATATTAAGAACCATCTAGAAAATTGTGAAGAGTGCGAAAAAATATATGAGAACATGAAAAAGAAATTAGAATTAGACAACGAAAAAGCAGATAAAAGAGAAATCAAATTCTTAAAAAAATACAGAAATAAATTAAGGGTTTTAAAAATAGCATTACTTATTATATTTATAATATTTGCTGCAAGTACAGCAAGAAAAGTCATTATAATATCAGATTTATCTAATAAAGCAGAAAAATACGAAGCATCAACAAATTATAAAAAAACAACCTGCTATTATTTTGCAGAAGGGAATTATGGAAAAGGAGAAACATACCGATTAGGAAATAAAATAAAAGTCATAACAGATAATATAACAGGAGAAGACAGAACAATAATGAGAACATATGGAGAATTGAAAACATTAGATGAACAAGGATTACATCAATATTTAGCAAATGTATATACAGAAACAAAAGAAAGAAAAACACTTCATTTAAATGAAAATACAATGATTGAAAGTGGACCACAAAATGTACTACACACAAAAAATTGGTGGAAATTATTATTATATGCGATACCTACATCCATAAGAGAAACAGACTACAATGGAGAAAAATGTTATTACATCGCAAATTTTGAAGGAGATAATTCATACAGCCCAAGAGGAATGTATATAAGTAAACAAACAGGACTTGTCATAGGACTAAATAATCCTATGAAAGGTGAAAAAACTTGTGTTTATTACCAATATGAATTTGATAAAGTAACAGAAAATGACTTTACAGAACCAGATAGAACAGAGTACACAGTAATAAATGATTAAAAAAATAAAATTGATGAACCCTACTACCAAATATATAGTAGTAGGGTTTAATTGCATTATACAAAAAATCCAGCTTTCGAGTTGGATTTTTTTGTTATTTATAAGAAATTGCATTTCATATAACTTAAAAAATAAAAATGTGGTATATATTGACAAAAACTCAATAAAGTTATATAATGTTAACCGAGGCTAACAAAAAGGAGAAAAATATGATAACAAAATCATTAGAAGAATATTTAAAAACAATGTATGTATTAAAAAAACAAAACAAAAATATAAGAGTAACAGACATAGCCCAAAAAATGAATTGCAGTAAACCAAGTGTAAACAAAGCAATTTACAATTTAAAAGACGAAGGGCTATTAAATTATGAATCATATGGAGAAATACAACTCACAGAAGAAGGAGAAAACTTAGCTAAAAAAATATTAGAAACATATGACATTGTTTATTTGTTTTTAAAAGATGTACTAAACTTAGAACTAGAAGAAGCAAAAAAAGAAGCAGAAAAAATAAAATCAGCAATCACAGACGAAACAGCCAATAAACTAGCAAAATACGTTCATAAAGTTTTAGGATTAAGTGATTTAAATTGTAATTATGATATAAACCAAGAAAGATGTAGAAGTTGCATAAAAAGAACCTCAACTACAACTTGAGGGAAAAGGGGACGCCCTTTTTTTCCCTATCCAATTCTTCCCTATTTGGATAGGAAAAAAATTTAGAATTATATATAAATAGGGAAAAATAGAATAGGGAAAAAATGGGCGTCCCCTTTTCCCTAGAAAGGAAGAATAAAAAATGAAAAACAGCATATTAGAGATTAAAAACTTACATGTAAATGCAAAAGAAAAAGAAATATTAAAAGGAATTGACTTAAAAATAAATAAAGGTGAAACACATGTAATAATGGGACCAAACGGTTCTGGAAAAACAACAACAGCAAATGCCATATTAAATAACCCAATGTATCAAAAAACAATGGGACAAATAATATTTGAACAAGAAGACATCACAAACTTAAAAACAGACGAAATAGCAAGAAAAGGAATATTTATGTCATTCCAACTACCAGAAGAAATACCAGGAATATCTGTAACAAATTTCTTAAAATACGCCAAAAACAAAACAACTATGCAACCAGTAAAAGTATTTCAATTTAAAGAAGAAGTAAAAAAATACATGGAAGAACTAAACATGAACCCTAAAAACATGGAAAGAAGTTTAAATGTAGGATTTTCTGGAGGAGAAAAAAAGAAAAACGAAATTCTACAAATGTTAATATTAAATCCAAAACTTGCCATACTAGATGAAACAGACTCAGGACTAGATGTTGACGCAATTAAAACTGTATCAAAAGGAATTGAAATGTTCAAAACCAAAGAAAACAGTATCCTTATCATAACACATAACACAAAAATATTACACAGCTTAAAAGTAGACTATGTACATGTACTAGTTGATGGAAAAATAGTAAAAACAGGAGATCAATCATTAGCTAAAGAAATAGAAGAAAATGGATACAATAAATACAAAAATATCTAAAAGGAAGGAATTCTAAATGGCAAAAACAAATTTAAAAGAAATAAACCGAAACATCTATGACATAAAAAATAAAGATGAATATGAATTTAAAATAAAAAAAGGATTAACACCTGAAATCATAGAAGAAATTGCAAAACAAAAAAATGACCCAGAATGGATGAAAGAATTTAGATTAAAAGCATTAGAAGTATACAATAAATTAGAATTACCAACATGGGGACCAGATATATCAGAGTTAAACATGGATGAAATAGCAACATATGTAAAACCAAAAACAAAAATTAATGATTCATGGGAAGATGTACCAGAGGACATAAAAAACACATTTGACAAACTAGGAATACCAGAAGCAGAAAAGAAATCACTTGCAGGGGTAGGAGCACAATATGACTCAGAAGTAGTATATCACAGCATGAGAGAAGACCTAAAAAAGCAAGGCGTAATTTATACAGACATGGAAACAGCAGTAAGAGAATATCCAGAGCTTGTCAAAAAACACTTCATGAAATGTGTACCAGTAACAGACCATAAATTTGTTGCATTACATGGAGCCGTATGGTCAGGAGGATCATTTGTCTATGTACCTAAAAATGTAAAAGTAGATATACCACTACAATCATATTTCAGACTAAACTCACCTGAATCAGGTCAATTTGAACACACTCTAATCATAGTTGATGAAGGTGCAAGCTTGCACTTTATAGAAGGATGCTCAGCACCAAAATATAACAAAGTGAACTTACACGCAGGATGTGTAGAACTATATGTAAAAGAAAATGCCTATTTAAGATACTCAACAATAGAAAACTGGTCAAAGAACATGTTAAACCTAAACACAAAAAAAGCAATAGTAGAAAAAAACGCACAAATAGACTGGGTAACAGGATCATTTGGCTCAAAAATTTCTATGCTATATCCAATGAGCATACTAAATGGAGAAGGAGCAAAAACAGAATACACAGGAATTTCATTTGCAGGAAAAGGGCAAAATCTAGACACAGGATTCAAAGTAATACACAACAACAAAAACACATCAAGTGTAGTTAATGCAAAATCAATATCCAAAAATGGAGGAAAATGCACATATAGATCACTAGTACGCATAAATGAAAATGCACAAAATTCAAAATCTTCTGTATCATGCGAATCACTTATGTTAGACAATATTTCAATATCAGACACAATACCAGTAAATGACATCAGAACAGATGAAGTTGAATTTTCACACGAAGCAAAAATAGGAAAAATCAGTGACAAAGCCATATTCTATCTAATGAGTAGAGGAATATCAGAAGAAGACGCAAAAGCAATGATAGTAAGAGGATTTGCATATCCAATTTCAAAAGAATTACCAGTAGAATATGCAGTAGAAATGAATCAACTAATCAACTTAGAGTTAGAAGGTTCAATAGGATAGGAAAGGGATTTTTTATGGAAACACTAAAATTAAATCAAACGCCAGTTAGAACTTCACGAAACTTCAACATCAATAACATAAAATTAAATAATGTAGAAATTCCAGAAAAAGTAGAAGAATTTACAAATTTAGAAATAACTGGACAGACAAACAAAATAAAAATAGAAAACAATTTAGATGAATATTTTCTACAATATGGAGCAGGAGATATTTTAATAAATCAAGCAAAATCAATAGCAAACCAAAAACTAAAAATCACGATAGACAGTAAAACAAACAAAGACTTATTTTTAAAATTCCAACTAGACAAGAAAAATATAAATCTAATAGATAATATTGAAATACTTGCAAATGAAGACACAAAAGCAACAATATATATAAAATATTATGCAGACGAAAAAATACAAGGCTTCCATAATGGAATTTTAAAAATATTTGCTAAAAATAATGCAAATATCAACATCATCATAGTAAATTTATTAAATGCAAAAACAAATAATTTTATGAGTATTGATAGTGCAATATCAGAAAAAGCAAAAGTAAATTATACAATTGTAGACTTTGGCGGAAAAAATAACATCACAAATTTATATACAAATCTATTAGAAAAAGAATCAGATTGTACCATAAACACAATATATTTGGGAAAAGAAGACCAATTAATAGACATTAACTATATTGGAGAATTAAGAGGAGAAAACTCCAATATTAATATGGAAATACAAGGAGCATTAAAAGACAATGCAAAAAAACATTTCAAAGGAACCATTGATTTTAAAAAAGGATCCAAAAAAGCTAAAGGAAATGAAAACGAATTTTGCATGTTATTATCAGACACAGCAAAATCACTAGCACTTCCTATGTTACTATGCTCAGAAGAAGATGTAGAAGGAAATCACAGTAGTGCAGCTGGAAAAGTAGGAGAAAAACAATTATTTTACATCATGAGCAGAGGATTTGAACAAAAAGAAGCAATGAAATTAATGGTAAAAGCAAAATTTAACACAATTATTGAAAGCATAAAAAACGAAGAGTTAAAAAATGAAATCAATGATAAAATTGACACAATATTAGATTAAAAGAGAGGAATATTATGAATATAAAAAAAGATTTTCCAATACTACAAAACAACATCACATATTTGGACAGTGGAGCAACAACACAAAAACCAACCCAAGTCATAAAAGCAATTCAAGAATTTTATGAAAAATATAATGCAAATCCACATAGAGGGGCATATTCATTAAGTATAAAAGCAACAGAAATATATGAAGAAACCAGAACAAAAATAGCAAAATTTATAAATGCTGAAAAAAGAGAACAAATCATATTTTCTAAAAATGCAACAGAAAGCTTAAATCTATTAGCATATTCATATGGATTGGACAACCTAAAAAAAGATGATGAAGTTGTAATCTCTATAATGGAACACCACTCTAATTTAGTACCTTGGCAAGAAGTATGCAAAAAAACAGGAAGCAAATTAAAATACATGTACATCAATGACAATTATGAAATATCTGATGAAGAAATAGAAAATAAAATCACAGAAAAAACAAAAATTGTTGGAATAACACATATATCAAATGTGTTAGGAACAATAAATAACTTGAAAAAAATCATAGAATGTGCACACAAAGTAGGAGCAATTGTAATTGTAGATGCATCACAAAGCATCCCTCACATGAAAATAGATGTACAAGAATTAGATGCAGACTTCCTTGTATTTTCAGGGCACAAAATGCTAGCTCCATTAGGAGTAGGTGTATTATATGGAAAAAAAGAACTACTAGAAAAAATGACCCCATTTTTAAGAGGGGGAGACATGATAGAATATGTCTATGAACAAGAAACAACATATGCACCACTTCCAAATAAATTTGAAGCGGGAACACAAAATGTTGAAGGAATAATAGGACTAGGAGCAGCAATAGATTATATTGAAGGCATAGGATATGAAAAAATTCATAAAATAGAAAAAGAAGTAACAAATTACGCAATTGAAGAACTAAAAAAACTAGATTATGTAGAACTATATATAACACCAGAGCTTGAAAAACATTCAAGTGTTATATCTTTTAATATAAAAGGAATACATCCACATGATGTAGCAAGTATTTTAGACACAGAAGGAGTATGTATACGCTCAGGAAATCACTGTGCTCAACCACTAATGAGATTTCTAGAAATAGACTCAACATGTAGAGCAAGCTTTTATATCTATAACACCAAAGAAGATGTTGACAAATTAATAAAAGCAATTGAAAAAGTGCATAATATGTTTATTAAGTATATAAAATAGGGAAAAGGGGACGTCCTTTTTTTCCCTATCAAAATATTCCCTATTTGAAAATTTGCTATAAGGGAAAAATGGAATAGGGAAAAATAGAATAGGGAAAAAAAGGACGTCCCCTTTTCCCTGAAAGGAATTAAAAAAATGGAAGATTTAACAGATGTCTATAATGAACTAATAATGGAACATAGTATGAATTCATATAACAAAAAGAAACTAGACAATCCAGACTATCAACAAATGGGGCATAATCCAAATTGTGGTGATGAAATTACATTAGAAATGAAAGTAAAAGGAAATATCATAGAAGATATGGCCTTTTCAGGTCATGGATGTGCTATTTCACAAGCCTCAACATCAATCATGATAGACACACTAAAAGGGAAAACATTAGAAGAAGCAAAAGAAATCATACAAACTTTTATCAGCATGATAAAAAGAGAAATAACAGATGAAGAACAACTAAAAAAATTAGAAGATGCAATCGCATTCAAAAATGTATCAAACATGCCAGCTAGAGTCAAATGTGCCTTACTTGCTTGGCATACAGTAGAAGAAATATTAAACCAATCAAGTTCAAAAACATAGGAGGAAAAAATGATAACATCAATACTTTTCATCATTATAGGATTCACATTATTAATAAAAGGTGCAGACTTTTTAGTAGATGGAGCAAGTGGTGTAGCAAAAAAATTTCATATTCCAGAAATCATCATTGGATTAACCATTGTATCAATTGGAACTTCAATGCCAGAATTATTTGTAAGCACAACAACCAGCCTTAACGGTCATGCAGATATGTCAATAGGGAACATTATAGGAAGCAATATATGTAATTTATTATTGATATTAGGATTATCTACAATTATAAGACCAATAAAATTTCAAAGAGAAACAAGAATAATAGAAATTCCAATGTGTTTAGCAATAACTATTATTTTTACAATATTTTGTAATACAGGAGGAACAATATCAAAAAATGAAGCAACTGCATTAATTATACTTTTTATAATATTCATCATGTATACAATCATCATGGGTAAAAAAGGAGAAGCATTTGATAAAGAAGGAATGCTGATTGAAATAGAAACAAAAGGACAAAATCCATCAATCATAAAAAGTATAATATTTATCATAATAGGAATAATTGCACTAAAAGTAGGAGGAGATTTAACAGTAGATAATGCAATTATAATAGCAAGACAATTTCATGTAAGCGAGAAAATAATTAGTTTAACAATATTAGCTATTGGCACAAGTTTACCAGAACTAGTAACAAGTGTAACAGCAGCAATAAAAGGAAACAGTGATATTGCGATAGGAAATATAATTGGCTCTAATATATTCAACATACTACTAATCATAGGAGTATCAGCATTAATTTCGCCACTAACTTACAATTATACATATAATATACAAATGGCAATACTTATCATATCAACAATTGTATTATCGCTATTCCCAATAATACCACCAAAAAATGAAATGAGCAGATTTAATGGATGGATATATTTAATAATATATATAGCATATATGGCAATACTATTTGTAATATAAAGAAAACTGGTTTGAGACTAATCAAAAATTTTCTCAAACCAGTTTTTCATATTAAATAATAATTCATCTAAAGAATAAGAACTTTCATTTCTAAAATATTCTAAAAACTCAGTCATCACACCATTTATAAAAAAAGAAACATTAAGTTCAAGATATTTATCAGAGCAATCAGTTTTTAAAGCATCATAAATTTTTTGACTTGCAATATGCTTTAACTTTTCTAGAAAAGAAAGTGCCTCATTAGCAGATAAAAGTAATTTATAAGTTCTTTCATTATCTTTTAAACACTGTATAATATTAACAAAATACTCTTCAATATCAGCTTTAGAATATAATTTAAGATTATCATTACACAAAAGTTCGATTGTTTGTAATTGATAATCCTGAGCAACTTCATAAATATTATCATAATGAGTATAAAAAGTACTTCGCGTTAATTCAGCTCTTTTTACCAATTCTGTAACAGTTATTTTATTTAACTGTTTTTTCTCGTTAATTAATTCTGCAAAAGTTTTTTTAATAAGATTCCTCGTTTTAATAGAAGAAGAATTTAGACATTGAACTTTCATAACCAAAACCTTTCCTAAAAAAATAAAATATGAACTTATTATAACATAAATTTATCAAAAGAAAAAGACAATTAAAGAAAAAATGTCTAAATTTAGACATTTTAAAAAAATTTATACTTCCATAAATAAAAAAATGAGCGTATAATATAAAGCAGACTTTTAAGAAAGGAAGGATTTACTTGAGAAAAATAACAGACTTTATTATCAACAAAAGGTATTTGATTTTAGTTTTATTTATCATTTTTGCAATCATCTCAGCAATATTATCAACAAAAGTAGTAATCAATTATGATATGGCAAATTATTTACCTAGTACATCAGAAACAAGAATAGGAATGGACATGATGGAAAAAGAATTTGCTGAACAAGAAACAAGTTCTTTTAATCTAATGTTTAAGGGAATAACAGAAGAACAAAAATCAGAAATAAATCAATATTTAACAACATTAGAAGGAATAGATAGTGTCGAACATGATGAAACAGAAAAATACAATAAAGATGATTACACTTTATATGAAATAACAGTAAAAGGTGACTCAGATTCAGAACTAGCAACAAATATTTATAAAAACGTAACAGAAAAATATAAAGACTATGAAATTTCTACAAGTGGAGATATAGCAAATAGAAATAAGCCAGTATTAGAAACATGGATTATTGCACTAGCAATAGGATGTGCAGCAATCATTTTAACAATAATGTGTGAATCCTATTTAGAAGTATTACTATTTTTAGGCACAATATTGATAGCAGTTGTATTAAACAAAGGAACCAATATAATATTTCCAAGTGTATCAAACATTACAAGTTCCATTGCAGCAATTTTGCAATTAGCTTTATCTATGGATTATTCAATTATGCTAATGAACAGATATACCCAAGAAAAGGAACAAGAACAAGATAAAGTAAAAGCAATGAAAAACGCACTATACCATGCTTTTAAATCAATATGCAGTAGTTCAGTAACAACAATAGTAGGACTAATAGTATTAGTATTTATGAGCTTCACAATAGGAAAAGATCTAGGCTTTGTATTAGCAAAAGGAGTATTATTCAGCCTAATCAGCATATTCTTTGTATTACCTGGACTAATCCTAATGTTTGATAAATGGATTATAAAAACTAAAAAGAAAACACCAACAATTAGAATGAATTTTTTAGGGAATATAAGCTATAAATTCAGACGAATTGCAATCCCAGTATTTTTACTAATACTAGCAGGAAGTTTCTTACTAAAACAAAACTTAGGAATTTTATATACAAATTCAGAAATAGATCAAGTTTCAAAAATATTTACAGAAAACAACCAAATGGCAATTATATATAAAAACAAAGATGAAGAAAAAATAGCAAAACTTTTATCAGAAATAGAAAATGAAAAAAATGTTAGTGAAGTTCTAGGATATTCAAATACAATAAATGAAAAATTAACATATGACAAACTAAATGAAAAATTAAATGAACTAGGCTCAGATGTTGATATAGAAGAATATCTTTTAAAAATAATATATTATAATTATTATAATAAAGAAACAGAAAATAAAATGACATTCAATGAGTTTGTGACATTTATAAAATCAGAAGTATATCAAAATCCGAAAGTTAGTGACAAAATAGATGATGAAACAAGAACAAATATAAACCGACTAGAAAATTTCATCACAGAAAATGAAATCAACAAAAAAAGAACAGCAACTGAAATCTCGCAAATCTTAGAGATGGACGAAGATAAAATAAAGGATATATTGATATATTACTGTGCAAAAAATGGTAATATAAAAATAGGAGTAGATGATTTTATACAGTTTATAAATAAAGATGTATTAACAAATCAAAAATATGCATCAAAAATTGATAAAGCAAGTATAGAAAATCTAAATAAAATAGCAAAATTTACAAACAAAACCCAAAATCAAACTAAAATGACATCAGAACAAATGGCAAACTTATTTGGAATGGATAAAAACAGCATAGATGACTTATATAAATATTATATAAGTATCAACGAAATAGACACCAAAATGACATTATCAGAATTTGCAAATTTTGTACAAAGTAATGCTTTAGCCAATAATGATAATATACAACTATTATCCACATTCAGTAATACAAACATTATAAAAACAGAAAAAAATATCAAAGAACTATCAGATTTATTTGGAATAGATCAAGATACAACTACAAAAATATTATTACTAAAATACATGAATATGGATAATGAAAATACATTAACAATTACAGAGTTTATTGAAGGAATAAAAGCATTAAAACAAAATACAAATTATTTAGATAATGTTGATACAAGTCAAATAGAGCAACTAGCTACTTTTACAGACAAGAAATTAATTACAACTCCAATGGATAAAGCACATCTGTCAGCAATATTTAATAATATACAAAAAGGAATAGTTGAAAATATTTACATGATGGCAGGATTAGAAGACACAGCAACAATGACACCACAACAATTTATAAAATTGATAATAAATAAAGCGCCAGACACAAACAACAATCAGATAAAACAATTAGAAAAAATAATGGATGAAACGATTTCAGGGAATGAAACAAAATATACAGCAACTCAATTAGCAAAACAATTAAATATGAAAGCAAATCAAATATATCAAATATATGCTTTAATAGATATGCTAAATGGAAAAACAAACAGTTGGAAAAGTTCACCTTATGAATTTGCAAATTTAATCATAAAAAATAATAAAGATGAAGCAACACAAACAAAAATAAATTTACTTTTAAATATTATGAACAGTAGTTTAAATAATACAAAATATTCATATAATGAATTAGCAAACTTCATTAGCATGGACAGTAATACTGTAAAAAATGTATACACATTATATACTTCAAATATCACAAATGTAAAACTAACACCACAAGAATTTGTAAATTTTGTATTAACACATAAAACAGATAAAATACTAGCCCAAAAATTATCTGCAAATGTAATAACAAATTTACAGCTAGTACAAAACGTTATGAATGGGGTAATGAATAATAAAAAATATACAAATACAGAAATTTCTAACTTATTCCATATAGACAAAGAAAAAACAGAACTATTATATGGTTTATATAACACAAAATATGTAAATGTAAATCAAAGCATATCTTTAAGAGAATTTATAGACTTTCTATTAAATGATGTAGTAACAAATAAAGAATATTCTAACAATTTTGATAAAGAAAAAATACAAAAATTAAATACAGCAAAAGGAATCATGAATGGTGCAATAAATGGCACAAAATATACTGCAAGTGAAATAATGGGAATTATAAGTGTATTTACAGATAGCGTAAATGCAAACACAATAGATGTATTTTATATTTATTATGGAAGTGAAAATCAATACAATTTAGAATGGGAATTGACAATTGAAGAATTTGTTAGATACTTAAATGATGAAATACTAACAGACAATAGATTTGATGATTTTATTGAAGAGGAAATGAGAAAAGAGATTACTGACAGCAAAGAAACCATACAAGAAGCAAAAGACTTATTAGTAGGTGATGAATATTCAAGAATAGTAATAAATACAGAATTTCTTCCAGAATCAAATGAAACATTTTCATTTATCCAGAAAATAAAAGATTTAATTGCAAAAGAATCTCCAGGAAGTGCTTATATAATAGGAGATTCACCTATGGCTTATGAAATGAGTGGAACATTTAATAATGAATTAAATTTCATTACAGTTCTTACAATGATAGCAATATTTATTGTGGTAGCAATTACATTTAAATCAATATTGATACCAATGATATTAGTAGTTATTATCCAATGTGCAGTATATATGACTATGGGAATACTATCAGTATCAGGTCAAAGTGTTTACTTTATATCAATACTAATTGTTCAAAGTATATTGATGGGAGCAACCATTGATTATGCAATATTATATACATCATATTATCTTGAGCATAGAAAAAATAACGGAGTAAAAGAAGCAATTATAAACGCATATAACCAATCAATACATACAATACTAACTTCAAGTTCAATTCTAATTATTGTAACACTAATTGTTGCAAACTTTGCATCAGCCATTGCAGCAAAAATATGTAAAACAATATCAGAAGGAACAATATGCTCCACAATCTTAATCTTAACATTATTACCAGCAATTCTTGCAACTTGTGATAAATTTATAATAAAAACGAAAAAAGCAGATAATTAGTTTAATTATCTGCTTTAAATTGCTAAATTCACTAATATTTGATATAATAGTAGGCGGTGATAAAAATGCAAAGAATATTAAGTCATATGAGAAAAGCAATAGAAGAATATAAAATGATAGAAGAAAATGATAAAATTGCAATATGCTTATCAGGGGGAAAAGACTCAATCACAATGTTATACGCATTTAAAGCATTGCAAAGATTTTACCCTAAAAAATTTGAAATAATAGCAGTTAGTGTAAATCCAGGATTTGAATTTTTTGATACGGATCTTTTAAAAAGCATATGTGACAAAGTAGACATTCCGCTATTTATAGAAAAAAGTAATGCAAAAGAAATAGTATTTGACATCAGAAAAGAAAAAAATCCATGTTCACTTTGTGCAAACCTTAGAAGAGGTGTTATCAATTCAATAGCAATAAAAGAAAATTGCAATAAAATTGCACTAGGGCATAATCAAGATGATGTTTTAGAAACATTTTTATTAAATTTATTATATACAGGAAGTATAAATACATTTTCACCTGTAAGTTATATGGATAGAACCAAAATCACATTGATTAGACCATTAGTATATACACCAGAAAAAGAAACAAAAAGATTTATAAAAAAGAACAATTTACAAGTAATGCCTAAAGTTTGCCCAATGGATGGAACATCAAAAAGGGAAGATATGAAAAATCTAATTTTTACATTATCAAAAAATATACCAATGTTACGAGCAAATCTATTTGGAGCAATCCAAAGGAATTTAGATGATTGGAAATTAACCATATAGATTGATTTTTCCGAAAAAAAGGAGTATAATATTTATGTTAAAATTGTAAAAGGGGAGGAATTAGCATGGAAATAGAAGAAATCATAGAAAAAATAGACAAATTAATTGAAAATAAAAAAATAAAAGACTTACGCGAATATTTAGAAAACATAAATAGTGCTGACTTCCCGAGCATCCTAGAGAATGTAGATGAAGACAAAACAATAATGATTTATAGACTTTTATCAAAAGAAAAAGCAGCAGAAGTTTTTGTAGAATTAGATCATGATGACCAAGAAAAGTTAATAAACTGTTTAACTGATGCAGAAATAAAAAATGTAATGAATGAACTTTATATGGATGATGCCGTTGACCTAATTGAAGAGATGCCATCAAATGTTGTAAAGCGTATTTTAGCAAATACAAAACCGGCTAACAGAAAAATTATCAATGAGCTTTTAAAATACCCAGATGATACTGCTGGAACATTGATGACAACAGAGTTTATAGATTTAAAAGAAAACATGACAGTTGAAGATGCATTTAAATTTATTAAAAGAAAAGAGTTAAAAAAAGAAACAGTATATAATTGTTATGTTGTGACGATTGATCGAAAACTGTTAGGGGTTATTGACATTAAAGACCTTTTAATAGCAGAAAGAGATGAATTGATAAAAGACATCATGGACACAAATGTTGTGAAAGTAAATACATTAGAGGACCAAGAAGAAGTAACAAGAATGTTTGACAAATATAACTATATTGCATTACCAGTTGTTGATCAAGAAAACAGGCTTGTTGGTATTATCACAATAGATGATGCTATTGATGTAATCCAAGAAGAGACATTAGAAGACTTTGAAAAAATGGCCGCAATCAGACCTGATGACGGGGATACTTATTTAAAAACAAGCGTATTTAAGCATGCAAAAAATAGAATAATATGGCTATTAGTATTGATGATTTCAGCAATGCTAACAGGACAAGTAATAGAAAATTATGAAGCAGCAATTTCTACACTACCACTATTAGTTGCATTTATTCCAATGCTAATGGACACAGGTGGTAACTGTGGCTCACAAACTTCTACGCTTATAATAAGAGGATTAGCAATGAACGAAATCTCAACAAAAGATATATTTAAAGCAATATGGAAAGAATTTAGAGTAGCACTAATAGTAGGAATTGTATTAGCAATAGCAAATTCTATTAGAATAATGATACAATATAATGATTTAAAAATTGCAATTGTTGTAGGAATTACATTGATTTGCACAGTAATCATGGCAAAACTATTAGGCTGTATTTTACCAATGGCTGCTAAAAAATTAAAATTAGACCCAGCAATTATGGCTGCGCCTCTAATTACAACTATTGTAGATGCATTATCTGTATTAGTATTTTTCAACATAGCAACAGTAATGTTTCAAATTTAAATAAATAGAAGGAGGAAAACATGGGAATATTTAGCTTTGAATCAAGTGATGAAATTTCAAGAGGGGATAGAGTAAGAGTAAACTATGCTGGAATAGAAGGTGTGGTTATTGCAGTTAATGGAAACAATGTTATGATTTCATATATGGATGAAACTGATAATGAAATTATAGATACTTTTGATATTTCTGATGTTAGTAAATGTTAACAGTTTCAGCCGTTAATAAAAAAAGCCATGCAAGTATTATTCATACTTTCATGGCTTTTTTAAATGGTGTGCCCGGAGGGATTCGAACCCCCGATCTCGAAGTTCGTAGCCTCGCATTCTATCCAACTAAACTACGGGCACATAAATAGTAGAAAAACATATACTATTATTATACTGTATAATAAAAAAAAATTCAAGAAAATTAAGAAAAAATATTGCAAAATTGCAATATTTATGCTAAAATATATAAGCGTCAAGAATATCGAGGTGTAGCGCAGTTGGTAGCGCGCGTGGTTTGGGACCATGAGGTCGCAGGTTCGATCCCTGTCACCTCGACCAGTTTTAGGGATCATTTAGGAAGATTTTAGAAAATTCCAAAAAAGTCCAAAATGTGAAAAAGCACATAACTGTAAGATTACAGAGTGTGCTTTTAATTTTATCAAATTCTATAAAATATGGAAAAATACCGAAAAAATTTCCAAGTTAAATTTCCAAAATTAATTTTTTATCTAAAAAAATTTCCAAAAAATTTCAAGAATATCTATCTCTTATCCAGACTGGATTAGGAGGAATTTCAATGCTAACTTTTGTACCCCATAAAATAACTGAAGACTACAAAAAAGTAAAATTTTATCGTGTTAATAAAGAACTTTGCGATAGTGAAGTTTATAACGAATTATCCCCTACAGCTATTCTTCTATATTCACTTTTATGTGATAGATTATCACTTGCTTATACCAATATAGCAGATAATAAAATTTCCAAAACAGAAAATTATTGTGATGAAAATGAAAATATGTATGTAATTTTTACGAGAATCAATTTAGAGCAAAAATTACATGTAGGCAAGCATGCTATTAGCTCTGCTTTTAAACAACTAAAAGAAGCTAATCTGATAAGAGAAAAAGTTCAAGGTCGAAATAGACCTAACAAAATTTATATAGGTAAAACGATTTCAGAAATAAATGAAAATTTTATTGATTGGAAGTCTGAAAATCAAACATCAGGAAGTCAGATTTCAAGTTCTCCTGATATACGAAAATCAGATACAAATAAGAATACTATATTAAATTATAAGAATAAGAAGAATAGTTTTTCAAATTACACACCAAGAGATTACTCTGATTTTGATTGGGATAGTTTGTATGAAAATTAATTTTAGGAGGTTTTAGTAATATGGAAAAATCAAATTTAAAAATAACTTATCATCAAGAAGGAGATTATTTAATACCTGATTTAGTTCTTCCAAAAGATACAAATAATCATCAAATTGGAAAATATGGATATTTAAGATTAGAATTTTTAAAAAAACATAAAAGAGGCTTATACACTCAATTATTGATTCAAAACAAATTAAATAAGCACCTTTTTGAAACAGATAAAGAAGCAAATTTTAGAGTAGATAAGATAATAAAAGAACTAACTAAAAAAGAAAATATAAATACATATTTTGATGGAAATGATGCTTTAAGTTGGGTTCAAAAAATGAATAATATTAAAAATAGAGCTGAAGAAATTGTATTTAATGAGATTATATATTGCTAATAAAATATTATAATTTCTTGTATAAGCAAGCACTGAATTTGGGGACTCGAAATTTTCGAGTTTCCAAATTCTATACAATGGGATTAAATCCCAACCCCTTTATTTAAAAAATAATTTTAGGAGACTAAAATATGAAAAAATTTGAAGAAGTTAATAATGATATTTTAAAAGATTTATTTGAAATTAGAGAAGAAACTCTTGGTAACAATTTAAGTGATGAAGATAAAAGACATGAAATTTTAATAGACGAAATTTCAGAAAAGATTTTAAACAATGTTTCTGGACATAGTATAGAATATGTTAAGAAACAATTAGATTTACTTGACGATAATTTACTTGATTATATTTGCTATTGGAATGAAAAGTATTATAGAAGTGGATTTGTAGATGGGATGAGGATGGCTAAAGAGGTTATTACCTAAAAAAGAAATGCTACAAAGCATTTCTTTTTATAATTCATTTATAAGCTGATTTAAATTTTCAAAGCCTAAATTTGTAATAATATTTTTCATATTTTCTGAAAAACACTCTTCATAGCCTTGCTTTTCAATTGAAAGTACAAAAGAATTTAAACCTTTAATTCTTAATATTTCATTCTTATAATTATTATTTTTATTTTTTTCTTTATACAAATGTATTGCATCCCAAAATATTTTATTTTTCAATTTTTTTCCAACAGATAATCTCCTTTTTCCATCTATTCTTTTTATAATATTTATTCCTGTTATTTTTATATGATTAACTTTATTTATATCATAACTTCTTGTTTTTTTTTCGTTTAATTTTAAACTAAATCTATTTAGCAATATATTTACAGTCTGAATAATATTTTTTTCCACAATCTTATTATTAGTGCTTTCTTTAAAAGAAATACATAAATCATCTGCATATCTAGTGTATATAATATTATTAACTCCTATTTTTTTTAATTTTCCATATAAAATATTATCAAATTCCTTTAAATATATATTAGCTAATATAGGAGATGTAACGAATCCTAATGGAATTCCTCTTGAATTTATACTGCACATTTTTATTATTTTTTTACATTCTAACAAAGTAATAGTATTTTTATTCTTTTTATTTATTTCATAAACAAGTCTTTTAGCTAACTTTTCATGAGTTATACTATTAAAAAAATCTTTTATATCTAGCATTATAAAATAATCATTATATAAATGAGCTTTAGCATTGCTATATATAGATCTATTTTTTACATAAGCATTTGAAAAAATAGAGTTCATAAAATTATCAGATAAAAATTTATTAATTTTTTTATGATATAATTTTAATTTACAATCATCATTTTTATATGATACTATTTTTCGAAGTTTATTTTTTGTTCTAATATATCTTATTACTATTTCATTGTTCACTTTCAAATTCCTTTCTAAACAATGTATTTTCTTTTTTAAAAATAAATATTTTATATTCTTTATATATCTCTTCAAATTCCATAGAAATTGAAATTTTTCTAAAATCTATATTTTCATCATCCTGTTGCAAAGATATCCATTTCATAGCTTGTAATAAATATAAATAGTAACCTATAGCTTGCTGTATGTCTATTTTAATACTAATTCCACTAATATCATTTTCCATAATATTTATCTTTATACTATTAAATTCTTTTCCCTCTTTTTCTTGAATAGTTTCCTTTAGAATTTTTTCGTAAACATTTTTAATATAATTAATATGTTCTACAATTTTTTTATTTTTTCTTAAATTATTTTTAAAATCGTCTATGTTAAATAATGATAAAATATGTATTCTCAGTATTTGAGCACTTACTTTTACATAAATCTTATTATTTTTTATATCTATATAATACGATAAAATATCTGGTTTATTAAAAAAATTTTTATAAATATTTTTTCTTATCATTACCTTATCTTTATATTGACTTTTAGCTAAAATCAAATTATTTATATTTTTAGATAAATTTGTACCAATCTCATTATTTGAAAAATAAGTTCTATAATCTATCTTATATTTTGATTTTTTCCAAATCTCTAATGATGGATTAAAAAAAATTTTCTTAATTTTTTGATCTTCTTTATTTTTAAAAAAAGCCATATCTATAAATCCACTTGTTTTATTTTCCTCAATCGCTATTTCTTCAGGAATTAATAATATTACCTTTGGTGCAATTAATTCATTAGTTGCAAACATTCCTAATTCAGCAGAAGTCGAAATACTTTCATGAATAATAAATACAAAATCAGAAAACAAAGCAGTTAAAGTCTCAACTTGATTTAAATCTTTCATAAAAATATCATCATATGCTAAATATCCTTTTTCATTTTTCTTAAAAACGAAATTTTCTTCTAAAATAATAACTTTATATATTTTATTTAATGATTCTATGTAATTTTTTAATACCACTCTTTTATCCGAACTATGATCTTGAAATTTTACACCACATAGGAAGAAAACTCTATCTTTTCTATTCATCTCATTTTCGGAAAATAAATAGTCATTCATATTTGCTCCTAAAAATAAAAATAGGAATCCTACTTAAATTTGGTATAATTATTTGTAAAATTTTATTTTCTTTATTATGTTCTTCGTTGGAGCGAAGCTCGCGACAACGAATGGTTGTAATAAAGAAAATTAAATTTCTTCATAAATATAACAACGTTATCCAAATTTATCTATTTTGTATTTGCATCTACCTTATATGCTAAGGTGGCATAATGCCGTACTAGGATTCCATATTTATATTATCATATTTTTTTTAAAAATTAAACCCTTATTTAAAAATTTATCATCTATTTCCTTTAAAAGCAACGAATTATATGTTTTTTTATTTATATTAAAACTTTTAAATGGATATTCTATTTCTTTTAAAAATCTTTTAGCTTTTTCATCTTTGTATTTATAAAATTTTAATAAAGATATATATTTAATTAATGTCTTTTCTTGCAAATCATATAATCTATCTTTTTCAAGCACCATATTTATAATAAAAATAAATTCATTTATAGATATTTCATTATCAGTATATAATAATATTTTTTTATCATTATTTTCTTCATACGGAATACCAATCCCTTCAAATATTTTCATACCAATTTTAAATCTAAAATTAAACGTTACTCCAGTATATAAGTCAATAAATTTTTCTAAAAAATTTGTAAAATTATTATTTTCTAAGCTTAAAATTATATTAAGTATATCTTGATCCGTTAAATATACTTTACAGTTTTTTGGACAAAATAATATTTTGGTTTTATTCTTTTTATAACATAAAAAATTATTTTTAGAATAAATTCCTATTGGTTCAATTTTTTTAAAAATCGCAAAATCAGCATTGTATTTTTGCACCTTTTGCAAACTACGAATTTTTTCATATTCCTTATCTAAAATTTGTAAAAAATTAAGCTCATTTATTTCCATATTCACTCCACTTTTCTATTGCAAATATTTTACAATATTTTTGTCAATTTTATTTATTACTAGAATAACAACACTATTTTCAATTAATTTGTATAACTTTATATCATTAATCTATAATATGATTTATATTTTTCTTGATTTATATTCCATATAAGCTAATAATGCTAAAACAGTTCTTTCAGATTCTTTTTCACTTAATTTCATTGCATTATCAATCATTTCAACTCCACTATGAAATGCTTTTAGTTCTTTTTCATTTAAATCATATTTTGACAATTTCCTTTTTAATTTTTCATCTTCTAGTAAGTCCATTTCATTCACTCCTTATTTACTTTTTCTTAATCTTACGAGTTTCCTTATTAGTAGAACCGTATTCTTTCTATTTTTCCTGCTTCTTTTAATTTATTTGTATAATTATAATTTTGAATAGAGAAATAATATTTTTTATTTATAATCAAGTTACAGTCAAGTTAAAATCATTTTACATAAAGCTTTGTAGTGCTTGTTTTATAAGAGATTCCAGTTTTTTATTTTTAAAAAAAATTAAAGAATCAACTTATAATCAAGTTAAAATCAAATTAAATTAAGCCCAATAAGGAACATACTTCATATATCTAGGCGCTGTATCTTCACTATATGCTTTAATTAAATTTTCTTGAATTCCATTTTTTATAATTCTTGAAACCATAGCATTATTTTTTGGATCTATTCCAAATCTTTCTCTTAAGCTTGTATTCGTTAAGTAATCATTATTAACATATTTTAAACAAGCATGTAAATAACAAGCTCTTAATTTATCTTCTTTATCCATTTTACCATATGGAATATGTGCAAATAAAGTAACTTTAGTATGTTCTTTATAAACATCTATTTTTGGTGCAGGCAATTGAAACTCTTCTGTTTTAGCTACAACTTTATCAAATCCACTTCCCCTTTCTTCACAAACGCCAATTCTTCTTAAAAAAGACGCTAATTGTTCATTTCTAGATTTTGGTGGATTATCTAAAAATCTATCTGTTTCAACTAATGGAATACCTGGATTCGTAATTTCTATTCTATCTTCAAAAATTTCAATCATAGGACTAGTTCCAGAAATTGAAAAATCTTGATGAACAATACTATTTGCAATTAATTCACGAATAGCTAATTCTGGATACATAGGAACTTCTTTTCTTAAAGCTTTACCAATTACTTCATTTCTAGGAATAATATTATCTACTATATTAATAATATTTTCAAAATCTATTGCATAGCCTTTATTTCCAACTTGTTCTCTTATTGTTTCTAACTTATTAGTTCCTCTATATTGTATAACTCTAATTCCTTTTCTTTTCACAGTGTTAAAATCATCTAAGTTTTTGGCTAATAATATTGCTCCTAAATTTGTAATACTCCAATTACCAGTATCTTCTTTTAAAATTAATTTATCTTGTTCCAAATAATGAAAAATTCCTTCTTTTTCATCTGGAATAGGAATATCTAATAAAGTAAAATATGACTCTGTGTCCAACTTTTGTAATATTGTATCTTCAGATATATTTTCTATAGCTATGCCATCTTCAAAAGAAGTTGCATTCAAGATTTTCCATAAAGCTTTTTCTTTTAAAGGTGCTTCATTTAATGATTTTTTTGATGTTCCAACTCTTATATATGCTTCGTTTTTAAATTTGGTAACAACGTTTTCAGCTTTTGGTATTTCTAATATTATTATATCTTTACCATCAACTTTTATCTTATAAAATTCAAAATTAATTTTAGGCTTTAACAATCTATGTAACCAATTTTGAAATTCTTCATTACCTACTTTTTTAGCTTCATAATCAAACGTTGTTCCAACAATATCATGAGTAACATCATCAATTCCCCAAATCATATATCCAAAATTCTTTTCATATAAAGTAGCTGAATTTGATAATGCACTAATATACTTACCTATTTCATCAGCTTGATAATAATTCGTTTTAAATTCTAACCACTCTGTTTCTTTTGGAAATTTAACTAAATAATGAATTAAATCTATTAAATATTTTTCATCTTTTACCATGTTCTATTCATACCTTTCTAAAGCTATTTTCTCCCCTTGAGTTCTTTTTCTAAATCTATATAAATTAGATTTATTTTTACATTAAGATATATAATGTTTTGCCTTCTAATTTTTGAATACAAAAAATTTGAATTCCTTTTTATTTCAGCATATAACATTTATTTAAAGTAAAATATTAGATTCTTCTATTTTCCTTACAACATCCAAATCTGCTGGAAGCCATTCAACACTAAATAATTCATCTTTGGTAAGCCATTTTGAAGCTTCGTGCTCTTTTAATACTAATTCTCCATCTAATATATTGCATATAAAACAATCCATTGAAAGATGAAAATTTGGATAGTCATATTCAACAGTATCTATTTTTTTATTTACATTAATTTTTATATCCAATTCTTCCTTTATTTCTCTAATTAACGCTTTTTCAGGAGTCTCACCTTCCTCTATTTTTCCTCCTGGAAATTCCCATCCATCTTTAAATTCTCCATATCCTCTTTGTGTAGCAAATATTTTTTTATTATTAATTATAATAGCAGCAACTACTTTTATATTCTTCATCATTTTTCTCCTTTAACAATTTATTATATATTCATATAAATCTTCTCGTACTGGTGTTTCAAGAATCCACTCTATTTCTACAGCTGATTTGTTTGTATTTGGCATAACAAATTCTTTAACATTTCCTGTAGCATTCATTCTTCCTAAATAATAAAATTCTTTTGAAATTTTATCATCCTTATTTTTTCTTACAAAAAGTTCTACTTTAATACCTTTTTCTTTAGCATTAATAAAATTTTGAACATCTTCTGATTCAATTGTTCTTCCACTTTTTGATATTGCAATTAATTTATTACTACTTTCAAAATGATCTTCATATTTGATAGTATCATTTATTTCTTCACTTTTATCATAATTAATAAAAACTGGAAATGTTTTTGTATCTTTATCATATTTATATCCACCAATATTTAATGGAACTTCGTTATTCTTCCAATTTAACAATCTACACACATCTTCGTATGTATATTTTTGGTATATTACTAACTGTGTATCTTGATATTTTTCACTATAGTATTGTTTATATCTGCTAATTCCAAACTCTATCAATTCTCTTAGTATATTTTTAAAATTAATGTTTTCTAACATTTTTTTATAATCATTTGAAACAAAATAATCATCATTCATTTTAGTTATAAAAACACACTCTTTATAAGTATTTTTGCTTGATCCTGAAGCAAAATTATTTGTTAATATATTTATAACACTTCTTTTTTCAAGTTCATTCATCTTAATCTTATAGTTTTCATTTAATATTTTTTCAAATTTACTAAATAATTTATTATCTTCTTGCAATGTTAATTTTAAAAATTCTAGTTCATGAATCCTTTTTCCATTTGCTATTTTCTTTGATATAAACTCAATTACTTTTTCTTCAGTATTTGATAATCTTATTGCATATTCTTTCTCATATTTAATTAAAAATTTATAATAAGAACCTAAACTTTTATTATCAAATATTCTTAACACATCCATTTCACCATATTTATCGAAATCTAATAAAGATGGTATATGCCCTAATTTATTTTTTAAATTAATGTAATTTTCTTTAATTAATTTTATATCTGTAAAATCAGCACTATCTATTGATTCAAAAATTTTCTTTTTTGCTATTTCATCAAAATGAATTGTTGATGAACCAGGTATTATTCTATCTCCCTCCAAAACAAATCTACGTATATTGTCTTTATTGTAGCTTCTATCTCCTGATAAAGCAATTGGAATCATAAAATTATTTTGATAATTTCCAATAAAATCTAATATAACAACATATTCTTTATCAACTGCTTTTCTTAAACCTCTTCCCAATTGTTGAACAAAAACAATTGGAGATTCAGTTGGCCTTAACATAATAACCTGATTTATTTCAGGAATATCGACGCCTTCATTAAAAATATCAACCGTAAAAATATAATCAATTTTCTCATCAACCTTTTTTGATGTTAGCCTATTAATTGCTTCTTCCCTTTTCTTTTGTGAATCTTCACCAGTTAAAGCTATTGTAAAATAACCTTTTTCATTAAATTTTTCACTTAAAACTCTTGCTTCACTTTTTGAACTACAAAAAACTAATCCATTTATTGATGTTCCTGAATGACCATAAAATTCAATTTGTTTTATAATGTAATTTACTCTTTCATCACTTGTTAATTTAGAAAAATCCTTCAATTCTATACTTTCATCTTTATCTTCAAATATTATATCTGTAATTACAAAATAATGAAATGGACATAATAAATTTTCTTCTAATGCTTGTTCTAATCTTATTTCATAAGCTATATTATGATTAAAAACTTTATATACATCATATCCATCTGTTCGCTCAGGTGAAGCTGTCATTCCTAATAAAAGTTTTGGGTTAAAGTATTGAATAATTTTTTGATAACTGCTTGCACCAATTATATCAAATTCATCTTCTTCAAACTTAGTAAAAATTTCTTCTTTGCTCATCATTTGCATAGTTGCAAATAAATAATCAGTATTAAAATCTTTTGAGCTTCCTGATAATAATCCCATAGTTTTTGTATTACCAAAAACTTTTCTATAGCTTTCAATTGCTTGTTTTGCAATTTGTTCTCTATGAACTAAAAATAATACTTTTTTTGGATTATTCTCTCTTAATGCAAATGCAGAAGCATATGTTTTTCCAGTTCCAGTTGCTGATACTAATAATGCTCTTTCTTCTCCTTCTTCTATTAACTTATTTAGATTATTTATAAATTCTACTTGCATTTTATTTGGTTGTAA